>NZ_BTTW01000006.1 GCF_036245865.1 Corallococcus caeni | reverse complement strand
TCGACGAGATGACCGAGCTTCAGAATGCTCTGCGCTCGGGGCTGGGCTACTACCGCGCCCGGCCCCAAGCAGTGCTCAGTCTTCTCGGCTCACTCTGGAGCCCGACTCAATCAGCCGAGGCGTGAATCAGAGAAAAGCCGAGAGCGAGTTCGCGCAGGGCTTCATTCGGGGAGCTACTTGAAGGGCCCTACCAACTAGTAGGGCCCTTTTTGTTTAACAAGGGCCTCGCGATGACATCGCGGGGCCTTCGTGCTTAAGCCCCTGAATCCCAAGGGATTCTGGCTCGCGGTGACGAAGAGGGCGCTCTCGGCTCTCGCCAACGCAGAGCAAGACACCCCCTCTTCTCCACCGCCGATTGGGCTCTCTAGAGCGCTCTTTCCCCCGTATTGGGGAGAGAGAGGCCGAGAGTGGTTAACAAGTGCTGTTAACTTCTGGGGAGGCGGTTAACAACATTCCCCTGGAGACCCGCTCTTTCCGCTCTGGAGTTTCTGAAAAGGCGTCACTCTCTGCTTTTGGGTTTCGTCTCTTACCTGCTTTGCTGGTCCCGAAGGAGGCAAAGCAAGGCCGGCGGGGCCCTCCCAATCAATACCCAAAGTGAAGGCGCTTTCAGGAGGCCTCTGATCCAACCGCCTCCGCTTCCCTTCACCGGGCCCTCGACCCTCCGCGCGAGGCAGACAGCTTTCTCTCGTCCCGCGCGCCTCCCGAGAGCCCCCGAGAGGGCCAAGACACCGCAGAGCCCAACCCTCGCGCCGCCGCCTCGTGGAGCTGCTGCGACCCATAGGAGCGCAGCAGTTCCTGCGCTCCCTGGCCCCATCGCGCAGCGCACCAGGGAAAGCCGCTCGCACGCGCCACGCACCAGCGTCCTGAGGAACGCCGGTTCGGTCCGGTTCACCTTCGGGGCTCCCCTCCGCACAGAGGCCAGGACCTGCCAAGGGCGTAGTCCATTCGCATGCCCATACGCCAGCCTCCATGCCTTCCTCCCTCGCAGGGGCGATGCCGAAGATGCATAGCGGCGTGCCTCTAAGCTCACGTCAAACAAGTGCTAGCTATGCTCGACCTTTAGACACCTCTGCGAGACGCTTTCTCAATGCGGACTCATCGAAAAACTCGACCCACATTGACTTTCCATCAGTAATTCCGCCCACCCAATACACATACCCTCCTTGACCAACATACCTTTCATCAAGCAGGTACATACCGGCCAAACTCGAGTACTTCATCATCAGATCAAAGTGGGCATTGGCAGCCATACAAACGACTGCCGCCACCCCAAGCTCTGACTTGGGCAGGTCTCTGAACTTACTATCACACTTACCTTCGACTCGGCGTTGCAATGCAGCCCGAGCTTGCTCGGGGTCTAGGCCTTCAAGTCTGACTACATGCCACGCCTCGACGTCGACATGCACAACATTACCATTGGACTGTCGAAACTGGATGTCCGCGTCCTTTTGGCCTTCGCCGATCTTGAGACCAAATCCGATGGGTTTGAATCCATTTGCTTGGTAGGTCTGCGCCAAGAAGGCTGTCGCCACTACAGACCAGATTTCAGGAGGATCAATGTTCCAAGCTGAATCAGTCCAAAGTGGCTCCAAAGTTTTCCGTACCCCTGGCACCGCACTAAAATCCCGAGCGAAGCCATCTAAGACTCGCAGTAGCGATTCCATGAGGGTTCTTGCCTTCAAATCCCGGTAGCCTGCTCCCGCCGCATGCACGCAGAGCGGGAGGTTTAGCGCATGCCAATAACGACTACCTTCCTTCCTCTTTGCAAAGTCAGCCATCCTGGCCACAGTAATTCCATACCTAGCGCCATGCGGCCAATCAGCAGGAAGACTTTTTTTCAAGGATTGGAAACAGGCAACGGTCGCAGACAGCGAATCATGCAGTTCCCTATCCGAGACTGAATTTTCGAATTCGACAGCATCGACGGTATCCTTCAGATAAGACTCGCTCACTTACGCCCTCACAGTGAAAGTCCTTCGTGGTCGCACAGGTCAGTGCAGGACTGCAGTACGGCCTACTGTATCCATACCTGCGCCTATCCAGAACTCGGGCACCGCGTCATGGGCGCACCAAGGCCCCGATGGGAAGGTCGTCAAGGCAGGTGAGCGAGGCGAGCACGAGGTCGTCGTCGACTCGCCCCACCTGCCAAGACAACGACTTCCGCGCGACGGGGGAGCCCTCCATGCCACACTATTTCGGACTGAAGGCAGCGTCAGGCCTCGCAGCTCTTGCGGTCTTTACGCGCCATCCACGATCAGCTCCCATTCATAGTCGCTCGACCTCTTCTCGGGACACTACCTCAAAGTGTAATCTCCTGAGCCGCAGCAACCGGAGAGCGACCTGAAGCACCAGACGAGGGGGCGAAGAATGTCTCAGCTATTGTACGCCACAATCCTAGCACTGGCCCTCTCAACAGGTGCGTACGCGCAAACCACGGCCGAGACGGAGCGACGCGAGAACCTGAAGATGTGCCTTGATGGCAGGTACCCGAACCTCTGCCACAAGGCTCTGCTGACCCAGTCGGAGCGCGTCCAGGTTGACGAAGCGGAGCGGCGCGAGAACCTGAAGATGTGTCTTGATGGCAGGTACCCGAACCTCTGCCACAAGGCCCTGCTGACCCAGACGGAACGCGTCCGGGTTGACGAAGCGGAGCGACGCGAGAACCTGAAGATGTGCCTTGATGGCAGGTACCCGAACCTCTGCCACAAGGCCCTGCTGACCCAGTCGGAGCGCGTCCAGGTTGACGAAGCGGAACGGCGCGAGAACCTGAAGATGTGCCTTGATGGCAGGTACCCGAACCTCTGCCACAAGGCCCTGCTGACCCAGACGGAGCGCGTCCAGGTTGACGAAGCGGAACGGCGCGAGAACCTGAAGATGTGCCTTGATGGCAGATACCCGAACCTCTGCCACAAGGCCCTGCTGACCCAGACGGAGCGCGTCCGGGTTGACGAAGCGGAACGGCAAGCAAATCTTACGAGTCCACAGCCGAACCGGAACTCCCAGGGCAGCAATGGAAGCAATCGTGGGGGACCTTCGCGCAGCCACGATGGATATGGCAACAGCGGCTGCGGGAGCCGCGGCGGCCCTGGCTGGCGCAGACCGGATGGCAAGTGCGCCAGTTGGCGTAATTAACACGTGTGCCTCCCAGAATCCGGACGCTAAGTCATGATTGCGTCAAGACTACATTCGGCAGGTCATCGAGGCGAGTGAGTGACATGCCGGTGCGACCATCGCCACGATGCAAAGTGTTGCACGTGCACCAACGAGCAGGAGCAGCCGGGCGGCTAAAGCGAAAGGGTACCCCTATGTTCTGCGACCTGCGCGCCAGACGCCGCCGTCAGGCTCGACCACGCCCCAGTCAGGGCCGGTACCGCTCTGCCTCCTTGAAGAACTGGGTGAGCGAGTACTCCAAGAGCGATTCGCGCGACTGCATGTACCTGCGGGCGCGGAGGAAGGGCAGCCAGACGCGCTTCCCAACGCGCACCTGGGACTCCTCCATTTTCGCCCGCAGCACCCACGTCCCGCCCAACCGCCGCACCAGCACGTCTCCTAGGTAGACGCCTAACGCCGGTGCGGTGTGCCCATCAATGAGCTGCCGCTCGTACCTCTCAGGGAAGTCATCCCTCCAGAAGTAGAAGTCCAAGTCCGTGAGAGACTCGGCCGTCTCGTCCATGATGGAGGGCACCTTGGTGTGTAGTGCAGCCATTAGACCTTCGGACAAGTCTCCGTAGGATTCGAGGACGCGCTCCGGATTCGCCACGTCCGATGGAAGGGCGACCGGCAGCCACTCTTCCGGCACAGGAGGCCGGAAGGCGTTGAACTCGGCGATCTTGCGTTGCCGCTCACTGATGGCGAACTCGTCCGTCAGCCGCGAGAGGAACGGCGCCACGTCGGGGTGGAAGCGCGACTCGACGGGTACGAGTGCGGCGCTCCTCTCCCGCAGCGTGCGCAACACCGTGTCGAAGTCGAGATCCGGCTGCAGGTGGACATGCGCGCGGGCCTGGGCCACACGCGATTCCTCACTGGCGAAGTCGGCGGCGGTGGGCCGTAGCACGAGGAGGACGGAGCCATTGGGAAGCTCCTCCACAAGGTGCGCAGGCGTCGAGAGCATCCGCTCTCGACCTACGCTCTCTACGAGTTTGGGACCGAAGATGTTCAGCCAGGACACTTCTTGAATCCTGTCGCCCCCATTCTCCTCTGAAGGGTCCACAGCGCTGTCAAGGCTTGAGCCTTCCGCCAGCTGATCCTCAGCTAGACTATTAGCTGTGGCGCCAGCAACAGGGTAATGAGAAGCCCAGGCGCGGACCATGCCCACAAACTCGCTGCAACGCACTGTCTCCCTGAAAAGCGATAGTGGCCGAACAGAGACCCAGACATACAATCTGGGGGCTGATGGCGGCAACGAGAGCCTAAGGGACATATCCAACACGGGCCACGTCGCACGAGAGAGGCCAACGGACATGCTTTTCTTTCCGCGCTTCTCGTCCAGCGCCTTCATGACGGAAACGCGGGAGTATGTGTACTTCCGCTTGCCTTCAACAACTTCCGGCATCCACGTGCCCGCGTGAGACTCAAGCGCCCTGAAAAAGGGCTCCAACGCCTGATTCAGGTCTACGGCCTGCTCGAAGGTAGCCTCAAAGGAGAGACGAAGACGGTCGTCGGTGTCAGGTCTGCGTTTCTCAGCTCCATTCATTGGGACGACACCTCCACTCCCTCTACTTCATTCTGAGCATCTCGCACGGCCGCTCGCGATGCTTTCGGATCCGCAGGCTTGAGCTTTCCGCCCTCATATATAAGGCGGACTCTTTGGATCTGTGCCGTCTGTTCGATTCCGGGGCGGCGGATGTTCAGGGTCTCCCCGTAGTACCTTAAGGCAGCGCTCGCGTCCTCGATCATTTGAGTCGTGAGTGCCTCGGCTCCGAGTTGCGAAAGATCACGACTCTTGAGGCTGAACGTCTCTACGCGTGGTGTCGCGCCAGCAGCGGGCCCATCTTCGATAACAAGCACGTCCGCGAAGCGAAGGTCCGCCTTCGCCACCCCCACGTGCGTCTCGATGCGCGGCTGGTCGAAGTCCCTGAGCCACCGCCGCTGCGCCCGGGGCAGGACCGCGTCCGCCTCCAGGAGAGCGACCATCATCCTCTCGAAGGCCAAGCCCCGAGCGTACCTGTCGCGCACGAGCCGGTAGCCCGCCCACTTCAGAGGCCCTTTCTCCGCAATCCCCTGCTTGATCTCTGCGGCCCGCGTCTCCAGGTACGTCACGTAGTCGTCCCAGAGTGGCCCCACTTTGACCTCGGTGGGAGCAGCCATCTGCAGGGCCTGGCGGTGCCTCGTCAGCACCACCGCGTTCATCGACAGGCGCTCTCCAGGGAACTCCGCCTCCAACTGCTTGAACTTCGCCTCCGCTACCTCAGCCGGGAGCCCTGCCGCCTCGGGAGGCACGGAGGGCCGAGTACCGCCCCTTCTCCCGGAGCCCCCGCCGGCGGACGCAGCACTCGGGGGCTCTCGGTACCACACCGCCAACGTGGCCTGTGCCTGAGCGACGTTGCCTCGCGCCTCGTACAGCGCCAGAGCGCCCGCCTCGCCCCACTCCCCCACCAGGATGGCTGCGCCCCGGTCCTGCTGGAGGTAGCGGGCCAACTCCCCAACAACGCTCTCCCCGACTCGCGCCTCCAACCTCTCCAGCACCGCCTTCAGCGACTCCACGCGGGACACCACCGCCTGGAGGCGAGCGCGCTCCAGACGGGAGACGCCAGCTTCACGAAGCGCGCGCGCTCCCTTCCCTCCCGCATACAGCCCCACCATGAGGGCCGCAGGCGCCAACTGCCGCGTGGCCTCCTCGAACTCCCCTTTGGCGAGGGAGGCCCCACCCTGCGCCGTCCCCGCCGCCAGATGGTAGAAGCCCAGCGGCACCCCGAAGGTGAGGGAGTCAAAGGACGCCAGGGCCACGTTGCCCGGCGCGAAGGCCCCCAGGAATTGGGCGTTCTCCACCTCCTCGTACGCAGCCCGGTAGGGCGGTGGGAGCTGCAGGGGCAGCGTGGACGCATCCACGCTCCGGCTTCCGCCGACGAGGGGAATGGAGGCCGCGACGTCGTCCGCGGCCCGCCCCAGCCCGCGCGCGATGTCGCCGCCGCGGAAGCTCCGCTCCGGGAAGTCAGCGAGGGCCATGCTTCGCTGCCTCAGCTCCTCGCGCACCACC
Source organism: Corallococcus caeni (assembly GCF_036245865.1). Classification (NCBI taxonomy): domain Bacteria; kingdom Pseudomonadati; phylum Myxococcota; class Myxococcia; order Myxococcales; family Myxococcaceae; genus Corallococcus; species Corallococcus caeni. The sequence goes on along the minus strand of NZ_BTTW01000006.1, from coordinate 693,039 downwards.
TCCATGGCCCCCAAGGCGCGCTTCAGCAGCTTGTCCTCGGCCAGCAGGCGCAAGAGCTGCCGCACCTCGTCGTCGTGCGAGGTGTGCAGGACGAAGAGGGCGAGGACTTCCGCCTTGGCCAGGCCGTGCTTCTCCACGGCGGTGGAGAGGAAGGCCGCGCGCTTCTTGAGGAGGACGCGGGCAGCCTCGGCCTCCAGGGGGCCCAAGGCGCCCAGCCGAACGGCGTTCCAGTCCGAGAGGGCCTTCACCAGCCGGGGCATGTCCGCCTGGCGCTGCAAGGCCAGGAAGGCCGCGGGCGTGGTGCACGCCAGGAAGGGCGCCAGCACCTCGTCCTCCGAGTCCAGGTGCGGCCAGCCCGCGGGGACGTCCCCGCACACACCTGCCAGGGCCCCCACCACTCGCAGGGGCGCCGTTTCTCCTCCGCCGGGATTCGGGGGAGAGGGCGTGGCCCGGCGGCGGTGCAGAAGCGGTCCGTCCGCGGACTCCGCGTCGAAGTCCTCGGGCGCATCATCCTCGGGGAGACTCGCGACAGCACTGCGCCCCAAGGCCGCAAGGGGTGTCGCGCCCGAGACGGCAGCCAGGGTGCCTCCAGGGCCCGCCCGTGAGGGCAGCGAGGCACACCCCGACGTTAAGAGGGCCAGGGCCAGCACCAGGCCCACCACGCCGCACGGCAGTCGCTCAGCGCGCATTGTCCACCCCCAGCCCCACGGCCGCGAAGGCTCCCGGCCGCAGCGTCCCCTCCGGCGTGGGAAACAGCAGCGTGCCGCCCTGCCCCAGCGTGTAGAGGTTGCCTCCCAGGAAGCGCCACCGAGCCTCCCCCGAGACGAGGTAGCGCGCTCCCGGCTGTCCCATGGCCGTCGCCAGTCCGCCGACGCCCACCGTGAGATTGCGGTGGAAGAGCTGCGCCTCCACCCGCCCGTCCACGTCCACCCGGCCCCAGGAGAAGGCCTCCACTCCCAGGGAGAGGAAGAGGTGTCGTTGGCGCATGCCACTCAGCCGCACCGCGTCCCAACTGAGAATCACCTCCCCGTAGGCTGAAGCCCCTTCCGGGAAGGACGCCTCCGCCAGCGGTACCGAGGCCGGGCCCGCCACCTGGAAGCGCGCTAACTCGTAGTCCGGGCCGAAGGATCCCTGCCGGAAGCCTCCTCGCTGAAGGCGGGCCTCCAGGCGGGCCCGCATGTCCACCGTCGGCGTCAGCGCATCCACGCCCACGCCCGCCACCGCGCCCCAGGCCCCGCCCTCGCCTGGGCGTCCACCCCACCCGCCTAGCAGGTGCGCCTCCACCCTCTGGCCCTTGCGCCCGCGCCGCAGCACCACGGCGGTGGCGTCCAAGTGCGCCAGTGTCATGGGCCTCGCGGTGCCGCCCACCCGCCCCCAGTCATGCACCGCCGACAGCGCCAGCGTGTACCGCCCCGGGACAAGAGGCCGGCCGAAGAGGACGTGTTGCACGTCCAGGGCCACCTCCGCCCCCGCCAGGCGCGCGCTCAACACGTCCGAAGCGAAGGCCTCCGCGTACACCGGCCCCAGCGTCCCCGTCGCGATGACGCCGGCCGGGTGGTAGTCGGGGTTGACGCGGTTGCCGTAGCGCCGCACCAGGTGCCCGGACAGGAGAGAGTAGCCCTCCATCATCCCCAACCACACCGAGTTGGGCGTGTCCCCTCCCACCATGAAGAGGCGCACCACCTGCCCCCAGTCGGACAGCGTGTCCCAGTCCTCTTTCCTCACGAGGCCCGCGCCCTCTCCTCCGCCCCGCAGCCGCAGCCGCAGCCGCACCGGCGCACCGAGAATGAGGCGCACCGACTCCCCCTTCCCCAAAGCCACCATGGGCTCCACCTGTACGAAGCCTTCCGCGGTGCCCTCGCCCCTCCGAGGCAGCAACGTCAACGTCGCCGCGTCCATGCGCAGCAGGTTTGTCCACGGCGGTGTTGAGTCGGCCGTCGCGGACGCAGAGGCCTCCTCCTCGGGCTGAGCCTCTCCCTCTTCCCCCTCGCCGGAAGACTTGTCGGAGATGGCCTCCTCCAGCCTTCGCACGGTGGCGTCGAAGTCTTCTGGAGTGATGGCCTCCTGCGCCCCTCCGGCCCCGGGCAACAGCAGCAGCGAGACGGCGGCCCAACTCCAATGCATGCCCATCGACCCCTCCGTGGCAGGCCCCAGCAGGGGCGCTCAGCACAGAGGTTCTCTGTTCAGTCCGACAAGGCGGAGGACCGGGTGGGGCATTGCACTGAAAAAGTCACATAAGACCCGGCCTGCCGGGGGATAGACAGACGTGCCACACCACGCTACCAGGCTGTTGAAGAAGCCCGGTTTGCTGGCACGGGGCAGGGCTTATCACTGACTTCAATCTCAACCTTGTCGTCGAGGGGAGGCAGCGGGCGCGGAGTGGCGATGCGGCAGCCAGCCGCGCCATCCGCACCAGGTTGTACGCGGTGCCCACCAGGTAGGCCGCCAACTCCGTCCGCTCCCTGCCTTTGAAACGCGTCTTGCGGAAACCGACCACCGTCTTCATCCAGCCCCAGACTTCTTCGATTCGCTTCCGTATCCGCTGGCTGCGGGCGTAGCCCGGGGGCCTCGTCGTTCGCCCGTCAATGGCCGAGCGGCGTCGAGTGTCCGTCGTCCGGTCAATATACGGCGTGACTCCCATGCGCCGACAGTCGGCGACGAAGTCCGCGGCTAGGGCAGCCTGGTGATGCGATTGAGCGCGGGGGCGGGCAAGGGGCTCGCCTGGCTGCTGTGTGCCTTCAGGTATGCCTCCAGCGCGTCGCTGTCCACGGCGCCACCCAGCCGGTTCGTTCCCTCGGCGAACACCTGGACGCCATCACCCCCACTCGCGAGGTAGTTGTTCGCGGTGACGCGGTAGTTCGCCGCCGGGTCCACCGTCACGCCGTTGATCCGGATGGACGCCGGGTCGACGCGGCTTCCGCCGGGCGCCGACGCGCTGAACGCATAGGTGAAGCCCGCCGACGGAAGCAGCATGAGGGTGGCTCCCGACGGCCGCCACTGCTGCTCCAGCAGTTGCTCGATTTGCGCGCCCGTCAGCGTCACGGTGACCAGGCTGTTGCCGAACGGCTGCGTGGTGAAGGCCTCGCCGTAGGTGACCTCGCCCTGGGCGATGTCCGCGCGCACGCCGCCCGGGTTCATGAAGGCCACCTGCGCCCCACCCAGGTTCGCGGGCTTCGTCGCCTCCAGCTGCGAGTCCGCGATGACCAAGCCCAGGGTGGACTGGCCCACGGAGTCCGACTGTGTCCTGAGCGTCTGCGACACCCAGCCGATGACCCGGTTGGCCCTCGGCGCGACGAGCTCCTGGTACTTCGTCACCAGCTCCTTCACCGCGCCGACCTCCTGCACGTCGCGAGTGACGATGATGTTGTTCGCTCGCGCCTCCACGACGTCGCCCGTCGCCTTGCTCAACGTCAGGTCGATGTCCGTGACGAGCTGCCCCATCGACGAGGCGCTCGTGACGACCTTGCCATCGATGACGCAGTTGTAGGCCTGATGCGTGTGACCGCTGACGATGACATCCACCGCGTCGTTGAGGCCCTTGGCCACGCCCACGATGGCACCTGAGATGAGGCCGTCCGCACCCGCGCCCTTGCAGTCGTTCACCAGCGAGCCCGAGGTCGGAATTCCGCCCTGGTGCACCACCACGATGATGGCTTCGATGCCCTGCCGCCGCAGCTCCGGCACCAGCGCGTTCACCGTCTGCACTTCGTCCTTGAAGGTGAGCCCCGCCACGCCCGTGGGGATGACGCTTTCCGGCGTGGCCTCCAACGTCATGCCAATGAAGGCCACCTTCACGCCCTCGAACTCGCGCACGTCGTAGCGGGGGAACAGCGTGCGGTCCACGCCCGTGGCCACGTTGGCCGCCAGGAACTTGAACTTCGCGCCCGGGAAGCCATCCCCGTCCAGGCAGCCATCCACCGGGTGGCAGCCGCCCGACTGCATGCGCAACAGCTCCGTGCTGCCCTCGTCGAACTCGTGGTTGCCCACCGCGACCAGGTCCAGGCCAATCAGGTTCATCGCCTCGACGGTGGGCTCGTCGTGGAAGAGCCCCGACAGCAGCGGGGAGGCGCCGATGAGGTCTCCCGCCGCTACCACCACCGTGTTCGGATTGGCGGCCCGCAGGGCCGCGATGTGCCGGGCGAAGTACGTCACGCCGCCCGCGTTCACCCGCACCGGTCCACCGTCGGGGGCCACGCCCGCCAGAATCTGGCCCGCGGGCTCCTCGAGCTGCCCGTGGAAGTCATTGAACGCGAGCACCTGCACGCTCACCGTGGTGGGACCCGAGTCGGGAGTCCCCGAGTCAGGAGTCCCCGAGTCAGGAGTCCCCGCGTCGGGTCTCCCCGCGTCGGGCGGCCCCGCGTCCGTGCCGGAATCCGGGGGCGGCACCAGGACGGAATGCTGCTCACAGCGCTTGTCCTCGCAGACCCACTCCGTGTTCGAAGCCGGCGGTCCCTTGGCTTCACGGCAGCCGGCGGCGTCCTGGCACTCGTCACCTCCGCAGCCGCCCTGGGCGAAGAGGAACATGCCGGTGACGAACGCTCCGGCGAGCAGGAAGACGCTGGGACGTGCATCCAGCAGTGACGAGCGCGGTGTGGCTTGTGGCATCGACGGAACTCCAACGAACAGGGAGGGAGAACCTACCCTGGTTCGTGGACGATGGCGCGACTTCATGGCGGCACGGCGTAGCGCGCGGCCTCCCTGCTCCACATGCTCTCCGACGACTTATCGAGCTGAGAGAAGTCCGCGGGGGCTCGACGTGTACTCACTCCCTGTTGTTCGCCGTGCTAGCGCCCCTCCATTGATTCGACCCTGTCAAAGAGGGGCGCCAGCGCGCGTTCCATGGCGTTCGCGGTCGCATCGCCGCTCTGGTTGGTGATGATGAACACCCCCAACTGATACTTCGGCACGAGGTAGAGATAGCATTGCGCGCGAGGCACGCCGCCGTGATGCACGTAGTGGGTGCCCAACTGGCGGCTCTGGCCGATGTTCCAGAAATAGCCAATGCTGAAGTCCTCCGCGAAGCGCACCAGCGGCTTGTGTGACTCCGTCACCGTGGGATGGTTGCTCAACTGCAAGCGCAGGTACTTCACCATCTCCGGCATCGTCGCCTTCAAGGCTCCCGCCGCGCCCCAGGGCAGGAGTGGCATCGGCGTGGTGCCGACCGGGTTGTCGCTGTGGTAGCCAGGAGCCAGGCGGTTGGCGTCCTGGGCACGCAGGCGCAGCCACGTGTCGTGCATACCGGCTTCCCGCGCCAGGAACTCCGCGAGCAACGACTCGTAGGGAGCCCCGTGGATCTTCTCAAGGGTGTGCGCGACCAACTCGGTGCCGGCGCTCGAGTAAGCATAGTCCTTGCCGAGCGGGCCCTGGATGCTGACGGTGTGCAGGTCCTGCCAAAACCGCGGCTGCCCGTAGTCCGCATAGGCGGCATTGAGCTTTGCCGGGGTGGCATGCGCAGTGAAATCCCTCAACACCTCGTTCACTTGCAGTGGCAACATCCCCGGCATGCCGCTGGTGTGTGTGACCAGATGGCGCAGACGGATCGGTTCGCCGTCTGACTGAAGGTTCGGATAGGCGGACGGCAGATACTTTTGTATCGGGTCGTCGAGGGTCGCCTTGCCTTCGAGGACAGCGTTTGCCAACAGCAGGCCGACGAAGGTCTTGCTGACCGACCCTATCTCATAGAGGGTCGAATCATCGGGCGGATTGGACTTGCCGGTCTCCAGCTCCCCCCGATGCAGGATGAACTCCTCGCCGCGATAGACCACTGCGATCGACGTTGCGTGCAGCAGTCGTGACCGCAGCAAGGTCGTCGCGGCCTGGTTCATCGCCGTGGGGATATCGCGGGCGGGTGCAGGGCCCGTCGTCTTGCAAGCGGCCAGCACCAGCATCATTCCAGCAATGGCCAAGGAGAGTTTGTTCATCAGGCGCATCGATATCAGCGGAGGGCCTTCTCCAGCTCCTCGCGACTGAAGTCCCTCGAGAGGTTGTTCGGGTCCCAGAGGGCGGCCAGCTCGACGATGGCCGGCAGCAGGGCCTGGATGCGGTCCTTGAGCCTGGCGCGCACGTGCTCCTTGAACCGCTGGTTCTTCATGCGGGCCAGCTCGAGCACCTCTTCCGGGACGCGGTTGACCAGGTCGTCGAGGGGGCGCAGGCCCCGCTCGAGCGCGCTGTCGACCTCGCTCTGGAGGTTGCCCGGCAGGGCCTTGAGCTTTCCGGCGGCGTCCTTGCGAGTGATTTCCTCGATGTGCTGACGGAAGAGGTAGGACTCCGCGAGCTGCTCGATGGTCTCGCTGCCCAGGGACTGGACGAAGATGCCCTTGAACTTGTCGCGGAACTTGTTGTCGAGCTCCTCGGTGAGCCTCCAGTCGGTGTCGATGGCCGAGCACACCTTGTCCTTGAAGCTGGAGGCCTCGCTTCGCTGGGCCGAGCTGGGCACGCGTGAGGCCCAGTCGGAGAGGTAGCCCTTGGCCTGGTCGAGCAGGACCTTGGCCTTCCCCAGGTCGTTCTTCTCACGGTACGTGTCGACCTCCGCCCGCGTCGCGTTGAAGAGCAGCAGGACGCTGCCCTTCTCCGCCTGCACCAGGCTTTGGTAGGCCGACACCAGGTTGCGGTAGTGGCCCTGCTGCACCTGGTAGACTTCGGAGCCCCCCTGCACGGCGTCCAGCAGGTTGCGGTCGATTTCGTCGGGGATGTCGACATCGAACAGCGAGGAGACGAGCTGCTTGGCCAGGTCCACGCCCTTGCCACCCAGGAGTTTGTCATCGAGCTTGAGGGCCACGTCGAGCGACTTCGCGGTGGCGCGCGAGACGCCCTCGCTGGTGCGCTTGAGCACGCCCGGGGCGAGCTCGTCGACGATGGACTGCGCCATTCGTGAGACCTGCTGCACCACCTGACGCTGGTCGTTCTCGAAGATGACGTCCTTGGACAGCAGGAAGGTCCACTTGTCCCACAGCTCGCCCAGCATCTTGTTGAGCAGGTCCTGGTGGACGAGCAGGTCGTCGTGGAGCTGGGGCGTCTGCACCTTGGCCAGGGAGTCGAAGAAGGCCATCTCGTGCTCCAGCGCCTGGTACCAGAAGAGCTGGAGGGCGGGCGAGAGCATGTTGTCCTTGGCGGCATCGCCAAAGGCGCGGCTGATGTCGGCCGTGGCCGTGGCGCAGCGCTCCTGCCACTTGCGCTGCGTCCCCAGATTGCCGGCGCTGGTGCGCTCGCTGGCGTCGAGCATGGCCGAGAGGGCTTGATCGGCCGCGTTTCCAACCTTCACGATGGCGTCGCTCAAAGCGCGCTTCACCGTGTCGGGGGCGCCCTCCGAGGCGCGGTTCAAACGTTCGTTGAGTTCAGAGACGCGGCTTGAGTACCAGCCCATGGAGTGCTCCTTACAGGCTCTGCTCGCTGGTGATGCGCCAGGGGCCCCCGCTGCGGCGTTGGACCGTCCAGCGCCGATGCACGTCGACTGAGTTGAAGGTGCGGGTCTGGCCCTCGAAGAGGCCGACGTGGTCCAGCTCCAACTCGACCTCCTCGACGCGCGGCAGACCCGGGGCCTCGTCGCCCCGGATGACGACCCGCACCTCGCCAATCCAGCGCACCCGCGCGTCGAGCACCTTGTCGAGGATGAGGCGCCGCGCGCGCACCCACTCGCTGTCGCGGCCGTTCCAGGTCCAGACCGGGTAGTAGATGGGCCGGTCGGCATCTGGCACGGCGCGCCAGTCCGCGAAGAGGCCGTTCCAGGTCTCCTGGTCACCGCGCTTCACGGCCGAAATCATCGCGGTGAGGACCTCGCGCGGGCTCGCGTCGTCGGCCGGAGCGCCGAAGCTCTCCTGGCTGAGCGTCTCCTCTCCGGCGAAGCGCGGTCCGCCCTCGCTCGGGTCGCTGACATCGACGCAGACCACGCCGCCGACCAGAGCGGCGACGGGCTCCACCTCCAGGCCGGCGGCGGTGCGGCCCGAGCCCGCGAGCAGGCGGGGATCCGGAAGGATGCGACCGAGCACGGCGATGTCGAGCCTCACCGACGGGGCAACGCGCTTCTGGTAGCGCTGCATGGCGGAGAAGACCTTGTTCATGGCCGGGGTGTTGGCGGGGCAGAAGACCCAGGCGCCGGACTGGTTCCAGGCCAGGTAGCTCTTGCCCATGTCGACCAGCCACTCCCGTTGCGTCAGCGTCGGCAGTGAGACCAGCTTGCCGGTCACCGCCGAGCGGTCACCCCGGAAGGGGTCGACGACGGGGAAGGCGCCGAGCGTTTCCCCTGCACGCGCCTCCAGCAGGACCTTCCACGCCGCCGCGGCCTGGAGGCCGATGGCCTTCACCTGCTCCTCGCCCCGGGTGCGGAACTCAAGGGCATCCGCCGGGAGCGTGACGAGGTCTCCTTCGAGACAGGCACGCACCGTCTCCCAGTCCTCGCGCATCGCCGTCGCGAAGGGGCCGGGATATTGCTCGACGAGGGAGTCGACGCGGGCCTTGTGTCCGAGGTGATTCGCGAGCTCCGCGCGCGTCCCTCGCGAGGTGCGCCAGGCGCCGAAGGTGCTGTCGAGCAGGCGCTCCCAGTCGAAGACGCGCTTCTCGAGCCATGACATCCAAGCCTCGTCGAAGCCGTCGCGACCCATGCACTCGGGTCCTCCCGGTCCGATGATCTGCCGCGTCGTATCGGCGATGCTCCAGGTGCGCTCATGGAGCAGGGCGCCGCTGAACTCGTGCTCCTCCCAGCCCTCGCCGGGCTCGCGCCGGCGAACGATTCGCACCTGGACCTTGTCACCCTCCTTTCGCCCCTGTTTGTCCCAGGTCTGGTTCTCGGCGTACTGGCCGAGCATGAAGGGCACGGTGCGCTGCGTGGTGGCCAGGTCGGGTGGCTTGACGACGGGCTGACCGTCGATGGCGATGACCCGGTCGCCCACGCGCAGTCCCGAACCGCGGAAGCCGCTGTCCCAGGAGATCCACGACACGTGGAGGTGGGGCGTCAGGGCGTCGAAGCGCGCGTCGAGCTTGAGGCCGCTGCGCAGGCCATCCTGGAGGTATTCCTTCTCGGCGCCGCGTGGGTTCATGAAGGCGTCCCTGCCCTGTCTCGACATCGGTGTCCGAGACGACTGGCTTGCTCGTGTGCCTACCCAAAAACCGGTCGCTGCGTCATGCGTTGACTTTCACGCTCATTCCGCTTTGCGACGGAAGTGGAGCGCCTGCACGCCGGACTTGAACCGCTGCGTCGAGAGGAGCTCGAGTTGCCGCGCACTCGACAGGCCATGAAACAGCGTCGGCCCGCGGCCACTGATGACGGGATGAACGACGATGCGGTACTCGTCGATGAGCCCCCACTCCTCGAGCGCAGTCGCGAGCTTGGGCGCTCCGACGAGGACACCCCGCTCGGTCTTCGCTTTCAGCGCCGAGATCGCCTCGCGAAGGTCACCCTCCACCTTGATCGTGTTCTGCCACGGAAAGTCGCTCCGCGAGCCAGACACGACGTACTTCGCCTTCGCATCGAGCTTCTGTGCCCACTCGCGCATCGCGCGCGGCGCCTTTTCGTCGCGTGCCACCGCGGGCCAGGCTCCCTCCATCAGCTCGTAGGTGATGCGCCCGAAGAGCATCGCCCCGTTCTGCTCCATGAGCTGCCTCCAATAGTCGTGCAGCTCGTCGTCCACGATTCCCTGGGTGTGATCGATGCACCCGTCCAAAGTGACATTGAGACCGAAGGTAAGGAGGCCCATGGCGTGGGACTCTACGAAAAGCGCGCTCAGCGCGCAGCAGCGCGATCCATCGACGCAGTGCCCCATCCCCGGTGGGTATTGGCGCGCAGAAACCACACTTGCCCCTCGCCCCACTCCAATCCCCTTCGTCCGGTGGCAGTGAACTCGAGCAGGGCCCGGCTTCACGCAGGGCCATGTGAGCCCGCGTCGTCCGTCGGGCCGTGCGTGCCCCTGTGGATGCGGCGGTAGAGGAAGTACGAGTAGAGCACCGGAATCATCGCCGCGACTGCGACCGCCGCAATCAAGGGGACCGGCCCCCCACCGAGCAGCCCCGAGACGAGGACGACGACTCCCGCGAGGACGAAGAGCCTTCCTCCCAGGCGATGCGTGCGCAGCCAGACCTCGTCGCTCGCGAGCGTCCAGGGCGTCCGGATTCCACAGAAGAAGTTCTTGGTGAACTTCCCCATGTAGTTGCCCAGCAGCACGAGGAGCAGGCCCGTGGCCGAGGGAACCACGCGCGCCATCGGCACGGCAACGCCGATGCCCGCGAGCAGGACCAGGGCGTTGATCAGAAACAGGAACGCGACCAGCACCGCCTGGATGCCCTCGAAGACGCCCAGGAATCTCGCCATGCTGTAGCCCCTGGGCGAGATCCGCGGCACGGCCACCAGGACCAGGTACAGGGCAGCCGTCACCAGCGGCAGGACGAAGGGCCCCCAGGGCTTGGGCGTATACCCATCCACCACGCCCTCGGCATTCCAATGCGTGGGGATCGACTCCGGCAACCGGCCGTAGAAACTGAAGGCCATCGCGAACGACGCGACGACCAATCCCAGACTCACGGCATGGGCTCGACTGATTCTCATGACTGCCCTCCATTCCGCTTGTCGACCTTGAAGAGGTCGAGAAGGACTGCCGCTACGTCCTCGAACACGGTCGTATTGAGCGAGTAGACGATCTGCTGCCCGCGGCGCTCACAGCGCACCAGGTCCGCGGCCTTGAGGATGTTGAAGTGATGCGACAGCGCCCCCTTCGTGATGTCGAATGCCTCAGCGAGCTCCCCCGCTGACTTCGAGCCGCCCTGCAGCAGCTTGAGCACCTTGCGCCGGGTGGGGTCTGCAATGGCCTTGAAGACCTCCTGCATTCGAATCACGACCTTTCGACATTTTTATAAACTTCAAAATAACGTCCAGGACGCTCCTGTCAAGGGGACTGCCTGGGGAGCCGGAATTCGGGTGTCGCTCCCCTCCTCGCACTCTCGACGCGAGGCATCGCGGTCAACGCTTCGCGGTCGGCCGCAGACCGTCGAAGAGCAGGGTGAGCGCGCGCCGGCGGAATGATTCGCTCCACGCGTCCGTGAGCGCTGCCTGGCAGACGGCCGCGAGCAGGGCGATCAACTCCGCGGGGCGCAGGTCGTCGCGGACCGTGCCCGCTTTCTGCGCGCGTTCGAGCAGCAAGTCGATGCCGGGCCGGAGGCGCGCCAGCGCGTCGCCGACGCGGACCTGGACCCCGGTTTCGGCGAGTCGGGCGAACACCGCCCTGTTTCGGGCGCTGACCGCCATGACGCGGGCGCAGAACTCGAACAGGGCGGTGACTGCGTCCTGATTGCCAACCATCGCGTCGACTTCCGTGATGAGTCGGTCCAGCAGGTGCATCACCACGGCCTGGAGCAGCTCGGGTTTGGTTGGGAAGTGCCGGAACACGGTGCCAATCGCGACGCCGGCGTGCGCGGCCACGGCCTCGGTCGAGGCGGACGCGCCCTGCTCCGCGAACACGGCCTCGGCCGCATCCAGGATGCGCGCGCGATTGCGACGGGCATCCGCACGAACGGGCCGATCACCCGCACCGCCGCCCGCGGGCGGCCCACCCTCTCGCGCCATCAGCCATCCCTCCTTGCAAAAGTGAGTGCGACTCACTATGAATCCTGAGTCGCACTCATCTTAACTTGGGAGGCATGACCATGTCTCAGTCGGCGACGGGGGCCGCAGGTCCTCTCACCCTCTACCGGTGCATGCAGGAAGCCCTCCTCGGGGACGGCGCGACGCTCCTCCCAGCGGAGTTGTTGGCCGAGGATGTCGTGGTCGAGACCCCGTTCTCCCCTCCAGGCATGCGACGCCATGAGGGCCGGGAAGCGTGGCTGGCGTTCTACCGAGCCAGGAGCGCGCTCCTCCCGGTCCGTTTCGAGCAGTTCCGCGAACTGGCGACGCATCAAACCAGCGACCCCGAGGTCATCGTCGTCGAATACGAGCTGACTGGGACGGTCACCACCACCGGCCTGCGCGCCTCGGCGACCCTCATTGGCGTGCTGCGGGTCCGCGACGGACTGATCCAGCACTGGCGCGAGTACCAGGACGTCCTGGCGATCAGCGAGGCTCTGAAGCTCACGCCCGAGGACCTCGGCGGAGTCGGCATGCCCTCGCTGTAGCGCCCGGCCGTGCCTCCCGAAGCAGGCCTCTCCACTCGCGCGGTGCCTGGAGCTGCTCGCCAGGACGCCCTTCGCGGGTGCGGATGTCGCCGGAAACGAACGCCGCCGCCGCGGGCGTCTCCTCGACCGATGACGGGGTTCTGGCCCAACGGCAGCGAGGCTAGCGCCCCTCACCCTCCACTTCCGTGGTCGAAGCGGCCTGCCCGATCTCTTCGTCACCGCGCACCGGCAGTGCCTGGAGCGCCAGTTCCTGGCAACTCGCGGGCACCAGGCCCTTCGCCATGGCACTCTGGCGATACTGTCCGCGGAGCTTCAAGCCTCGGCTTTCCGAATCCGCCCCCTCCTGACTGGGCTCATCAGGCGACTGCTCGAGCGAGCACCCGTACACCTCACCTTCGATCCGGTGGGGCATGGAGGGCGAGGCACCCGTCTGCGGCGAAGATGGCGCGCACGCAGGCAGCGTCTCCTTCAGGCTCCACCGGGTGTACTGTCGCGACACCAATTCCAAGCGCGGCGGGATGTACTCGCTGCGAAACTGATACTCGAAGCGCGTCACGGTACGCATCATGGGCACGAGACCGCATTTCTGACGGCTCTCGAAGCGCGTCACCATTCGCGTTCGCGGCACGGAGCGGGTCGTCTTCGAAGACGCGTCATACTGATGGTCGTAGTAGGTTTCAGAGACGGTGCGTGGCTCCGTGACGGACCGGCATTGGAACTGGTTTTCGAAAACGGTCTTTGTGACAGGAACCATGTGATGCCGCATCTCGGTACGCCCGGGCGTACTTTGAAGCGTTCGGCCAATCTCAACTGAAGACTCCGGCACAATCTCCGTCCGGCACTCCACCGGCTCGCCATCCTGGTCACTCACCAGCACGATGTGAACGTCGCTCACGTAGCGCCCCCCTGCGGCTTCCGCGCGCTTCATGAAGTCGAGCAGCAATTGGGTACCATCCTGCTGGGCACCGAAGGCAACGGCCAGCTTCCACGGCTTGAAGCCAGAGGCCGCGGCCTCCTCCTTCGTTGTCAGGGTCACTCCGTTCGCCTGGTATCCCTGAGGCTTATGCATGCACCCAGTCGCAACGACAAACACCCACAGACAGCTTGCAACCCGTCTCAAGAATCCACCCCTCATATCGACCGCCTGGACTTCATAGCGGAAGGCCGTGCCGCGATGGAGTGAATGACAGCCCCACCCGCAATGAAGGCATGTCCCCGTTCAGGCCGTGGGGACCGTCCCGCCATCGATGACGAACTCCGTCCCCGTGACCGAACCCGCGCGCGGAGAGGCGACGAAGGCGATGAGGTCGGCCACCTCGCGAGGTCTCACCGGACGCCCGAGGGGAATGCCTCCCAGCGACTGCATGATGATCTGCTTGCCACCCTCGTAGTCAGTCCCCGTCTGCTTCGCCAGGCGCTCGGCGAGGCGCTCGGAGGCCTCTGTCTTGACCCAGCCCGGCGAGACGCGCACCACGCGCACGCCCTTGGGAGTCACCTCTTTCGACAGGGCCTTGCTGTACGTGGAGAGCGCCGCCTTCGCCGCCGCGTACGCCGTCGTGGATTCGGGCAGGGGCAGCTCATGCTGAATCGAGGTGACGTGCACGATGACGCCGGAGCCCTGCGCGAGCATCGCCGGCAACAGCGCGCGGTCGAGCCGCACGGCGGGCATGAGGTTCAGGTTCAGCTCCTTCTGCCATTCGTCGTCCGTGAGCGCCGCGAAGCCGCCGCCCGGGGCCGTGGAGCCTCCCAGCACGTTCACGAGGATGTCGATGCCACCGAGGTGCGCCATGGCCTGCCGGGCAACCTCTTCGCTGCCCTCCGCCGTCGTCACGTCGGCCGCGACATAGTGGACGTCCTTCGTGCCGCTCGGCACCGTGCGCGCCGTGGCGACGACGCGGACGCCAGCCTCGACCAACGCAGCGACGACAGCCGCCCCGACGCCCTTGGTCCCGCCCGTGACGAGCGCCCGCCGGCCCTTCAACTCGAGATCGAAGCTCATGAAGCGACCTCCCAGCGCGTGAAGCAGCTCGCAATGGGCACCGGCATTCTCAAGGAAGCAGCGGGATTCGTTGTCATGGCCATCTCAGTAATGGCGCGGTATCTCCTCCACAAGAACGCACGAAAAAGTGGGGTACATACTTTTGGGTAAGCATGACCATCACACGCCCATGACGGCGGCCAGCGGCATCGAGGGCGCCATCCAGATGCTCGAAGGCCGCTGGAAGCTGGTCATCCTCTTCCACCTCTTCGGCGGGAAGACGCTGCGTTTCTCCGACCTGGAGCGCGCCATTCCCGACGTCTCGCAGAAGATGCTCAGCCAGCAGCTCCGGCAGTTGGAGCAAGACGGCATCGTCACGCGCATCGTGCACGCCCAGGTACCCCCCAAGGTCGAGTACCACCTGACCGACTGGGGCGAGTCCCTGTGCCCGGCCCTCGACGAGTTGCTGACCTGGGCAGAAAGCCGGCCCCCGCTGAAGCGTGAAGGGGAGCCATCGAAGGCATAGGCGTCACGGACAACCACGTGAGTCCCTCGCGTGTGCGGGTCATCGCCCCGCTCCGCATCGTCTCCCGCCATCCCGGCTGCCTCGGCCTGCTGAACCTGGAAACGAATCAGGTGGCGTTCAACGACAGCAGCCTCTGCCAACAGCGCCTGGCCCCCGCCTCCACCTTCAAGACTCCGCATGCGCACATCGCGCTGGAGGTGTTCCGCTGGGACGGCGTCCACCACTCCATCGAAGCCTGGAGACGCTGGCGCTGGTGCAGGGCCCCCAGACCGTGTCGCACGTCCGGGATGGCATCGACATGGGCGGCCCCTGGAAGGAGGAAGCGGTGCTCAGCGCGAAGACAGGCTCGCTCATGCTTCCAGAGGAGAACCTGACGTGGCGCGTGGGGCACACAGTGGCCCCTCAGAAGGCAGCGTGCGTCTGCGCGTTCCTCGCGCGGATGGCCTCTTCGGTCCTCGGAACGAGGGACTCGAGCCCGGTCCGCACGGCCTCCGCCTGGACCTGCTCGATGAACGGGCGGAAGCGCTCGTTGTAGGCTCGGAACGCGAGTTCGAAGTCGCAGTCGTGCTCTCGCATCGCGTCCGCCAGCGCCGCCGCGCCATCGATGGCCAGCGAGCCCCCCATGCCGGCAGCGGGTGAAGGGCAGTACCCCGCATCACCCACCAATGCGACCCGGCCTTTCGTCCAGGAAGGCATTCGCACCTGGCACAGCTTGTCGAAGTAGAAGCTCTTCGACCTCCGCACCTCTTCGAGCAACTCCGCAGTCCTCCACCCTGCCCCGGCGAACCGGTCCTCGATGATCCGTCGTTGCGCCTCCTCATCGCGACGGTCGTACGAGAGCTCCCTGTCGGAAGCGAACGCGAAGATGATGTCCGTGTTGTTCTTGTAGGCGTTGAGCATCACGGCCTTGCCCGGCACGTTGAACATCTGCGCGGTGTTCCGCTCGATGAGCAGCGTGTCCACGATCGTGATCGAGAAGTACTGCTCCAGAAAATAGAGGTACTGGGCTTCGTCGCCGAACCAGAGCCTCCGCACGGCGGAGTGGACACCGTCGCAGCCGAACACCAGGTCGAACGTGCGCCGTGCACCCCTGGCGAACGTGGCATCGATGCTGTCTTTCGTTTCGCGCAGCGCGGTGATGCTGTCGTCGAAGACGACTTCGACGTGGTCCTTCACTGCGTCGAACAGCATGTTCAGCAGCACGGTTCGTTCGACCTCGAACTCGTCTTCTGAAGGGGCTTCGCCTTCGCCTCTCAGCACCAACGAGCGCTCCGTGACATCGCGCTCGTTCTTCATCTCCCATCGCTGCAGGCTCAATCGGTTCGACCGGATCTGCTCGAAGAGGCCCATGCGCCGGACGATGTCCACGGTGTTGCCCTTGATGTCGACGGCCGTGCCGCCCGTCCGGAGCCCCCGCGCGACCTCCACGACCGTGACCTCGTAGCCGAAGCGGCTCATCCAGAACGCGGTCGAGAGCCCGGCGAAGCTCGCTCCGGAGATGAGGACCTTCTTTCCCTTCACGCCCATGACTTCTCCTTCGGATGGCCACGGTCTGGCAGCCCTCTCTTCCAAAGACATTATACCCAGTAAATGTTTCCGCAATGGATTTGTTTACCGAGTATAAAAATCCATGTTCCCTGCCGGCGGGGCCCCGCTAGAATCCGGCGCATGGGCGAGCGACGCGAGAGCAAGAAGCGCGAGACGCGGCAGCGGATCTCCGACGTGGCGACCGAGCTCTTCTTCGCGCGGGGCTTCGAGGCGGTGACGCTCGACGAGATCGCGGCCGCCGCGGGCGTCTCCAAGATGACGGTCTTCAACTACTTCCCGCGCAAGGAGGACCTCATGCTCGATCGCCAGGACGACTTGAAGCTGCTCTTCTTTCGCGAGGCGATTCGCGCGAGGCCGCCAGGGCAGGCACCGGTCGCAGAGCTCCGCGCGCTCATGGCCCGGCTGCGAGATGAGAAGCATCCGTTCGTCCGCTTCGATCGCCATACGGCGGACTTCTGGCGCTTCATCGCGGCGAGCCCGTCGCTCGAGGCGCGGCTGCGTGAGCTCAATGACGAAGCGGCGGAAGGGCTGGCGCTCGAACTCGACGGTCCGGCGCCGGATGGTCTGGCGCGGCTCGCGGCCGGGATGATCGTGCTGACGTTGCGCACGGCTCGCCAGGAAGCCATCCGCGTGTTCGAACACGGAGGCTCCGCGAAGAAGGCGAGCACTGTGTTCTTCGCTCTGGTCGATCAGGGCTTCGCGGCCGTTCAAGGAATGGAGGCGACCGACGCGCGCAGCTAGCGCTTGAAGACGCCGCCTGCCTCATCCCGTCCTGCGCGACAGGTAGTGGACGTTCCCGCCCGGGTCCGTGTGCGTCGCTTCCAGCGTGAGCCCCTGCGCGCGCAGCAGGTCGCGGTACCCCTCGACGCTGTATGAGTGATAGCGGAACGGCACGCCATTCATCGGCGCGCCATCCATGGAGCCGTGGGCGTCGCCCGAAGTGAAGAGGAACGCGGCGCCCGGTTTCAAGGCCCTGGTGATATTGGCGATCGCCTGTTCCTGCTCTTCGTGGCGCAGGTGGAAGAGGACGCCCCACGCAATCGCGGCGTCGAACGCTTGCGCCTGGAGCTCACACGACTGGATGGGCGCACAGACCACCGGCACGTGGGGGAAGTTCGCTTGAAATCGCGCCAGCAGCTCGCGGGAGCTATCCACGCCCATCACCTGGCAGCCGTGCTCCAGCAACACCCGCGTCAGTGGCAGTCCCGTGCCACAGCCGACATCCAGCACCGACGCGCCGGCCGGAAGCGAGGCAGCGAGCGCTGTCACTTCCGGGACGCCCATGTGGCCTGCGCGTTGGGACGCATACCAGTCCGCGATCAAATCGTACTCGTGCACGCGTCAGCTTCCTCCAGAGCCCGAAGGCACGAGTTCGCGCGCCTGGAGCTGTCTGCGCGAGATGAGGTATGCCACGCCGAGGTTGGGGAGCCAGCACAGCCAGGCGACGATTCTGTAGGCCGAGATGAAGTCACCCAGGGCGTGAATCAGGACGGGCATCCAGAGTCTCAGCGTGACTGCCGCGAAACAGGCGGCATAGCTGTAGGTCATCATGAGCCGGTGTTCTTCGAGCCGCCGGTTCTTGATGAGCCGATAGGCGGAGACCGTCGTATAGAGCCAGACGATGCCCAGGCTGACGAAGCCCGACGCGGAGATGGCGCCACCCGTGGCGAAGAAGCCGACGTAGACGCCGGAGAGCCCGCTCAGCAGGACCGCCCCGATGTAGACCTTTCCAAGGAGCCTGTGTGCACCTGGGCGCGTGAGTCGCAGTCTCGCGACGAACTGGGTCCAGCCGACAGCCAGCGCCAAGCCTCCCAGGCCGATGTGCGTGTAGAAGGCCGCGTTCCAGACGGGGTCGGTCAGGAGCTCGCTGCTCTTCAAGGCACGGAGTCCGAAGTTCGAGGCCGCGAGGAAGTAGCTGCTCGGATAGAGGCCCACGGCCAGACAGAGGGCGGCGAAGAGCACCCAGCAGGCCTTGCTTGCCATCATGGAGACTCGTGGTTCGGAGTAGGGAGGCATGGGGCGAACGATCAAACACCAGAAACAGCGTGCCGTGTTCCTCGGAGGGTTGAAGCAGCCCCGCGAAACCGGGTCAGCTTAATGACATACTGCCCGTCGTTGCCGACGACCGCGCCGACGACATCGACGAGCAGGTTGACGACCTTCATCGGACTGTGACTGGGCAGCTCGGTCAGGACGGAGGTCGAGATACCCGAGCTGGCTGACCGACGCGGCCTCCGCCAGCTCCTTCAGCTTCTTTGGAAAGCCGAGGAGGACGAGGGAGTAGCGCTCCTGATCCGCCGCCGCGGAGATTGCCTCCAGCTTCCATTCAAGGATTTCGCTATATCAATCAGACGCACCGGGAAATCCCTTCATGTTCGAAAAAGCCGAGACGCTGCTGACGCAGCCCTCCACGCGCAGTGAGTGGTGCCTCGGTGTGACGGCGCGCATAGTGGTGAGACATGGCACGCATCTTCATTACCGGGTCAGCGGACGGCTTGGGCAAGGCCGCCGCCCAGACGCTTCTCAGCGACGGTCACGAGGTGATCGTCCATGTGCGCAGCGAACAGCGGCTCGCCGCCGTACAGGACCTGGTGACGCAAGGCGCGGTCGCCCTGGTCGCGGACCTCGCGGTCCTGGAACAGACCCGTGACCTCGCCAGTCAGGTCAACGCGCTTGGGCAGCTGGACGCGGTGATCCACAACGCGGGTGTGTACTCCGACCCGTCGGTCCTGCCCGTGAACGTCGTGGCGCCCTACGTGCTCACCGCGCTCATCCAGCGGCCCAAGCGCCTCGTCTACCTGAGCAGCGGGATGCACAAGGGCGGTCAGCCGAGCCTCGATGACATGGATTGGAGCGGACGTCGCGTCACGGGGACCTACTCGGACAGCAAGCTCTTCGTCACCGCCCTGGCCGCGGCCATCGCCCGGCGCTGGCCGGACGTCTTCAGCAACTCGGTCGATCCGGGCTGGGTCCCCACGAAGATGGGCGGCCCCAACGCGCCAGATGACCTGCGGCTCGGCCACCTCACGCAGGAGTGGCTGGCGACCAGCGACGACGCCGAGGCACGCACCACGGATGGCTACTGGCACCACCAACTGCGGGTCGAGCGGCATCCCGCGGCGGACGACCTGAAGTTCCAGGCGCAGCTGCTCGACGCGCTGGCCCAGGCCACCGGAGTTTCGCTCCCCTGACGGGAGGCCCTGGGCCTCAATGCGGCGCAAGACGGGCCGGGTGTCGAAGTGCCAGTCCGGGACGATGGCCGGATAACGCGCGAGTCCCCGGCTCCGTCAGCGCCAGCCCGCGCGTGCTCCGCTGGAAGAGGCGCACGCCCAGCCGCCCCCCGAGCCTCGCTGCGTTCACGGCCGGATGCCGGTGAGCGCGAGGCGCAACACCCGGCGAGCGGTGCGCGGATCATCTTCGTTGGCGACGGCGATCGCGTTCGCCAGCGTCAGCAGGTCCTTCGCCGTGGCGTTGGCGTGAAGGACTCCCTTGGACGATGCCCGCGCCACCAGCGCGTTCAGCACGTCGAGCAGCAGGTCGGTGCTGCAGATGTCCTCGGCGGCGAGGGCCTCCGGGCCGGCCAGCAGCGCGGCCGCAAGCCCCCGGTGGGTCGCGGTGTAGACCGTCAACTCCTCCAGCCACGCCCCCAGCTCGGCGGCGGGGTCCTTGCCCGGTTGCGCGGCGGCCCGCGCGCAGAGCTGCGCGACGCCATCGCGGAAGACCGCCTCCAGCAGCGCCTGCCGCGACGGGAAGTGCCGGTGCAGGGTCGCCGACCCTACCCCCGCCCGCCGCGCAATCTCCTCGAGCGACACCTGCGCGCCATCCCGGGCGACCAGCTCCGCGGCGACCGCCACGATCCGCTCCCGGTTGCGTTGCCCGTCCGCGCGCAATCGCTTCACCTGCTCCACGGCGCCCTCCCCTTCGCGAGAACCTTCCTTTGACAAACGGGGTCCCCCTCCGTATTCAACCACGGAAATTAAACGGTGGGGTCCCCCACTTACAAAGGAGCTGCCGATGCGCAGCAACGATTCCGTTCTCGTCACCGCCGCCACGGGCCGCCAGGGTGGCGCCACCGCCCGAGCATTGCTGGCTGAGGGCCGCTCGTCGGTGCGCGTGCTGGTGCGAAACCCGGAGGCGGCGAACGCCAGGGCCCTGGCGGCGGCCGGCGCCGAGGTCGTCGTCGGGGACCTGGACGACCTGGCGTCGTTGCGCGCCGCCTGCGCCGGGGTGCGGGCGGTCTTCTCGATGCAGTCACCCATCATGTCCGCGACCGGGGTCGACTACAGCAAGGAGGTCCAGCAGGGGAGCAACCTCGTGGAGGCCGCGCTCGCCGAGGGCGTCGAGGCGTTCGTGCACACCGCGACGTCCGGTGTCGGCGACCACCGAAACGTCGAGGGCTGGGCGGAGGGGCGCTGGAAGTCGCACGAGACGTACTGGGAGAACAAGCTCACCACCTGCGACCTCATCCGCGGCGCCGGCTTCAAGCACTGGACCCTCATCCTGCCCGCCACCTTCATGGACCAGCCCATGTTCGACCCCGAAGGCTTCGTCGACGGGCGCCGGTTGCTCACGGTCATCAGGACCGACAAGCCCATCCCGATGATCGCGCCCGAGGACATCGGCAAGGCGTCCGCGGCGGCGATCAACGCTCCCGAGCGGTTCCATGGGGTGACGCTGCAACTCGCGGGTGACCTGCTCACGCTGCCGCGGATCGCGGAGATCCTCTCGCGCATCGACGGCAGGGAATACGTCGTCCAGTCCTGCTCGGTCGAAGAGGCTGTCGCGGCCGGCCTGCATCCTGGCGTGGCGCAAGGCCTGACGTACATGAACGTCGCCCCGGTGCTGGCGCGGCCCGAAATCGCGCGCGCCTACGGCCTTTCTCTCACGAGCTTCGAGGCCTGGGCACGGCAGCGTCGTGAGCGGACCTGACCGTTGCCCCTGGGCGCTACCCGTCAAGCTCGCGGATCAGCTGCTCCACTCCACGCGCGGAGGCGTCGTCCGCTGGTGAGAGGACCACCATGCCGAGGCCGTCGCTGTCGTCGACGGAGAACATCGACGCCTCGAACACGAGCTCGCCGACGCCCGGCCGGACGAGCCGCCGGAGCTGCACCCCGTGCGTGTGCAGCTCATTCTCGGCCCACAGCCGGCGGAACTCCTCGCTTGTCTGCATCAACTCGTCGACGAGCGCGGCGGCTTCCTCGGAAGCTCCTGCACGCTCGATGTCGACACGGAACGCGGCGAGGCACGTGCGGCGCATGTCCTCGCCGTGCGGCAGGAACGTGGCGGCTTCCGGATGGAAGACCCGGCGCAGCATGTTGCGGTCACGTTCAGGAACCGCTGCGTAATCGTCAATCACCGCCACGGCGGCGCGGTTCCACGCGACGATCTGGAACGTCGGCGTCTTCACGAACGCGGGCACGCGCAGGTTGTCGAGCACGCGTTGCAGCGTCGGCGTGACCTCGGAAGGCGGCGTGTAGCGGCGCGGTGGCGGACGCGCGTGGGCGAGCAGGAACAGCATCTCGCGATTCGTCTCGTCGAGTTCCAGTGCGCGGGCGAGGCGTTCCAGCACGTCATCGGACGGCACGCCGCCGCGCCCCTGCTCGAGCCACGTGTACCAGGTGACGCTCACACCGGCGCGCGCCGCGACCTCCTCGCGACGGAGCCCGGGAGTGCGACGCCGCCCGGTCGACTCGGGCTGAAGCCGCTCGCGGCGAATGCGGAGGAACTCGGGGAGGGTGGTAGTCGCCATACCGGTATCCGGGCACGTCTTTTCCAGCGGATTCGCGCAGCCTACGGTTCATGCATGACCCGGACAATGCTCCGGGCAAGGGAGCGCGCATGCTGACGCTGCATCATCTCGGACGTTCGCAGTCGGAGCGGATCGTCTGGCTCTGCGAGGAGCTGGGGCTGGACTATGCGCTGAAGCGCTACCAGCGCCGGGCCGACAACCGGCTGGCACCGCCGGAATACAAGGCGCTCCATCCGATGGGCACCGCGCCCATCCTCACCGACGGCGACCTGGTCCTCGGGGAGTCCGGGGCCATCTGCGAGTACCTGCTCCAGACCCATGGCGACGGCCGGCTCACGGTGACGCGCGGTGCCCCCGGGTTCGCCGACTACCTCTACTGGTTCCACTTCGCCAACGGGACGCTGCAACCCGTCATCCTGCAGGTGCGATACCTGGAGCGCGTCGATCCTTCGGACAAGAACGTGCTGCTGCAGGGGGCCCGGGAGCGCTTCAACCTGGTCTTCTCGACCCTGGAGAAGCGACTGGGTGAGGCGCCCTGTCTGGCCGGCGAGGAGTTCACGGCGGCGGACATCATGACCGTGTTCTCGTTGACCACCATGCGGCTGTTCAAGCCGTATGACCTCTCCCCCTGGCCGAACATCCTGGCCTATCTGCAACGCATTGGCGCGCGGCCAGCCTATCGCCGGGCCATGCAGAAGGCCGATCCAGATTTGACGCCCGTGCTGGGGGCCGTTCCGGAATAACGTGTCAGGCAGGGTCGCCCGCGAGGCGACTCGTGCACGGGGGGCAGCATGGACAAGAACCGGCTGGAGGCATTCAGCGACGGCGTCATCGCCATCATCATCACGATCATGGTGCTGGAGCTCAAGGTACCGCACGGCAGCGAGCTGGCCGACCTGCGGCCGCTGATCCCTGTCTTCCTCAGCTATGTGCTCAGCTTCGTGTACGTCGGCATCTACTGGAACAACCACCATCATCTCTTGCACACCATCAGCCACGTCACCGGCGGCGTGCTGTGGGCGAACCTGCACCTGCTGTTCTGGCTGTCGCTGGTCCCCTTCACCACCGGCTGGATGGGCGAAAACCATTTCTCGGCCGTGCCGCTGGCGCTCTACGGCTTCGTGCTCCTGATGTGTGCCTTCGCCTGGTGGGTGCTGCAGACCCGCATGGTGGCGATGCAGGGCCGGCAGTCGCCCCTGGCGCTGGCGGTCGGGCGCGATCTCAAGGGCAAGATTTCGTCGGTGCTCTACCTGGTCGGCATCGTCAGCGCGTTCTTCAACGGGCATTTTTCCGAGGCGGTCTATGTGCTGGCCGCGGTGCTGTGGCTGGTCCCGGACCGGCGCTTCGAGAAAGCGACGCATGCAGGATAGGTGGCCCTCCAGGAGGTGGTCGCTGCTGCCACTGCCCGCCATTTTGAATTGCAGACACACTGGGAGTACCATCCCAGATGCCTCTCAACCCAAGGAGCCACAGATGCTGCGGAAGCTCGTTTCCGGAGTCGCCCTGAGTTTTGCCTTCGTGGTGGGAATGGCTGTCTCCTCTTCCTCGCAGGTCGCGGCGAATGAAGAGGCCGTGCTCGTATCCAATGCCCCCAGCTCCGCGGTCCCGGACGAGACCTCGGACGAACCCTCGCGGCTGCTCGGCTGCTGCACGGGGGATGGCCAGTTCTGCATCAACACGGCGGCATGTCAGGCCCGTGGGGCCGGCACCTGCGGCGCGCCCTGTAACTAGACGTTGCCCTGCATGCCGGCCCAGGAGGAGGGGCCGGCATGCGGAGTCGAAGCGGCTTCCCGGCGGCGCGTCACGACCTGTGGAAGGCCTTGGCGAAGAACTTCTCGACGCCCGACTTCTCGGGCTCGATGGCGATCGCGGGGGCGGGCACGCCCATCGCGGAGCCGAGGGCGGGACGCAGGCCCGACGCGATGCCCGGCTTGATGTGGTGACGCAGGTCCACCGCCACATCGGTCTTCACGTGGGTGCCCACGCCCACGGCGGTGTTCACGTCCGCGGAGTGCTTGAGGAAGCCGTTCTCCAGGCCGAACTTTCCGCCCGCCTGGGCCGACGCGCCCGCCACCGCGCCCGCGGTGACCGAGCCGTGCACCCGGCCCACGTGCCCGCCCGCCGTGGCGTACGCCCCCGCCGTCGCGCCCGCTCCCACCTGCCCGGAGACCATCGCCGTGGCCGTCTTCGGGTCCACCGTGGCCACGCCCTCGGCGAAGGCGGACGCGGAGGCCTTCGCCTCGCCCTTCACGTAGCCGCCCACGTGCCGGTTGAAGTCGTGGTTCGCGCTCGCCGTGACGCCCACGCCCGTCTCCGCCTTGGCCGTCAGCGCGGCGGTGTAGGCGTGCGAGTTCGTGTCGGCCGACACGCCCGCCTGCGCCTGCGCCTTGAAGCTGTTGGCCTCGCCGGTGAGCTGCGCGCTGGACACGCCGAAGCGGCCCGCGTGCGTCTTCTGGAGCTCGAAGGCCGCGTTGGGGCCCTGCACCTCGGCCTGGGCCGAGTAGTGGTGCACGCCACCGCCGCTGTGGCTCGTGGTGGAGGCCTGCATCGAGCCCACGTTGCCGCTCAGCCGGCCACCGCCGAAGGTGTCCTTCTGGAAGGGGCTGCCCGGCTTGTCGACGAGCACGTTCTGCTTCGCGCCCGGGGGCGCCGTGAGCTTGTTGTCACCGCCGCTCACCGACACGTCCGAGCCCTGGCCCGTGGTCCGCTCCCAGGGGCTGTAGGAGGGCGCACCCTCGGGCCCGCCCGCGTGCTTCACCGGCCTGGGCTCCGTGGCGGCCGGCGCGGTCGTGGTGGGCTTCGTGGCCGTCGCGGTGGGCGGCGTCGCCACGGGCTTCGTGGCCGTCGTGGGGAGCGTCGACGCGCGCGCCGGCGGCTTGGGCTGGGACACCGTGGGCGTCGGGAGCGTGGCGGAGCGGGAGAGGGACGAACCGATGCGACGGGCCATGGGAGGAACCTCAAGAGGTGCGGCGAAGGGGACCGAACAGCGATGCCCTCCCCCACTGCACCCCACATGCCGCTCCCCCATCGCACCGTGTGGCGATGGCCCGCCCGTGGTTTCAAGCAGTTGGCGGGAGGGGGCTCGAGGGCGCGGCCAGGGAGCTGGTGACTGCGGTCACCAGTTCCAGGACAGCTGTCATCGCCCCCTGCTCCAGAAGGCGTTCGACGAGCGCCGCCGGGGCTCAGCCTGACGCGGCGCTCGCCGCCGTGGTGACTCCCCTCCCGGCGCCAATGCCTATCTGTGTGATGGACCCGAAGGTCCAGCGGGACACAGGGGAGGCCCCAGACCATGGCAGGCGATATTCCACTTTACGAGCAGGTGCTCGTCGGCGAGAAGCCCTTCGAGAGCCCCGAGGCGCCGCCCGGGGCACGCGAGGGTCCCGCTCCCACGGCCGTCCACCACTACGGCAAGCGCGTCCACATCATCGGGAGCACCCGCCCCCGGGCGCTGCATCTGCCCACACCCGCGAACGTCTACCCGGACGCCTCCGAGGTTCCTCGCGAGCTCACGGACAAGCTCGACCGGGTGGAGTCACTCGGGCTGGCGGCCCTGCGGCTGCGTCAGTCTTCCGCGTACCAGGATGCCAAGAAGCAGCGGCCCCGGCAGGGGCAGACCTGGAACATGCGCGGGAGCTGCACGGAGGTGGCGCCCATCGACAGGATGGGGGGCGCGAAGGCCGCGGCGCTCAAGGCAGGGGTGCCCTGGAGCGCGTACATGGCCGGCAGCGTGTCGGTGGGGCTGGTCATCGTGTCGGGCCCGACGCCGGAGCTGCAGTTCAGCAACGACGAGCTCATCAAGGTGGTGGCCGAGGTCCAGAACGGGCTCTCCTGGTTCCCCACGGTCAGCCCCTCCGCCGGGCTGAGCTTCACCTACGACATCCAGCACGTGCGCATTCCCACGCCGGCGAACCCCAGCGCGGCGGACCTGGAGGCGGTGTGGCGGGACCCCGCCATGGCCTCCCTGGGCTACGCGGCCTCCTTCGACGGCGTCATCCAATACATCGAGGCCCTGCGGGGACGCTTCGGGACGCGCTGGACGTATTGCGGCCTCTTCACCAAGTACCCGCAGCCGTGGTTCGCCTACGCCTCGCTGGGCGGGCCGCGACTGGCGATGCAGTACGACAACGACGGCTGGCACCCCGACAACATCGACCGGGTCTTCGCCCACGAGACGGGTCACATCTTCCGAGCCCCGGACGAGTACGGCAGCAGCGGCTGTGGGTGCGGCGGCATCTGGGGCCGGTATGGAGCCCCCAATGGCAACTGCGAGACCTGCGCGCCCGCGGGGGGCGTCCCGTGCCTGATGAATGCCAACAGCTTCGAGATCTGCGGGTACACGCCGTTGCAGCTCGGCTTCCCGGCGCCCTGGACGCTGATGCAGACTGACGCCGACCTCGGCCTGGGCAACCTGACGGGCACCGGCAAGAGCCAGGTGCTGCTGCGCAGCCGGGAGCAGGGCGAGCCGCGCGCCGCGACGCTGCGGCAGGTGACAGGCGGCGCCGGGCTCGAGGTCGGCTGGTCGGCCTTCCACTCGCTCCCCGGCGGGGACTGGCCCATGCAGGCGAGCGACGTGTGGCTGGACCTGGGCGACCTCGCCGGGAACGGCAGGTCGGTGAGCCTCGTGCAGCGCCGGAGCGGACAGCCCGCCCTCGCGCTCGTGCGCTACGCGGAGGGCATCGGCGGCCCGCTCGTCTCCTGGCAGGTCCAGGGCGAGATTCCCGGCGGCTGGAAGATGAACACGAACGACGCGTACCTGGCGCTGGGTGACATCGACGGGGACGGCAAGACGGAGGTGCTCGTGCGCAGCCAGTACTCCGGGGACCGCTTCGTGGGCCTGCTGCGCTACGACCCGGCCACGCAGGGGCTCAAGGCCGTCTGGATTGTCGACAACACCGTCCCCGGCGGCTGGGTGATGAACGTGAGCGATGCCTACGTGGCGGCTGGAAACCTCGAAGGGGGTGGCGGTACGGGACTCCTCGTGCGCAGCCAGTACACGGGAGACCGCTACCTGGGCCTGATTCGCTACGACCCGGCCACGCAGGGGCTCAAGGCCGTGTGGATCGTGAACAACCTCATCCCCGGCGGCTGGAGGATGAACACCAGCGACGTGTACCTGTTCGCGGGGGACCTGGACGGCGACGGCAAGTCGGAGCTCATCGTGCGCAGCCTGTACGCGGGAGACCGCTACGTCGGCGTGCTGCGCTACGACCCGGCCACTCATGGCATCAAGGCGGACGGCATCCTCCAGAACACCCTTCCGGGCGGATGGACGATGAGCCAGCGCGACGCCTACCTGCATGCCGGAGACCTGGACGCCAACGGCAAGGCGGAGTTGTTCGTGCACACCGTGGACACCGCGAACCGCCACGTCTGCCTGGTGCGCTTCGACCCGAACACGCGCCGCCTCAGGGCGGCCTGGATTGCGCAGGACACGGTGCCCGGCGGCGCCGCCGGATGGAGGCTGAACGCCAACGACGCGTACCTGCTCGCGGGGGATGTCGACGGCGATGGCAAGTCCGAGATCACCGTGCGCAGCCAGTATCCGGGAGACCGCTACCTGGGCGTGCTGCGCTACGACGCGGGCTCCGGCGGACTGCGGGCGACGTGGATCATCCAGAACGTGATCCCTGGCTCCCTCGAGGCCGCGGAAGGGCAGCTCGCCCGGGGTGTCGGGCTCCGCGTCCCGCCGGAAGTGGCCGTCACGGAGACCCAGCCGCGGCCACACGCCTAGCGGCTTCAGGAGGACGTTCCATGGAGACGGACGAGCGCGAAGTCCTGCTCATCCTCGCGACCGGGAGCGCGGAGGCGGCGCTCACCCGCCTCCGGGAGCACGTCCGCATCGAGCACGTGCTGCGCCCCCGGGTGGCGCTCGCGAGGGCGCCTGGAGGTGTGGACCTCCAGGCGCTCCAGCGCCTTCCCGGGGTGGTGGTCGCCGCGGGGCTGCCACTTCCCGATACGGTGTGGACAGGGCTGACGCCCACCGAGCAGCTCTTCATCCAGGGGTGGCTCCAGCGGCAGGCGCCGAAGACGCGGACGGCAGAAGGCCTCCCGTGGGATGCGCCCGGGTTCAAGCCGCCCGACACGCCTTGAGGGCCACCGCTCCTGGCTCAGAACAGGTTGGCGATGTCCTTCACCGGCTGGGGAGCGGCCTCGGTGTTCCCCAGCGCGCCCATGTAGGCGCCGAAGATCATTCCGGCCGGGTTGGCGCGGCCCTTCGTGATGGAGCCGATGACGCCCTCGGCGGCGCCCTTCAGGGTGTTGAGGTAGCCGGTCGCGGCGCCCTCGAGGACGCCCTTGAAGCCGCCCTCCGAGTTGCCCACGCCCGTCAGGACGTTGCTGAGTCCCGGCACGAACCACAGGGCCTTGCCCGCCTCGCCCGCGGCCCACTGGAAGTTGTCCTTGTTGCTGCCGTCCGCCTTGACGTGGGTGTCCTTCGTGGTCGGCAGCTGGTGCTCGCCGAGGAAGGAGTAGCCCTTCTCCGCGAAGTCCTTGAGCATGCCGGCCTCCGTGCCGTGGCGCGCATCGCCGTCCTTGGTGATGCCCTCGATGTTGCCGTCGCCCTTGCCGCCCTGGACCTTGTTCTCGCGGTCCCCACCCGTGGAGGCCTTCGCGCTGTCGATGAACTCCAGCACCTTCGTCAGCCGGTAGACGCCGTCGGCGTTCTGCTTCGGGTCCTTCAGGTCGAGCTTGGGGTCGACGCCGGTCTGCTTGCACAGCTGCTCGAACTTGATGTCCTTCTGGCGGCCCAGCTTCTTCAGCACGGGCGAGTCGTCGACGATCTGCGCCGCCGTCCGGGTGTCGCCGGCCGGCCGCTTGTCATTGGCGCTCGGGACGCCGGAACCGGAGTCCTGGGGCGCCGGAGCCGGCATGGACGCGGGGGAGGGCTGCCGCCGGTTGATGATCGCCGCGGGCTCGAAGGAATCCACCGGGCTGAAGCCTCGCGCGAGCGTGCTCCGGGTCCCCGTGTCCTGGACGGGCCCCGCCGACAGCTGCTGCTTCGGGGTGACGGAGGCGGACGGAACAGCGCTCGGGCGCAGCGCGGAAGACGAGAGGGCCGTGGGCTTGGCGAGGATCATGGGGTCACCGGGTTCGGGACATCGTTGCGCTGTCTCATTGCAGCGCGGATGCCAACCCGATGGGCCCCGCAACCCGTGGATCTCTCTGGGATGGGGAACGCCCGCCAGGCCTTCAGCCGGTGACTGCGGTCACCATGCGGATGGCGCCAGTCACCACCTGCGCCGCGGCAAGCGGCCTCAAGCCGCCTGCGAGTCGGGGCGGTGCGCCTTCATGTACCGGTGGCGTCCCAGGTAGTTCTGGAAGGCCTGGAGCACCGCATCCGGCTCCTGGAGCTTGCTCAGGCAGATGGAGCGCCGGCTGGTGAAGCGGCCTTCCCCAATGACATCCAGGTCCAGGTACTGCTTGAACAGGCGCTCGGCGGTGGAGGCGGTAGCGACCTGGTCGAACAGGACGGGCTGCTCCCATTCCGTGCAGGTCACCTGCGCGTAGTCCATGCGCACCTCGTAGCCGTCCTCCTTGCCCTCGAAGACCCGGGGCGGGAAGTGCTTCTCCACGAGCTGCCGCTCCTCGTCCGTGGCCGGTTCGTAGCGGCAGGCGAGTGCCAGGTCATGGGCCTGGGCGAAGCGCTCCTCATAGACGGCCCACAGCCGCGCCTCGATGGCCTCCGCGTCCACGATGGCGTCCACCCACGAGGACGTCACGGGCTCCAGGAGCGCCTGCGCCATGTCCGCGGGCTTGAGGTGGACGCCCACGTTCTCCATGCGCGCGGACAGGGGCGGATGGGAGTCGAAGGGATGGGGCGTCACGGCGCGCTGCAGGTCGTCGTGCACCGCCTCGGACCGGGCATACTCGGAGAAGCCGTGCGCGACCCGCTGCGCGATGGCCACTGAGTGGTGCCGCGTATCCTCGGCGAAGAGCTTCTCCTCCACGCGCGCACGGAAGCTGGCGTACGCGCCCACCTTCACCAACGAGCGGGCGATGTCCTGCCCCGACGTCACCCCCGCCGCCAGCCGGTCCGCCGCGAGCTCACTGGCGCGCCGGCTGCGGCCCAACGACAGCTCGAACAGCCCGCGGTAGGCCCTCATGAAATAGAAGATGGGCTGCGTCATGCCGCCCTCGTGCAGCGTCTGCAGGTAGTGGCCGAAGCGCGACAGCATGGGCGCCAGCCGCTTGCCGTGCCCCGTGTCACCGCCCAGGAGGTGCCCCATCTCGTGCGCCAGCACCGCCTCCGCCTCGGAGCGCTCCAGCGTGCGCAGCAGGGACACGCTCACGAAGAGCGTGCGGCCCGACAGCACGCGCCCGCCCACGCGCACCTCATGCTCGGTGACGAAGAAGTTGGTGTCGATGCCCGCGAGGATGTGGTCGGGCGGGGACGTCTTCAGCCGCTCGCACAGCCCGCGCACGCAGGCCCACAGCTCCGGGGCCCGCTCCTCGGGGAGCTCCTCCGCCTCCACCTCGAAGTCCATGGACGGGCGGCTGAAGATGGCCACGACCACCACGAACACGGCGATGGCGGCCACGCCGGCCATGAGGAGGATGAGCTTCGGGTAGTAGCGCTGGGTCCACAGCGCGGTCATCCAATAGGAGAGCCACACGAGCAGGGCGCCCTGCCCCAGCACCTGGAGCGCGCTGGAGACGCGCAGCACGTGCCAGCCCACCAGGAAGCCGCCGTACTGGAAGGGGCGTGAGATGAACGCCGCCAGGCCGCACAGGAGCGCGACCGCCGTGGCGGCGAGCCCGAGCGCCAGCAGGAGCCAGGAGGCGAGATGGGCCCACTGGAACTGCTTCAGGTCCGAGCACGCATCGCCCAGGCTGTTGCGGTAGCGCGTCAACTCCACGTCGTCGCCCAGACAGGCCGCTGACGCGGGGACGTCGCGGTAGAAGGCGAACGCCTCCTGCCGGTCCGCGTCGCTCAATGACATGTCCTGGTCCAGCTGCTTCTTGACGGCTTCGAGCACGTCCGCGTCGTAGCGGTCGGAAGCATGACCGGAGAACCAGAGCCCGAGCAGCGGCAGGGCAAAGAGCAGCAGCGCAGGCAGCACGTAGCCGCGGACAAAACCAGGGGAGTTCCGAGCGGAGGCCATAGGACTTGTCGCGTCAGCATATCGCACCGCGCGTCGCGGGGCCGCCGTGCGCCTTCCGGGGAGGACGCCTCCAGTCCGCGAAATAGCAGGCGCTGAGAGTTCGTTCTTTCGGTAGGAGAGCGACCGGCCACGAACGGGATGACCCGCGCGCCCGGAGCAGAACGCATGAGCCACCTGGCATCCCCCTCCTCCCCTCCGCCCTGTGTGACGAAGCGCCGGACGGGTGTCCGCGCCTGGCGCATGCGGGTGTTCTCGCTCGTCATGATGGGAGCCACCGCCAGTCTTGGTGCCTGCGCCACGCCGTCCACGCTCGCCGTGTCTCCGTCCGGGGTGCCCGCGTTCAGCGAGGACATGCTGTCGCCCGGGTTCTGGATCCGCCGCGCGCCATCTCCCGATGCGGTGCTGCTCGATGCCGACCAGGTGACGGCGAAGCGCCTGCGCGCGTTCGAACCGGATGGCGGGCTGATGGACCTGAAGCGCCTCCCGGCCACGCTGACGCGGGCACAGGTCGCAGGCTGGGTCGGGGAGGCGCAGCGGACGCCCATCCAGGCGGCCATCGACGAACAGGGCCGGCCGGTGACGGAGGCGATGCTCGACGAGCTGCGCCAGAACGCCGCGGCCGGGCACATCCCCGAAGCCTCCGCCGCGCGCTACGGCCTCAGCGTGCGGCGCACGCACCTGCGGTCACTTCCGTCCGACCGCCAGTTCTTCGCTTCGGAGGACCTGCGCGACTACGAGAGCCTGCAGGCCGGCATCCTGTTCCCGGGTGAGCCGGTCGTCATCGCGCATCAGAGCGCGGACCAGCAATGGCTGTTCGTCGTGACGACGCAGGGTCCCGCGTGGGTCAAGCGCGGCGATATCGCGGAGGGCACGGCGGACGCGGTGTTCTCGTACGTGGCCAAGGCGCCCGGGCGTGTCGTCACGGGCGACCAGGTGCGCACGGTCTTCACGCCGGAAGCGCCAGAGGTGTCCGAGCTCGAGCTCGACATGGGTGTCGCGCTGCCGTTGGCGAACGTGGCGCCCGGCGAGCCCGTCAACGGCGCTAGCAGCTATGCGTCGTGGCCGGTGCTGTTGCCGGTGCGCGGGCAGGACGGCACGCTGGCGTTCAAGAGCGCGCTGCTGCGCCGGACCGCCGACACCGCGCCAGGCTATCTGCCGCTGACGCGCGCCAACATCCTCCGCCAGGCGTTCAAGTTCCTTGGCGAGCGCTACGGGTGGGGCCACCAGTTCAATGCACGCGATTGCAGCGGCCTGACCAGTGAGGTGTACCGCGGCATGGGTCTGGTCCTACCCCCCAACTCCGGGATGCAGGGGAAGAGCGCTGCGCTGAACCACCGCCTCTTCACGGCGCAGGACTCACACGCCGAGCGGGTGCGAGCACTGGAACAGGCGCAGGTGGGCGACCTCGTCGTCGTCCCCGGCCACGTCTTGATGATCATCGGCCACCTGGATGGCGAGCCCTACGTCATCCAGGACGTCCCCTACGCCGTGTTCAAGGACCCGGCCACGCAGCAGCTCCGCAAGACGAAGCTGAACCAGGTCTCGGTCACTCCCCTGCTGCCGCTGTACGCGGATGACACGACCCTGTACGTGGATGCGATGACCAGCCTCGTGCACGTCACGCAGCCATAGGCTCGGCGCACCCCTCGCTGTGAAGGAGCGACAGCATGCACGACAAGCCCGGCGCCTTGGACACGGCCTCACTGCATCAGGTGCGCGCCGACATCAAGTCCGGCGCGCTGCGCGGAGACGCGTTCCGCGAGCTCCTTCTCTCGATACCCGCTCCTGAGCGGGACAGTTGGGTCGACGCGCTGCTCGGGTTCGAGGAGCCGCCGCCAGACATCGCGAACCTCCCACGCGGGGCGGTGCCCTATCTGCCGAGCGGTGTGAGCGAGATCCTCGCGATGGTGGACGAGGTGCCGCTCCGACGCGAGAGCGCGTTCGTCGACCTCGGGTCAGGACTGGGGCGCGTGGTGATCCTCGCCCACCTGTTGTCCGGGGCGCGAGCGCAGGGCGTGGAGCTCCAGGAGCCGCTCGTCCACCGCGCCAGGGCACGCTGCGCCGAGCTTGCCCTCCCCGGCGTCTCGTTCGTCCACGCCAACGCCGCCGACATCGAACTCGATGGGTCGGTGTTCTTCCTGTACGCCCCCTTCAACGGCGAGATGCTGTCCGCCGTGCTCCGCCGCCTGGAGGACGTCGCCCGGAGGAGATCCATCGTCATCTGCACGGTGGACCTCGAGCTACATGGCGTGCCCTGGCTGCGGGAAAGGAAGACCGAGAAGGTCTCGCTGACGCTCTACGACTCGTGCGTGCGCGGCGTCCCCCTTCGCTGACGCGCTACCGCTTCTTCTTCGGCGGACCGTTCAGCGCCACCGCGGCCTTCACCAGCGCCTTGAAGGCACGCGCGTCGACCTTCTCCCCTTCATGGATGTCGATGGCCCGGCGCGTGTTGCCCTCCAGGCTGGAGTTGAAGAGGCCCTTGGGGTCCGGGACGCTGGCTCCCTTCATGAAGGTGAGCTTCACGGCCTTCTTGTACGACTCCCCGGTGCAGACGATCCCGTTGTGCGACCAGACCGGGACGCCCATCCACTTCCACTCCTCGATCATCTCCGGGTCGGCCTCCAGGATGAGCGCCCGCATGCGGGCCAGGGTCTCCCCGCGCCAGTCCCCCAGGTCGAGGATGCGCTGGTCGATGAGCCGGGATGCGGCGGCTCCGGTGGCCTGGTCACTGCTAGCCATGGGCGACCTCCAGCGAATGGGCCTGCGGGCGAACCTGGAGCTGGCGCCAGAGGACATACGAGCCCCCCCAGAGCACGCCCGTGCCCACCGCGAAGCCCCACGCCTGCGGGCCATCCCCCACCGCGAGGTGGGCAATGAGCGCGGAGATCAGGTTGAAGGCGAAGCCCGCGTA
The DNA here is from genome assembly GCF_036245865.1 of Corallococcus caeni. Lineage (NCBI taxonomy): Bacteria > Pseudomonadati > Myxococcota > Myxococcia > Myxococcales > Myxococcaceae > Corallococcus > Corallococcus caeni. Next base: position 659,133 of record NZ_BTTW01000006.1, on the reverse strand, counting down.
GGCCCACTCCTTGAGCCGCGCGGGCACCGGCGCCAGCAGCACCGCCACGCCCAGGAGCTTGGCCCATGCGAGCCCTACCCGGAAGTAGCCGGGGAAGCCGAGGTGAGTGAACGACTCCGCCACCTGCGGCAGGTTCAGCTGCGCGTAGGCGGTGAAGCCGATCTGCAGGCAGAAGAGCGCGGTGAAGCTCCAGAAGCCGATGAGGATTCCCTTGGTGCGGGGCATGTTCAGGTCCGGGGGGCGGAAGGGGGGTTGGGGGGCTCGACGCCGAACTGCTTCGCGTACTCGACGTTCAGGCGCTGCCAGTCGAACTTCATGGCCTCCGGGCCGACGATGCGGCCCAGGGGCTCACCGGCGAGCAGCTGATCCAGCACGTCGAAGCAGATGTGCCAGCCCGCGGCGCCCATCGAGATGAAGCCACGGTGGATGTTGTGCCAGAGCGTGAGCCGGGTGCCGCCGGTCGCCAGCGGCTCCAGCTCCCAGCGCATGTCGTTCCCGCCCCAGCCGTACTCGAGCAGCCTCGGCGCTTCCGCCCGCTTCACCTGCGACTCGGCGACGTGCTCCTTCGGCGCCCCCACGGTGGTGAGCTTCACGGCGCCGACGGTGGCGAGGTTCCGGTCGGGATCGAACGGCGCCCACTCGCGCAGGTGCTCGGGGTCGGTGATCGCCTCCCAGACCTTCGTGGGCGGATGGCGCAGGTCGCGGACCAGCACGAGCGTCCACTTGTCCCCTTCCTTCTGGATCCTGGCCCCGGCCGCGGGGCCGGGCGTGTACTTCGCGCGGTGGCTCATCACTTCTTTCCTTTCTCTTTCTTGGGTAGCTCGTCCATCCGGTCGAGATGGCGTTCGAGCGCGTCGACGTGGGCCGTCCAGAAGCGCCGGAAGGGCGTCAGCCACGCGTCGACCTCCATCAGCGGCTCCGGGCGCAGCCGGTAGACGCGCCGCTGGGCCTCGACGCGCGCCTCCACGAAGCCGGCGTCACGCAGCACCCGCAGGTGCTTGGACACGGAGGACTGGGGCATCCTCAGCTGGCGCTCAAGCTCGCCGACGGAGCACTCCGACGCCGCCAGCAGGCTGAGGATGCTCCGGCGGTTCGGCTCCGCGATGATCGCGAACGTTGATTCCATGCCGTTCATATACCCATTGCTTCATATTCCCGTCAAGGCATATACCGGTCGCCATGAAGAAGCCCATGACCTCCTCCACCCCGCAGCCCTCCGACAGCCACGACCTCATCCGCGTCCGGGGTGCCCGGGAAAACAACCTGAAGGACGTGAGCGTCGAGATTCCCAAGCGGCGGTTGACGGTGTTCACCGGCGTCTCGGGGTCCGGCAAGTCGTCGCTGGTGTTCGGCACCATCGCGGCGGAGTCGCAGCGGCTCATCAACGAGACCTACAGCACGTTCGTGCAGGGCTTCATGCCCTCGCTGGGCCGGCCGGAGGTCGACGTGCTGGAAGGGCTGACGACCGCGATCATCGTGGACCAGGAGCGGATGGGCGCCAACTCCCGCTCCACGGTGGGCACGGCGACGGACGCCAACGCGATGCTGCGGGTGCTGTTCAGCCGGCTCGGCAAGCCGCACATCGGTTCTTCCAACGCCTTCTCCTTCAATGTCCCGACGGCGCGCGGCGTGGGCCAGATGTCCACCGACAAGGGCGAAGGAAAGACGGAGCGGCGCGAGTTCACGGTCACCGGCGGCATGTGTCCCCGGTGTGAGGGCATGGGGTCGGTGAACGACATCGACCTGTCCCAGCTGTACGACGACACGAAGTCGCTCGCCGAGGGCGCGCTCACCATCCCGGGCTACACCGTCGATGGCTGGCAGGTGCGCATCTTCACGGCCTCGGGCTTCCTCGACCCGAACAAGCCGATCCGCAAGTACACGAAGCAGGAGCGCCACGACTTCCTCTACCGGGAGCCGACCAAGGTGAAGGTCGAGAGCATGAACCTGACCTACGAGGGGCTGGTTCCGCGCATCCAGAAGTCGTTCCTGTCCAAGGACGTGGAGGCGATGCAGCCGCACATCCGTGCGTTCGTGGAGCGGGCGGTGACGTTCACGGCCTGTCCCGAGTGCGGCGGCACCCGGCTCAACGCGGCCGCCCGGTCCTGCAAGATCAAGGGCATCAACATCGCGGAGGCCTGTGCGATGCAGATCAACGACCTGGCCGCGTGGGTGCGCGGCCTGGAGGAGCCGTCCGTGGCGCCGCTGCTGGCGACGCTGCGTCAGACGCTCGACTCGTTCGTGGAGATTGGCCTGGGCTACCTCAGCCTGGACCGGCCGTCAGGGACGCTGTCCGGCGGCGAGGCCCAGCGCACCCAGATGATCCGGCACCTCGGGTCGGCGCTCACCGACGTGACCTACGTCTTCGACGAGCCGACGGTGGGGCTGCACCCGCACGACATCCAGCGGATGAACGGCCTGCTGGTGCGGCTGCGCGACAAGGGCAACACCGTGCTGGTCGTCGAGCACAAGCCGGAGGCCATCGAGATCGCCGACCACGTCGTCGACCTTGGGCCCGGCGCTGGCACCGCCGGTGGCCAGGTGGTGTTCGAGGGCACCGTCGAAGGGCTGCGGGCCAGCGGCACGCTCACCGGACGGCACCTGGGCTACCGGGCCCGCTTGAAGCCGTCGGTGCGCAAGCCCTCGGGGACCCTGACGGTGCGCGGCGCCAGCGCCCACAACCTGAAGAAGGTGGACGTCGACATCCCGCTCGGCGTGCTGGTGGTGGTGACGGGCGTGGCCGGGTCGGGCAAGAGCTCGCTCATCCACGGCTCGGTGTCGGGCCGGGACGGCGTGGTGACGGTCGACCAGAGCGCCATCAAGGGCTCGCGGCGGAGCAACCCGGCGACGTACACCGGCCTGCTGGAGCCGGTGCGCAAGGCGTTCGCGAAGGCCAACGGCGTGAAGCCCGCGCTGTTCAGCGCCAACTCCGAGGGCGCCTGCCCGACGTGCAACGGCGCCGGGGTCATCTACACGGACCTGGCGATGATGGCCGGCGTCAGCACGGTCTGCGAGGACTGCGAGGGCCGGCGGTTCCAGGCGGCGGTGCTGGACTACCGGCTGGGCGGGCTCAACATCGCGGAGGTGCTGGACCTGCCCGTCGCGGACGCGGTCACCTTCTTCAACAAGGGCGAGGCGAAGACCCCGGCCGCGCACGCCATCCTGAAGCGCATGACGGACGTCGGCATCGGCTACCTGCGGCTCGGCCAGCCGCTCACCACGCTGTCGGGTGGCGAGCGGCAGCGGCTGAAGCTCGCGACGCACATGGGCGAGGACGGCGGCGTCTACGTGCTCGACGAGCCGACCACCGGCCTGCACCTGGCCGACGTCGAGCAGCTGCTCGGACTGCTGGACCGGCTGGTCGACTCCGGCAAGTCGGTCATCGTCATCGAGCACCACCAGGCGGTCATGGCGCACGCGGACTGGCTCATCGACCTGGGGCCGGGCGCGGGCCACGACGGTGGGCGGATCGTGTTCGAAGGCACTCCGGCGAAGCTGGTCGCGGCGCCGTCCACGCTGACCGGCAAGCACCTGGCGGCGTACGTCGGCTAGACACCGGGCAACCGCCCCCTCCTCTGCCCAGGAGGGGGCGCGCGTGTTGCCGCCCTGCGTGCTGAGACGACGGGACAGCCTGTGCTCTCCCGCTCGAAGGCGATGGCGTACTTGCAGGTGCCGGTCCCCACTCCGAGCTTGAAATGCACGAGCAAAGGGAGACGGGCGATGGAGATCAAACCCCAGGCCATGGCGATACCCAGGTCGACGGACCACCTCGAGAAGGGGAAGTACGGTCCCATCTTCCCGAAGACCCCTGCCTGCTATGGCTTCACGATTGTCGCCAACGTCAAGCCGGGGCGCGGCGATACGCTGCGCGGCTACGGCCAGAGCCTGGCCGAAGCACTCAAGGGCACCCCGGACCTTCTGGCACCGCTCAAGCTCCACTACCTCCGCTGGGTGCTCTTCGATGACGACACCCGGTTCATGTATCAGGGCATCTTCGACACCGACTTCGACAAATACACCGAGGACGCGGTCGTTCTCTTCACGAAGTCCGGCATCAATACCGCCTTCGAGAACCTCGAAGGGTTTCCCATGGACTGGAAGACCAACGCGCCTGCGTTCGTCAAGTTCCTCCGGGACCACCAGTGCAACAGCTTCCTCGAATACGGCGAGTATCCGTACTTCACGAGCGATGAGATCAAGAAGGCCCTGAAGCTCAAGGCCTCGTTCACCGAGATGCTCGAGCAGATGCAGTAGGGACCTGTCATGAGCGAGCCATCCGGGCGGACCTACAACCAGAACCACACGCCGAGGAAATACTCGAGGGGCCATCGGCGGGTCAGCGTCTACACGTCCTGGAGCTACCCCGGAGAGGCCAATCGCAATACCGCCGAGATGGACAATCGGTTCTCGACGATGGTCGAGGTTCGCCGGGTGCTCTGGCCCGCCTACGAGTCCCCGCAGTGGTCGGACGCGCTGAGGTTCCAGCAGGGAATCGCGGGCTCGCTGGAGCTCTTCTTCTGGGCATGGGTGAAGTTCCAGCAGGTCATCGAAGAGGTCACCGGAAACAAGGTCCCCATGTTCCAGCGGGTCGACCAGGCGGGCTTCTCCCTGCCACTCGACGAGCGGGTCCTCGCGGATGCGGACACGCTGCTCGTCTTCGGTCTGGACCACGACGTCACCGGACAGGTGGCCGCCCCGGAGGAGATTGAAGCGGTCCGCGCATTCCTGGAGCGCGAAGGCACCTGCCTGGTGCTGGGCCCGCACCACGACGTCGGGCACTCACCGGACCTGGACGAGCGCGCCATGGAATACGCCCACCATGGCGACGCACTGGTGCCGCGTCAGCAACGCTTCGGCGGCTATGCGCGTTCGTTGATGAAGGGGCTGGGAATCCCCGTGGAGAACCGCTGGGGGCTGCGTCCCGCCGTCGTTGAAGGAACGAACCGGAGCGCCCCGTTGACGGTGATGGCGGACCTGGATACGCGCGGCTGGCTGACCGGGGTGCGGAACTTCAACTTCCACATGCACCTGCCGCACTACGCGGTCACCCAGGAGGGCTCCCGTTCGGCTCGCGTCCTGGCGAAGCAGCCCATCGACCGGACCCGGCCCCATCCGTTCACGAACGCGGGGAACACCGAGTTCAATGCGCTGGTGTGGATGCCGCCGGGCGACGGCAGGGCCGGCGACGTGCTGGTGGCGGACTCCACCGTCTTCAGCACCCTGTTCGGGGCGGACGAGAGCCTCGTGCGCTTCTGGAAGAACCTCGCCACGGCCCATTGAGATGCTCGAACTCGACGACATCCAGAGCGGAGTGCTGCGGCCCCGGCCGTCTCCGTATGTCGCGACCTACATCCTCTTGCGCATCGACGAGCGGAGCGCGGGACGGGAGCTGATGAGGCGGCTCGGCCCGGTGGTGAGCACGGCCGCCCAGCCGGGCAGCCCGGATGCCGACCTGGGGCTCGGCGTCGCGCTCACGTACCGCGGGCTCGAGGCGCTGGGTGTACCGCGAGACTCCCTGGACAGCTTCGCGTGGGAGTTCCGGCAGGGCATGGCCGCCCGGGCGAAGGCGCTGGCTGACGACGGTGAGAGCGGCCCCGAACACTGGGAAGCTCCGCTGGGGACGAGCGAGGTCCACGTCGTGTTGACGGCGCTTTCGCCGGATGAGGCCCGGCTCGAAGCCGCGCTGGACCGTGCGCACACGGCCCTGCGGGAGCTGGGTGGCGTCCAGGCCATCTGGCGTCAGGACTGCCACGCCCTGAGCACGGGCAAGGAGCCGTTCGGGTTCAGGGACGGCATCAGCCATCCGGCCATCGAGGGGAGCGGCATCCCAGGGAGCAATCCCCATGAGACGCCGCTCAGGTCGGGCGAATTCGTCCTCGGCTACCCGGATGAGACGGGCGGCGTCTCCCCGATGCCCCGGCCTGACGTCCTGGGACGCAACGGAACGTACGTCGCCTTCCGCAAGCTTCATCAGCGGGTGGCCGCGTTCAGGCAGTACCTGAAGAACGCCGCGAACAGCCCGGAGGACGAGGAGGTCCTGGCGGCGAAGATGATGGGGAGGTGGCGGAGCGGCGCGCCGCTGGCGCTGTGCCCCTTCCACGACGTTCCCACCCTGGGCGCCGATGCGTCGCGCAGCAATGACTTCCACTATTCAGATGACCCGACCGGATACAAGACGCCTCCCGGGTCGCACATCCGGCGAACGAACCCCCGCGACGCGTCTGTCGCTGGCGTGGTCAGGCTCCACCGGATGATCCGGCGCGGGACCGCCTACGGCCCCGAGCTGCCCGACGGAGTCCTCGAGGACGATGGCGTCGACCGGGGGTTGATGTTCGCCTTCATCGGCGCGCACCTCGGGCGGCAGTTCGAGTTCGTGCAAGAGGAGTGGGCCAACGGAGGTGACTTCCTGGGTCTGGGCGATGCGAAGGACCCCATCGGCGGCGCGCACGATGGAACGGGCGCCTTCTCCTTCCCGAAGCGGCCCATCCCCAGGCGGCTGCAGGGCCTGCCGCGGTTCGTGGTCACGCGCGGAGGCGAGTACGGCTTCATGCCCGGGCTGCGCGCGCTGCGGTGGCTGGCGGAGATCCAATCTTGAACGATTCAATCCCCATGGACGTGGTGGTCATTGGTGCCGGACCCGCGGGGCTGCTCGCGGCGCTCCGCGCTGGCGACCTGGGCGCCCGGACCGCCCTGGTCACCCGCGACGAGTTCGGCGGCATGGCGGCCCACGACGGACCGGTTCCGGTGAGGACGCTGGCGCAGGCGGCGCGGTTGCTCCGCGACGCCCGGCAACTGGGGCGCTATGGCATCGCGGTGACAGAGCCCGTGCTGGACTACGAGCGGCTGCTCGAGCGCGTGCGCGAAGTGTCCGGCGACGTTCGCACCCACGCGGCCCTGCGCGAGCAGCTCGCCGCGGCGGGCGTCACCGTGCACGAGCACGCAGGCGCCGCGCGCTTCTCGGACCCGCACACCCTCGAGACCCAGCGTGGGCTCCGGTTTCGAGCGGAGAAGTTCATCCTCTGCACCGGCGGCGTGAGCCGGCGCCTCCCCATCCCGGGCTTCGAGCTCACGAAGACCCACAGCGATGCGTGGAGCCTGACCTCCGTTCCACCGACGATGCTGGTCGTCGGCGGTGGCGCCACGGGAGTCCAGGTGGCGTCGGTCTTCAATGACTTCGGCACACGGGTGCAGCTCTTCGAGGCGGGAGCACGCATCCTGCCGACCGAGGACGAAGACGTGGCCGCCGCCGTCGCGGAGTCCTTCCGTCAGGCCGGCATGGAGGTGCGCGAGGACTTCGGCAGGATTGAACGCTTCGAAGCGACGCCAGGGGGCGTGCGGATGGTCTTCTCCAGGGACGGCGTGCAAGACAGCGCGGAGGCCGCGCTCGTCGTCGCCGCCGTGGGCTGGAGGGCCGACACCTCCGCGCTCAACCTCGCGGTCGCGGGCGTCGAGACCGACCCGCGAGGCTTCGTTCGTGTCGATGCCCAGCTGCGCACCTCCGCGCCGCACATCTTCGCCGCCGGAGACGTGACAGGGCGCATGATGCTGGTCCCCCAGGCATTGCAGGACGGGTTCGTCGCGGGCTCCAACGCGGCACGTTCACCGATGATCTCCGTCACGGACGAGGTGAGTCCGATGGGCAGCTTCACCGATCCCGAGTACGCGCAAGCGGGCCTGACCGAAGCGAAGGCACGTCAAACCCACGACGTCGTCGTGGCGGTGGTGCCCTTCGACTCGACGACGCGGACCCTCATCGATGGCCAGACGACCGGGTTCTGCAAGCTCATCGTCGATCGCGCCACGCGGAAGATCCTCGGTTGCCACGTGGTGGGAGAGCGCGCGGTGGACCTGGTCCAGACCGCGGCGATCGCCATCGAGGCGGGGATGCGAGTGGAGCAACTGGCTCGCATTCCCCTCTCGTTTCCCACCTATACCGGCGTCCTGGGGCGTGCGGCGGCCATCGCCGCCCGCCAGCTCCAGGTCGACGTGGACCGGGCCCGCCTCGCGGAGCTGCTTTGACTCAGCGCGGCCGTTCGGCCAGCACGAACGGGCGCAGCCGGTGCCCGTCGGGGTCCTCGACCACGAACGTGAACCCGAAGGGCATGTCCGTGGGCTGCTGCAGGACCTTCAGCCCCAGGCCGGTCCACGCCTCGTAGGTCTGGAGCACTGCCTCCCGGCTCGTCTCGCTGAAGGCGATCTCGATGCCGCCGGGCGTGACGGGCCTGGGTTCGATGTCGCTCGCCGCCCACAGCCCGACCTTGATGCCGTTGGGCAGGACGTACAGCACGAACGTCTCCGAGTTCTCGACGGGCTTGCAGCCCAGGAGCTGGGTGTAGAGCGTGGCGCTCTCCCGAGGGCTGCGGACGGGAAGCAACAGGTAGTTCAAGGTTCGCATCGGGTGTTCCTCCAGTGGGGGACACCCGAGACGTAGCGCCTGGCAGTGTCAGTTCCTGGCAGTGGTCGACTTCTTCTGCCGCCTTCGCCACTCCTCGACGAGGGTGTTCCGCCTGCCCGGGTAGCGGGCGTCGGAGGGCTCGACGCTGGCGATGCGGTCGATGCGGAATGCCCGGAAGTCCGCGCGCAATTCGCACCAGGCGGCCAGGACCATCACCCGGTCGAAGAAGCCGATGAGGAGCGGCCAGACCGTGCGCCGCGTTCCGGCTCCGGCTTCGTCCCGATACGTGAGCGTGACCTTGCACTCCGTCCGGATGGCCTCGCGGATGACGGAGAGGTCGACGGTGGCAGGCGCATCCATGACCGGCACCGTCAGCATCACGTCATCGACCTGGTCTCGCATCGCGGTGGGCAGCACCGCACGGATCTTCGCGACCACGTCCTCGGCGGCGGCCCGCAGTCGCGAGTCGCCGCGCGCGGCCACCCACCGTGCACCGAGCACGAGGGCTTCAATCTCCTCCACGGAGAACATCATCGGCGGCAGCGTGAACCCTGGCCGCAGTACGTAGCCAAGCCCGGGCTCGCCCTGGATCTCCGCTCCCTGCTCCTGCAGGAGCGCGATGTCGCGGTACAGCGTGCGGATCGAGATTCCGAGCGCCTTGGAAAGTGCCTGCCCACTGACCGGCGTGCGGCGGCGACGCAGGATCTGCATGAGCTCCAGCAAGCGGGATGCGCGCGGCATGGCGCCATGCTGCCCTGGGGCCGGTGCGCACGGAAAGCCTTCACAGGGAAAGTGAGCCCCGTAGGATGGAGTGAACATGCTCCTTCTCTCGTTCCTCCGGACCCTTGCGGACGCGGGGCTGGTCTCGGCGAGGACCTGGTAATGCGAATCGCGGTCACCGGCACGCATCGCGCGGGAAAGTCCACCCTCATTGATGAACTGTCCGACCTCCTCCCCGACTACGTGACGGTGGATGAGCCGTACCACCAGCTGGAGGAAGAGGGGTACGCGTTCGCCGCGCCCCCCTCGGTCGACGATTTCGAAGCGCAGCTCGCACGGTCCATCGCCGACCTCGACGAGGCCCCGCGCGACGTGCTGTTCGACCGATGTCCGGTGGACTTCATCGGGTACCTGCTGGCCCACGAGGACCACGACGCGTTCGACCTCGACGTCTGGCTCCCGCGCGTCCGCAGCGCCCTCCGGAAGCTCGACCTGATCGTGCTGGTTGGGATCGAGCAGCCGGATCGGATTGCGCTCTCCGCCTCGGAGGACGAGGAGCTGCGCCTGTCGGTGGACGAGCAGCTGAAGGAGCTCCTCCTCACGGATGCTCATGCCCTCGGGGTGGAGGTGCTGGAGGTCGAGGGGTCTCCGAGGGCGCGTGCGAAGCAGGTTCTCGAGCACCTTGAGAGGAGCCTGGTTCCGTAGCGCTTCCGCGTCTCACCCTGTCACGGCCCTGCGCACCGCCGGACGCTGGCTGTGACGGCGGACGTAGGCCACCAGCTCCGGATGTCCGCCGAGCAGCAGCAGCGTGTTCGCGAGGTGGAGGATGGACGCCATCACCACGTCGGCGGCGGTGAACGTCCCGCCCACCAGGAACTCACGGCCGCCGAGTCCCCGCTGGATGACGTCGAGCACGGCCGTGAGCCGCGCCCTGTGCTTCTCGACCGCCGCGTCCGAGGGCTCGCGCTCCGCTGGCGCCTGCACGTCCCGGTAGAACGCCATCACCACGGGATCGAGGGTCAGCTCCGCGAAGACCATCCATCCGTAATAGGGACCGCGCTCCGCGGACCCCACCGGCGGCGCCAGGTGCTTCTCCGGGAACCGGTCCGCCAGATGGAGACAGCTGGACAGGGACTCCAGCAGCGTGACGTCCCCATCCACGAGGGTGGGGAGCTCCCCCAGCGGATGCACCGCCAGATAGGCAGGCGCGGTGTTCTCCTGTTGAGAGAGGTCGACCCTGACCAGCTCGTAGGGCACGCCAAGTTCTTCCAGCAGCCAGCGGGGACGGACCGCTCGGGTCCTGGGGGCGAAGTAGAGCTTCATGGGTGGCGCTCCTGGGTGTCGCGGGAGGCCTCAAGATGCGGCGGCCGGAGCGCCCGGACAATGCGGCCTCCGTCGAACTCATTGTCAGGCTAGGCTTGACGGTCATGATTCCCCCTGCCGACATGGTCCTCTTCGCGACGGTCGTCCGCGAGGAGAGCTTCACCCGGGCGGCGCTCAAGCTCGGCATCACCAAGCAGACCGTCAGCGAGCGCATCCGTCAGCTGGAGGAACGCCTGGGAGTGCGGCTGCTCGAACGGACCACGCGGCGCCTGCGGGTCACCGGGGCCGGGGTGATGTACTCCGAGCGCTGCGCCGCCATTGCCGCGCTCATCGACGAAGCGAACAACGAGGTGCAACAGGGACAGGCGGATCCCACCGGCCTGCTGCGGGTCTCCTCGCCCATGCTCTACGGCCGGCGGTACCTCACCCCCGTGATTTCGAAGTACCTCGCCCGCTATCCCCAAGCGCGGGTGGAGCTGGTGCTGGCGGACCGCCGGCCCCACCTCATCGAAGAGGGATTCGACGTCGCGATCCACATCGGCCCGCTCAATGACTCGTCGCTCGTGGCGCGAAAGCTGGGCGAGGGCGCGGTCTACTTCGTGGCGAGCCCCCGCTTCCTGTCGAAGCACGGCCCCCCGGACGCGAGGGAGCTGCGCTCCGCGCGCTGCATCGGCTTCAGCGCGTTCGAGACGTGGGAGGCCGAAGGGGTGAAGTCCCGGATCGATCCGGTCCTGATGGTGAATGACAGCGAGCTCGCGTGCGAGGCAGCCATCGAGGGAGTCGGCATCGCGCGCGTCCCGGACATCGTCTGCCGGGAGGCCCTCCGCGACGGGCGACTGAAGGTCCTCTTCGGCCCCAAGCCCGCTGCGATGCGGCCCATCCACGTCGTCTACCCCAGCCGGCTGAACCTTCCGAACAAGGTCCGGCTCTTCGTGGATGCCCTGGCGACGCTGACCGAGCCGACGCCGCGGCCCCGTGGCCGGAAGCGGAAGTGAGGCTCAGCGCTTCCGGATGCCCCCCGTCCGCCGTCCTCGTGGCGTCTCGCCGACGTGCCGCTTGTAGACGCGGCGGAACGCGGCCGCGTCGGCGTAGCCCACCCGCGCGGAGACCTCCTCGACCGACTCCCGGGTCGTCTCCAGGAGGTGGGAGGCGTGAGCCACGCGGACTCGCTGCACGAACTCGAGCGGCGTCATGCCCAGGCCGGCCTGGACCCGCCGTGCCAGCGTCCGCGTGGAGGTGGCGGCGGCGCGGGCGAGCTCGTCCAGCGTCAGCTGCCGGCCGACGTTCGCCGCGACGAACCGCTCGACCGCGCGCAGCGCTGGATCCGCGACGCGCAGGTGCTCCATCACCATGTACCGGGACTGGGAGACGCGCTCATCGAGCACGAGGTAGCGGGCCACCAGGTGCGCGAGCGACGGGCTGGCGACGCGCGCGACGATGGCCAGCATCAAATCCGCGTGCGCGAAGGCCGAGCCCGCGGTGAGGACGCCGTCGCTCTCGACGACCATCCGGTCCGCGCGGACGGTGACTTCGGGGAAGCGACGCGCGAACGCCGGCACCAGCCACCAGGTCGTGGTCGCGCTCCGTCCCGCGAGCAGCCCCGCCGCGGCGAGGACGAACGTCGCCGAGCAGGACGCCGCGACCATTGCCCCCTTCGCCGCCGCGCGCGCGAGCAACTCGATGCCGCGCGCGGTGTCAGCGCGGGAGAGCAGGTGCTCGATGGCGCGCTCGCTGGCCGCGGAGAGCCCGGGCACCAGCAGCACGTCTCCCGCCTTGACGCTGCGCAGGCTGAGCGCGCCGTCCACGGAGACGGAGCGCCCCGTGCCCGAGCGGACCGGACGGCCGTCGAGCGACACCACGCGCTGACGCAGCGGCTCCGCTCGCCCGGGCCCCGGGGAGAGGCCTGCCTCCATGAGTCGCGTGGCCGTGGCGACCACGTCCAGTCCTACGCCCAGCGGGCCTTCGGCCACTCCATCCAGCACGACATGGAAAATCACGATGGCAAGACTAGACCGAAGCTTGTCAATGTCGCCACTGGCCCGGACGGCGGGGCTTCCGCATCCTCCCGGCATGCGAGCTTCCGCCCCTGAGTCCACCGCCGACGACCCGCTCGATGACTTCGAGCGGCGGTCCATCACCCTCGATTCGGTCATGCGCCCGGTCTACGTCGCCGGCCGCGGTCCCGCGGTCATCGTCATGGCCGAGATGCCGGGCATCAGCCCCCACGTCGCGCGCTTCGCCCGGTGGGTGCGAGACGCGGGCTTCACGGTCTACATTCCGTCGCTGTTCGGAAAGGACGGTGCCCATCCGGAGGCGGAGGCAGGCCTGGCCGTGATGAAGCGCGCGTGCGTGAGCGCGGAGTTCCGCGCCTTCGCGGCGAACGAGTCGAGCCCCGTGACGCAGTGGCTGCGTGCGCTCGCGCGCCTCGCGCACACGGAGTGCGGAGGCCCCGGCGTCGGCGCCATCGGGATGTGCTTCACCGGCAACTTCGCGCTCAGCATGATGCTGGAGCCCGCGGTGCTGGCGCCCGTCCTCTGCCAGCCCTCGCTGCCGCTGGAAGCGCCGGGCGCGATTCAAATCGCCCCCGGTGAAGCCGCGGCCGTGAAGGAGCGGCTGGAGCGCGAGGACCTGACGGTGCTCGCGTACCGCTTCGCGGGAGACCGATACTGCACGGCCCAGCGCTTCGCGGCCTACGCCGAGGCGCTGGGGCCGCGCTTCCTCCCGAAGGTGCTGCCGGATTCGGCCGCGAACCCCAAGCCTCCACCGTTCTTCGAACGGATCGTCGGCAACGCGCACAGCGTCGTGACGGCGCACCTCATCGACGCGGCCGGAGAGCCGACCCTCGCGGCCCGCGATGAGATCCTGGCCTTCTTCGCCCGGAGGCTCCATCCGGCTTGAGCGCGGGGTGGCCTCACCACGGCCCGGGCCGCGCTACATTGCGGCCCGCCCATGCCGTCATGGTCCGGAATCGTCCGCCGCTCCCCTTCCCTCGCGCTGTTCGTGGCCGTGCTGTTCTCCAGCGGGACCGCGCTCGCGGACAACCCGCCGCTGACGGGCTCGAACTACGCCATCGACGTGTACCAGGGGCCCGTGCTGGCGCCGGTGCGGGTGTCGGGCCTCGCCGGCGCGTACGCGCCCATCGCGGAGGGCGTCGAGGGCATCAGCGTCAACACGGCCGCTCCGGCCGTGCGCCCGCTCTATTCGTCCCAGCACGTCGACTACGACCTGTCGCTGGCCTTCACCTTTCCCAGCTCGGTGCGCAACACCGACTTCGACAACAACGGCTCGGTGGGCTTCGCCAGGGACGACTTCATCTTCACCCAGCTCGGGGGGCTGATTCAGTGGGGGCCCTGGGGCTTCGGCGGGGTCGCGTCCCTGCAGACCTATACGCTGGGCCAGGACGCGAACGGGCAGCTGCTCCAGCTGAACACGAGCCGCTTCCAGATCCAGCTCGCGCGCGCCCTGTTCGACGGCGAGTGGGTGGTCGGCATCGGCCTCCGCGCCGTCAGCCTGGACATCCAGGTCGCGGGGGACGAGGGCAACAGCCTGGCCAGCATGTCCGGCCTCAACGCCGAGGCTGGCGCCCTCTGGACCCCGGTGGACCTGCCGCTGCGCGCCGCCCTCACCCTCCGGGCCCCCGTTCATGGAGGGCTCACGCCCAACAGCCCGGCCACCGCGGACGAAGCGGGCAACGTGCGGGTCGCCGGCCTCTACCTGCCCTCCTCCATCCGGCTCCCCTGGGAGCTTGAAGCGGGCCTCGCCTGGCAGTTCGGCTCCCGCCCCCTGCAGATGCCGTGGGGCCCGGACCGCGCGGAGCGCTACAGGGCCCTGCCGCGCTCGAAGCTGCTGCTGACGGGCTCCGTGCTCATCAGCGGCGCCGCGTCCAACGCGATTGGCTTTGACGCCTTCCTGTCCCAGAAGCTGGAGCGCTCGGGGCGGCACATCTCCGTCTCCCCCCGCGTCGGCGCGGAGGTGGAGCCCATCGAGGACCGGCTGCAGCTGCGCGCGGGCAGCTACCTGGAGCCCAGCCGCTTCGACACGACCGGGCCCCGCCTGCATGGCACCGCCAGCGCGGAGGTGCGCCTGTTCCGCTGGTCCGTCTTCGGCCTGATGTCGCCCGACACGTCATGGCGCATCAGCGGCTTCGCCGACGTGGCCCGCCTCTACTTCGGCTGGGGCGTCGGCGTGGGCACCTGGCACTAGCCCTCCGGCGGCTCGAGCGGCACCGCCGGTCCAATCCAGAGGATGTCCCGGAAGGACAGGAGCCGCTCGCGGTACGAGCCAATGGGGGCGCGAGGGTGGAGGAGGATGCCCTCGTCGGTGACCTCGAGCAGGGCCCCGAGGGCGTACCACGTCCCGTATTGCGTCTGGCGCAGCAGCACTCCCTTGCCGAGATACGGCTTGAGGTTGTCGCGGCAGATGGCGGGCCCGTGCGTGAACACGGGGTCGGCCTTGTAGTGATCCAGGGGCCGGGTGGGGGCCAGGTATTGCCTCAGGAAGCCCCACTTCCCGTGCCGGGCGTCCCTGGCCTCCAGCGTCTCGCCTTCGGGCACGGAGATGTGCCGCTCCTCGAACGCGGCCTCCGCGTGGGGCGCGACGGGCGAGGGTGCTCCGTCCTCCCAGCGCGCGTGCCGGGTCCCGACGGCCCAGCGCCAGGGCCAGGCATGGCGTCCCCCCACGGAGAACATCAGCCGGGGCTCGAGCGCCGCCCGCGAGCCCGGGGGACACACCACGGTGCCGTCCGGCTGGACTCGCGTGAAGTCCCAGCCGCGCTCCGTCGGGATGAACCGTGCGTCGTCGTCCGGCCAGGGGTTCCAGTCGCTCGGGGGCGGCACACGGCCCGGCTCCAGCTCCAGCGAGGACTGGAAGCGCAGCTGCCCGGTGTTCACGTCCCAGAACGCGATGTCATGGGGCCCCGTTCCCACGAGCGTGTCGTCCGCGCCCCAGGCCAGTCCGTCGATGCCGCGGGCGCCCTCGAGCTTCCGGAGCAGCTTGGGCGAGGGCCCCACCTTCCACAGCTCGACCGTTCCTCCCTCGCGCAGCAGGCATGCGCCCATGGAGCCATCCGGAGCCCAGGCCCAGCGGCCCAGGTCGCCGCTCCTGGAGGCCAGCCCGAACGAACGGCGCTTCAGGTCCAGGTGGCACAGGAGCTTGCCTGCCTCGAAGACGAGGACCTGGGGGAACTCGTAGCCGTTGATGAGCACGGCCAGACGGCGGCCGTCGCGGGACCAGACGTACTCCTCGACCGCGTGGATGCGCACGTCGGCGTGCTTGCCCAGGTCGGCCACCATCCCGCCCGTGTGTCCGTTCGCGAGCCGGGGCTGCTCCTTGCCGTAGGCCAGGCGGTCGCCGTCCGGGGAGAACGCCACGGGCAGCTTCAGCTCATCGAAGCGGTACTGGAGGTCGCCGCCGTGCACGTCGAGGACGGAGGCGGACGGATGGGGTTCCAGCCCCGTGTCGGCGCCCGGTTCGTTCACGAACTCCGCTTCGCAGTAGCCGTGGATGCGGGAACCGTCCGGGCTCCACCGCACCCAGGTATGCGGGCGCGACTTCGAACGCTGTCCGTCCAACCGGGCCGGGAACCAGCGAAGCCCTTCACTGTCCTCGTCGACCCGGGTCCCCTCCCTGAACGGGACGATGCAGCCCAGCGCACCGTCGGGCCCGGGGGTGGAGATGAACAGCCGGGTCTCATCCGGAGACCAGCACCAGGCGGGCAGGTGTCCCGTGTTCTCCACGTGCTTGGGATTGACGACGGACCACCCCGGCGGCGAGCCCCAGCGCCGGGTGACGTCGGCGGTGAAGGCAGGCGGCGTTCCGGCGAAGGCCCGCAGCACGCCGACGACGACGCTGTCCAGGATGACGCCGAGCCACGCCCCCGACGGCGACCACTGGAGGCAGGAGGGCTCCCGCGTCGAACCGACCAGCGCGCTCTCGAACCCGACCGCGTCGACCACGCGCCCCGTCGCCAGCTCCCAGATGCGGACGTCACCGCCGTGCGATTCGTCCAGGCGGTTGCTCGCGATGGCGAGGTGGCGTCCATCCGGGCTGAGCGCGAAGCAGCGCTGCATGCCGATGTAGCGCGGGGTCTCCACGAGCCGGGCCCCCGTGGCCAGGAGCTTGTCGGAGAAGCGCCGGTGGACCTCCGTGACGCCCTGCTCACGCTCCAGCCGGAGGAGCCGCTCCCGCAGCGGCGGAAGGTCCCGGCTGGCCACGAAGCCGCTGAAGTCGGCTTGCTCCACCAGCGTTTCGAGCTCCGCGTCGGAGCCATGGACCAACTGGGAGAGGTTCGCGAAGGGTCCGGTCATCGCCGCGAGGATACCGCCCTCGCGGCCGACATGCGCGAGGCGCGGTCCCCTCTCCCAGTGCGTCCAGCGGCCTACGGCAGCGTCACCGGGACGGGGCGGGGGCTGTTGGCGGCCTCGCCATTGCCGAGCTGGCCCGCCTGGTTGCCGCCCCAGGCCCAGACGGTGCCGTCGTTGGCCACCGCGAAGGTGTGGGTGGCACCCGCCGCGAGGGCCCGGACATCGAGGACCGAGACGACCCGCCCGCGCGACTCGCCCTGGGCGTCCGCGCCCAGCCCCAGCTGTCCGGAGGCGTTCCAGCCAAACGTGACGAGCGGAGCGCCATCCAGCGCCGCCAGCGAGTGGGAATCCCCCGCGGCGATGCGCTGGATGCCCGTCAGCCCCAGGACCTGCTGCGGTGACGTGCGCTCGCGGACCGTCAGGTCGCCATGCTGCCCGTCCGAATTGGCGCCCCATGCCCAGACGGTGCCGTCCTCACGCAGGGCCAGCGAGTAGTACCGGCCCGCGGCCACGGCGATGATGCTCGTGAGTCCCGGGACCCGCGCCGCCACGTCGCGACGGAGGTGCGTCCCGTCCCCGAGCTGGCCCTGGCTGTTGTCCCCCAGGGCCCAGACGGTGCCGTCCTGACGCAGGGCCAGCGTGTGGTAGCCACCCGCCGCGATGGCGGTCACCTGCGTCAGCCCCGCCACCTGCACCGGCGTGGACTGCTTGAGGGCCGCCGCGGCCCCCAGTTGTCCACCGTCGTTGAGCCCCCAGCCCCACACCGTGCCGTCCTGACGCAGGGCCAGCGAATACCAGGAGGCAGCGGCCACGGCCGAGACACCGGTCAGCGACGCGACGGCGGTGGGCTTGGGCGTCCCGAACCCGGAGGCGCTCCCCAGCTGCCCATCGCTGTTGGCGCCCCATGCCATGACGGAGCCATCGCCGAGCGCCACCAGCGAATGAGCCGTGCCCGCGGCGACGCCCCTGGCGCCAGCGAGTCCCGGCACCTGGACCGGCGCCGGGCTGGCGCCGCGGTCGTACGCGAGCCCCAGCCGGCCCTGGGAGTTGCTCCCCCAGGCCCAGACGGTGCCATCCTTTCGCAGGGCCAGGGAATGGACCGGGCCCGCGGCCACGGTCGTCACCTCCGTCAGCCCCAGCACCCGCACGGGCGCGCCGCGGTCCACGGCGTCCGGCCTGATTGCGAGCTGCGCGAACCGGTTGTTGCCCCAACCCCGCAGGCTCCCGTCCGCGAGCACGGCCAGGACATGCTCACCGCCCGCCGCCACGGCCCTCACGCCCGCGAGCCCTGACACCTGCACCGGAGCCGCATTCTGGGTGTACGTCCCATCCCCCAGCTGGCCGTGGTCGTTGGTTCCCCAGGAACGGACGGTGCCGTCCTCCAGCAGGGCCACCGCCAGGTAGCTCCCCAATGACAAGGCGGTCACGTGGTTCACCCCGGGTATCCGGCTCGGATAGGCCCCGTTCCGCTGCGCCTCGGGGCCCAGGACGCCGAACCCGTTGACGCCCCACGACGACACGCCGCCGTCGGCGTGCAGGACGAACGACAGGCCACTGCCCGCGCTGGCGGAGACGATGTCCGTCAACCCGGGCACCAGGACCGGGACGCGGCTGCCGCCCTCCACGTTGGGCCTTCCATCCCCGAGCTCACCCGAGGCGTTGGTCCCCCACGCCCGGACGGTTCCATCCGGAAGCACGGCCAGGGCGTGACTCCAGCCCATGGCCACGGCGGTGACACGGGGCAGGCCGTGCACCTGCACGGGCGTGAGCCGGCCCTCGGCCGTCCCGTCCCCGAGCTGTCCCGCGCGGTTGTCGCCCCACGCCCAGACAGTGCCGTCCTTTCGCAGGGCCAGCGTGGAGTAGAGGCCCGCGGAGAGGGCGATGACGTCTCGCAGGCCCTGCACCTGCGCCGGCACGCTGCGCGCGGTGTACGTCCCATCCCCGAGCTGACCGAAGTTGTTGGCGCCCCAGGCCCAGACGGTGCCGTCCCTGCGCAGGGCCAGGGCGTGGAGGACGCCGGAGGCCACGGCCTGGACGTCGGTCAGCCCGGGCACCTGCCGGGGCACGGCGACGCGCTCCTCGCTGCTGGCGCCAAACGCGCCCCACTCCCAGGCCGTGCCGTCAGCACGCGCGACCACGGAGTAGGTGCCACCCGAGGCGATGGCTGGGAGAACCGGGCACGCGATGACGGACAGCGGGAAGGTCCGCGGGGTGGCGGGCGCCACGCCATTGGTGATGGTCACCGTCACCTTGACGAGCGTTCCAGCGGGCATGCACTCCGGCCCCTTCCAGCGCACGTCGCTGGACGTCGCGGTGCTCAGCGCCGGCTCGAGGACGCCCGCGCTGGCCTCCCAGGTGAAGCCCAGGGTCCGCTGCGCGTCATCCTTCGCGGCGACGTGGAACGTCACCGTCTCGTTGTCCAGCACGTTGACGGCGGACTGCGTGCTCTCGACGAGCACGGGGGATGGGGGTTGCGGCGGAGGGGCCGGGTCGGAGCCACAGCCGGTGCCCAGCACCGCCAGCATCGTCAGCAATGCCAGACGGAGACGGGGCAGGCCCGGGAGGCAGCCGAAGGAAAAGACAGTCAATCGGTTCATTCGAATCCACGTCAGGAGAACAGGGACGGCAAGCCGTCTAGCATGGACTGTTCACGGCTGGCATCTGGCGGCCCGCGCCCATCCCGGGTGTAATCCGTGACTCCGTGCCCGACCGCCCCTCCATCCCTGCCTTCGCACGCAGCCTCCGGGGCGTCTGCCTTGGCATGGGCCTGGCGCTGGCCGCGTGCAGGGCCCCCTCCCCCGCGGCGGAGAGTCCTTCCATGACCTGGGTGAGCATTCCGGCCGCGGACGCGCGCGTGCGGTACGTGGGCCGGACGTACCGCTCCGAGACAGGGGTCGTCTTCTCCCACCCGGGCGTGACGGTTCGCGCGCGCTTCTGGGGAGACGCCGTGAGGATGCGGCTGGATGACGCGGGGACGGGCGGCGACGTGGGGACCAACCACTTCGACGTCGTGGTGGACGGGGCGCCTCCGCGATTGCTCGCGGTCCAGCCCGGGCAGGGCAGCTACGTGCTCGCCAGCGGACTCCCCGTGGGACTGCACACGGTGGAGGTCTTCAAGCGCACCGAGTCCCTGGTGGGCGCCAGCACGCTCCTGTCGCTCGAGGTGCATGGCGAGCTCCGGGAGCCGCCACCCCAGCACACGGGGCTCCGGCTGGAGTTCGTCGGGGACTCCATCACCTGCGGCTACGGCACCGACGTCACCTTCGTCCCGGAGTCGTCCTCGTCGAAGGTGCCTGGCTTCACGGCGAAGCACCAGAATCCCAGACGGAGCCATGGCTGGCTCACGGCCCAACGCCTGGGCGCGGAGGCCGTGTTCGTCTGTTATTCGGGCCACGGCGTGTACCGAAACCTGGACCTGTCCACGTCCGGGCTGCTCCCAGACATCTACGAGCGCGCCGTGCCGGACCACCCCGCCGCGTGGGACTTCTCCAATGACTCGCCGGACGTGATTGTCCTCAACGCCGGCACCAACGACACGTTCGCGGGCGCTGGCACCGCCGCGTTCCTTCCGGACGAAGCGGCGTTCAAATCCGCCTACCGGACCTTCCTCGCACGGCTCCGCGCGCTGCATCCCCGCGCGCACATCGTCTGCACGCTGGGCAGCATGACGGACGGTTACAAGCGAATGGAACGGCAGGGCGTGGTGACGTCCGCGCACGTCGGCGACTGGATCTCCGACCTGGTGGCGGAGCGCCAGCGCGACGGTGACGCCCGCGTCCACCGCCACGTCATGGCCATGCAGAACCCCTTCGCCGACGGCGTCGGCGAGGACTGGCACCCCTCCGCCGCCACGCACCAGAAGATGGCGGAGTCGCTGAGCCGGTTCATCCAGGCCGTCCTCACGCGCTGACGAGCAACAGCACGAGGGTGCCCACCCCCGGCGCCCCGCCCTGGGATTGCAGTACTGGGAGTGCGTGTCGAAGGTTGCGCGGAACCCGAGGAGGCCTTCGGCGTGCTCCACGCCTGCCCGGGCAGGTTCCTCCTTCCCCAAGGCACGTATGAGTCCACTCTTCCTCCTCTTCGCGGCCCTGGCCCAGACGCCCACGCCCCCTGACGACGCGGCGGAGGCTCCCTCGCCGGCTTCAGTCGAAGCAAAGGACGAGGACGAGGACGAGGACGAGGACGAAGGGCCCTGGACCGGTACGTTCGGGCTGGGTGCCTCCTTCTTCACCGGCAACAGCCGCTCCTTCACCCTCACGGGCGATGCCCTGGCGGAGTACGAATCACCGGTGTGGGCGCTCACCCTGGAGGCGGATGGCGCCTATGGCAACGCGGCCGCCGAGGACGAGGGGGAGCGGGAGGCCACGGCCAGGAACCTGGGCGGCTGGGCGCGCGGGGACTACCGCTTCACGTCCCTGCTCAGCGCCTACACCTTCCTGGGCGCGGAGACCGACCAACTCGCGAGCCTCGAGCTGCGCACCCACGCGGAGCTGGGGCTCGGCTTCACCGTCCTGGAGCGGGACAAGGCGGCACAGGAGCTCCTCCTGCGCCTGTATCTGGGCGGGAGCTACGCGCGGGACCGCCGGTTCCAGTACTTCCCCACGCGCGAGAACCTGCCGGACGTGACGCTGTGGTCGCCCGCGGTGGGCGTGGCGTTCCGCTACGACGTCAACGAGCGGGTGCACCTGCGCGAGGACGCCCAGTTGCTCTCGGACATCTTCGACGAAGCGCGCGTCATCCTGGAATCCACCTCGAAGCTGTCCGTGGACCTGACGGACCGCTTCGCGCTCACCACGTTCTTCGAAGTGCGACACGACAGCGCCCCCGCGGCGGAGAAGGTCCGGACGGACACTTCGCTCTCGCTGGGGGCCGAGCTGGAGCTCTGAGGAATTGGAAAGGAGCAGCACTCCCATGGCCAAAGCGGCTCATTTCGACGACATCGACGTCCCCGGCGAGACGAAGAAGAAACGGAGCGCGCCGCCGAAGAAGAAGGGCATGGAGCGGGTGCTCGACACCATCGAGCGGGTGGGCAACAAGGTGCCCCACCCGGCGATCATCTTCGTCGCGCTGATCGCCATCGTGATGGTGCTCTCCCATGTCTTCTACCTGCTGGGAGCCAGCGTCACCTACGAGACCATCAACCCGGAGACCCACCAGGTCGAGCAGACGACCAGCGCCGCGAAGAGCCTGCTGACGGGCGAGGGGCTGCGCTTCATGTTCGCGGGCGTCGTCCAGCACTTCATGGACTTCAACGCGGTGGGCGTCATCATCGTCGCCATGCTGGGCGTCGGCGTCGCGGACGCGGCGGGCCTGGTGGGGGCGTTGATCCGCAAGCTGGTGGCGGTCGCGCCCGCCCGGGCCCTCACGTACATCCTGGTGTTCGTGGGCATCCTGTCGAGCATCGCCGCGGATGCGGGCTACCTGGTGCTGATTCCCCTGGCGGCGGCGGCGTACCTCACCGTGGGCAGGCATCCGCTGGCGGGGCTGGCGGCGTCCTTCGCGGGCGTCGCGGCGGTCTTCACCGTCAACATCCTGATCAAACCCCTGGATGGCATCCTGACGGAGATCACCAACGACGCCATCCACATCATGGCGCCGGACCGCTCCATCGACCTGACGGCGAACTTCTGGTTCTCCGCCGCGTCGGTGGTCATGTTGACCGTCGTCGTGTCGCTCATCAGCGACAAGCTGATTGAACCCCGGCTGGGTCCCTACGCGGGTGAGAAGCCGGCCACGACGGGCGCGAAGCTGTCCCCGGAGGAGTCGCGGGGACTGAAGTTCGCGTTCTGGGCGCTCGTGGGCGTCCTGGTGTTCTTCGGGCTGCTGGCCCTGCCCCCGGGGGCTCCGCTGCGCAACCCGGAGACGGGCGCGCTCGTGGGGGACTCGCCGTTCATGAACGGCCTCATCGTGGCCATCACCATCCTGTTCCTGGTGACGGGGGCCGCCTATGGCGTTGGCGCCGGGACGATCAAGAGCAGCGTGGACGTCATCAAGGCCATGGAGAAGGCGGTCGCCGGGCTGGGCAGCCTCATCTTCCTGCTCTTCATCATCAGCCAGTTCATCGCGCTCTTCACCTATACGAACATGGCGACGCTCGCGGCCGTGAAGGTGGGTGACGCCCTGGAGCACGCGGGCCTGGGGGCGCTTCCGCTGCTCGTCGGGTTCGTGCTGGTCGTCGCCGTCCTGGACCTCATCATGACGGGGGCCATCCCGAAGTGGGCCATCTTCGCGCCCGTGTTCGTGCCGCTGCTGATGCGGCTCAACGTGGCCCCGGAGGCCGTGCTCGCCGCCTACCGCGTGGGCGACGGCCCGTTCAATGCCATCTCACCGCTGAACGCCTACTTCGCCCTGATTGTCACCTTCGCCCAGAAGTACCAGAAGGACGCCGGCGTGGGGACGGTCGTGGCCCTGATGCTGCCGTACGTCATCGTGGTGTTCGCCGTGTGGATTGCCCTGCTGGTGGCGTGGCAGGTGCTGGGGTTGCCCTGGGGGCTCGGGTAGGCCCCTGGGCGTGGAACGCCTCGCCGTGCGGGAGGCGCTCCACCGCCGTCAGGGCCCCCGCGCTCAGCGCCGCGCGTCTCGCCGGGCCTGCGTCCGGCGGCCCCTGCCGGAGGCCTGGGCCTGACGCTTCAGCGAGGGGAAGCGCTCCTGCTTCAGGGCCCCTCCCCGCTTCTGGCGGGAGCCCCGGGGCGCGGCGGCCTTCGCGGTGCGCCCGGCGGCGCGCGTCCGCCGCGCGGGCTTGCGTCCCTTCGTGGCGGCGCGGGCCGGGGCCGCGCGCTTCACACGACGGGGGCCCGGGCTGCTCGCGGCGCGGGCCCGGACCTGTTCCTTGCGCTCGAGCGTCGCGAGCCGCTTCTCGAAGCGCTCCAGGGTGAGGGCGAAGTACTCGGCCTTCTGGAGCGTGTTGAGGTTGCCCTCGGCGCGGCGGGAGCGGGAGGGCGACTCCTTGCGAAGCGACTCCCGGCGCTGCCGCCGTGCCGCGTCCTGGTACTTCTCCATCAGGCGGCGCGTGCGCGCGATGCGTGCGCGCAGCTCCCGGGGCGTGAGCTCGGACAGGTTGCGTGGGGCGCTGGACAGGACGAGCTGGGCTTCGCGCTCGGTGAGCAATGACATCCGTTTCGACGGCAGTGTGCGCATGGACTTCCCCCTCATGGGATTGCGTGGCGGAACATCCACACCTCCCATCCGCCGGCAAACCGCTCCCGGAGGCAGGGGCGAGTGGCCTGCCGGATGTTGCACCCTCCTGATGGGATGCCCAGTTCCTCCTTCAGGAGGCTTCCATGTTGACCTCGTTTCATTCGCGCGCGCAGGCGGAGTTCCATCCCGCTCCCTCCATCGAACCCCCGGAGGAGACGAAGCTCGCCGTGTCGTCCTCCCTCCCCGCCAGCGCCGGCTGCATCGGCTCGTTCGTGGGGGAGGAGGAAGGGTTGAAGGACCCCCACTTCGACCGCGCGTTCCTGAAGGCGGCCGGCTTCGAGGGCAAGGCCGGTCAGACGCTCGTCATTCCCCGCACGGACGGCCCGCCCCTCGTCGCCGTCGGCGTGGGAGCGATGGCGCGGCTCGACCCGGGCACGCTCCGGGACGCCGGCGCCGCGTTCGCGCGGGCCGCGAGCAATCAGCCGCACCTCGCGCTCAGGGTGCCAGCCACGGGGGCCGTCCCGGCGGACGTCGCCGCGCAGGCGCTGACCGAGGGCGTCCTGCTCGCCCGCTACCGCTACCGGCCCTACAAGCAGAACTCGGAGCAGGAGCCGCGGCTCGAAGCCCTGACGCTCGTCACGGACGCGCGGAGCACCGCGGAGGTCGAACAGGGGATGTCACGCGGGGGCATCCACGCCCGCGCCACGGCGTTCGCGCGCGACCTGGCCAACGCGCCCGCCACGCTGCTGACCGCCTCCCGCCTGGCCGAGGTGGCCGAGTCCCTGGCCGAGCACTGCGGACTGACGGTCGAGGTCTTCGACGGAGAGGCGCTGGCCCGGCTCGGGTGCGGAGGGCTGCTGGGCGTCAACGCGGGCAGCGCGGAGCCGCCGCGGATGATCAAGCTGACGTACACGCCCCGGGGAAGCCGGGGGGAGGCCGTCCAGCCCCTGGGCCGCGTCTCGCTGGTGGGCAAGGGCATCATGTTCGACTCCGGCGGCCTGGGCCTGAAGCCGAACGACCTGGTCCACGCCACCATGAAGGGCGACATGTCCGGCGCGGGCGCCATCCTCGCGGCGATGACGGCGCTCAAGCCCCTGGGCTGCAAGGCGGAGGTGACGGCCTGGCTCATGTGCACCGACAACATGCCCTCGGGCACCGCCATGAAGCTGGGGGACGTGCTCACGGTCCGCGGCGGGAAGACCGTGGAGGTCATCAACACCGACGCGGAGGGCCGCCTGGTGATGTCGGACGGGCTCGTGCTGGCCACCGAGCAGCAGCCCCGGCCCGACGCCATCGTGGACATCGCCACGCTCACCGGGGCGTGCCAGCGCGCGCTCGGGGTCCTGAGCGCGGGGGTCATGGGCAATGACCAGGCCCTCGTCGAGCAGGTGAAGGACTCCGGGGAGCGGACCGGCGACACCGTGTGGCAGCTGCCGCTGGACCGGCGCCTGCGCCCCGAGCTGGAGTCGGAGGTGGCGGACATGAAGAACGTGGGCGGCGAAAACGCCGGGGCCATCACCGCGGCCCTCTTCCTGGAGGAGTTCGTGGACGGCCTGCCGTGGGCGCACATCGACATGGCGGGGACGGCGCGCGCCGAGCGCGACCACGCGTGGCGCAGCAAGGGGGCCACGGGCTACGGCACACGCCTGCTCATCGACTTCCTGGTGGGCTTCACGCCCACGCGGGAGAGCCGCCACTGAAGAGGCGCCTTCAGTCCGGGAGCCAGTCCGCGCGCCCCCGCTCCACCCGCGTGCGGCGCTCCCCCTGGAAGGTGGCCCGCACGCGCTCCGCCTGGGTGAGCAGGCGGTGGAAGCGGTCCCGCTCCGGGGAGCCCTGGACGTCCGCGAGCACGCGGGCGAAGAGGGCGTGCGCCGCGGCGCGGTCCTGCGCGTCGCGAGCGGCGAGGCCCACGGTGAGGGCGATTTGAAGCACCTCCTCCAGGACCTCCGGGTCGCCCCCCGCGTAATGCAGGGGGCCATCCACGGCCAGGAAGAGGTAGTCGCGAAGCCGCAGGGCCACGACGGAGACGCGGGCCCGGCCGTCGGGGTCCACGACGTTCCAGTCCCCCTGGGGCAGGGCCGCCAGCCGGCGCATCACCGAGCGGATCTGCTGGAGCGCCTGCCGCGCCGTGTACGCGTCGTTCGAGGACGAGGACAGGGCCCGGTTCGCGACGTCGACGAGGATGCGCAGCCCGAGCGCCGGGTCGCAGTCCGGCTCGCGCGCCGGGGTGATGACCAGCGTGTCCGCGAGGTCGCGCAGCACGTGCGCGTCCACGGGGCCTCCCGCGTCCGCCACCACCCAGCCAATGACGTCCTCCTGGTCCACGTACTCGCCCACGCTGATGCAGACGCGGGCGCGCACGCCCCACCTCCGGGCGGACCGCGTGAGGGCCTGGAGGTCCACCTCCGCGAGGTAGCCCGACGCGGCGGCCAGGAGCGAGGTGGCGTCCGCCGGCAGGCGCAGGGGCACGGTCGGGTCGAGCGTCAGCCGCTTCAGGCGGGCCTGGATGCGGCGCTCCGTGGCCGACACGATGAGATGCTGGACGAGCCCGAGGACGCGCTCCACCCGGAGGAAGCGGAACGTGCGGGCCAGGAAGACGATGAGCAGCAGGAGCGCCACCAGCACCAGGACGATGGCCCCCGAGAGGACTGGCCGGGGCCGCACGCCCGCGTCCTCGATGAGGCCCAGCTCCCGGACGGCCGCGAGGATGTAGCTGGTGGAGAGGACGAAGAAGGGGATGGCACGGCGCAGCGGCGCGTTCTTCAGGTAGATGGAGACCAGCCGCGGCGAGTACTGGTTCGCCGCGGACTGGATGACCGGCGCGTTCAGCGACAGGACGATGGTGAGCACGGTGATCTGCAGTCCGAGCAGCGCCCCCAGCGCGCCGCGCGCGTAGTCGATGTCACCGGGCCAGGCATGTCCGAACAGGGCCGGCGCGGTGTCCGCCTGCACGCGGGCGAGCGCGATGCCCAGCCCCCCGCCCAGGAGGACCAGTCCGCCCAGCAGCAGCCAGGAGGGCTGGCGGAGGAACCTGCGCAGGCGGCGGACCATGCGCGGGAAGGTAGGAACACGGGAGGCCCGGTGGGACGCGCCCTCCGGGGAGGAGGGCTGTCCTCCGGGCCACCCTGGGTCCCTACGTCACTGCACGGGCGCGCACTTCGCGGGGCCGAGCGTGGCCTTGAAGTACGGCGTGTAGAGGTCCGGCGCGAGCGTGAAGTTGCAGGTGTTCACCACGTCCGGAGACAGGCCCTGGTGCGCCTGCATGTAGCGCGCGACGTAGTCCCGCACGCCGTCCGCGGAGGACCACAACAGGCGGCCCTCCTTGAACATGCTGTACCCGCCGCCGCCACCGCCGCGGTAGTTGTTGACGGCGATGCGGAAGACCTGGTCGTCGCGCACGTCCTGGCCCTGGAAGCGCAGGTGCGTGAGGCGGGAGCCCGCGGGCTTCGTCAGGTCGTAGCCGTACTCGATGCGCGAGTAGAGGTCCCAGTTGTAGTCCGCGACGACGGGCATGGTGGCCTTCGCGTCCGCGGGCTTCGCGGGCAGGTTCGCCGCGTCCAGCTGCTTGAAGTACAGCGTGTTCATCTCCAGCGCGCGCCGGAGGATGGAGCCGTTGATCTCCATCACGTACAGCGTGTTGTCGTAGATGTAGACGCTGTAGGCGTCGCGCAGGGTGACGTCCCCCGCCGGCAGCGCGACGTCGTTGGAGAACAGGGCGGTGGCGGACAGGTCCACGGGGAAGCCGGCCTCCTCCGCGGCCTCCTCCTGCACGATGTTGAGCAGGTCCCCCAGGGGGCTGTCCACGTAGCGGCCGGGGAAGCCGCCCGTGAAGGCCGCGGTGGTGCTGCCAATCTTCTGGTTCACGTAGGCCACCGTGGTGTCGTGGTAGGCCTGGGTGAGCTGCTTGACGGTGGCGTCCTCCGCCACCGTGTCGTCCACCGCGTGGAGCAGCGAGTCGTGCGCGTCCACGCCCCAGCGCTCGCCGTTCCAGGTGACGTTGAGCTGCACGTCGGCCAGGTGGCTGCCCCAGCGGTTGGGCTGCGTGAGGAGGACCTCGCGGCCCTGCGCGTTCTTCAGCAGCATCTTCGGGATGGGCTGGTGGGTGTGGCCGGTGAGGAGCACGTCCACGTCCGCCACCTGCTGGGCAATCTGCACCGCCTCGTTCTCACCGGCGATGTTGCCCCGGTCCGTCCACTTCGTGGGGTCCGCGTAGTCCGCGAGCCACGACTCCGGGCTGCTCGCGCTGCCGGTGGGCTGCTTGTCCGGGCCGCTGTGGATGGCCACCACGACCACGTCCGCGCCGGCCTGCTTCATCTTCGGCACGTAGGTCTTCGCGGTCTCCAGCGGATCATCGAAGCGCAGCCCGGTGATGTTGTCCTTGCGCTCCCACGTCGCCACGCCCGGCGTCACCAGGCCGAGGATGCCGACCTTCACGTCGCACACCGTGGTGAGGATGTACGGGGTGAAGGCCTCGGAGCCGTCCGCGGTCTTGCGCACGTTGGCGCCCAGGAGGGGGAAGTTCGCCTCGCCCTTGAACTTGTTGAGGACGTCCTGGCCGTAGTTGAACTCGTGGTTGCCCAGGGCCATGGCGGCGTAGCCCAGTTCGTTCATGGCGGTGGCCATGGGGTGCTTGGGCGCGTTGTCCACCAGGGCGTAGTAGGTGCCCAGCGGCGAGCCCTGGATGGTGTCGCCGGTGTCGACGAGCAGCGTGCAGTCCGGGTTCTTCGCGCGCTCCTGCTTGATGAGCGTGGCCACCCTGGAGAGGCCGCGCTTCGCGTCCGGCTTCCCGGTGAAGTAGTCCCACGGGAAGATGTTGGTGTGCAGGTCGCTGGTCTGGAGCAGCGTCAGCGTGCGCGGCGAGGTGTCCACCGGGGTGGGGGTGGGGGGCGGATCGTCATTGGAATCACAGGCGGTCAGCAGCGAGCTGGCGCCCACGAGACAGAGCGTGCCGGTGCGCAGCGCGCGCGACAGGAAGGAGGAGCGGTTCAAGAGGCCTCGACCTTGAGCCATGCCGGAAGGGAATCTTCCGGAGGGGCGCGCACCCTACAGGGTCGATCTGACATTCATCCTGGAAATGATTGCTCAATCCTCGTCAGCGGTTGGATAGGCGGAGACGGCCAGGGCGATGCCCTGGTCCGCGAACCACCGGACGTCGTCGGGTGGGAAGTGGATGGAGCTGGCGAAGTGCAGCGCGCTTCCGACGAACAGGCCGAAGTCCACGACGCAGGGGACGGACAGCTGCCGCAGCTCCATGAGCAGGGGGGCCAGCACCTCCAGCTGCCGCCGGGCCGCGGCGACGGGGCCGTGCAGCGTGCCCTCCCCGTCCTCCACCAGCGTGAGGTTGAAGCCAGAGGTGGAATGTCTGCCCTGGAGCCGCTGCTCCCCTTGAAGCCAGACGGCGTTGGGGTGGCAGTCCGGGAAGCGGTCCAGGACGGACGCCACATCGAACTCCGGGGCCTGGGCCCGTAGGACAGCCACCGTCATGAGAGCGCTCCGTTCCAATCCGCCCGCGCCTGCCATGGCAGGGCAGGCCCTTGGGGCTGGGGGTTCATATCCCAGACCGGGCTGGGGCCGCTTCGTGAGCGTCCCTCCTCTGTTCAGGCGCACGGCCCGGGTGGCCCCTGCCCGCCGCCCTCCCCGCGCGATTGCATCCAGAGGACCGGCTCCTACCTTTTGCTGAACCCCCACCCCAGGCCGAGAGACACGCCATGATTTCGACAGACACGACTCCCCGGACGCGTGAAGCCCCCAGGACCGGATGGGGGAGCAGCACCCGGGCGGAGCCGGGCCTGCTCATCGAGGACCACGCGCTCCTCGGGGACCTGCACACGGCCGCGCTCGTGGCCCGGGATGGCTCCGTCGACTTTCTCTGCCTCCCGGATTTCGACTCGGACGCCTGCTTCGCGTCGCTGCTGGGAACACGCGACAACGGCCGGTGGAAGGTCGCGCCGAAGGGGGCCGTGCGCGAGGTGCGGCGCCGCTACCGGGGCAAGACCCTCATCCTGGAGACGGAGTTCGTGACGGACGAGGGCACGGTGCGCGTCGTGGACTTCATGCCCATCCGCAAGGGCAACCCCCACCTGGTGCGGTGGGTGGAGGGGCTCCAGGGCACGGTGGCGATGCGCTCCGAGCTGCGCCCCCGGTTCGCCAACGGCTCCACCATTCCCCTCATCGCGAGGAGGGACGGCGCCTCCGCCTCCGTCGCCGGCCCGGACGCGCTGTTCCTGCGAGGCGGCACCGACAAGGAGCCACCCTCCTTCGAGGCGGAGTTCACGGTCCAGGCCGGCCAGCGGATCCCCTTCGTGCTCTCCTGGGCCCGTCCGTACGACGGCGTCCCCGCCGCGCTGGACCCGGAGGCCGCCCTGCGTGAGACGGAGGCCTACTGGGAGGACTGGGCCTCGCGGCTGCACCTGCCCCCGCAGCACCAGGACGTGGTCACCCGCTCCCTGCTCACCCTCAAGGCGTGCAGCTACCAGCCGACAGGAGCGCTGGTCGCCGCGCCCACGTTCGGGCTCCCGGAGACACCGGGCGGCGAGCGCAACTGGGACTACCGGTTCTGCTGGATTCGCGACTCGGTCCTGACGCTGAGCGCCTTCATGCGCGCGGACCTCACGGACGAAACGAGTGCGTTCGGGAACTGGCTGGAGGACGCCATTGGTGGCGCCCCGGACCAGCTGCAGATCATGTACGGCATCCGGGGCGAGCGCCGCCTCACCGAGGTCAACCTGGACTGGCTGGGAGGCTACGAGGGGGCCCGGCCCGTGCGCATCGGCAACGGGGCCTACACGCAGTTCCAGCTGGACGTGCTCGGCGAGTTCGCCGCGGTCCTCTACATCCATTCGCAACAGGCGGGCAGGCTGACGGAGCGCGGACAGCAGGCGCTCAAGAGGCTCGCGATCCGCGTGTCGAAGGTCTGGACGGAGCCGGACCACGGCATCTGGGAGATGCGCGGCCCGAAGCACGCGTTCACCGCCTCCAAGGTGTCGGCGTGGATCGTCATCGAGTGCTGGGTGCGGGCCATCGAGCAGTACGGCCTGAAGGAGGACAAGGCCCCGTGGGTGAAGCTGCGGCAGACCATCCACGACGAGGTGTGCAGCAAGGGCTACGACGCCCAGCGGGGGACCTTCACGCAGTACTACGGCTCCAAGGGCGTGGACGCGAGCCTGCTCATCATCGCGCTCAGCGGGTTCCTCCCGCCGGAGGATCCCCGCATCGCCGGAACGGTGAAGGCCATCGAGGAGGAGCTGATGCCGGAGGGGCTGGTGCTGCGGTACCGGACGGAGGAGAGCGTCGATGGCCTCTCCGGCGAGGAGGGCGCCTTCCTCGCCTGCTCCTTCTGGCTCGCGAACACCTACCAGTTGCTGGGGCGCACCGAGGACGCGCGCAAGCTCTTCACCAAATTGGTGGGGCTCTGCAACGACGTGGGGCTGCTCGCCGAGGAGTACCTGCCCGGGCAACGCCGGATGATTGGCAACTTCCCCCAGGCGTTCAGCCACCTGGCGCTCGTGAACAGCGCCTACTTCCTGGACGAAGGAAGCAGGGCGACGATGTATTCGTAGACGTGTCGCTTGCGTGGCGCCCCTTCCCGCCGCCTGGCTTTGTCAGGCAGCGCGGGCCGGGGCGTCCCTGCGGGCGCGGACGCTCCGACGTCCCGACCGCGGCTGCTGACCCGAGGTCTCGAATCCATCGCTCACGTCCCCCGGGCCGAGGTCCGCCCGGGTCAGATTCCGAGAAGGTCATGCAGCCGAAACTCAACCGGCTCCTGCGGGCACTTGCCCGCGAGGGGCTCGATGTTGCTTACGACGGTCGTGTCTACACGGTCCGCCTCCAGGCGGATCCCCATGCGCCCCCCGCGGAGGTCCTGCTCCCGCCGGACCTGCCCGTGGAGGGCAAGGCGCTTCAACAGCTCGCGGCGCTCGCCGCGCTCCATCATCCGACGGGCGGGCGCGTGAAGCAGGTGCGCGCGACGCCGGACTTCCATCCGGGTGACTCCGGGGTGGCCATCGGGTCGGTGGTCCACACGGAGGGACTGGTGGTGCCCGGTGCCGTGGGCACGGACATCAACTGCGGCATGCGCCTGCACGTCGCGGACATCCCCGTGGACGCCTTCCTCGCCCGCCGCGACGCCTTCGTCGAGCGGATGAAGGGGCACTGCTTCTTCGGCACCCGCGACGTCGCCCAGGGCTCGCGCGCGCTGGAGGCGCTCCTGCGCGACGGCCTGCCCGGCTGGCTCCAGGAGACGGCGGCGCAGCCGCTGGGCATGTCCGCCCGTGCGGAGCTGGACCAGCTGGACCGCGAATCCGCGCGCGTCCACCTGGGCGGTGCGCTGGAAGGCGACCCGGCCTGGGCGCCCACCGGGCTGCGGCGCGAGGGCGTGGTGCGAGACCCCGGGCTGGCCACCATTGGCGGAGGCAACCACTTCGTCGAGGTGCAGCGCGTGGAGGCCGTGGTGGACCGCGCGCGCGCGTGGGCCTGGGGGGTGCGTGAGGGGCAGCTCGCGTTCATGGTGCACTCCGGCTCGCGGGACATGGGCAAGCACGTGGGGCGCACGTGGCAGGAGCGGGCGCGGGCCGCGTGGCCCACGGGGGCTCCGCATCCGGCGAGCGGCATCTTCCCGCTCGCGGACCCGGCGATGGTGCGCGAGTACCTGCGGGCCGAGGCCACCGCGGCCAACTACGCCTTCCTCAACCGGCTGCTGCTCGCGGAGCTGGTGCGGCAGACGCTGCGGGAGCTGTTCGGGGACGTGGAGGCGCCGCTCGTCTACGACGTGCCCCACAACATCACCCTGCCCTGGGAAGGCGGCTGGCTGGCGCGCAAGGGGGCCTGCCCGGCCGAGGAGGACCAGCCGGTCATCATCCCCGGCTCCATGGGGGCGACGTCCTACCTGATGCGGGGCCTGGGCAACGCGAAGGCCCTGGCGTCGGCCTCGCACGGGGCGGGCCGGGCGCACTCGCGCTTCTCCATGTCGCGGGGTGGCGCGAAGCACCGCGAGGACGACCTGGGGCTGACGGGGGTGGACTGCATCGCGCTGCGGGCCGAGCGCCGCATCGAGGAGGCCCCCGCCGCCTACAAGCCCATCGGCCCGGTCATCGCCTCGCAGGTGGACGCAGACATCGTCCGGGAGGTGGCCCGGCTCAAGCCGCTGATGACGTTCAAGGCCTGAGAGGCATTCCCGCCATGGCCAGCTCACCCCCGCCGCGGGCCGCTTCATCCCACGCTGAGAGGCATTGGCGGCAGAGGCATGTTGGCTGTCCATGAAGCCCGGTACTCCTGGGCGCGTCTTCCACCCGCGTCCAGGAGTCACCCATGTTGAATCGCTTCGTGTCCTACGTCGTGCCGGCGGCCGCGCTGTTGCTGGGGGCCTGCGGCGGCCCTGAGACCCTCGAGTCGTCGGAGGTCCCGGCGGAGCCGTCCGTGGCCACCACGGAGCAGGGCCTGTCCAGCATCACCATCAACGACTTCCCCCTGGCCTTCTACGTCCCGCCGAAGACTCCGGGAGGTGACGCGGACTTCGCCGGTCACGGCCCGCTGATGAGCCTCAACTTCGAGTTCGAGGTGCGCAACTTCAACGAGCTGTGGGTCGGCATGTTCATCTGGGGAGACGAAACGGGCGGACGAGACACCCATGTCTTCGGGGGGCAGTGGTACCACATCGCCACCACGGCGACTGCCATCCAGAGCGTCTCGCCGACCTTCGTGCCCATCGCGGACTACTGGAAGGGCGCCGAGTTCACCTGGTCGTATACGGACACGGGGCACTCGCTGGACGCCTGGTCCTTCCCGCAGGTCCTCGGGAACACGCGCATG
This sequence comes from Corallococcus caeni, assembly GCF_036245865.1. Classification (NCBI taxonomy): domain Bacteria; kingdom Pseudomonadati; phylum Myxococcota; class Myxococcia; order Myxococcales; family Myxococcaceae; genus Corallococcus; species Corallococcus caeni. The sequence goes on along the minus strand of NZ_BTTW01000006.1, from coordinate 625,449 downwards.
GTGCAGAACATCACCTGCGTGGGTGACACGTCGGGCGACGAGGCGGGGACGAAGACGGGCTGCTCGGCCGTGCTGCACGACCTGACCATCACCTTCTGATGCCACGCGTGACCGCGGCATGACGCGGAGCGTCCGGGATGAGGGACCGGACGCCCCGCGGATTGGCTCGCGCGGCAATGGCTGCCCCGTTAGCTTGCGCGCCCATGTACTTCGAGACCTTTTCGCAGATGAAGAAGCAGCTCGGGCAGCTCGACAAGTGGCTGGAGGCGGCCGCGGGCTACGCCAAGGCGAAGTCCTTCGACCCGAACGTGTACCTGAGCTCCCGACTGGCGCCGGACCAGTTTCCGTTCGTCAAGCAGGTGCAGATCGCCTGTGACGCCGCGAAGCTGGGGGCCTCGAGGTTGACGGGCAAGGCCGCGCCGTCGAACCCGGACACGGAGCAGACGCTGGAGGAGCTGCGTGCCCGCGTCCAGTCGACCATCGCCTACCTGGACACGTTCACCGGGAAGGACTTCGAGGGCGCGGCCAGCCGCGTCATCACCAATCCCCGGTGGGAGGGCAAGGTGATGAGCGGCGCGGACAACTTCCAGGAGCACATCATCCCGAACTTCTACTTCCACCTCACCCACGCGTACGCGCTCCTCCGGCACAACGGCGTCAACCTGGGCAAGATGGACTACCTGGGGACGCTGAGCCTCCGCGCGCCGTGAGGCCGTCGCCTGCCGCCTCCATGAGCGACAGCGCCCACAGCGGGAAGATGCGCAGGTAGGCGTCGTAGTGGATGGCGCAGGTGCGGTTGAACACGCCGGCCAGGGGCTCCTGGGGCCACTGGCCGCGCGGCCCCTGCCTCGCACGGAGCCACGCCGCGCCCCGGCGCGCGGCGTCGCTGTCCGCGCCGCCCGCGGTCACCAGGGACAGCACGGCCCAGGACGTCGTCACCGCGTGGCCGGTGCGCCCCTCCACCCAGCGGCGCTCACGGCAGCCCTGGACGGTTTCACTCCACGCGCCGTCCTCGCGCTGGTGGGCCTCCAGGAACGCGACCGCCCGGCGCAGCGCGGGGTCCGAGGCCTTCGCGCCCGCGGCCACCAGACCGGTGACGCCGAACCACGTGCCATAGCTGAAGCACACGCCCCAGGCCCCCTCCCAGCTTCCGTCCGGACGCTGCTGGCGGCGCAGGAAGTCCGCGCCCCGCGCGATGGCCCGGTCCACCGGCGCCTGCGGATGCGCCTTGCGCCACGCGGCCAGCGCCTGCACGCAGGCCGACGTGCACTCCACGTAGCTGGGGTCCACCATGATGCCGGCGAACACGTCCGAGGGGTTGAGCCGCTCCAGCCAGCGCGGTCCCCGCTGGCGCTCGTAGGTGGCCCAGCCGCCGTCCCGGTTCTGCAAGGACAGGATGAACGCCACGGCCTGCTCCAGGCGCTCCCGCGGCACGCGGTTGAGCCCCAGCGGCTCCAACAACAGACAGGCCTTCAGCGCCTCCGCCGTGCAATCGCTGATGGGCCAGCCGTGCGCGCGCGTGCTGAAGGGCCAACCTCCCCGGCTCGGGTGCCGGTGGTGGCGCGCGGCGTCCGGTGAATCCTCCAGCACCTGCTGCGCTTCCAGGAAGCGGCCCGCGCGCTCCAGCGTGTCCCGCGCTCCGGCCGTCGCGCCGGACGCCACCAGCGCCTGCACCGCGAAGGCGGTGTCCCAGAGCTGCGAGGAGTTGTAGCCGTTGAACGTGATGCCCTCCCCCGTCGGCTGGAGGTAGTCCGGCAGGCGCTCCAGGTGGGCACGCACCTCCGGGCCGTCTGGCCGCAGCACGTGCCACACCACCATGTTGAAGACCTTGTTGATGGGCCCGATGCAGACGAAGTGCGTCGCCTCGTCCTCCCCGCGAATCAACGCCAGGGCTTCCTCCAGCGCGCGGGCCCGCAGCCGCTTCGAGTGGAAGCGCTCGTACAGGCCCAGCACCCGGTGCACCGCGCGCAGCAACAGGCCATGGGGGGTGTAGGCATCCGTCCCGGCCACCCGGCCGCGCGCCGCCTTCCAATCCACGTCCGCGTAGGGCTGGGGATACAGCTCGCGCCGCAGCTCGGCCAGCAGCGGCGTCTCCCTGGCGCGGGCGCGGCGGCCGTAGAGCCAGCCCATGGGCAGGTACACCATGCGGCAGTGGCACCAGAGCCGGGACGGATGGAACGGCATCGCTCGCGGCAACAGCCAGAGCTCAGGAGGCACGGGCGCCAGGCCGGCGTAGTCGTAGAGCCCCAGCAGTGCGAGGACGAACTTCCCCCAGGACGCGCTGCCCAGCGGGCCCCCGCGCGGAAGGAACCACGCTCGCGCGCGGAGGAGGCCCGGGTCGTCCGCGCCGACGCCCAGCAACCGCTGTGCGACGTAGGTGAGCACCGTCGTGAAGACGAGGCTGGGCGACTCCACGTCCAGCCCCCAGCCGCCGTCCGCGTTCTGGTGGGCGCGCATGGACGCGACGAGCCCGTCCCGGAGGCGCGCGTCCGGCGAGCGGCCCATCACGTACAGCCCGGCCACGTACACCGGGGCCAGGAAGAGCGGGCCGCTGTAGTCACCCGTCCAGGAGCCATCCGCCTCCTGCGTCCGCGCCAGCACGTCGCGCGCCTGTCGCATCAGGGCCGGGCCTCCAGGCCGTCCCGGGGCACTCGCGCGCACCGGGCGTAGAGCGCCCGCAGCGCTTCATCCGAGTCCACCCGCTCCTGGGTGAGCCGCATCAGCGCCTCCACCGTCTCCCGGCGGATCTTCACGGGCACGGGTTCGAGCACCGCAGGGTTGCCCTCCACCGCGTCCAGCGTCGCGACCGCGAAGAAGAGCGGGTAGAGGCAGAACAGCCGCAGGCCGGGCTCCTCGCGGGGAAGGGCCAGGGAGTATTCGAGCGCGACCGCGAGCTCCCGGCGCGTCACCTCCACCAATTCGTCCATCAGCGCCACCGCATGCGAGCGCAAGGACGGCAGGGCCAGCGTGGCGGGCGTGAGGCCATGCGCGGCCATGCGGTCCCTGGGCAGCCAGCAGCTTCCCCGGTCCAGGTCCTCGCGCACGTCCTTCAGGATGTTGGTGAGTTGCAGGGCCCGGCCAAAGGCAGGCGCCCGCGGCGTGAGGCTTTCCTGGCGCCAGGCGACCCGGGGTGAGCTGGCGATGAAGAGCCCGGTCAGCATCTCGCCCACGACGCCGGCCACGTAATAGCAATACATGAACGTCGCCTGGAGGTCGGGCAGCCCCATGACCTGCCCGCTCCCGCCGTGCAGCCGCTGCATCTGGTTCATCCCTCCGGTCATGGTGCGCACGCACCGGGCGATGGGCGGGTGCACCCAGGAGGGGAGCGAGGCCAGGGTCTCCAGCACCCGCGGGGTCTCCAGCACCAGCTCGGCCTCCTCGGCGGGCGCCTCGTCCCGCAGGGCGAGCCGCGCCCTTCGCGCGAAGGAACGGGCCTGGGCTTCCCAGCCTGGCGCCAACGCCACCAGGGTGCCCAGCTCTTCGAGCAGCGCGGTCCGGGAGGGGCCGGGGGCCTCGTCCTCCAGCGTGTCCGCGATGCGGCACAGCAGGTAGGCCACCGTGACCGCGAGGTCCAGGGGCTCCGGCAACAGCGGGATGTTGAGCGCGAACGTCCGGGAAACCCGGGGCAGCTGCGTGCGACAGAATGACGCTCCCTGCTCCTTCATGCCTGCCTCCTCTGCGTGCGGTACCGCGCATCAATGGCTAAGTCGTCAATGGCAGACATGGTGTCTGGGGACCGAGCGGAGGCCACGTGGAGGACGCCGAGGTGGTGATAGCCGGAGGTGGGCCCGCGGGCTGCGCGGTGGCGGCGGCGCTCGCCGAGCTGGGGTTGTCCGTCCTCTTGCTCGACGCGGGCGTGGACCGGCACAAACAGCTCGCGGGCGAGCTGCTCCACCCCGCCGGCATCCGGGACCTGCGCGCGCTGGGCTTCGGGGACGTCGTGGACGGCTGGGAGGCCCAGCCCGTGCGGGGCTTCGCGGTGCGCTTCCATGCCCCTGCCCGCACCCTCGTCCTGCCCTACGGCCAGGGTGTCACCGGGCTGTCGCTCGAGCACGCCACCCTCACCGAGCCCCTGCTGGAGTCGGTGTCGCGGCGGCGCGGCGTCACCGCGCGCGCCCGGGCCCGCGTGACGGCCGTGGAGCACAACGACGGGCGCGGCGTGCGCCTGCGCTACACCCACGCGGGCACCGAGCACACCGTGCGCGCCCGGCTGCTGGTGGCCGCGGACGGGCGCGCGTCGCCCGTGCGGCGGATGCTGGGCATCGCCGAGCACCACACCCGGCTCTCCACCATGCTGGGCGTGACCGTGGACAGCGCCTGCCTGACCCACCCCGACCACGGCCACCAGTTCGTGGGAGGCGCCGTGCATGCGCTGGCCTACGCCATCCAGCCGGGCCTGGCGCGCGTGATGGTGGACCTGCCCCTGGGCAGCACCGTCCAGACGCTGCGGGACAGGCCGGAGCTGCTGCTCGCCCTGCCCTCCAGTCTGAGGCACGCCGTCTGGCGGGCGCTGGAGCAGCGGCCCGCCGTGCGCATGGCGTCCAACGACGACTGGCTGGCGGAGACCGTCTGCATGGGCAGCGCCGTGCTCGTCGGCGACGCCGCCGCGTGCTGCCATCCGCTCACCGCGAGCGGCATGGCGTCCGCCTTCCACGATGCCCGCGCCCTCCAGGAGTCGCTGCACCGCCACCCGGGCCCCATCCCCCGCGCGCTGGAGCACTACGCGCACGCGCGGCGGCCGGCCCAGCGCACGCGCGTCGCGCTGGCCTCCGCGCTCTACAGCGCCTTCGCCGGACAGGACGAGGGCATGCGGGCCTTGCGCATGGGCCTGTTGCACTACTGGGAGCACAGCCCTCGCGGCGCGCGGGCCTCCATGGCGCTGCTCTCCTCCGAGGAGCCCCGCATGCGGGTGATGGCCCGCGAGTACCTGCGCGTCGTCGCGCATGCCTTCGCCGCGATGCTCTCGCCCGGCGGCCCCGGGGGCAGCCTCCGGTCCGCCGCGCCGCTGTTGCGCTCGGCCGGGCCGCCCTTGCGAGGCACGGTGGCGAGCGCGGTGGAACAGGTGGGGAGCTGGCTGCATCGTCGCGTCCGCCGTCCCGTCTACACGCTGGCCCGGGCCGGCTGGGCTTCACCCAGGCGCGCCTTCGCATCCAACCGGTAGCCCCGGCCGCGCCAGTCCACCTGGCGCGACAGCCGCGCGGACAGCGCCACACCGGCCCCCAGCAGCGGAAGGACGGCCGGGACCCAGTAGTGCCGGGGCGCCACGTCCGGCCCGTGGCAGGCCCGCTGGAGCCGCAGCTGGCTCCACACGGAGAAGCCGATGGGCAGCGCCGCCAGGGCGGCGGCCCCCCAGGCCCTGCGCGCCACCGCCGCCGCCAGGCCGCCCCACGACAGCCAGCTCACCGCGCCGCGCACCCAGTGCGGCCGCGCGAAGTCCCCGGGCAGCCCCGCCTCCGAGAAGAGGATCCACCGCCGGAAGATGCGCAGGAAGGCGCCCAGCTCCAGGTGGCCCGTGACGACGCGCAGGGGCGCGTGGACGACGCGGTTCTTCCACCCGGACTCGTGCAGCCTGCGCCCCAGGTACATGTCATCCACGAACTGCCCGGCGGCGCAGCCCACGCCCCCGATGGCCGCGAGCGCTTCCCGACGGAAGACCATCAGCTGCCCCATGATGAAGGGCAGCGCGCCATCCGGCGCCGCGGTGCGGGCGACCGCCGCGCCGTACCACGCGTTCACCAGCAGCCCGTAGCCCACGTCTCCCGCCAGGGGCGCATCCGCCGCCGCGTAGATGGGCGCGAACGTGGCGCCCGTCCGGCCGTCCTCCAGCAGTGCGCCCACCAGCGCCGTGAGCACGCCGGGCGTGGGCCGCGTGTCCGAATCACTGAACGCCAGCAGGTCGCACCGGGAGCGGGCCACGCCCACCTGCATCGCGTTGAGCTTGCCGGTCATCCCTCGCGGAGGCTCGCCCGCGACCACCAGCTCCACCCGCTTCGCGCGCGTGGGGTGCGCGGCCACCTCCTCGCGGGTGGGGAGGAACGCCGGGTCGTCCTCGCTGTCGAAGACGAAGAGCACCTCCCACTCGCCGGGATAGTCCAGGTCCAGCAGCGCGCGCACGTTCGCCCGCGCGTCTATGTCCAGACCCCGGATGGGCCGGATGACCGTCACCGAGGGCGGCTCGAAGCGCCTCGCGGGCGGCGCCGGACGCCGTCGCAGGCCGGCCATCAGCTCCAGGTGGCCGTGCACGAGCACGCCCAGCGCCGCCGCCGTGCATCCCAGGTCGCGCGCGTTCATGGCCGCACCTCCGTGCCCCGCGTCCCTTGCGCCCGCGCGTTCGAGCGCCTCCAGTGGCCCGGCCCCCACCAGTTGAAGTCCCCCATCAGGCGCATCATCGCGGGGACGATGAGCACCCGGACCAGCGTCGCATCCAGCGCGACCGCGATGGCCATGCCCAGCCCCATCGCCTTCACCACCACCACCGAGGCCAGCGTGAAGGCCGCGAACACGGCCACCATGATGGCCGCCGCGCTGGTGATGAGGCCGCCGGTCCGCTCCAGTCCCTCGGCCACCGCGTGGGTGTTGTCGCCCGTGCGCAGCCACTCCTCGCGGATACGGCTGAGCAGCAGCACCTCGTAGTCCATGGACAGGCCGAACAGCGCGCAGAACAGCAGGATGGGCAGCGACGGTTCGATGGGCCCGGGTTCGAAGCGCAGCAGCCGGTGCAGGTGTCCCTCCTGGAAGATGAACACCAGGGCCCCGAACGAACCGCACAGCGACAGCAGGTTCATCAGGAGCGCCTTCAAGGGCAGCACCACGGAGCGCAGGAGCACGAAGAGGACGATGCACGTCATCCCCATCACGAACCCCACGGCCGCGGGCGTGTGCTGCTTCACGAAGGCCGCCGCGTCCACGTCCCCCGCGGTCTGTCCTCCCACCTGCCACCGGCCGTCGCCCACCGCGCGGTCCTCGCGCAGCGCGCGGACCAGGTTCCGGGCCTCGACGCTGCTGGGCGCCGAGGACGTCAGCACCTGCATCACCGCCACGTTGCCGGTGACGTACGCGGCCCGCGCGGCCTGGAGCTCCGGCGGAAGGAACTGGGGCGGCGCCGCGGCCATCCGTTGCACGGTCGCCCGGTCCATGCCGGGGACCAGGGTCACCGCGCTCTCCACGCCCAGCACCCCGGGCAGCGCCGAGATCCGCCGGCTGGCGTCGTGAAGCGCGCCCGCGCGCTCCGGCGTGAGGGGGTTGCCGCCAGGGAACTCCACGGCCACCAGCACCCGGGTGGCGGCCTCGCGGGGGAACAGGCGGGCCAGGGTCTCCGCGCCCCGGCGGGCTTCGGTGCCCTCGGGCAGCGCCGTGATGTCCGTGGCCGCCAGTTGCAGCCGCCGGAACGGCAGCCCCATGGCCAGCAGCAACGCCAGCGTCGGCAGCAGCACCCACCAGGGATGCCGCATCACCCAGGTGGCCAGCGCGTGCCAGCCGCCGCCGCGTCCCTCCATGCGCGCGAAGGGCAGCCGCCCCCGGTCCACGCGCGGCCCCAGCCAGGCCAGGAGCGCGGGCAGCACGGTGAGCGCGAAGAGGACCGCGAAGGCCACCACCAGGGCGCCCCCCAGCCCCATGGCGCTCAGGTACGAGCCGCGGAAGAAGAGCAGGCCCCCCAGGCCCACCGTGACGGCCAGCCCGGAGAACGCCACCGCCCGCCCGGCGGTGTCCAGGGTGCGCGTCAGCGCCTGCTCCGTCGTCGACCCCAGGGCAAGCTCCGCGCGGAAGCGGCTCACGATGAAGAGCGAGTAGTCGATGGCCACGCCCAGCCCGATGAGCGACACCACGTTGAGCGTGTACTGGGCCATGTTCGTGACGTGCGACAGGAGCAGCACGCCCGCCACGCCGCACAGCACCGCCAGCCCGCCCACCACCAGGGGCAGCATGGCCGCCACCACCGTCCGGAACACCCACAGCAACACGAGCAGCGCCAGCGGGAACGAGAGCAACTCCGCGCGCAAGAGGTCATGCGCCAGCAATTCGTTGAGCGCGGCCAGGAAGGCCACCTTGCCGGTGAGCGTCGTCTGGAGGCCCGAGCCGTCCAGCGCCGCGCGCACGGTGGGGAACGCGGCGGTGGCCTCGCGCTCGCCGCCCTTGAGCCGCACCAGCGCCAGCAGATCGTGGCCTGTCGGCGCCACGAAGCGGGCCCGGAAGGCCTCGGGCGCCCCGATGGGCGACACCACCGACGCGACCTCCGGCAGCCGCTGCACGCGCGCCAGCGCGGACGTCACCGCCTGGGCGAAGCGCGGCGCATCGGTCGTCCATTCATCGTGGTGGAAGATGACCGCCAGGGTCTGGTCGTTCGACCCCGCGGCGGCGCCCCGAGCGAGCGCCTCGGCCCGCGCGGCTTCGATGCCCTCGATGGTCCCGGTGGTGAGGTCTCCGCCCCGGAGCAGCGCCCACACCGCCGCGCCGAGCAGCAGGAGCGCGCCCACCAGCACCCGGCCCCGGTGCCGGAACACGCCCACCGCCAGCCGGGCGAACAGCGACGGCGCGCCCCCCGCTGGTGAGTCCTCCCCCTGTCCCGACATGCCCGCCCTCCGTTCGCTCGCCCCGCCGCGCACCACGGAACTGGTGACGGGCGGAGCGCTTGGACAGGGGCTTCATCCCTGGGGGCAATGCAGGAGTGGACGGCGAGGCCCGCGCCTGCCCCTCCCCCGAGGCCCGGCCTCACTGCCACTTGTAGACGAGGCTCCGCGCGTGGAGGCCCCCCACGGCCCCGTCGCCGGCCGCGGAGAGGTTCCGCGGCGCTTCCGGACCTTCCGCCAGGCCGAACAGGTCCACCGGTAGACACCATCCGACGCGACCAGCGCGCAGCTGTTCTTCGCGCTGCCCACGGAGAGCTGCTTGAGCGGCGGGCCCGAGGGCCCCGGCGTTGGCGCTCCAGCGCACGGACTTGATGGCCTCGCCCGAGGTGGTGGCCCGGAAGCGCTCCACCGAGCTTTCGACGGAGGGCCCCGCGCCGTGCTCCCGCTCAATCCGGCACGGGCACGCGCACGCCCGCGAGCTTCCGGTCCTCCAACACGGAATGCAGCGCGTGGATGCGTCCGGTCGCGTCCACGTCCACGCGAATCACGGTGCGCAGGGCCAACAGGGGATCCGCCCCCGGCGCGTACACCGACACCACGGCGGGCAGTCCGTTGAGCATCCGTACTTCCCACGCCTTCGGCGGCCCCCGCATCTCCATCAGCCGGCGAAGGAAGAGGACGACGCGCTGTACCCCCACGATAGGCACCTGCGCGGCGCGCACCTTGCCGCCTCCGTCCGTCAGTGCGCGAACCTCCGAGGCCAGCAGCGCCTCCGCGGCGGCCACGTCTCCCGTCACCAACGCCCCCAGGAAGGCCTCCAGCGCGGCCCGCGTGCGCGCCTGCACGTCGCGAGTGGGAATGCAGCGTGCCTGGTCATACGAGGACATGGCGGACCGCGCGCGGTGGTGCACCACCTTCACGTTCGCTTCGCTCATGCGCAGCGCCTCGGCCACCTCCAGCACCGAGTAATCAAAGACATCGCGCAGCAGCAGCACCGCCCGCTGCTTGGGTGACAATGCCTCCAGCGCCAGGAGGAAGGCGAACGAGACGCTCTCCAGCAGCTCGTAGCGTCCCTCCGTCGAGCCGCCGCCCGGAAGACTCGCCTCCACTGAGGGAGGGACTTCGTCGTCGCCGGTCTCCACGGGCGAAGGCAGCCACGGTCCGATGTAGCCCTCGCGCCGTCGCCGCCGCAGGTGGTCCCGCGCCAGGTTCACCGCCACGCGCGTGAGCCAGGGCCGCAGGGTGTCCAGCCGCTCCGGCGGTGTCGCGAGCGCACGCGCATAGACCTCCTGCACCAGGTCATCCGCGTCCGCGGCCACGCCCGTCATCCGGTAGCAGAGCCCCCAGAGGAAGCGCTCGTGCTCGCGTGCGGCCTGTCCCAGTGCTCCTCGCGCCTGTGAGTCCATCCCCGTTCAAGCCTCCACCGCGGCGGAAGGACGCCTCCAGGCCCAGGCCCTCGGACATCCCCGCTGTCCCCATGAATGAGAAGGTGAGAACCCGGTTGGGCCTCCCCGTCAACGCCACATCACACGAACCGGTCCGACAGTCGGACCAGTTGGCAGAGCCGCCCTGGCCGGGCCTCCGCGCCATCTGGACAGCGCGAACCTGTCCGACAGTCGGACCAATAGGGAGCACCGCCCTGGCCGGGAGCCTCCGCGCCATCCGGACAACGCGAACCTGTCCGACAAGCGGACGGGTTGGGAGCACCGCCCTGGCTGGTGAGCCTCCGTGCCATCTGGACAACCGGAACCGGTCCGACAAGCGGACCAATAGAGAGCACCGCCCTGGCCGAGGCTCCCGCTCCATCCGGGCCCCGGAAACCGGTCCGACTGTCGGACCAGTTGGGTGAGCCGCCCTGGCCAGGGGCCTCCGCTCCATCCGGGTCCCGCAAACCGGTCCGACTGTCGGACCAGTTGGGTGAGCCGCCCTGGCCGGGGCCGCCGCTCCATCCGGGCCGCCGAAACTTGTCCGACTGTCGGACCAGTTGGGAGAGCCTCCCCGGCCGGGGCTTCCGCTCCATCCGGGCCGTCGAAACTTGTCCGACAGTTGGACCAGTTGGGAGAGCCACCCCGGCCGGGGCTCCCGCTCCATCCAGGCCCCGGAAACTGGTCCGACTGTCGGACCAGTCGGGAGAACCGCCCTGGCCAGGGGCCTCCGCTCGATCCGGGTCGCCGAAACTTGTCCGACAGTCGGACAGGTTGGGAGCACCGCCCTGGCCGGGGCTCCCGCTTCATCCGGGCCCCGGAAACCGGTCCGACAGTCGGACAAGTTGAGCCCGCGTCGGGCAAGGAGGTGTCCCGCCTGAAGGTCCGAGGGCCTGGCGCCTGCGCGTCCATGCGGTGCGAGTTCTCGCGGCGATGAGGCGGCTCCCCCGCAGGGCGCCCTTCCCTGCTGTGCGTTCATCCGGCTCAAGCTCCCGCAGCACGACGCCGGGGCGTCGCGATGCGTTGCACTAGCGCCTGCTCCACGGCCTCGGCGCTCGCGAGTGATGCGTCCGCGAGCATGCCCTCCGCGCCAACCCAGTCGCCCACGCGGAACAGCCCTCCGACGTGCGGCACCTCCACCGGGGGACGCCCGGTCAACCCGCCCTTCGCGGCCTGGGGCAGGCCGCCGCTGACGGTGAGCGACGGACGGAAGCGCCGCGCCACCACCTTCGCGCGCCAACCCGGCTGGAGCGCATCCATCACGGCTTCCAGCTCAGTCTCGCGGCACTCCGTGTCCGCGCCGCCCAGGTACTTCGCCACGTGCACCATCGCGCCGCCTGCCGGGGCCAGCTTCGCGGAGGCCGAATGCACCGACGCGTACCAGGGCCCGTCCACCCCGAGCGCGAAGAACGCATCCGGCCTGGGCAGCGCCGACAATCCCAACTCCAGCGTCGCCGCCTGGATGGGCACCGCCTCCCGCGCCTCCCGAGCCAGCACCGCGTCCCCAGGCACGAGCGCCGCCACGTCCGCGGGACTGCCCGCCAGCACCACCGCGTCCGCACGGTGCACCGTGCCGTCCGCGAGCCGCACACCTTCGACCCGCGTGTCCCCGTCCTGAAGAACGACGGCCTCCACCCGTGTGGACAGCTCCAGCCGGACGCCGGCCTCGCGCCCCAGATGCTCCACCGCGTCCACCAGCGTGCTCCAGCCTCCGTCCACGTACAGCACGTTCGCGGCGGTCGCGCACTGGAGCTGCTTCAGTGCCGCCTCCGCGCTGAGGGCTTCCAGATCCGCGCAGTACGACGCCACACGCACCAGCGCCGCGATGAACGCCTGGCTGTCCTTTCGCGTCAGGCGCGTCTCCAGCCACTGCCGCATCGGCATGGGCCCCAGCGGCCCTGTGTCGATACGGGCCAACCCCGCCAGCAGCTTCGCCACCTCCAGCTTCCCGGCGAGCGACAGCACGTCCGTCGTCATGAGCGTCACCGGCCCGCGAGGCAGCGTGTGCAGCCGGCCCGCGAGCAGCGCGTGGGAGCCCGTCGGCACCGGAACACCGCCCTGGGGCTTCACGCCCAGGCGCTCCAGCACCCGCAGCGCCGCGCCCGCCCGGTACAGGGCATGCGGCCCCAGGTTGAAGCGGAAGCCCTCCACCTCCGTCGTCCGCGCCCGCCCGCCCAGGTACTTCGAGCGTTCGTACAACGTCACCTCGAGGCCACCGCGCGCCAGCAACGCCGCCGCCGTGAGCCCGCCCAACCCTCCGCCCACCACGGCCACCTTCATCGCCTGCATGTCCGTCCTCCGTCCCGGCGCCCGGCGCATTCCGGGCATCCAACGGCCACCACGAAGGAGGAAGGCGAAAGGTTACAGCGCGGGGCGCGGAGGCGCTCGGTGACGCCCGGGACGCGACGAGCGCCCCCAGGCCACCAACGATGGAGGAGCCCTCCCCTGCCATCAACTCTTCGCGGCGGTCGCATGCCGACGCACCAGCACGTACGCCGCCGGCAGTCCCACCAACACCGTCAACGTGGACAGGGAGAGGCCCCCCAGCACGGTGATGGCCAGCGGCCGTTGCAGCTCACCGCCCTCGCCCAGGCCGAGCGCGAGCGGGACGAGCCCCAGCAGCGTCGCCAGCGTCGTCATGAGGATGGGGCGCAGGCGCACGGTGGTGGCGTGACCCACGGCTTCAGCGGCGGACAGCCCTTCGGCGCGTCCCGCCTCCGCACGGTCAAGCAAGAGGATGCCGTTCTTCACGACGAGCCCGACGAGCAGGATGCAACCCATCAACGAGGAGACGTTGAGCGGCGTGCTGGTGAGCCGCAGGCAGGCGACCCCCGCCGCGAGCGCCACGGGGACCGCGCCCAGGATGAGCAGCGGGAGCACGACCCCGCGAAAGTGGAAGGTCAACACCAGGAAGACGCCCAGCGCGGCCAGCAGCAACACGAGCACGAGGGCATGGAAGGACTCGCGCTGGCTCTCACGCTGACCGCCCAGCCGCACCTCCACCCCTGCTGGAGGCTTCAGCGTGGCGAGCCGCGCCTCCACGTCCGTGGTGACACTGCCCAGGTCCCGCGCCTCCAGCCGCCCCGTCACCGCCACCAGCGGACGCAGGTTGTCCGCGAGCAACTCCGCGGGCTGGCACTCCTGGCGCACGCGCGCCACCTGCGTCAGCGGCACCACTCCCCCCGAAGCGGTCCGCAGGCGCACCCGCTGGAGCACCTGGGGATCCAGGCGGTCGGCGTCACGCAGCCGCACGCGCACGTCCACCGGCCGGCCCTCGCGGGGAATCGTCCCGACGACCTCGCCCAACAGCGCGGACCGGACCTGTGCCGACACGTCCCGCGTCGTCAGGCCCAGCCGCCCCGCCTGGATCAGGTCCACTTCCACGTGGGCCTCCGGAGTGCAGCCGGAGACCCCGTCGAACAGGTCCACCAGGCCCGGGATGTCCCGCAGGGCTTCGGCGACGCGTGGCGCGAACTCCCGCAGCACCTGGACGTCCGGCCCCAGCAGCTTGACCTCGACGGGATCCGGCGCGCCTTCCAGGTCGGAGAGCACGTCCTGCAGCAGCTCGACGAACTCCAGCCGGACGCCGGGAAGGGCGGCTTCCGCTCGCGTGCGCGTCGCCTCGATGATGTCCGGGCCGTGGCGCGTCCGCTGGGGGGAGAGCGACACGGTCAGGTCGCCACGCGAGGACTCGGTGGCCGCCGGTGGCCCCAGCTCCGCGCCCAGGCGACGGCTGGTGCCCAGGACCTCCGGGATCTCCGCGACGACCGCCTCCAGGGCCTGCCCCAGCCGGTCCGCCTCCGCGACCGAGGTGCCCGTCGGCGTGAAGTAGTCCACGACGAACGCGCCCTCGTCCAGCTCCGGCAGGAACCCGGTCCCCACGCCCCGGCCCAGCAGGGCCAGCAGCGCGGTGACGAGCGCCACCGCGGCCACCAGCGTTCCCGGCCGCCTACGCCACTGCGAGAGGATGCGCTCCGGGACGGCGGGCTCGGGCGCGTGATGGCCGCCGGGCGCGGCGAGCAGCCATCCGCACAGCAGCGGCGTCAGCGTGACGGCCAACACCCAGGAGATCAGCACGGCGGCGCACAGCGTGAACGCCAGCGCGGAGAAGAACTGGCCCGACACGCCCGGCAGCAGCGACAGCGGCGTGAAGACCACGACCGTGGTGAGGGTGGAGTTGGTGACGGGCCAGGCGATTTCCCGCAGCGCCTCCGCGGTCGCGGCCCACCGCTCCATCCCCGCCGCCACCCGGCGGTACACGGCTTCCACCACGACCACGGCGTCGTCCACCACCAACCCGATGGCCACCGCCAGCCCGCCCAGCGACATGAGGTTGAGCGTCCTGCCCGTGAGCCAGAGCGCGCCAATCGTCATCGCCAGGGTGGCCGGGAGCACCACCGCCGCGGCCGTCATGGCCCGCCAGGAGCGCAGGAAGAGGCCCACGACCGCGAGCGTGAGCACCCCGCCGAGGATGACCTCGTCCCGCACGTGGGCCACGGACCGGGCGATGAGCCCGGCCTGATCATACGAGACCTCGATGGCGATGCCCGGCGGCAGTCCCGCTCGCACCCGTTCGAGCTCCGCGTTTATCTCTCGCGCCAGGGTGACGGCATCCGCCCCTGGCCGTCGGCCCACGTTGACGAGCACCGCGGGCCTGCCGTTCGCATACGTCAGGGAGAGCCGGTCCGCATGCCCCTCCTGGATCCGCGCGACGTCGCCCAGCCGCACGGGCGCCTCGGGCGTCCCGCCCACGACGAGCGCCGCCAGCTGGTCCGGGGAGTCCACCGGCCCCTGCACCATCACCAGCGCCTGCTGGTAGTGCACGTCCAGGCGGCCCGCCGGTTCGAGCAGGAGCGTGCCGCCCACCTGGGTGGCGAGCGTGGGCAGGTCCAGCTTCGCCTGCTCCAGCCGCTGTGCGTCCACGGTGATGAGGAGCTCGCGCACGTCGCCGCCGACCACGTCCACGCGCCCCACGCCCGCGAGGCCCGCCAGGCCTGGACGCAGCGTCCGCAGGGCGAACTCGCGCAGCCGGGCGGGGTCCGCCGTGCCGGTGACGGCGAGGGTCTGGATGGGAAAGGACGACGGGGTGAGCCGCTCGGCGGAGAGCGTTGCGTCCGGGGGCAGTGCGTTCTGCACCTCCGCGAGCCGGGCATTGACGAGCCCCAGCGCCTGCTCCATGTCCGTGTTCGAGTCGAACCAGAGCGAGATCTCCGCGGCCGCGCGGATGGTCCGGGAGCGCACCTGCCGCACGCCGATGACGGTGGACAGCGCATCCTCCACCGGGCCGGTCACGGACAGCCGCAGGGTCTGCGCGCTGGCGCCATTCAGCGTCGCGGCGACGACGATTCGCGGAAAGGTCACCTCCGGGTAGAGCCCCACGGGCAGCCGGGTCGCCCCGAACACTCCCGCCAACGTCAGCGCCGCCAGCAGCACCACAACCCCGGGCGCGTTGCGCCGCAGCAGCGTCAGCCACGTCACCGCAGGACCTCCACCCCGGCGTCATCCGGCAGGGAGTAGCCCCCTTCCACGACGACAGGCTCGCCCACCGCGAGCGGCCCCTGGACGACGGCCACGCCCTCGTCCTCGGAGACGACCTGGACCGGCACCCGGTGGACCCGCCCGTCCCCGAGCCGCGCGACCGCGAGGCCTCCATCCTCCCGTGGCAGGAGCGCCGATGACGGCACGGCCAGCGCGCTGCCCAGCGACGCCAGGACGAGGTGGGCCTTCGCGGTCGCGCCCAGGCGCAGCTCCCCGCGCGGGTTGGCGAAGCGCAGGCGGATCAGCACGTTGCCGCTCTGCGGATCCACGGCGGGGGACACCGCGGCGACCTCGCCCTCGCGGGCACCGTCCAGCCCGACGACGGTGAGGGTCGCGCGTTGACCGGGTTGGACCGCCGCGGCCTCCTGCTGGGTGACGTATGCCCGCAGCTCCAGCGGGTCCGTCGCGGAGACCTGGAGCACGGGGGGATTCGCGCCCTCCACCATTTCACCCTGCCGCACCCCGATGGCCGTCACGACACCGTCGAAGGGGGCCTGCAGCGAGGTGCGCCCCACGCCGCGCCGGGCCAACTCCAGGGCGCTCCGGGCCCGGGCCTCGGTGGCACGGGCGGCGGCCTCCGCGCTGCGGTCCTGCTCCGCGTCCTGACGGGCCGCGACGCCGTGCTCGGCCAGGACGTCCGTGCGCGCGCGCTTCTCCTTCGCGGCGTCGAGCGCAGAGCTGGCTTCGCGCAGGGCGGCCTCCGCCTGCTGGAGCTCGGCGGTGGCGTCGAGCGGGTCCACCTGGGCCAGGACCTCGCCCGCGCGCACGCGGTCCCCTTCCGCCACGCGCAAGAGCGACAGCCGGCCGGGCACCCGCGGTGAGAGCCGGACCTCGCGCCCGGGCGGCGCCGCCAGCAGGCCCGCGACGCGCAGCCCGCGCACGGCCTGCCCCGGAGCCACGGGGACGACACGGACGCGCGGAAGGGGCGGCGCGGCTTCTTCGGGCGACGTCCGCTGACAGCCCACGCCGGAGGCGAAGAGACAGGCGAGCAGCGCGAGTCTAGGGCTCATCGAGGGGCACCCCTGCGGCGAGTTCGAGGTCCGCGAACGCGGACTGGGCGGCGAAGGCGGCTTCAATGGCCTGCGTCCGCGTCTCCGTGGCCGTCTGGAGCGCGGCGTTGAGCGCCACCCGGGGACTGCGGCCCACGCGATAGGACTCCAGGGCCATGCCCTCCGTCTTCTCCACGGCGGGGAGGATCTCCTCCGTGTAGCGCGCGAGTCCCGCCAGGGCGGCGGACAGGCGCGCATGGTTGGAGACGAGCTCCGTCCACCGGGAACGCCGCTCCTCGTTCTGGCGGGCGCGCGCGAGCTCCAGCGAGGCCGCGGCGCGGACCGTCTCTCCGCGTCCCAGGCCTGGGAGGAAGAGGTCCAGGTCGAGCGCGCCGCGAAGATACGTGCTGCGCCCCCCAGGACCATCCGCTTCCACGAAGACCCCCACCGTGGGAGTGGGCCACCGCTCCCGCCGTGACGCCCGCAGGGTGGCCTCGGCCGCCGACACCTCGCCCTGACGTGCCTCGGCGGCGGGGGACCGCGCGCCCACGGCCAGCACGGCCTCCAGTGAAGGCAGGGTGGGCGGGGGCTCGTCCACCGGCTCCAGCGCCGCACCCGGTGGCCGGCCCAACAGCAGGGCCAGCGCCGCCGTGGCGGCGGCGAGTTCCCCCTGGCGGGTCAGCCATTGGACTTCGGCGGAGCCCCTCGCGATGCGGGCCTGGAGCAGGTCCAGCTCCGGGGCCGCGCCGGTTTCGAAGAGCAGCACCGCGGCGGCCTCCGACTCGCGCGCGAGCGCCAGTGCGCGTGCGGAGGTCTCCAGGAGCTGGCGGGCGCGCACCAGGGAGAAGTAGGCACGCCGCGCATCCGCCCGGGCCGTGGCCTCGCTCGCGCGGCGCTCGTCCGCGGCACCGCGGGTCGTCAACTCCGCGGCGAGCACCCGGGCCGCCCGGGCCCCCGGGGCCGGAAGTCTCTGGGCCAGCCCCACGGTCCACCGGGGATCATTTCCTCCGCCCCCCACTGACAGGGTCAACGGGGAGAAGGTCCGGGCGAGTTCTTCTTCCCCGCGGGCCACGGCTTCCTGCGCTCGGGCCTGTGCGAGCGCAGGAGCCTGACTCCTGGCTTCGAGGAGCGCCGAGCGCAGCGTGAGCGGCTCCCCCAGCGCGGTGCCGCCACACAGCAGCAGCAGGGTGACGACCCCGGAAGGCATTGCACTCCCGTGCCACATCGAAGGTCAGCCCTCCCGACAGCCATCATCGACGCGGGCCGCGCCTTCCGGGGCATGCAGCGTGCTGCCCTAAAGTCGAAGGACGTGTCAGCCGGGTAGCGATTCCTTCCCGGCACGGCCGCGACACATCTTGCGGTGTCGGGCCTGCAACCGTGAGCGCATGAGAAAAGCCTCATCCGCGCCCCAGACGGATTTCATGCGCTCCGGTGGAGACGGCGCACCGTGACGCTCAAGCGCCGCGGTCGACCGGCAGCCCCGAGCGCGCGAAGGAGAACACCAGCGACGTCTCGATGCGGCTCACCTCCGGACGGCTGGTGAAGGACTGGATGGTGAGCACTCGCAGGTGCTCCGTGTCCCGACACACGACGTGCACCAGGAAGTCCGTCGTCCCGCCCAGGCAGTAGACGGCCACCGTCTCCGGCAGCGAGCGCAGGTGGTCACCGATGCTGCCGAACGCCTCCCCCACGTGGAGCCGGAGCTGCACGGCGATGAGCGCCTGGAGCCCCAGCCCCAGCGAGCGCGCATCCAGGTCCGCGCGATAGGACTTGATGACTCCGTCCGTCTCCAGCCGCTTCACCCGCGCGAGGCACGACGAGGGGGCCAGCCCCACGCGCGCGGCCAGCTCCTTGTTGGACAGCCGTGCATTGTTCTGGAGGGCCTCCAGAATCTCGCGATCGATTCGGTCGAGTGCGGCCATTGGAGGCTCCCGGGCGAATTCCATTCGATGGATGCCACTCAATCCTGACCCTTATTCTGTCCGCATGCCACGACACGGAATCGCAGCATGCCTCCTCCTCCTGGCGGCCACGGCCTTCGCGGGCCCTGCGCCGTCGCCGGATGTCCTGCTCGCGCCCTGGTCCGGGCCCCATGGGGGCGTGCCCCCGTTCGACCGCGCGCGGGTCGAGGACTTCGCGCCAGCGCTCGAAGCCGCCATGGCGCAGGCACGCAGCGAACTCGCCGCCATCGCGGACGCGAAGGAGCCGCCCACGTTCGAGAACACCGTCGCCGCGCTGGAGGACTCGGGCCGCGCGTTCAACCGCGTCTACGAGGTCTACAACGCGTGGTCCTCGTTCATGAGTTCACCGGAGTACCAGGCCGTGGAACGCGCGATGGCGCCCCGGCTGTCGGCGTTCTGGGATGAGCCTTCCCAGAACCGGAAGCTCTTCCGCCGCGTCAAGGCGGTCCGGGACTCGGCCGCGAAGGCGAAGCTGACGCCGGAGCAGCAGCGCGTCGTGGCGTACTACTGCGACGACTTCGTGCGCTCGGGCGCACTGCTGGACGCGACGGGTTCGAAGCGAATGGCCGCGCTCAACCAGAAGCTCGCTACGCTCTACACGACGTTCAACCAGAACGTGCTCGCAGACGAGAAGCGCTACACCCTCCTGGAGAGCGAGGCGGACCTCGCGGGCCTGCCGGAGCCGCTGAGGAAGGCCGCGGCGGCCGAGGCCACCGCGCGCGGACAGCCGGGGAAGTGGGCCGTGGCCAACACCCGCTCGGCGGTGGCGGACTTCCTCACGTACTCGGAGCGGAGGGAGCTGCGCGAGAAGGTGTGGCGCAACTACGACAGCCGGGGTGACCACGGCGACGCGCACGACAACAACGCCGTCATCACGCAAATCCTCGCGGCGCGCGCGGAGCAGGCGAAGCTCATGGGCTTCCCCACCCACGCGCACCGGCAACTCACAAGCGCCATGGTGAAGACTCCCGAGCGCGCGCTGCGGCTGCTGGAGACGATGTGGAAGCCCGCCGTCGCGCGCGTGCGCGAAGAGGTCACCGCGATGGCTGCCATTGCCCGAAGCCAGGGCCAGCAGGAGCCCATCACCCCCTGGGACTACCGCTACTACGCGGAGAAGGTGCGCAAGCAGGCGTATGACTTCGACGACAGCGAGGTGAAGCCCTACCTCCAGCTGGAGAGCCTGCGCGAAGGCATGTTCTGGGTGGCGGGTGAGCTCTTCGGCCTCACCTTCACGCCCGCGCCGGGCGTGCCCGTCTTCCACCCGGACGTGCGCGTCTTCGCGGTGAAGGATCGCGAGAGCGGCCGGGAGCGGGGGCTCCTGTACTTCGACCCCTACGCACGGGAGGGCAAGTACAACGGAGGGCAGACGGAGACGTACCGCGTCCAGGAGCGCTTCCGGGGCGAGGTGCCGGCCCTGGTGACCATCAGCATGCCCTTCGTGAAGCCGGCGGCCGGAAGCCCCGCGCTGCTGGGCTGGCGCGACGCGCAGACGCTGTTCCACGAGTTCGGCCATGCGGTGCACACGCTGAGCGGGGACGTGACCTGGCCGGCGCTCGGAGGCAGCCGCGTGGTGAGCGACTACTCGGAGTTCCCCTCCAAGCTGTTCGAGCACTGGCTCTCCACGCCGGAGGTGCTGGGCCGCTTCGCGGTGCATCACGCGACGGGCCAGCCCATGCCCCAGGCGCTCGTGGCTCGCATCCAGAAGGCGGCGACGTTCAACCAGGGCTTCTACACCGTGGACTACCTGACCTCCGCGCTGGTGGAGATGAAGCTGCACCTGGCGGGCGCGAAGCGCATCGACCCGGACGCGTTCGAGCGCGACGTGCTCCGCCAGCTCGGCGCGCCGGCGGAGGTCGGCATGCGCTTCCGCATGCCCCATTTCGGGCACGTCTTCGCCAGCAACGGCTACTCGGCGGGCTACTACCGCTACCTCTGGGCGGACATGCTGGCGGCGGACGCATTCGAGGCCTTCCAGGAAGGCGGAGGTGCCTACGACGCGAAGGTGGCCGCGCGGCTGCGCGAGCACGTCCTGTCGGTGGGCAACACCGTGGACCCGTTCGTGGGCTACCGGCTGTTTCGTGGAAAGGACGCGAGCCTCGACGCCCTGATGCGCGAGCGAGGCTTCTCGCCCCTAGACTGAAGCCCATGCTCGACCACACAGGCATCGGAGTCGCCGACGTCGCCCGTTCGGCCCGCTTCTACGACGCGGCGCTGGGGGCGCTCGGCCTCCGCCGCGCCATGCAGCTTCCCGCGGACAGCGGAGCGGATGGCATTGGCTACGGCCGGGAGTACCCCATCTTCTGGATCGACCGCTTCCATCCGCACAGCGTGAAGCAACACACGGCCTTCGCCGCCACGAGCCGCGCCCAGGTCGACGCCTTCCACGCGGCCGCGGTGGCGGCGGGAGGAACCGACAACGGCGCTCCCGGGCTGCGCGGCGTCGAAGCAGGCTATCCCGCCGGCTACTACGCCGCCTTCGTGCTCGACCCGGACGGCAACAACATCGAAGCGGTCTTCCGTCAGCCTCAAGGCGGATGAAGGCCGCCTCACCGCACGGCGCGCACGAACTGCCCCGGGGTGATGCCGACGATGCGCTTGAAGTGCCGGTTGAGCAGGCTCTGGTCATAGAGCCCGACCTGGAGCGCGACCTGCGAAGGCGGCTGCCCCTCTGACAGCAGCCGCTGGGCCCGCGAGATGCGCAGGTGGGTGAGGTACGCGTGGGGAGGCATGCCCATCGCCTCGCGGAAGGCTCGGCACAGGTGGAAGCGGTTCCAGCCCACCTGACGGGCCAGCGACTCCAGCGTGATGCCCTCCGGGATGGCCTCGTGCAGCGCCTCCACCACGCGCCGGACAGGCCAGCGGTAGCGCCGCTCCAGCGCGTCCGGCTGTCCCAGGCATTCCACCAGGGCGGAGAGGGCTTCGGTCAGGGCCGTCTGGAGCTCCAGGGCGGTGGACCGGCCCGCCAGGCTTTCGTCCAGCAGCGCGTGGAGGCGCACGAAGGCGGATGCCGTGGGCTGCTCCCGTTCGAGCTGGAGGTGGCGAAGGCGAGCGGAGGCCGGAGCGCCCAGGGCCTCGCGGGCTTCGGTGACGAGTGATTCGTCGAAGGCGACCGACTGGAACCGGGCGGGCCCATCGCGGCGCAGGTCCCGGTGCACTTCGCCCAACTGCTTGAGGTCGACCGTCCGGGGCGTGGAGGCGTGCACCCGGCCGCGGCCCCACCACTCCGAAAGGCCCCGCTGCGTCAGCGTCACCGAGAAGCGCTCCTTCACGGAGCGCAACAGCCGGCCATCGGTCCTGAAGCGCACCAGCTGTACGCCCGGCAGCTCCGGGAACAGGAAGGTCTGGACGGACAGCGGGCCATCCAGGACGTCGCGATGATGAGCGGGCACCGCCGGATCCTAACGCCGGCCCCTGCGCTGGCCTGGGCGAAGTGGCCTTGCCCGGCATGACAACAACGTCCAAGCCCGGCGTGGCTCCGGCCGGGTACGCCTGGATGGGAGTCCCGGCCATCCCCTCACCCCGCCGGGCAGGAAGGCGTCATGACAGGCATCCAGGACAAGGTCATTGCCATCACCGGAGCCAGCAGCGGCATTGGCGAGGCTGCGGCGCTGCTGCTCGCCGGGCGCGGGGCGAAGGTCGTGCTCGGCGCGCGCAGGCTGGAGCGGCTGGAGCCGCTGGTGGAGCGCATCACGAAGGCAGGCGGGCAAGCGCTCCTTGCACGGACGGACGTGACCCGGCGCGAGGACGTGGCCGGGCTCGTCCGGCTGGCCTGCGAGCGATACGGCAGGCTGGACGTCCTCATCAGCAACGCGGGCAGCCTCGCCACTTCGCCCCTGGACGAGCTGCGCGTCGACGACTGGGAGGCGCTGATCGACACCAACATCAAGGGCGTGCTGTATGGCATCGCCGCCGCGCTGCCCGTCTTCCGCAAGCAGGGCTTCGGGCATTTCATCAACACCGCGTCGACCTCGGCGCACCGGATCGTTCCCGGCCAGGCGGTCTATGCAGGGACGAAGTTCGCCGTGCGCGCCATCTCCGAAGGCCTGCGCCAGGAAGCAGGCGCAGCGCTGCGGGTGACGGTCATCTCACCGGGAATGACCCGGACGAACTTCCTCGAGCACGTGAAGGATCCGGAGACCCATGCGCGGTTCGCGGAGACGATGGAGAAGATCGCCATCGCGCCGGATGCGATTGCCCGCGCCATGGCCTTCGCCATCGAGCAGCCCGCCGACGTGGACGTGGGCGAGGTGATTGTCCGTCCCACGGCGCAGAACTGACCGGGCGAGAGGCCGCGAAGGCGTCCCGGCTCGACCCGGGCCCCGGCGGCCTGTACGGTTCCTCGCGTCATGCGGCGGTCTGGAAACCCAGCGGGTAGACGGTCCGTGGAGACACGGTCCCCTGCCTCTCCGGGGTACCCCCGGGGAATCATCTCAAGGAGCACTTCCCCACGCATGGCCGACCTCGCGGCAAGCCGCGACGCTGGCCACGCCAGACGGGACAGGTGGGACCGGGCCGCCGCATGGCGGAGGCGTGGCGCATGAGCGACCGGAACGTGGTGGCGAGGGCGCTCGCGTCCGCCTTCCTCGCGGCCCCCTGGAAGGTGTCCGGACTGGTCGCGAACGGGGCCGAGGTCGTGGGCGGCCGGTTTCCGTGGCTCGTGTCGCTCGCGAGGAGCACGCTGAGGTTCTTTCCCCGGCCACCGCACGACCGGCTGGAGCTGCTCGCGGAGCTGCTCGCGACACGGCCTGCGTTCAGGCAGGCCTGCGCGAATCCCACGGCGCCGGTGCGGCTGTCGCGCTGGATTTCAGCGGCCCCGCAGATGGGGCGCCAACCGTGGCCCGTTCCAGCCCTGCCCACCCAGGCGGACCTCGCGGACTGGTTGAAGCTGACGGGCGCCCAGCTGGACTGGCTCGCGGACGGGGCGGGCCTGGAGCACACGACTTCGCCAGGGCGATGGCGGCGCTATCGCTACACGTGGATTCCCAAACGCAGCGGCGGTGAGCGGCTTTTGGAGCAGCCCGGCGAAGCGCTCGCGAGGCTTCAGCGCAAGGTGCTTCACGGCATCCTGGACCTGATTCCCCCGCACGAAGCGGCGCACGGGTTTGTCCGGGGCCGGGGGATCCGCGGCTTCGTGGAACCGCATACCGGGCAGAGCGTCGTCGTGCGGCTGGACCTGGAGGACTTCTTCCTCTCCGTGCGGCCGCCCAGGGTCTGGGGCGTGTTCCGCGCCGCCGGGTATCCGGATGGAGTGGCGGGGGCGCTCGCGGGGCTCTGCACGAACCGGACGCCCGGGGCGGTGGTCGCCAAGGCCCGGAGGGCAGGCAGCGCCCGAGAGGTGGACACGCGCTGGCGGCTGGCGCGGAGGCTGGAGTCGCGTCACCTGCCGCAGGGAGCGCCAACGTCGCCCGCGCTCGCCAATCTCGCCGCGTACCGGCTCGACGTCCGGCTCTCCGCGCTCGCCAGGGCGCTGGGCGCGCGTTACACGCGCTACGCGGATGACCTGGCGTTCTCGGGAGGCGAAGCCCTGGGCAGGAGCGCCCGGCGCCTGCTCCAGTGCGTGCGCCGCATCGTGCGCGACGAGGGCTTCACCGTGCGCGAGGAGAAGACGCGGGTGATGTTCCAGGGCCACCAGCAGTGGCTCGCGGGCGTGGTGGTGAATGAACACCCCACCCTCCGCCGCACGGACCATGACCGGCTGAAAGCCATCCTGCACCTGTGCCGCACCCGGGGGCCGGCAAGCCAGAACACCCACGGCCATCCCGACTTCCGCGCGCACCTGCTCGGAAGGATTGCCTGGGTGACGCACCTGCACCCCGCCCGAGGCGCCCGGCTGCGCGCGCTCTTCGACCAGATCGTGTGGGATTGAAAGCCTGGTTAACCGCCACAACAAGAGCGGGACCAAGCGCATCGTGCGGTAGAATCAACGGATGTCGCAGAACGAACGCGGTCTCTACGAAACCCTGCTCACCGAAGCGCTCGAAAGCCAGCTCGTCGCGTTAGACCCTCGACTGGAGGCTCACCGTTCAGGGCTGCATGAAGCAGAAGCGGCAGACCGCATCGGCCTTCACCTGGCTCGCGTCATTGAACGCGCCATTGCTTCGCTCGACAGGGAAGAACGCGTTGCCATCGGCACAGCTCTCGCGCGCAAGGTCGTTGAACTCGTTGTCGACGCCACAGAAGCGAGTGCTCTCACGAGTGAGCGTCCGGTGGAACCCGGTAGCATGCTCCGCAGCGTTCTAGGAAAGCTTCCGGATGGAAGCCCTGAGACGCTCTCTGAGCCGCTCATTCCACTTCTTGACACGACGCTGCTGACGAACGCCCCCGGAGAGCCTCGCGTCGGCAATCAAGTGCTCACGGAGATCCACTCAGCGGATCAGATTGACGTCGTCATGGCTTTCATCCGGCGCAGCGGGATTGCGCCTATGTTGGAAGCCCTCCGTGCGCATTGTCATGCGGGCCGGCGCCTCCGCGTGTTGACGACCACCTATACCGGCTCGACGGAGGCACGAGCGCTCGAGGCGCTCCGGGAGATTGGCGCTGAAGTGCGGGTGTCCTACGACCAGTCCGGCACTCGACTCCATGCGAAAGCCTGGCTCTTTCACCGTCGGTCCGGCTTCTCAACCGCCTACATCGGGTCATCCAATTTGACCCGCTCTGCGCAGGTCACCGGTCTTGAATGGAATGTCCGTGCGTCGCGGGCGCGCAATCCGAGCGTTGTCGACAAAGTCGCAGCCGTCTTCGAGAGCTACTGGAACAGCGGCGACTTCGTTCCCTACGACCGCGAGCAGTTCCTGGCTCGCATGGCAAGCGCAGATGACCGCACTTCTCAGCTCGAAATGAGTCCCATCGAGCTGCGTCCTGAGCCGTTTCAGGAGCGACTGCTCGAACAAATCGCCTTGTCGCGGCAGCGCGGGTATCACCGGAACCTGCTCGTCTCCGCGACAGGTACAGGCAAGACCGTCATGGCAGCGCTCGACTACGCGCGCCTGCGCGAGGCACTCCCGCGCGCACGACTCCTCTTCGTTGCCCACCGAGAAGAAATTCTCACGCAGACCCGCGCGACCTTCCGCCATGCACTGCGCGACCATGCCTTCGGCGAGCTGTGGGTTGGCGGGGAGCGCCCCCAGCACTTCGAGCAGGTCTTCGCTTCAGTCCAAAGCTTGAATGCAACGGGCCTCAAGCATCTGGATGCGGCTCACTTCGACATTGTCATCGTTGACGAGTTCCACCACGCCGCCGCTCCAACCTATCAAAACCTCCTTGAGCACCTGCGCCCTGTGGAACTGCTCGGGCTGACCGCCACCCCTGAGCGGAGCGACGGCATGCCCGTGCTCGATTGGTTTGATGGCCGGATTGCGGCAGAGCTGAGGCTCTGGGATGCCATCGATCAGCATCGACTCGTTCCCTTCGCGTACTACGCCATTCACGACGGAATCGACCTGCGCGAAATCCCATGGCGCCGCGGACGCGGGTACGACGTCGAGAGCCTCTCGAACCTGTTCACGAACAATGACGCATGGGTACGGCTCGTCTTGAAAGAGGTCGAACGCCGTGCGGAAGACCTCTCCCAAATGAGAGCCCTCGGCTTCTGCGTCAGTGTCGAGCACGCTCGCTTTATGGCGCGGTCCTTCAGCGCCGCTGGCGTTCGAGCCACCGCGATCTGGTCTGACACCCCTGATGACGAGCGACGTCAGGCGCTTCGGGACCTGGCGCAGCGGCGCGTGAACGTTGTGTTCTCCGTCGACCTTTTTAACGAGGGCGTCGACGTGCCCGCCGTCGATACCCTCTTGATGCTGAGGCCCACGGACAGTCCCACGCTTTTCCTTCAGCAGTTGGGCCGCGGACTTCGCCGTCATCCGAACAAGTCGGTATGCACCGTCCTCGACTTCGTTGGCCACCAACATTCCGAGTTTCGGTTCGACCGTCGCCTCCGGGCATTGTTAGGCGGAACCCGTGCCGAAGTAGCCAGGCAGTTGGAGCAGGGCTTTCCGTTCCTCCCCGCGGGCTGCCACATGGAGTTTGATCGCGTTGCGAGTGAGATCGTGCTGGCAAGCATCCGCAGCGCAGTTCCCTCTCGCTGGAGCGGAAAGGTGGAAGAACTGCGCGGGTACGCCAAGACTGCGAACGACGTGTCGCTCACTGGCTTCCTCGCAGAGAGCGGCCTTGAGCTCGAAGACATCTACACAGCGAGCAAGAGCTGGTCGGATCTGTGCCAAGACGCCGGGCTTACAATGCGACCGGCTGGCCCTCATGAGCCCTCTCTACGCCGAGCCTGCGGCCGGCTCCTTCATATCGATGATGAAGCGCGAATTGATGGTTACCGCCGGCTGCTTGCCTCGGACGCCGCACCCAGTCTCGGGGCGCTCTCGCAGGTAGATCGGCGCTTGCTTCGGATGCTGGTCGCATCGGTTGTCGACAAAGCGGCGAACAAGTCTTCCACTCTTGAGGAGGGGTGCGCCCTCATTTGGAGCCATCCCCAAGTTCGCAAGGAAATCATCGAACTCCTCAACGTCCTCGGGGAACGAATCTCACACCTGCCCTCGCCACTAGCGAGTCATCCTGACGTGCCGTTGGCTGTGCATGCGCGCTACACTCGCATCGAGATTCTGGCGGCATTCGATATTGGGGATGGGGTGAAGGCGGCTCCGTGGCAGGCCGGCGTCCTCTGGGCAAAAGAGGCAAGGGCAGACCTGCTCGCGTTCACGCTCGACAAGACAAGCGGGCACTTCTCTCCGACGACTCGCTATCGCGACTACGCCATCAATCGGGAACTCATCCATTGGGAGAGTCAGTCAACCACCCGGGCCGACAGCGAAGTGGGACTGCGCTACCAACGCCACGTTCGGCAGGGCTCCAGCGTCATGCTCTTCGCGCGGCAGCGCAGCGACGACCGTGCGCTCTACTTTCTTGGCCCTGCAACCTACGTGAAGCACGAAGGGGAGCTGCCAATGGCCGTCACCTGGAAGCTCGAGCATGCGCTGCCAGGCGACCTATTTGCGTCCTTCGCGGCGGCGGTCGCATAGGTCCCAAATCGCTTGGAGCCCTCGTTAGGCCACCCACCCATCACCTGGACGGCTCGGGCGGGTAGAGCGTGGCCATCCACTGCCTCCGCGTGTCCGTGCTGAACGCGGGTGCATGGACCTTCATCCAGTCCCCCATCGCCTGGCCCATCGCCTCGGCGGACGGGTAGCGGTCGCCCGCGGACCTCGCCAGCGCGCGTTCGAGGATTCGCACGAGGTCCGCATCCAGCGTGGGGTTGTACTGCCAGGCGGGGACCAGCCGCCCCTCCAGCACCTCCGTGAAGATCAGCGCCTCGTGGTCGCCCTTCATGGGCAGCGTCCCGCACAGCAGCTCGTAGAGCAGCAGGCCCAGGACGTAGAGGTCGGCGCGGCCATCCACTGGCTCGCGCAGCAGCTGCTCCGGAGCGAAGTACTTCAGCTTGCCGCCGAAGATGTTCGCGCTCGCCCACGCCTTGCGCTGCCCCCACCGGTTGAAGCCGAACTCGAGGACCTTCACCTCCCCGCCGTGGCCCATCAGCACGTTCGAGGAGACCAGCTCTCCGTGCAGCAGACCCACCTGCTGGTGCGCGGGATGCAATCCCTTGCAGATGTCGATGCCGATGCTCACGGCGATGGGTTCGGGCAACGTCGGCATGCCCCGCCGCCGGGACAGGCTCCGCACGCGGCCCAGATCCTGCCCCTCCACCCACTCCCGGACCAGGAAGGGCTCGCCCTCGACCTCACCGAAGTTCAGGACCCGCACGACGTTGTCGTGCTGGAGGCATGCCGACAGGGAGGCGAGGTCGAGGAACTCCTCGGCGATCGCAGGGTCCTTCGGGAGTTCGGGCAACAGCCGCTTGAG
Source organism: Corallococcus caeni (assembly GCF_036245865.1). Lineage (NCBI taxonomy): Bacteria > Pseudomonadati > Myxococcota > Myxococcia > Myxococcales > Myxococcaceae > Corallococcus > Corallococcus caeni. The sequence continues at coordinate 597,109 of NZ_BTTW01000006.1, read as the reverse complement.
GACCACGGACCTGCTGCCAGCGAGCGCCTCCGTGTCGACCGCCCGATGCAGCGTGGACAGGCCGCTCACCCACACCCGCTCCCGCAGCTCGAACCTGCCAAACCGCTCCGTCCGGGGCTTGCCCATGGCCGTGAAGGCTAACAGTTCGTGCCCCGGCATCGCTCCGAGCGTCGTGGTGCTTCACGGCACCGTTGCACGGGCCTCGTCGAGCCCCCAGCCCTTGAAGGCCGCCACGTCCCTCCGGCGCGTCATGGGGACGCGGGTGCACGAGCCAGCGGCGCAAGCAGTCGGGGAGGACCGCCTTGAAGTGCCGCACCAGCCTGCCCGCCCGAAGCCCTGAGGGCGCCCGGCCGGACGGGGCCCGGCGCGGCCGCTCCCGGAAACGCGCGGAACGGCGGTTCGCGGCCCGCGTGTTTCACGACCTGGAGGGACCGTGGCACGCAAGGAGTGCACCCACGCCGGGCAGAACACCGATGTGCTCTTCCGCTTCCTCGTCCAGAGCGCGAAGGACCGCGCCATCTTCGGCATCGACCTCCAGGGGTACATCATCAGCTGGAACCCGGGCGCCGAGCACATCAAGGGCTGGCGAGCCGACGAGGTCCTGGGACAGCACTTCCGCATGCTCTTCCCCGAGGACTCCCGCCAGCAGGGGTGTCCGGAAGCGGAGCTGCGGGAGGCCTTCCAGACGGGACACTTCCGGGGTGAGGAGCCCCGGCTGCGCAAGGACGGGAGCCTCTTCATCGCCGAGGTGGACCTGTGGCTGCTGCGCGACGACACGGGTCACCCCTGCGGGTTCGTGAAGGTCACGCAGGACATCACCGAGCGCAAGCAGGCGGAGGAGGAGCGGGCGGTCCTGCTTGCCCGCGAGCGGGCCGCCCACGCCGAAGCGGAGGCCGAGCGCCTGAAGCTCTACGCCATCTTCGAACAGGCTCCGGTGGGCATCGCCATCTTCCAGGGCCCCCGCCACGTCATCCAATACGCCAACCCCATCCAGCGCCGCTTCTGGGAGCGGGAGCGCGAGGAGGTGCTGGGCAGGCCCTTCATCGAGGTGCTCCCGGAGGAGCTGGGGCCGGACGTCATCGCGAGCGCCTGTGACCCCGTCTTCCAGCAGGGGCAGTCCCGCGTCTTCACCGAGGAGCGCTTCCAGTTCACCCGCCGGGACACGGGCGAGCAGGTGGAGCGCTACTTCAACTTCACGCACGTGCCCATGCGGGCCCTGGATGGCACCGTCGAGGGCTTCATGGGGGTGGCCTGGGACGTCACGGACGCAGTGAGGGCGCACCAGCGCGCGGAGGCCCTGACCCGGCAGCTCCAGGACCGCGTCGACTTCGAACAGCAGCTCATCGGCATCGTCAGTCATGACCTGCGCACCCCGCTCAACGCCATCCACCTGACGGTGAGCGCCATGGCCCGCCGCGAGGAGCTCGATGCGCGCAGCGCCCAGTCCGTGCTGCGCATCCAGGCCGCCGTCCACCGCGCGGCCCACCTCGTCGGGGACCTGCTGGACTTCACCCGGGCGCGGCTGGGCGGAGGCATCCCCATCGCGCCCCGCGCCGCCGACCTGCACCAGGTGGCGCGGCAGGTCCTGGACCAGGTGGACGCGGCCCACCCCGGCCGGACCGTGCGGGTGCAGGAGCGGGGCGACGCGAACGGACACTGGGACCCCGAGCGGCTCGCGCAGGTGGTGCAGAACCTGGTGACGAACGCCCTCAAGTACAGCCCTGAGTCCAGCCCGGTGCAGGTGACGACCCGGGGCGAGGGAGAATGGGTGTGCCTGTCCGTCCACAACCCGGGCCCGCCCATCCCTCCCGAAAAGCTGCCGGGCATCTTCGAGCCCCTCCAGCGCGCGACCTCGGAGGTGGACTCCACCGGCCGCAGCGTGGGCCTGGGGCTCTACATCGTGAAGCAGCTGGTGGAGGCCCACGGCGGCACCGTCGACGTCACCTCCACCCTCAACGAGGGCACCACGTTCACCGTGCGCCTTCCCCGGAGCCGCGGGCCCGGATGATGACGGTGGGCACCGGCCGGTGACAGCAGTCACCAGACGTGCCCCCCGTGGCCACCGGCGCCTGCCCGTGAAATCCGTGGGTTGCCCGCGTGAGCCCGGCTCGCGGGGGCTGGCACAGCCGCTGCTATGGGGTCCCGTGTCGCTTCACCGGAAACCCCATCCCTTTCGAGGAACCCCCACCATGGCCCTCTCGCCCCTCCGCAGCGCCTCCGCTCCCGTGTCCCGCATGCCGGTGCAGGATGCCGCCTCCTCCCGTCCCGCCAACCTCCAGGGCGGTGGTGTGGAAGGGCTCGCCTCCGGGCCCATGGGCATGAAGCGGCGCACCCCGGGCATGGAGAGGCTCCAGCAGGACGGCTTCGACGTCGGCTCCAGCAAGAACGCGGAGCTGGGCAAGCTGCTGCAGGACACGCTGTCGGCGCTGAGCTCCATCGTCCAGCTGGTGGCGCAGGCGGCGGGCGGCGCGCAGGGGGTCTCCGGTGCGCAGGGGGTCTCCGGTGCGCAGGGCGCCTCCGGTGCGCAGGGCGCGCAGTGTGGGAAGTCCGGCTCGGGTTCGCCGCCGTTCTCCGACAGCAGCTTCACGCCCGCGGATTCGTCGCGTCCTCCCGTGGCGCTCAACGGCAACACCGGCGTCGTGGGGCCGGGGGCATCTCAGCAGGCGTCGTCCACGGGAGGCTCGAAGCTGGGCGGCAACCTGCCCGCGGGGCTGGAGAAGTTCCGGGGCGCCATCGAGTCCGCCTCCGCCAAGACGGGCATGCCGGCGGAGATGCTGGCCGCGCAAATCTGGCAGGAGTCGCGCGGCAACCTGGAGGCCGTCTCCACCAACGGCGGCAACGGCCTGACGGACACCGGCCTGATGCAGGTCAACCCCAACACCTACGGGGAGCTGCAGGCGAAGCACCCGGAGCTCCAGGGCAAGAACCTCTCCGACCCTGAGACCAACATCCTCGCGGGCGCCTTCTACATGAAGGACATGAAGGAGCAGTTCGGCAGCGATGAGCTGGCCCTGCGCGCCTACAACTCCGGCCCCAACGGCGTGGACAAGAGCAACCCGGACGCCATCCCCGCCGGCACGGGCGACGCCACCTACGTGCAGAAGGTGAAGTCCTTCATGAACACGCTGGCCACCGGCCAGGGCACGCTGCCCGCGTAGCGCCCCACCCATGACGCCCCCATGACGGAAGCATTGCATCCCCCGGGGGACCGGGGCGGGAGCGGCGTCTAGCTTCGCGCCCCATGACCCCTGCCCTCTTCCGTCCCTTCATGTTGGCCGCCGTCTCCTCCGTGAGCCTGTTCCTGGGCGCGTGCGCGGGCCCCCCCGCCGCGACCCGCCCCGTGGACACCCTCTCCGTGCGGCGACTGGATATCGTCGACGAGCACGGCCAGGCGCGCGTGCGCATCGGCGCGCCGCTGCCCGACCCCCAGGGCCTCAAGCGCGCCGTCACCGCCTACGGCCTCCAGTTCCTGAGCCCCTCCGGGCAGGAGATTGGAGGGCTGGCGATGCTCGACTCCATCGACTTCCGCGGGCTCTGCTTCGACAGCGAGGAGAGCTACGAGGCCATGTGCATGGGCCTGGAGAAGGACAGGCCGACCGTCACCTTCCGGCATGACTGGAAGGAGCGCATCACCCTGGGCGTGGTGGACGGCGTGGCGAGCATCGTGCTCCACGACGCCCAGGGGACCCCGCGCCTCAAGCTGGAGGTGGACAAGGACGGCAAGACGCGGACCGTCGGCCTGACGTCCGCGCCGTAGTCACTTCAGCGCGTGGCGGGAGCGCCGCCGCCCTGGCTGTAGCTGTCGCAGAGCGCCATGTACTCGTCGCTGTCCATGGCGAGCGCGGAGACCCGCATCTTCTTCACGCGGGGCTTCGCGAGCGTGGTCTTGATCTGCACCATCTTGAGGACCGGCAGCCCCATGTAGGACTGGTCCACGTAGAGGTTCTCCTGCATGTCCTCCCAGGCGATGAGCACGCCGTCCGGGAAGCGGATGCCGTCCCGGCCGATGAGCAGCACGGGCTTGTCCAGCTTGCCCAGCGCCGTGACGCAGTTGAAGAACATCCAGGCCGAGGCCAGGGTGATCAACGCGACGAAGATCCAGACGTTGCTCTTGGGGAGCGACTGCCAGGTGAGCACGCCGAAGAAGACCGTCCCCAGCGTCCAGATGACCACGCCCGCGATGAGCCTGGCCCGCGAGTAGTAGATGCCGCGCGGCTGTTCCGCCTGCTTCCGGGACTGGGGGGAGCGATAGATTTCCATGTCGGATGTCCGTGGGTGCGTCAGCCGGCCAGCCGGTCTGACAGGTAGGCCAGCAGGACTGGCGCGTTGATGACCTTCGCTTCGTCGAACTTCCGGGTCCTGCCCTGGGCGACGATGACCAACTCGCGGGACGCGAAGCCCTGGTCCACCTCGTCCTGGAGGCGGATGCTCTCGATGTCGTCCCAGCGCCAGAGCCGTCCCCGGTGGGTGAGCCCCGCGTCGCCCAGCGTCAGCGGCCCGAAGCGCACCGGCTGCCCGGCGGAGACCTGGAGGCTCACCCGCTCCAGCAGGCGCGGCACCACCTGGCCCAGCACGGCCTCATGCAGCGCGTCCGCGTCGCTCCACAGGTCCAGCCGCAGCCGGAGCGTTCCACCCGCGTGGCGCAGGACGAGGCGGTCGTGCGCGTGCTGTTCGACGACCTCCCGCACGTCCCGCCACCGGATCCGCGTGGCGTCGGCGCGCAGCCCGTCTTCATCCACCGTCAGCGTGTGCGGCGCCCGCAGCCAGGCGAAGAGGTCTCCGGCCCGCCACCCGAGGACGTAGATGCAGCAGGGGATGCCCAGCAGCAGCAGGTGGAAGCCGAACGGGCTGCGCAGCACGTCCTGGATCATCCGGTGCGGAAGCAGGGGCACGCCCAGGGGGTCCAGGAGCGCCGCGGCCTCGACGTAGAGCAGGGCCAGGCCCGCCAGGAACCAAGACAACGCGTGCGAGGGAAAGATCTTCTGGTGCGAGCGCTTCAGTGACGCCTCCAGACTGCGCGGCGTCTATAGACAATCAATCCTGTCTCCGCGACGTGTTTCGCCCCTCGGGCGTACGTTCTCGCGCGCTGGGAAAAACACGCTCGCGGGCTGAGACAGCACTGTCTGGCTTTACCTGGAATCTACTTTATCCAATCACAGACACGCCCCAGCCCGCGGGACTCACCCCTCCAGCTTCGCCGCCGGCACGCGCACGGTGAAGCGCGCGCCGCCCAGCGGCCCGTCCTCCACCTGGAGGGTGCCGCCGTGCTGCGTGACGATGGCGTGCACGATGGAGAGGCCCAGCCCGCTGCCGCTCGCCTTCGTCGTGAAGAAGGGCTCGAAGAGCCTCCCGCGCACGTCCTCCGGCACGCCCGGTCCGCTGTCGTCCACGCACAGCGCCACCTCCCCGGCGTTCGCGCTCGCGCTGAAGCGCACCCGTCCTCCCGGCGGCGTCGCCTCCAGCGCGTTGAGCGCCAGGTTCAGCAGCACCTGCCGCAGCCGCTCCTCCTCGCCCCACACCTCCAGCCCCTCCGCGGGCTCCACCTCCAGCGCCACGCCGCGCTGCTCGGCCTGCCAGGCCAGCAGACCACCCACCCGCTCGAACAGCGGCGCCACCGCCACCGCGGCCGACCTGAACTCGCGCGGGCGGGCGAACTGGAGGAAGTCCTCGAGGATGTGATCCAGGCGGCGGATCTCATCGCGCACCAGCAGGAGCGGCTCCAGCAGCGGCCCCTGCGCGGCCTCCTCCAGCCTGCGCACCCGGCGCTCCAGGACGGTGAGCTGCAGGACGGCGGCGTTGAGGGGGTTGCGGATCTCGTGCGTCAGCCCCGCGGTCAGCGTGCCCACCGCGGCCAGCTTCTCCGTCACCTGCGCCCGCCGGGCCAGCACCTGCTTCTCGCGGTGCAGCCGCACCTGGCGCAGCGCCTGCTCCAGCGTCACCAGCAATTCCGGGGTGGCGCAGGGCTTGAGCAGGTACGCGCACGCGCCCGCGTGCACCGCGGCCACCGCCGCCTCCAGCATGCCCAGGCCGGTGAGCAGCACCACCTCCCCTTCCGGCACCAGCGCCTTGAGCTGGGGGGCCAGCCGCGTGCCCTCGCCGTCTGGCAGCCGGATGTCCACCAGGGCCACGTCGAAGCCCGCCGGCGCCCGCTCCAGCGCCCCCGCGCAGCTCGTCGCGACGCAGACCTGGTAGCCCTGGTCCTCCAGCAGCTCCTTCATGTTGTCCGCGAGGGCCGCGTTGTCATCCACCACCAGCACCCGGGGCCGCTCCCCCGCGCCGCCCGGCGCCGTCACGCGCGGCCTCCATGCACCTGCTCGAGCGCGGCGAGCAGCGCCCCGGTGTCGAAGGGCTTGCGGACGCACCGGCCCTCGAAGTCCCCGGGCAGGGCCTCCGGGAAGGCCGTGACGACGAAGGGGGTGGCGGACGGGAAGCGCTCCCGCACGCGGCGCAGCGCCTCGCCGTCGGGGCCGCCCGGCACGCGCAGGTCCACGAGCGCGGCGAAGGGGTGCACGGGCTTGAGCCCCGCGACGTCCGGCACCGAGCGCGCCACCACGGCCGTGAAGCCGCGCTCGCGCAGCACCTCCGTGAGGTTGTCCGCGAGGCCCGCGTCGTCCTCCACCAGCACGACGAGCCCGTCGCGGCGGGCCCGCGCGAGCAGCTCCACCAGCGCGGGCACCGGCACCGGCTTGGGCAGCACCGCGAGCACGCCCTCCGCGTGCGCGCGCGCGAGCTCGGCCTCCCCCGGATGCGCGGTGACGACGATGGCCGCGAGCCCCGGGTCCCGCTGGCGCAGGTGGTGCACCAGCGCGGCGCCGCTCATCCCGGCCATGCGCATGTCGGTGATGAGCACGTCGTAGCGCTCGGCGCGCGCGGCCTGGAGCGCGGCCTCGCCGCAGTCCACCACGGTGGTCGTGTGGCCCGCGTCCTCCAGGATCTCCGCCAGGTTCTCCGCGAAGGCCCGGTTGTCATCCACCACCAGGAAGCGGCCCATCAGGAAGGCTCCGGCGTCAGGGGAAGCTCCACCACGAAGCGGGCCCCTCCCGGCCCGCCCACGGCCGGAGCGTAGCCGATGCCGCCACCGTGCCGTTCGAGGATGCGCCGCACCAGCGCCAGGCCGAGCCCCAGCCCGCGTGCCTTCGTGGTCATCAGCGGTTCGAAGACGCGCGCGCGGATGGCCGGGTCCAGGCCCGGGCCGCTGTCCTCCAGCACCAGCCGGACGCGCCGCGCCCCGTCCTCCGGGACGTCCGCCGTCAGCCGCACCTCGCCCTCGCGCTCGCCCAGGGCCTGCACCGCGTTCTGCAGCAGGTTCACGAAGACCTGCCGCAACTGCACGGCGTCCCCCTCCACGGACGGCAGGGACTCCAGCCCCTGCGCGTGCACGCGCACGTGCCCGGGCGGCGCGACGGCCTCCAGCGCGGACGCCCAGACCTCCGCGAGCCGCAGCGGCGCGCGCACGAGCGGGCGGGAGCGGATCATGTCCAGCAGGCTGGTGACGATGTGGTTGGCGACCTCCACCTGCTCGCCGATGCGGTCCAGGTGCTTGGTCACGCGCGCGTCCTCCGCCGCGGCGGGGCGGCCCTTGAGGATGAAGAGCGAGGTCTCGATGACGCCCAGGGGGTTGCGCAGCTCGTGACCGATGGAGCCCACGAGCTGCCCGAAGGTCGCCAGCCGCTCGGCCCGGGCCGCCTGGGCCAGCAGGTCCTCGCGGTAGGTGTGCAGCATGATGGCCAGCTCCAGGTCGAGGATCTTTCCCAGCGCTTGGGCCAGGCGCGCGGCCCGCGCGGGCGCGTCGCGCAGCGACTCCTCCAGCACCGCCGCCAGCTCCTGGCGCAGCAGGTTCATGGCGCCGAACATGTAGTGCTGCGGCAGGTGGATGCGCACGTGCACCCGCCCGATGCGGCAGCGGCGCTCGAAGTACGCCGCGTCCCACGGCCCCAGCAGGAGCGACCCCATCCAGTCCTGGAGCGTCACCTTCAGGTGGCCCACCTGGCTCTCGCCCCCCTCCAGCGCCTTGCGCGCCTCCGGGTGCTCGAGGATGCGCCGGTAGAAGACGTCCGCGATGCGCTCGAAGTGCGCGCAGGCGATGGGGTGCAGCTCGCGCAGGGCCTCTCCGTCGTCGGAGGAGAAGCCCACGTAGCGCTGGAGTTCCTCCAGGACGTTGTCCGTCACGCCTCCGGGTCCGGCTTCCATGGTGCCTCCTTCCTCGCGCGGGGGGCCTGGGGGTCGGCGGCCGGGTCCTCGTCCGGGCCGGGGCCACCGCCGCCGTACTCCTTGAGCTTGTATTGGATCTTCCGCACGCTGATGCCCAGCACCTCCGCGGCGCGCGTGGTGGAGCCCTGCACCATCTCCAGGGTGCGCAGGATGGCCTCCCGTTCAATGGTGGCGAGCGTCGCGCCGGGAATGAGCCGCTCGACGGCCCCGGCGCTGGGGCGGGGGCCGCGCAGCACCGGCGGCAGGTCGTCCGCCGTGAGTTCCTCGCCTCGCGCGAGCACCACGGCGCGCTCCACCGCGTTCTCCAGCTCGCGGATGTTGCCTGGCCAGTCGTGGCTCATCAGCGCCTCCAGGGTACCGGGCGCCAGCCCCTTCACGGCCTTGCCGTGGAGGGCGTTGCAGCGCTCCAGGAAGTGGCTCACCAGCGCGGGGATGTCCGCCTTGCGCCGGCGCAGGGGCGGCAGCGTCACCGCCACCACGTTGAGCCGGTAGTAGAGGTCCTCGCGGAAGCGGCCCGCCTTCACCTCCGCCTCCAGGTCGCGGTGGGTGGCCGCCACGATGCGCACGTCCACCTTCAGCGTCTGCGTGCCGCCCACGCGCTCGAACTCGCGGCCCTGCAGCACGCGCAAGAGCTTCACCTGCACGGCCGGGGAGATTTCGCCAATCTCGTCCAGGAACAGGGTGCCGCCGTCCGCCAGCTCGAAGCGGCCCTCCTTGCGCGCGAGCGCGCCGGTGAAGGCCCCGCGCTCATGGCCGAACAGCTCGCTCTCCAGCAGGCCCTCGCTGAGCGCCGCGCAGTGCACCTTCACGAAGGGGCGCGCCTTGCGCGGGCTGAGCTCGTGCAGCGCCTGGGCCACCAGCTCCTTGCCCGTGCCGCTCTCCCCCAGGATGAGCACGGTGGCCCGCGTGGGGGCCGCCTGCTGGATGAGGGCGTAGACTCCCTGGAGCTCCGGCGCGTCCCCGATGATGTTGCCCACCCGGAAGCGCTCCGCCACGCGCTCGCGCAGCTGGCGGGTCTCCTGCTTCAGCCGGCGCGTCTCCAGCGCCTTGCCCAGCACGACGAGCACGGCGTTCAGGTCCAGCGGCTTGGTGAGGTAGCTCTCCGCGCCCATGCGCATGGCCTCCACCGCCGCCTCCACCGTGCCGAACGCCGTCATCATCACGAAGGCCGCGTCGTTGCCGGCCTCCTTCGCGCGGCGCAGCAGCGTGAGCCCGTCCATGCGCGGCATCCGCACGTCCGTGAGCACCAGCGCGGGCGAGAAGTCGTCGAGCGCCGCGAGCGCCTCCGCGCCGTCCGCGGCCTCCCGCACCTCGTACCCCTCCTCGCCCAGGAGGGTGACCAGGGCGCGCCGCGCGTTCGCCTCGTCGTCCACGACCAGGATGCGTTCTGGAGCCATGCCCCTGCTTACCAGACACGGACCGGGATGCAGGAGGGTGTCTGGCCAGGCCTCCAGGGAAGGGACCGGTGGCGTCATCCGCTTGAGTCCCGGGCCCGTGTGTCCGCGCACGTCAGGCAACAGCGCGCCTCGGGGACGGCCAGCAGCCGCTGCCGCCCGATGGCGCCCCCGCACCCCTCGCAGCAGCCGAAGCAGCCCTGCGCGATGCGCTCGAGCGCCGCCTCCACCTCCTCCAGCTCATGCGGTGGCAGGCGCGCTCCGCGCACGGGCGGGCATCCGTCCCCTCCACCGCCAGCCCCGGGCCGGACGTCCGCGCGCGCCGCACGCAGCGCGCTCCGGCGGGACAGCAGCATCTGCCGCGCCCGGGCCGTCATGGGGTCCGCGTGCATGGCGTCCTCCGGTCCGGGCTGGCGACGCGGCCCGTGGGTCCCAGCGACTGTCGTGTCTTCACGTTCCACGTCCATGAGGGCTTCAGGCGGCAGGAGGGAGTGAGAGGGGGACGGCCTGCTTGCGGCGCGCCGCGAGCACGCCCGGCACCGCGAGCACCGCGACGGCCACCGTCACCAACCCGGCGCCGGCCAGCTCGCGGAGGCTCACGCCGGGGAGGCCCAGCCACAGCGAGAGCACGAGCGTGGCGCCCACGCCCGCGAACACGCTGGAGGCGCGGTTGATGGGCACGGTGAAGGTGTTCTCCCGCGCGTCCAGCAGCACCAGCCCGCCGAAGATGCCGCTGCCCTGGGAGAAGAGCCCCACGGCCAGCTCCACGGGCAGCGTGGGCCGCGTGAACATCCCGGTGAAGCCCTCGCGCAGCGCTTCCGCCGCGCCCCCCACGCCGGACAAGGCCCACAGCGCGAGCAGGACGACGAGCGCGGGCGCGGCCACCATCTGCTCCTCCACGAAGTAGCGCTCGCGCGCGCCGGGCACGTGGTTCTTCGCCAGCCGGCTCATGAAGCGCAGCCGCACGAAGTAGCTGACGACGTACACGGCCCAGTCCAGCGCGGCCACCCAGGCCAGGCGGAGCTCCGTGCCTGGGCCCGTGGCGACGAGCAGCGCCGCGAGGCTCACGCCCAGCGCCACGCGCGAGGGCCACGCGACGTGCCGGCCGCTCACCGCGTCCACCAGCGGCGCGAGCACCAGCACGCCGCCGCGCATCAGCAGCATCATGAAGACGATGGAGGTGCCGTCGAAGGTGTACGCCAGCGTGGTGGTGGCGATGATGCCCGTGGTGCACAGGCCCGACAGGAAGGTCCACCGCCCGGGCCAGGGCAGGACCACCGGACCCACGCGCAGTCGCCCCGCGTGCTGGAAGGCGCCGCTCCACGCCAGGTAGGCGAACATCCCCACCAGCGTGGCCAGCGCCGTGGAGGGCAGCAGCACGAAGCCGGGCAGCCCCGCGCTCATGCCCGGCAGGGCGCCCAGGCTCAGCGCCTTCGTCAGCGCGCTGTAGGGCAGGTAGCAGGCGAAGTAGCCCAGCGCGAACCACCCGATGGAGACCGGCGCCTTCGGGGGCGGGCTCATCGTCCACGCGCCGCGTGACAGGAGCACCGGGGCATGCTGTCCGGCGCGGGGAGTGGCGCCAGCTCGCGCTCCACCACCGCCAGGGCCCGTGCCTCGCGCGCGTCCAGCGCGTCGAGCATCTGCGTCTCCTCCCGGGCCACGGCCCGGTCCACCCACGCGGGAGCCCCCGCGCCCATGACCTCGCGCAGCAGGTGCCGGTGCTGGAGCCTGAGCTCCAGCAGCGTCCGCCACCGCTGGCGCAGCCGCCTGCACTCCTCGTCACGCGTGGCATCCATGGAACGTCCTCCGACCTGCGCGGCCCCTGCCCGCCTCCCATTTCAGGATGCATGCCATGGCCGTCGCAAGGCCGGGCCGGGCGCGTCCCCGCAGGAATTGCGCGGGCCAGCGTGCGCTCCGCAACGCTTGCGCCCCCCGCGGCACTCCGGGCCGGTGTCATCGCCGCGCATGGAGGATGCAAGGTGCGGGACGGAAGGAAACCCACGTCCATGCGCATCGCCTTCTTCGACACCCACCGCTTCGACCGCACCGCCTTCGAGTCGGCCAACGCCGCCTTCGGCCACGCCCTCACCTGGTTCGAGCCCCGCCTGACGTCCCAGACGGTGGGGCTGGCCGCGGGCTTTCCCGCGGTGTGCTCCTTCGTGAACGACCGGCTGGACGGCCCGTGCCTCCAGGCGCTGGCGGCGGGGGGCACGCGGCTGGTGGCGCTGCGCTCGGCGGGCTTCAACCACGTGGACCTGGAGGCGGCCGGCCGGCTGGGGATGACCGTCGTCCGCGTGCCGGAGTACTCGCCGCAGGCCGTGGCCGAGCACACCGCCGCGCTCGTGCTCGCGCTCAACCGCAAGGTGCACCGCGCCTACGCCCGGGTGCGCGAGTGGAACTTCTCGCTGGACGGGCTGGTGGGGTTCGACCTGCACGGCAAGACGGTGGCGCTGGTGGGGCTGGGACGCATCGGCCGCGCCACCGCCCGCATCTTCCACGGCTTCGGCTGCCGGCTGCTGGCGGTGGACCCGCGGCTGTCCGAGGGCGACGCGAAGGCGCTGGGGCTGGAGCCCGTGACGCTGGAGGACGCGCTGGCCCGCGCGGACGTCGTCTCGCTGCACGTGCCCCTCACGCCCGCCACGCGCCACCTCATCGACGCGGCGGCGCTCGCCCGGATGAAGCCCGGGGCCATGCTCATCAACACCGGGCGCGGGGCGCTCATCGACAGCCACGCGCTGCTGGCGGCGCTCAAGTCCGGCCACCTGGGCGCGGCGGGCCTGGACGTGTACGAGGAGGAGGAGGGCATCTTCTTCCAGGACCTCTCCGGCCAGGTGCTCCAGGACGACGTGCTCGCGCGCCTCTTGACCTTCCCCAACGTGCTCGTCACCGCGCACCAGGCCTTCCTCACCCGCGAGGCGCTGGACGCCATCGCCCGGACCACGCTGGAGAGCGTGACGCGGTTCGAGCGGGGCGAGCCCCTGGGGGTGACGGAGGTCCGGGCCGAGCAGGTGCTCCCGCGCTGAAGGCCCGGCCCGCCCGAGGGTGGCGGGGCCCGGGCTACTCCAGCGTCACGCGCTCGCCGTCGCGCGCCACCCGCACGTGCCAGCCCATGCGCTCGCGGATGCTCTCCGCCAGCGCTTCACTGGCGCCGGGCTCCCCGTGGACGAGCCAGGTCTCGCGCGGCGGGCGCGGGAACGTCCGCAGCCAGGCGAGCAGCTCCTCCCGGTCCGCGTGCGCCGACAGGCCGTCCACCGTCTCCACCCGCGCCCGCACGGGGACGTCCTCGCCGTGGATGCGCAGCCGGGCCGCGCCGTCCTGGAGCGCGCGCCCCCGGGTGCCCGCGGCCTGATAGCCCGCGAGCACCACGGTGTTGCGCGCGTCCGGCAGCAGGTGCTTCAGGTGGTGCAGCACCCGGCCGCCCGTGGCCATGCCGCTGCCCGCGAGGATGACCCGGGGGTCCGTCCTCGTCAGCAGCGCCCGGGACGCCTCCGCGGTGCGCACCCAGTGGCGCTCCGAGGCGCACAGCGGGCAGCGCGCCTGCATCGTGAGCCGCCGCATGTCCACGTCATGGTCCTCCGGGTGGCGGCAGTAGAGCTCCGTCACGTCCTGCGCCATGGGGCTGTCCAGGAACACGGAGACGCGCGGCAGGCGCTGCTCGTCGCGCAGGCGGTGCAGCGTCCAGAGCAACTCCTGCGCGCGCCCCACCGCGAAGACGGGGATGACCACCGCGCCGCCCTGGTGGACCGTGCGCGTGATGATGCGCGCCAGGTGCTCCTCCGGCCAGGCCGCGTGCACGCGGTCGCCATACGTGGACTCCAGGAGCAGCACGTCCGCCCCGGGCACGGGCTCCGGGTCACGCAGGATGGGACGGCCCGGGCGGCCCAGGTCCCCGGAGAAGACCAGGTGGCGCGCGGCGTCCCCCTGCCCCCAGGCCACGTCCACCGTGGCCGAGCCGAGGATGTGGCCCGCGCGCCGGAAGGTCACCTCCAGCCCCGCCCCTGCGGTGAAGGGCGTGCCGTAGGGGTGCGTGCGCACGAGCGTGAGCGCGCGCCGCGCGTCCTCCACCGTGTAGAGCGGCAGCGCGGGATGGTGCTTCGAGTAGCCATGGCTGTTGGCCCGCTCCGCGTCCTCCTCCTGGAGGTGCGCGGAGTCGAGCAGCAGCGGCCCGAGCAGGTCCGCCGTGCCCGGCGTGCAGTGGACGGGGCCGCGGAACCCGCCCCGCGCCAGCAGCGGCAGGAAGCCGGAGTGGTCCAGGTGGGCGTGGCTGAGGACCACGGCGTCCAGCGTCACCGGGTCGAACGGCGGCGGCTCCCAGTTGCGCTGGCGCAGGGCCTTGAGCCCCTGGAACAGGCCGCAGTCGAGCAGCACGCGGCACGGCTCGCGGCCCTCCCGCTCCAGCAGGAACCGGGAGCCGGTGACGGTGCCCGCCGCCCCCAGGAACTGTAGCGAGACCATGGACGCCTCCTCTTCCATCACGTGCATGCCCTGCTCCTTCGCGTCATGCCGCGCGCGACCAGCTTGCGCAGCTCCAGCACACTCACCGGGATGAGCCCCAGGCCCAGCGCGAGCGCCAGGTGCGCGGCGTCCAGTGGAACGAGCGAGAAGAACGCGGCGAGCATGGGCACCTCCGGCAGGGCGACCTGGAGCGCCAGCGTGCCGACGACCACCCCCAGCAGCGGCCAGTTGCTGAACGACCCGACCTCCCAGTGGATCATCCCGGCGCTGCGCGCGGCGAAGGCCCTCAGCACCTGGCAGAACACCAGCACGGTGAACGTCAGGGTGCGTGCCTCCTCCAGGGACATGCGCCTCAGCGCCCAGAGGAAGGTGCCCAGCGTGACGCTCGCGTCCAGCAGGCCCGTGGCCAGCACCGCCGCCCACTCGCGCCGTCCCAGCATGGGCGCCTCGGGGCGCCGGGGCGGCCGCCGCATGACGTCCGCGGGGGCGGGGTCCATGACCAGCGCCAGCGCCGGCAGCCCGTCCGTGACGAGGTTCACCCAGAGCAGGTGCAGGGGCAGCAGCGGCAGTGGCAATCCCAGCAGCGACGCGCCGAGCATCAGCACCAGCTCACCGCCGTTGCCGGCCAGCAGGTAGACGAGCGTCTTGCGGATGTTCTCGTAGATGCCGCGCCCCTCGCGCACGGCCGCGACGATGCTCGCGAAGTTGTCGTCCGTGAGGATGAGGTCGGACGCCTCGCGGGTGACCTCCGCGCCGGTGCGGCCCATGGCGATGCCGATGTGCGCCTCGCGCAGGGCCGGCGCGTCGTTCACGCCATCCCCCGTCATGGCGACCACCTCCCCGCGCGCCTTCCATCCGCGCACGATGCGCAGCTTCTCCTCCGCCGTCGCCCGCGCGTGCACGATGCCCTCTGGAGGTTCGCCCTCGCGCAGCAGGCCCAGCTCCTTCGCGATGGCCAGGGCCGTGGTGGGGTGGTCGCCGGTGATCATCACCGTGCGCACCCCGGCCTCGCGCGCCGCGCGCACGGCCGCCACCGCTTCGGGCCGGGGCGGATCCGCCAACCCCACCAGCCCCACCAGCGTGAGGTCCCGCTCCTCGGGGCCCCGCCCCTCCGCCACCGCCAGCACGCGCAGGGCGCGCCCCGCCAGCGAGGCCAGGGCCTCCGTCACGCCCGGAGGCACCTGCTTGCACAGCGGCAGCAGCGCCTCCAGGGCGCCCTTCACGTAGAGCACGCCGTCCGAGCGCAGGATGCTCATGCGCCGCCGGTCCGAATCAAAGGGCTGCTCAGACACGCGGGGGCGCTCGCGCTCCACGTCCGCGCGCTCCACGCCCTTCCCCCGCGCGGCCACGAGCAGCGCCAGCTCCGTGGGGTCGCCCGCGCCGGGCCCCAGCCCCTCGGCAGGCAGCTCCGCGTCGCAGCACGCCGCCGCCACCTCCAGCACGCGCGGCGCGGACTCCGGGGGCCACACCTCGCGCACTTCCATGATGCCCAGGGTGAGTGTGCCCGTCTTGTCCGTGCAGATGACCGTGGCGGAGCCCAGCGTCTCCACCGCCTGCATCCGCCGCACCAGCACGTGGCCCTTCACCATGCGCTGCACGCCCACCGCGAGCGCGAGCGTCACCACCGTGGGCAGCCCCTCCGGCACCGCCGCGACCGCGAGCGCCACCGCCGCGAGCAGCAGCGCCACGCCCGACTCTCCGCGCATCACCCCCAGCCCCGCGACCAGGGCCCCCACCGCCACGCACAGCACCAGCAGCATGCGGGTGACGCCCTCCAGCCGCTGCTGCAGCGGGGTCTGCGACACCTGCGCGGACCGGACCAGGTGCGCGATGCGGCCCAGCTCCGTGTCCATGCCGGTGGCCATCACCTCCGCGACCGCCGTGCCCGCCGCGACGGAGGTCCCCATGAAGACGCGGTCCCTGCGCTCCGCCAGCGGGGTGGAGTCCGGCAGCGCGCCCACCTGCTTGTCCACCGGCGTGCTCTCCCCGGTGAGCGCCGCCTCCAGCGTGAGCAGCGCGTGCGCGGTGAGCAGCCGCGCGTCCGCCGCCACCACGTCCCCGGCCTCCAGCACCAGCGCGTCCCCCGGCACCACCTGGGACGCTGGAATCACGGCGCTCACGCCGTCGCGCAGCACCCGCGCGCCAGGCGCGGTGAGCGCGCGCAGGGCCAGCACGGCGCGGTCCGCGCGGTACTCCTGGAGGAAGCCCACCAGCGCGTTGAGCACCACGATGGTGGCGATGGCCACCGCGTCCGCGCCCTCGCCCAGCAGCGCCGCCACGCCGCACGCGCCCAGCAGCAGCCACACCATCCCGGAGCGGAACTGACGGGCCAGGAAGCGCCACGCCGGGGCGGGCTGCTCGCGCGTCAGCGTGTTGGGGCCATGCTGGCGCAGCCGCGCTTCGGCCTCCCGCGCGCCCAGCCCCCAGCGCGGCTCCGGGGCCACCGCCGCCACCACCGCGCCGCGCGCCGCGCTCACCACGCCACCCCACCGTGTGCGCGCCTGCCCGGGCGCTCCACGCTGAGGCCACGCTCGGGGTCCAGCCAACCAGGGAGGCTCATCTCGGGTCGCTCCTGCGCCAGGGGATGTCCTGCCGGATTGCGAAGCCCGTGCCGCGAGGCGGGAGGCGAGAGGGACCGCGGGGCACGCAGCTTTTGCGCGCGCGGCTCCAGGCACCGCAACCCTTGCGCGGTCCCCGCCGGCGACGCCGGGCGGGTGGACGGCACGCATCCTGAAGAGGGTTCCGCAAGAGCAGCAGTGGGGCGCGCCCCCCGACGTCATCCAACCCACAGGGAAGCCGTGGTGCGGCGCCTTCCCCCATCCGGAGTCCTTCCATGTCCATCGTCTGCGCAACCGACCTCACCGAGGGCTCCCGTCAGGCCGCGGAGGTGGCCGCGCGAATCGCCGCCCGCCGGGGCCAGCCGCTGTGGCTCGTCCATCAAATCCACCCGGATCAGCTCCGGGTCGCGGCGGAGCCCGTGCGCGAGGGCCTGCGGGCGCTGCTGCGCGAGGAACTCCAGCGGCTGGAGCCCCTGGGCGCGCGGGTGGAGTCCTCCCTGCTGGAGAGCGGCTCCTCCCGGGCCCTGGCCGTCTTCTGCGACGCGCACGAGGCGCGACTCCTGGTGGTGGGGACGCCCCGCGACGAGCCCGCCGCCCTGGGGTCGGGCGTCAGCCTGGAGCGCATCGCGCGCAACTGCTCGGTGCCGCTGCTGCGGGTGCGCGACGCCGCGCCCTTCGAGGCCTGGCTCGGGGGGACCCGGCCCCTGCGCGTGATGTTCGGCGTGGACCGCTCCCACGGCAGCGAGGCCGCCCGGCGCTGGCTGACGGAGCTGGCCGCGGATGGCCCGCTCGAACTGCTGGCCGGACACGTCTACTACGCCTTCGAGCAGTGCCGGCGCCTGGGGCTGCCCACCCCCATGAACCTGGATGAGGTGGCGCCCCGCATCGAGGAGGTGCTCCACCGGGAGATCGCCGCGCTGGCGGCCACGGACACGGGCG
The DNA here is from genome assembly GCF_036245865.1 of Corallococcus caeni. Lineage (NCBI taxonomy): Bacteria > Pseudomonadati > Myxococcota > Myxococcia > Myxococcales > Myxococcaceae > Corallococcus > Corallococcus caeni. The sequence continues at coordinate 579,552 of NZ_BTTW01000006.1, read as the reverse complement.
CCGCGCCGCGCGTGCACCTGCGCATGGCGGTGGGGCGCGCCGCGGACCACCTGGTGGACCTGGCCCGGGAGGCGGAGGCGGACCTGCTCGTGGTGGGCACGCACCCCCACAACGTCCTGGGCAACCTGGCCTCGGTGGCGCACCACGCCCTGCGGCTCGCGCCCATGGCGGCGGCCGTGGTGCCGGTGACGCCCGCGGCCTCCCGTGGCGAGGCGCCGCTGCCCCAGGTGCGGCGGCTGCTGGTGGCCACGGACCTCTCGCCGCTCGCGGACGAGGCCATTCCCTTCGCCTTCGCGCTGGCCCCCGCGGGCTCGGAGGTGCACCTGGTGACGGTGGTCCCCGAGCGCGCCGGCGCGGACCTCCACCGCGACCTGAAGCAGCGCCTGCTGGAGCGCGTGCCCCGGGGGCTGGACGCCCGGGAGGTCACCACGCGGCTGGAGGTCCTCCACGGCGAGGACGTGGCGCTCGCGCTCGTGCAGGCCGCGGAGCGGATGGACGCGGAGCTGCTCTGCCTGGGCTCGCGCGGCCACGGCGGCGTGAAGGAGGCGCTGCTCGGGTCGGTGGCGCGCAAGGTGCTCGCCCAGAGCCGCCGGCCCGTGCTCGTGCTGCGTCCCCCCGTGCGCTGACGCGCGAGCGTCCCCTGACATGAAGAAGTCCGGGCGGGCGCGAAGCCCGCCCGGACCGCTCGAGGCGCCAGGAGTTCAGGAGCAGGACGCGCCGGGCGCGCTCAGCGGGCGCCCGCGACGACGACGGACTCGGGGGTGCACTCCAGCAGCGCCGCCAGCTCCCACACGCTCTGCTCGCGGCGCACCCGCAGGGCGAGCACCTCCAGCTCCAGCGCCAGGTTCGCGCGCAGGAGCGTGAGCACGTCCTCCAGCGGTGCCCGGCCCTCCACCAGTTCCCCCCGGGCCCTGGCGAGCGCCTCCGTCTGGACGGGCACGAGCGCCTCCAGGGTGGCGAGCCGCGCCTGGAGTCCCGCGTGCTCATGCACGTACGCGCGCACCAGCTCGCGCCTGGAAGCGTCGTGAACGCGCGCCACGAGGACGGCCGGGTCCAGGGTCACGTCCGCGAGCCACGGCTCGGGCGGATCTCCTGGAAGCAGCCGGAGCGCGGGGTCCACCTCCAGCCCCGCGGCCCGGAGCCACCCGGCACGCTGGGCGGCCCGGACGGCCACCCGCGCATCGAGCACCGCCAGCTCCTGCTCCAACCGCCGCCGGTCGCGCTCGGGCAGCGGCGGGACGTCCCTCGCGGTCTCGGGGCCCGGGTTCTCCGCCCCGCGCGACAGCAGCCGCGCGACGTCATCGCGGGCCGCCTCCTCGATGCGCGCCGCCTCCGCGTTCTCCCGCAGGCGCAGTCCGGTCCGCGAGGCCTGCCGGGCACGCTCCCCGGAAGCCACGCCCAGCCGCACGAGCCCATCCTGCGCGAGCGCGCCGGGCGCCCCCAGACACAGACACAAAGAGAGCAGGACCCGGTGCGGCACGCGCATGGATGACCTCCGCGGCCAGGGCGGACAGCGGACGCTCACGCGCGCGGGGCGTCGCGCCCGTTCCGGTGCTCGTGGATCTCCTTGTTCAGCTCACGGAGGTGCCGCACCAGCTCATCCACCAGCCACTGCCCTTCCTGGGTCAACTCGTCGGCCCGCTGCTCGGCCTCACGCACCTTCGGCTCCAGCATCCGCCAGCGCTCGCGGGTCTCCATCCCCGCCAGGTGCATCTTCAACCGCAGCTCGTCTCGCAGGGTGCGAAGCGTCTCCAACCCCGGCATCGGCTTCTGGGTGTTCTCAGCCATGACGTGCTCCTTCCCGGCCCGTGGACCGTGCTCCCATCCATTGCATCAATGGCGCCAACCCCGCTTCCCTCTGGGAAGGCCTCGCGTCAGCGCAATTCCTGCGGAGGCGCGCGCAAGAAAGGCTCTCGCCCGGCGCAATCCCAGACGTGCGTCACCTCCCGCCGGGCCCTGGCTCCACAAGCGGCTTGGCGCGGCTAGACTCACGGCCCATGCACGTCCTGCATCGCGGTCAGGCCCCTCAGCAGCCCCTCCTCCTGCGTCCGCTGTTCGGTGGGGTGCAGCGCATCGGCCTGCGCTCGGAGACCTCCACCACGCTGCGCGACGCGGGCCGCAGCAGGCCCGGCGCCGCGCTGCCGGGCGTGCAGATGGTGATGGCCGTGGAGGTGCTGCGCGTGCTCCCGGATGGCACCGCGCGCTACCGCTTCACGCTGGAGGAGGTGGACCTGCTCGTCGCCGCGCGCACGCCCGTGCGCACCGTGGAGGCGGCGCGCGCGCAGCTGTCGCCCCTGCCCGGCTTGAAGGGCGAAGGCCAGGTGGATCCCCACGGCCGCTCCAGCGGCTTCGAGTGGAAGCTGCCCGCGGACCTCTCCGCGCCCGTGCGCGGCCAGATGCTGCAGCTGGCGGGGCTGCTCAAGGACCTGGGCACCTTCCTGCCCACCGAACCCGTGGGCGTGGGGGCCCGCTGGGAACAGAAGGGCGCGGGAAGCGGGGCCCTCACCGGCGCGAACACGCGCGTGGAGCTGCGCAGCCTGGAGGGCCTGTCCGTGGGGCTGCGCCTCCAGATGGAGACGCCGCGCACGCCCCAGCCCGTCCCCGCCGCGCTCCGCCCACCTCCGGGAGAAAAGGGCGAGGCCTCCATGCACACCGAGGCCAAGGGCCACGGCGGCTGCCTGCTCTCCCTGGACCGGCTGTGGCCCGTCCGCCTGGAAATGGACGTGGAGTCCCACGTCGCCGTCCGCGCCGGAACGCAGGACGCGCCCAGGCGCTTCGACGGCTTCACCACCTCCCGGCTCCAGGTCCGTGAGCTGTCCTTCACCCCACCCCGTCTGCGCGCGGCTCGCACCGTGTAGGCACGCGCCCACCTGAAAATCCGGTCCGCCTGGGTCATCAGGCAACCCCGGGGCGGGTTGATGCGATAATGGCGGAAAGGATTGCACCCGGTGGCGGGGGACGCCGCGGTTCCAGGGCGCCAGCATTTGGACCCACCGAGGGCAGAGCAGTCTTCGGAGACAGACGATGGCGATCGACGGACCTCGCAACAACGGCCTCCCGCGCACGCTCCCGCAGCAGCCGCCGGCGCCCAAGCCCGCTCCTCCTCCTCCACCGCCGCCTCCTCCGGCCCCCAAGCCCGCGCCCCGGGACCGCTCCAGCTTCGAGCAGCGCCCCCAGGCCAGGACCGGCCCATCACTGGGGACGCCCACCACGCCCGCGAACGTCGTGCCCCAGCGCAACACCGTCGCTGGTCCGCCGGCCCCCGCTCAGCCCCAGGCGCCCGCCACCCCGCCGTACACCCAGGCCCAGGCGGACAAGGACGCCAGCGCCCTGCGTGAGGCCATGGACGGCGGCATGACCGGGTGGGGCACCGACGAGGACAAGATCTTCAAGACGCTCGAGGGCAAGACGCCCGAGCAGATCGCGATGATCCGCCAGTCCTACCAGGACCACTACGGCAAGAACCTGGACGCCAAGATCCGCGACGAGCTGGGCGGCTCCGACCTGCAGCGCGCGGAAGGGCTGCTCCAGGGCAACGCGGCGAAGAGCGACGCGGTCAACCTCCAGGCGGAGATGGACAGCGTCTTCGGCTCCAACGAGGACATGCTCAAGGTGCTGGAGAAGCGCTCCCCCGCGGAGCGCCACGCCATCGCCCAGCAGTTCGCGGACATGCACGGCGGAACGCCCGCGGGCCAGAAGCCCGAGGACGTGCTGCTCGCCCGCCTGAGCCGGGAGATGGACGGCGCGCAGCTGGCGCGTGCCCGGAGCATGCTCGGCGCGGGACAGGCCTCCACGCCCGCGGAGGCCAACGCGCTGGAGACCCAGGCGCTCAAGGCCGGCCTGGAAGAGGACATGGCCGGCTGGGGCACCGACGAGGGCCGCATCTTCGAGCGCCTGGAGCGGGCCACCCCGGAGCAGCGCGCCGCGCTCGCGCAGGACGCGGGGCTCAAGGCGAAGCTCAAGGACGAGCTGTCCACCGAGGAGTACGACCGCGCCGTCGGCCTGATGCAGGGCAACCCGGCCCAGGCGGACGCGGCCAGGCTGCGCGAGGCCATGGGCGGCTTCTTCGGCGCGGACGAGAGCGGTGTCCGCGACATCCTCCAGGGCAAGACGCCCGACCAGCTCACCGCCATCAAGGCCGAGTACCAGCGCCAGACGGGCAAGTCGCTGGAGGATCAGGTCCGCGGCTGGGACGGCGGCGACCGCGACGTCACGCTGCGCATGCTCAACCCGCCCGCCGCCGACGACGCCAAGGGCCAGGCGGAGGCCACCGCCGAGCGGCTGCACCTGGCCATGGACGGCCTGGGCACGGACGAGGACGCCATCCGCTCCGCGCTGAGCGGCAAGTCCAAGGCGGAGCTCAACGCCGTCGCCGCCGCCTACCAGCAGAAGTACGGCAAGGACCTGCGCGCGGAGCTGGACAGCGAGCTGGACGGCCGCGACGAGCTGGAGCTGCTCAAGCAGGACTTCGACCTGGGCGCCGTCGACCCCAACGACCCCAACGGCGCGCAGGAGCGCGCGCGGCGGCTGCGCGAGGTCCAGGCCAACGAGTCCGGCTTCGGCGTGAGCCTGCTGGACGGCGTCCAGCACCTCACCAAGGGCGAGTCCGACAACGACATCCTCAACCGCAACCTGGGCCGCGCCGAGCAAGCCATCCAGACGGGCGACACCCAGCGCGCGAACACGCTGACGGGCTACGCCACGGAGGACGTCAAGGCGCTCCAGTCCGCCAAGGACTCGCTGGCGGAGACCACCGCCACCGTGGCCGTCGTCGCCGCCACCACCGCGGCCGTCGTCGCGACGGGCGGCGCGGCCACGCCCCTGGCCATCGCCGGGTACGCGGCCGTGGGCGCCACCACGCGCGCGGCGACGTACGCCGCCATCCAGGGCGACGCGGCCGGGGCGCAGGACCTGAGCCGCCAGGCGCTCATCGGCGCCGTGGAGGGCGGCACGGCGGTCATTCCCATTGGCAAGGGCGCCACCGCCGTCACGGGCGGCACGCGCGTCGCGGCCACCACCGCCACGGAGGCCGCGGCCCGCACGGCCGTGCGCGAGACGGCCGAGGGCACGGTGCGCTCCGCCATCAAGCAGGGCGTGAAGGAAGGCGCCATCGGCGGCGCGGCGGGCGGCGCCACGGACGCGGCCACCCAGAGCGAGACGTGGAAGGACGGCGCCCTCACGGGCGTGGGCCGCGTGGCCACCCGCGCGGTGACGGACGGCACCGTGGGCGCGGTGACGGGCGGCATCGTCAGCGGCGGCCTGGCCAAGGGCGGCGAGCTGCTCAAGCCGCGCGAAATCCCCGTGCTGCGCAACCCGGACCTGCCGGGCAACACCACCAAGGTGCGCTACGACAACGGCCAGGTGCGCATCGAGGCGGGGCCGCACGCCACGCCCGCGGACATCGCCGCGCACCAGGAGACAGCCCGCCTGCTCCAGAAGTACGAGGGGCCCACCGGGCAGATCCGCCAGCTCAAGGACCGCGTCCAGCAGGCCCTCACCCAGACGCCGGGCTACGGCACGCAGGGCTTCGAGTCCAAGCTGGAGGTGCAGAAGCTCAAGAACATCCTCGGCGGCCTGGAGGCGGCGCAGAAGCGCATCGACGACAGCATCGCGGGCATGAGCGGCAAGCCCACCGCGGCCACCGTCGCCGAGCGCGCGGCGCTCCAGCGCGACATCGCCAACGTGGAGTTCCAGATCGACTTCCACGCGAAGCGGCTGGACTCGCTGGCCCCGGGCACGGGCTCCGTGGCCATGCACGGCACGCCCACCACGACGCCGGACTGGCCGGACGTGGGCAAGTCGGTGAACACCGTGGGCCAGGTGCAGCCGCCCGCGCAGGCCCCGATGAACGCGGCGGAGAGCGCCGCCATCAACGACCCGCGCAACCTGGCGACGGAGACGAAGCAACAGTTCAAGGCCCGCCAGGCGGAAGGGCACCGCGCGTACGCGGAGCGCACCTACGACCCGAAGACGCGGACCCAGGCGGAGCTCAACCGGGACATGGACCCCAGCCCCTTCACCCGGGTGGATCCGACGACCGGGCAGAAGGTGCCCGCGGAGACGCAGCAGTACGCCAAGGTCCGCGCGGAGAAGGCCCAGACGGAGATCCTGCGCCGGGGCGTCATCCGCGAGCAGCAGCTGGCGGAGGCGTTCCCGAACGGCCCCACGCTCAACGTGGCCGCCAACGACGCGGCCCATGGCTCCGCCCACAACGCGCACACCCTCGACCGGCACGGGGCGTCGGTGCCCACGAACATCGCGGACGCGCCTCCCGGAGCCCGCACCATCGAGAGCCGCGTCACCACGGGCGACGGCTGGGGGAGCATCGAGAACAACTCGTTCCAGTGGTCCAGCGACGCGACCATGGACGCGACCCTCAACAAGTACGTGGCCGACAACTGGAGCACCATCAAGGACGAGCTCGCCCTGTACGGCTACAGCGACCACCTGAACATCCCCGTGCCCCCTGGCACGACGGTGGGCAAGGGCTTCACGGCCACGGTGGACCAGGCAGGGCAGCGGACGGTGTCCGCCGCGAACGCGGGCAGCTACAACCTCCGGCTGCGCCTCGTCGACGGCACCCCGCCCCAAGTGGTGGTATTGACGGCCTTCCCTGGTCCCTGAGGCGAACTCCCCATGACCGCCGATCCCAAGGCAAGCGCCCGCTTCGAAGAGCTCAAGGCACGCATGGAGGCCCTCCAGAAGGCGCCCGCGCTGGAGAAGGCGCGCACCTTCCTGAAGGCCTTCTGCGCCCCCAACGGGGCGCTGTCCGAAGTGGAAGACCAGGTCCAGCACGCGCTGGGCTTCAACAGCATCCCGGTGTCGACCGGCCTGGAAGGACTGGAGGCCGTGCTCGCGGACGCGAAGGTGCCGTCCGCGACGCTCGTGTCCCTGGCGCGCGAGGACGCGAAGCGCCAGGAGCTGCCCGCCACGCCGGACGCCGCCCGGAACTACCTGGGTCAGGTGGTGGCGCTCCTGCGCAAGCACCTGCCGAAGCAGCCCGAGGTCGAGGGCGTGGCCGGCTTCGGCATCGACGAGGTCTACAACCTGCGCGACCCGGCCGGGAAGCTGGAGCGGCTGCGCTGCATCGACGTGGTGGGCGTGGGGAACGAGAGCTTCGCGGTGCTCGTGCCGGAGCACGCCAGCGAGGACAAGGGGCCCTTCACGGTCTACCGCTACCAGGCGGTGCCCGGGCAGCCGTTCAAGTACGAGCGCGTGAAGGACGCGGCCCTCGTCGCGAAGGTGCTCAAGGCGGCCAAGGGCTGACCTGGGAGGCCACCGTCTTCCAATCCGGGTTCGAGCCCCTGATCCGCGGCGGCCTTCCGGGTTTCACACCGGCTGGAGCGCGGCGCCGGGGGCCTCTTCCGGCGGCGCGTCCGCCCCCTTCACGGGGGCCTCCGAGGCCCGCCAGGACCAGGCGAAGGCCGCCAGGTTGAAGACCCCCATCGTCAGGGAGAACAGCCACAGCCGCAGGCAGACGGCGATGCCCGCGTGCAGCAGCAGCGTGGCCACCAGCCAGGGCCGCCTCAGCCGGGGGACCCAGATCATCCCCGCGTAGCCCACCTCGATGAGCAGCGTGCTCCAGCAGCCCACCCGCGCCAGCAGCGGGTACGAGGCGAGCCAGGAGAAGTCGAACGCACGGAACTGCGGCTGCATCAGCGCGCGCCAGAGGGCCTCGCCGTTCCACCACTGGACGCCCTGCGCCTTGGCCAGGCCGGTGTCCAGGTAGATGAAGCACAGGTGGAACTGGAGCGTGCGCAACGCCACGCGGGCCCCGGACGTGGGACCGGTGAAGACCCGGCCCGCTCGCGCATCCAGGGACCAGCGCCCCGCGGACGGCATGAACACCAGGTAGAAGAAGAGGACGTGGAGGATGGTGTCCACGCCGTAGAGCGACAGGTACGCGTTCGCGGACGTCAGGCCATGCGTGAACCAGGTGAGCACCGCGAAGAAGCGCGTGCGGTAGCCCAGCAGCAGGCCCACCAGGCCCACCGCGTAGAGGACGAACACGGCGTACATCGTGGTCATCGTGCTGATGCCCAGGGGCGCCAGCAGCAGCCCCATCCGCCCCAGGCTGGGCGCCCAGTCGCCCGCGCCGACATCGGTGATGACCCACTGGACGAGGCCGAAGTTGCCGTACAGCGCCGGCAGGTGCGGCCAGAGGACGGCGAGCTGGAAGAGGGAGAGGGCCGCGACGGCGATGCGCAGGAAGGCGAGCCCGTCGGAGGAAGCGGGCTCCAACCAGAAGCGCCGCACGTGGGTCTGGAGACGGTTCATGGCGAGTCCTTGGACAAGGCGCCATCGCGGCGGCCAAAGGTCCCGGTGTAGTAGAGGTCCCAGACGGGCCGTTGCCCTGCGGTCCACGCCTCCATCGTCGGCAGCGTGTAGGACTGGGTGACGACGGTGACGCGCGAAGCGTCCGGATGGACGCCCAGCATCACCGCCGCCCACGACTGCGCCAGCACGTCCTGCGTCTTGCGGTTGGCGCGCAGGGCGGAGGCGACGATGCAGCGATAACGGCGCGCCACCTCCACCTCGTCGGAGGTCAGCGGTTCGAACACGGTGCTGCCGTCGCCCAGCTCCACGAAGAAGCCGGTCCGCGAGTCGCTGGCCACGGCAGGGGCGAAGTAGCGGTAGTCGCTGAGGACGCCGGAGAGGTTCTGATAGGTCCGGACGCCGCGGTAGAACGCGGCCTCCGAGCTCGTGCGGGTCAGCCCCGTCCAGAGGAAGGCGCCCACCGCGGCCAGATGCAGCACCGCGATGCACGCCCAGAGGGCCGCCTGGCGTTCATCGCCCTCGGGCCGCGATGGGTCGGTGCTCATGGCTACTTCAGGAACTGGTAGGAGCCGGGGGTGATGTCCGCGAGGACGGCGTCGATGGCGAGGCCCACGCGCTGCGACGTCTCGCCCGAGGCCATCCCGGCCTCGGTGTTCGGATCCATCACCAGGCCCATGACGTTCGAGTTCACGTCGAGGACGACGTTCTGGACGCTCGCCATGCGCCGCACGTAGGCGAGGGGCAGCGTGCCGTAGAGGCGCGACCCGTTGACGCCGCCCCGGGGGGAGAACGTGGGCAGCCGGATGTAGAACGTGTCCGACGGCACCAGGCGGATCTGCGCGACGATGGCGTCCACGTCCGCCTGCGTGAAGTCATGGGTCGGCGTGCGCGTGGACACGGACGCGAAGCTGATGGCGCTGGTGAGCGCCACGCCCACCGTGGCCACGGCGGCGGCCTTGAAGCCCACGTGACGGGACACGCGGCGCATGCCGCTCAGAGACAGGAGTTGTTTCATCGGGGAGGTACCTTCAGGGTGAGGGCCGCGGAAAAAGGCCGCGGCCTCCTCAGGTACGTCCTGGTGAAACATTATTCTCCAGCCCGGGGTGCCGCGTGACCGCGCCCCTCCCGTGGAGGCGGCATCCGGGACGCGGATGGCCTACCCTGGGGGCCCATGAGCTTCGCCGACAAGCTGCGCGTCTGGATGCCCCTGCACGAGAACGGTGTCAGCCGCGCCGTGCACTTCGTGGGGGCCTACCTCTTCACCTTCGCCCTGCTGGTGCCCCTGTGCTGGGTGCGCGTGCCCGGCACGCCCCTCACCGCCGCGCACCTGCTGGTGGCCGCGGTGGCCCTGTACGCCGTGACGCTGGAGTGGACCGCCGGCCTGCTGATGGCCCTGCCGCTCGTCCCCACGCTCTTCGCCGCCGAGGCCGTGGCCGGGCTCCCCACGGGAACGGCCGCGGGCATCGCCGCGGGCGTCATGGTCTTCCGCTTCGCGCTGGTGGTGGGCGCGCACGTCGTCTTCGAGAAGAAGACCCACGGCCTGTCCCTGGGAGGCCCGCTGCTCTTCTTCATCGAGCCCGTGTACCTGCTCACCCTGGGGCTCTTCGCGCTGGGCCTCAAGCAGGACCTGCGCGCGCGCGTGGCCGCCAGCCCCTGACGGCCCGGGCCTTCAGGGCGCGCGGGCGTTCACCATGGCGATGCCCGCCAGGATGACGCCGATGGCCAGCAGCATGGGCAGCGTCAGGTGCTCGTTGAAGAAGAGCAGCCCGGACAGCACACCCGTCGCGGAGACGACGTAGCCGAACTGGCTGAAGTACACCGGGTCCGCGACGCGCTGGAAGTGGAAGTACACGCGGTAGCCCAGGCTGGTGAAGACACACTGGGCCAGGATGACCGTCCAGCCCGCCATGCCGGGGCGGGTCAGCCCGCCGCTCGCCACCAGCAGCGGCAAGAGCGCCAGCGCCCCGCCCAGCAGCATGCCGCCGGCCAGGAGGCTCGCGGGCGCGCCCTTGGGCATGCGCAGCTTCCGGTACACGTTGCCGGCCGCGATGCTGATGGGCGTGCAGAGCGCCAGGGCCAGCCACCACGCGGAGCCGGAGCCCCCCGCCATGCCCCGCCCCAGCACCAGCAGGGCCGCGCCGCCCAGGCCCACCACGATGCCCGCGAGCCGCAGGGGCCGGTAGCGTTCGATGCCCAGGCCCCAGGCAAAGGCATACGTGAACAGCGGCGGCAGCGTGTACACCAGGGACGTCACGCTGGTGCCCACGCTCTGCATGACGATGAAGGTGACGCTGTTGGGCACGGCGACGCTCAGCACCCCGGCGATGAGGCTGTAGCGCAGCACGGGCCGTGCCTCCGGCGCCTCGGAGGAGCCGCGCGCTCCCGCGAACGCCAGCGCCAGGCCGCTGCCCAGCGCCGGCCAGAAGGCGAACGCCAGCGGCGACCAGCCCTCCGCGCGGGCCACGCGGGACATGGGGAGCATGCTGCCCAGCAGCACACCGGTGGCGATCAACAGCAGCAGCGGCGCGTCCCCCAGCTGGCGCAGCCGGGTTCCGACGAGGGTCTGGGTGGTCATGGTCAGGGCGTCCGTCAGAAGGTGGTGCCCAGCGCCAGCGCCGCCGCCCAGAGGCCGTTGTCGGAGAAGGCGAAGCCCAGCGGCGCGTCCAGGTTCATCACCAGCCGCCCCTCCACGAAGCCCGCCGAGCCGTACACCCGCACGTGGGGGATGAGCGCCAGGAAGGTGGGGTCCGCGCCCTCCGCCGCCGTGGAGACGTAGATGGCCTGGAAGGTGGAGCCCAGGAGGACGTGGGAGGTGAGGTCCACGCTCGCCGTGCCGGAGCCCTGGAAGACCGCGTCCACGCGCTGGCCGCGCTTCTCCGACAGCTGCGCGGACATGGGGACGCGCCCGTCCAGCGCGAAGCGCCACCGCCCCTGGCGCAGCGTCACGTCCGCCCAGGGCGTCAGGCCCAGGAGCCCCGGGGCCACCAGGCTGAAGCCGCTGTTGCCGCGCAGCGTGGCCGCGCGCCGCAGCAGCGCCGTGCCGAAGTCGTCCGGGTCGGTGATGAGCGTGAAGGGCAGCACCAGGTTGCCGCCCGTGCGGACCTTCAGCGCGCCGTCGTCGTACAGCACGCCGCCCAGGCCCACGGACGGGTTGCCCGCCTGGAACGCGGTGGGGCCTCCGGCTCGCGACGGCGCGTAGGCGAACAGCCAGGCGGCGTTGAGGCTCAGGCGCTCCGACAGGGCCATGGAGCCGGAGAGCGCGGGCGCGAACACCGTCGTGGGCTGCCCGTTGAGCGTCCCGGAGAAGGCATACGTCTCATAGAGCAGCGCATTGGGAGGACGCGGCGCGGGGTCCCCGGCCAGGGCCTCCGGGGCGGCGAGGAGCAGCGCGGCGGCGCTGAGACAGCGGATGAAAGGGTTCATGGCGAAGGGCTGCGTGAGAGAGGAAAGGGATTGGAAGGTCACGGGCCCGGGGGCGCCCAGCTGGCGCCGAACTCGAGCAGCTCCGGCAGCAGGGTCCGGCCCAGGCCGAAGGCCATGCACAGCGGAGCGTACCGGCTGCGCTCCAGCGGCCCTGGCGCCTCGGAGGACTTGGATAAGCTCTCCGAGGCGCCAGGCTCCGGGTCGCACGCGGTCCCGTCGGTGGACGGGGGGCAGGCGGCATCAAACCGGCCGTGGGAGGGCCGCAGCTGATGCGGCACGTCCGGTAGCGCCGCCGTCACCGCCCGGACGACGGGGTCCTGCCCGTCGGAGACGACGCCGACGACGGGCACGTCCAGCGCGCGCACCAGCGTCTGGAGTTGCTCCACCAGTTCGCTGGCCCGGTGCTCCGGCAGGCTCCAGGCCGCCAGCACCTCGGAGGACAGACAGTCCCGCGCCACCCAGAGCACGGCGTTGCCCGCCTCCGGGACCAGGCCGCTCAGGGCCAGCACCACGCGGCCCAGCCTGCGCGTCACGGCCTGGAGGCGCGCGGGGTCCAGGGAGCGTGGCGCCAGCAGCGCGTCATAGCGCTCCAGCAGGTTGGAGACGCTGCGCTCGGAGATGGGCACGTCGCGGGCGCGCAGGGCCGCGTGGATGGCGGGCACGCTGCGCTTCTCCTGGTGGCGCAGCGCCCCGATGAGGGCGATGACGTCCAGGCCGAACTCGTGCTCCGGCAGCACCCACAGCCCCTCCTCCTCCGCGCGGATGGCCTTCTGGCGCAGCGGACAGCCCTCGCGGTGACACACCCGCACCTGCACCTTGAGCGCGACGACGCCGTTGAGCGTCACCACGTTGCGGCGGGCCCGGTAGTCCGCGGGTGTCTGTCCGCCACAGGCGGCGCACTGCCGCCTCCGATTGTCGAGCCCCACCCGCCGGCTGGCCGGGGGATGTCCGGTGATCCGCGCCATGACGCCACTCCCTGGGAAGGCGGCACCGCCGCAGGCCGGTGCCAGACGTGGCTAGGGCGTGGTGCCCGCGGCCGACTTCACCGGCTGCGCCGGCTGCTTCTTCACGAGCTCGATCTCCAGCGTGATGGAGACCTCCTCCCCCACCGCCACGCCCCCCGTCTCCAGCGCGGCGTTCCACTTCAGGCCGAAGTCCTTGCGGGCAATCTTCGTGGTGGCCGTGCCGCCCCGCTTGACGTTGCCGTACGGGTCCTTGGACTCCACGTCGAAGCCGTCCAGCTGCAACACCACGGGCTTCTTCACGCCGCGGATGGTGAGGTCGCCCGTCAGCTTCAGGCCGTCGCCGGACTTCTCCACCTTCGTGGACTTGAACGTGAGCGTGGGGAACTTCGTGACGTCGAAGAAGTCCGGCCCGCGCAGGTGCTCGTCGCGCGAGGCGTCGTTGGTGGTGACGGTGGTGGCGTCGATGACGGCCTCCACCGACGACTTCGTCAGGTCCTTCTCGTCCAGTTGCACCGTGCCGGTCACCTTGGAGAAGGAGCCGCGCACGTTGGACACCATCATGTGCTTCACGGAGAAGAGCGCGGACGAGTTCGTCGGGTGGATGTCGTACGCGGTGGCGCCGGCCAGCGAGGGCACGGCGAGGGCGGCCGCGAGGGCCAGGGACTTGATGAACGACGTCATGGTGCGTGTCTCCAACGGGGGAAGGGAATTGCGCTTCAGGTGGCGTAGATGCGCTTGTGGTCGCGCGTGCCCTGGTAGCGGAAGCCGGAGCCGGCGGCGTCCGCGGCGGGCCGCTCGTCCAGGTGCTCGCGCGCGCGCATCACGTCCTCGTACTCGGGGATGGACAGCGCGCGGCGGCGGGAGAGGCGGGCCTCCAGACCCAGCGCCTCCACGCGCTCCTGCGCGCCGGCCTGCACCACGCCGCTGAAGAACTCCGCGCAGGACCCGCTGCCGTAGGAGAACAGCCCCACGCGCTGACCGGTGAGGTCCTGGGGCGCCGTGGACAGGAGGCTGGCCAGCGCCAGGTACATGGAGCCCGTGTAGATGTTGCCCACCTGCGACGGCAGCACCAGGCTGTTGCCCACCAGCCGGTCGAAGCTCGCGTCCGGCGCGGCGTCCCCGTCCAGCGTGCGCAGGTGCCGGTGCGCCTTGCGGGACATCTTCCCGTAGGGCACGTGGTAGACGAGCGCGGCGAAGCGGTCGCTGTACGCGCCCTCGCCCACCGGCTCCGCGGCGGCCTCCTGGTAGGCCCGGTAGGCGCCCTCCAGCGCGTCCAGGTAGCACTGCACGGAGTAGTGCCCGTCCACCAGCGCGTCCTTCGAGTACAGCGGACGCCAGAAATCCATCACGTCCTTGGAGTAGACGCCCGTCTTGCCCGCCTCCAGGGCCAGCAGCGCGGGCGTGTCCGACACCAGCATCGCCACCGCGCCGGCGCCCTGCGTGGGCTCGCCCGGCGTGCCCACGCCGTAGCGGGCGATGTCCGAGCACACGATGAGCGCCTTGCGGCCCTTCGCGCTGCCGGAGCGCACCCAGTCGAGCGCCATCTGGAGCGCCGCGGTGCCGCCGTAGCAGGCGTGCTTCGTCTCGAAGATGCGGCAGCGCGTGGGCAGTCCCAGCAGGCCCTGGACGTAGGAGGCCACCGGCTTGGAGTGGTCCACCGCCGTCTCCGTGCCCACCACCAGCAGGCCCACGTCCTCCGGCGAGCAGCCCGCGGACTCCAGCGCCATGCGCGCCGCGCGGGACGCCAGCGTCACGGTGTCCTCGTCCACCAGGGGCACGCCCATGCGCGTCACCCCCAGGCCCTCCACGTACTTGCCCGGCGCCACGCCGCGCGCCATGGCCAGGTCCGCGAGCTCCACGTAGGTGTCCGGTACGGCGACTCCGATTGCTTCCAGTCCTGCCTGCATGATGGCCCCCTCGAGTTGCTGCGTGGTGTCTTCGCGCGCACGTCTCCCGTGCACCGCGGGGTGCGCGGTGTCCGGTGACATGGGCGGTGTGTCTGGGATTGCGGGCCGGCGTCCTTCACGCGCGGGGGCCCCACCCCCGCGCCCTGTCTCCAGGGCCGGCCGTCACGTCATGACCGCCCCGGCGCGCGCCGCTTCCTCGGCCCGGCGCGCGACGGGGCTTTGCTGCCGGTGTCAGCGCCGCGCGTAGGAACCGCTGCGCAGCTCGTCGATGATGCCGGGGCCCTTGGGCGTCCAGCCCAGCAGCGCCTGCGCCTTCTGGGCGGAGAAGCGCTGGTCCAGCGCCAGCGCGTCCGCGAACGCGCCGAACTGCTTGCGCGCCTCCTCCAGGGGCCACGCCACGGTCTTGCCGCCCGCGCCCGCGCCCTCGCTCGCCGCCTGGGCGATGTCCTTGAGCTTCACGGCCGGGCCCTGCACGGCGACCAGCACGGTGCCCGCGGGGGCCTTCTCCACGGCGCGCACGTAGAGGTCCGCCAGGTCCTCCACGAACACCACCGGCCAGTGGTTCTCACCGGTGCCCACGAAGCGGGCCGCGCCGTCCTGCTTCGCGGAGGCGGTGAGCATGGAGGGGATGCCCACGGCGCGGCCGTAGACGATGCCCGGGCGGATGACGACGCCGCGCACGCCCGGCGTGTTCAGCGTGCGCTGCTCCACCGCCGGGCGCCAGGCCACCAGCGCCGCCGCGGCGAGCGGCGAGTCCTCCGTGACGACGCCCTGCGTGTCGCCGTGCACCCAGACGCCGCTCGTGTAGACGAACGCCTTGTTCGTGCCCTTGAGCGCGTCCAGCACCGCCGCGACGGCGGGCGCGTCCACGGCCTCGCTGTTGGTCGTGGCCGTCCAGACGACCGCGTCCAGGTCCTTCACCAGCGCGGCCAGCCCCTTCGTGTCCGCGAGGTCGCCCGCCACCGCCTGGATGCCGCGGGCGGTGAGCTTGTTGCGCGCGTCGTCGGAGCGCGCCAGCCCCAGGACCTGGTGGCCCGCCTGCTTGAGCGCGTCCACGACCGCCCCGCCGATGTAGCCCGTCGCGCCCGTCACAAGGATCTTCATGGTGTGCCTCTTCTCACGTTCAGGTTTGTGTCATTCGACCGTCACGCCCACGTCCTGGCCGTCGTGGGCCCAGGCGTAGGAGCGCAGCAGCAGTTGCCACACGACTTCAAGCTCGGCCTCGTCGCGCGGACCAAAGAGCATGGGCGTCCCGGAGCGAGGATGCGGCATGCCCCAGCCCTGCTGGAACACCTGCCGCGCCGTCTCCGGAGGAAACGTCAGGTGCAGGCTGCCGTCCTCCGCCGGGTGGATGTGCGCGAACTCCGTCCCCACCTGGAACGCCGCGCGAGGGCCTCGGGACGCCTCCGGCCGCAGCCAGAAGGCGCGAGCGCCCGGCACGGAGATGCCGCTGGGCGCCACCCGCACGTCCGGCAGCGCGGCGGCGCGCGTGAACAGGCGCTCCTGCAGGTCCGGCGGCGCAAGCTGGCTCAGCTGGCGGTGCGCCAGCGGCGTCCCCGGCGGCGCGTCCGTCGTCTCCGGGCGAGGCCCCTTGCGCGCGGGCAGCCGGAAGGACGGCTCCGGCGCCGTGGACGCCAGCACCATGGACGCACGCACCGCCGGCTCCGCGCGCGACACGTCACCGGGCTGCGAGGTGCAGGACAGCGCGGCCAGGAGCAGCGCCGCGAGGCCCGGGGACACCGTGCGTGGGGAATCCATGACTTTCCTATAGAGCCCGTTGACGTCTGGACACTACGCGTCAATTGGAAAAGGATTGTTTCCTGGAGGGGACCAATCCGCATGGAGCAGGTGGCGCCGTATTTCACGTTCGCGGAGGTGGTGCGCACCGGCAGCTTCACGGTGGCGGCCCGCTCGTTGGGGCTGTCCAAGGCGACCGTCAGCAAGCAGGTGATGGCGCTGGAGGAGGCGCTGGGCGTGCGGCTGTTGCAGCGCACCACGCGCAAGCTGTCGCCGACGGCGGAGGGCCGGGCGCTGGCGGCGCGGTGTCAGCGGATGACGCAGGAATTGGAGGCGGCGAAGGCGGAGGTGCTGCTGTTGCGCCGCAAGCCGCGCGGCCCCTTGCGCGTGAGCATCCCCATGTCCTTCGGGCTGATGCGGGTGCTGCCGGCGATGCCGGAGTTCCTGGAGCGCTACCCGGAGATTGAGTTGGACATCCAGCTGGATGACCGCGTGGTGGACCTGGTGGAGCAGGGCTTCGACGCGTGCATCCGCATCGCGCAGCTGCCGGACTCGTCGCTGCTGGCGCGGAAGCTGGCCTCCAGCCGCCGCGTCATCTGCGCGACGCCCGCGTACCTCCACCGGCACGGCACGCCGCACCGGCCGGAGGACCTGCGCCAGCACCGCTGCCTCCAGTACACGTACCTGGCCTCCGGCACCGCGTGGCGCCTGCGCGGCCCGGGGGACGTGGAGTCCCTGGTGGAGACCACCGGCACGCTGAAGGCCAACAGCAGCCTGGCCCTGAAGACGGCGGTGCTGGGCCACGCCGGCATCGCGCAGTTCCCCCTCTTCGCGGTGTGGGAGGAGCTGCGGGACGGACAGCTCGTGGAGGTGCTGGACGACCACACGCTCCCGGACCTGTCCATCTGGGCCGTGCACGCGCAGGGACGCACCGTCACGCCGAAGGTGGGCGCGTGGGTGGACTTCCTGGCGCGGCGCTTCGCGGACGAGCCCGGGTGGAACCTGGGCGCCCAGGCGAAGCGCGGCGCCTGAGCCGGCTCGCCGGCTCGGTCGAAACGTCAGCCCTTGCGGGCGTTCGCCTGCCAGTCGTGGCGCATGCGCAGCTTGCTCAGCTGCGCGGAGGCCACCTGCGTGCGCGAGCCGTCCGCGGCCAGCTTCCAGGCGTGGCTCTGGGTGAAGATGAGGTTTCTGCCGCCGCGCAGCACGGTGGCCTCGAACTCCACCACCGTGCCCAGGGGCGTGGCGGACAGCATCATCGCGTTGAAGTTGCTGGTGAGCGCGTACTCGTCCGGCCCCAGCATGGGCAGCGTGGCCAGCATGCTGACCACGTCCAGCATGGAGTAGATGACCCCGCCGTGCAGCGTATGGCTGAGGTTGTCGATGGCCTCCGTGACGCGCAGCCGGCACTTGCAGTAGCCGGGGCGCTGCTCCAGCAGCTCCAGGCCGCAGTAGCGCTGGTAGGCGTGCTCCAGCAGCGCGCGGGAGTGCGCCTGGGCGTGCTCGCTCAGGTCCGTCGTGTTGTCGTTCGTCACAGGGTCCGTCCGATGATGTCCAGCATGACTTCCCGGGCGCCGCCGCCAATGCCCAGCAGGCGCGCGTCGCGGTAGATGCGCTCCACGCGCGAGGGTTCGACGCAGCCGTGCGCGCCGTGCAGTTGCACCGCGTCGTGGGCCACCCGCTCCAGCACGTCCACGGCGGTGTTCTTCGCGATGGCGGCCCGCGCGGCGGTGAGCTGTCCTTCGGCCTGCCAGCGCACCGCCTGCTCCACGAAGACGCGCGCCACGCTCAACTCCGAGTGCCGCTCCGCCAGGCGCTGGCGCAGCACGGACCTGTCCAGGAGCGCTTCGGTGCCCACGCGCCGCGCGCGGCAGTGCTCCACGGTGTCGCGCAGGGCCAGCTCCGCGGACGCCAGGGCCATCACCGACAGGTTCAGCCGCTCCTGTTGCAGGCACTGCTGGAGGAGCCGGCCCGCCTCGCGGCCGTGGATGAGGAGGCGCGCGGGTGTGGACTCGAAGCGCAGCGCCGCGAGCGGCAGGCAGCGCCAGCCCAGGCACGCCAGGCGTTCGTGGCTCAGGCCCGGGGCGTTGCCCTCCACCAGGAACAGCGCCAGGGCCCCGTCCAGGAGCGCGCCCACCAGCAGCAGGTCCGCGCGGCCGCCGTTGCAGATGAAGCGCTTGTCGCCGGTGAGCCGGTGACCGTCGCCGTGCGGTTCGGCGCGGCACTCGAACCCGCGCAGGTCCGAGCCTGCCCGCGGTTCGGTCAGCGCGAGCACGATGCTCTGGTCGCCCCGGAGCACGGAGGGCACTACCCGGGCCGCCACCGCCGCGTCAGCGCCCTGCACCGCCTTGAGGCTGACGAAGTGCGACCCAAGCCCCATGGTGATGCCCTGCGAGCCGCCCAGGGTCAGCTCCTCCACCAGCACCGCCAACCGGCCCGGGTCGTCCGGGAGCCGCTCCGGGGAATGCCCCAGCGACAGCAGGCCCGCCCTGCCCGCCTGCCGCCAGAGCTCCAGCGGGTAGGCCCCTTCGCGCTCCCACGCGTCCACGTGGGGGCGCACGTGGTCGTTGACGAAGGTGCGCACCCGGCCCCGGAAGTCGTCCGTCGTGGAGTCCATCTAGAACACCGTGCTCTGGGCCAGCTCCTGGAAGCGCTGGACGATGGGCGCGAGCCTCACGGGGGACACCTCTCCCTCCGGCTCGAAGTAGTAGAGCCGGGTGAAGTCGTTCATCACCTGGAGCATCTCCCGCGAGCGCCGCGCGGCGCGGATTTCGTAGCGCTGGAGCGCCGCCGTCAGGTCCGCGTCGCAGTGCCCCACCAGGGCCTGCGCCAGCATGAAGCCGTTCTCCAGGCCCAGCGTCAGCCCGTAGCCCAGGGTGGGCAGCATCGCGTGGATGCTGTCGCCCAGCAGCACCACCCGGCCCCGGAACCACTGGCCCTCGCCCGTCAGCGCCTTGAGCTTGTGGGTGAGGATGTCCTCCTCGGGCGTCTGGCCGATCATCCGCAGCAGGTCCTGGGGCAGCGGCGCGAACAGCTCCAGCAGCCCCTGCCGGTCCAGCAGCGGCTGGTTGCGGTGCTGGTAGGCGGCGAACCAGTAGCGCAGCGACGTGGCCTTGTTGAGTGGATACGTCACCACGCGCGAGTGCCGCGACGTGAAGATCTGACAGCGGTCCGAGTGCAACAGCGGCGAGTCGAACTTCACCACGCCCCGGCTGGCGACGAGCCCCGTGTCATGGGGCGTCAGCCCCGGGTTGACGAAGGCGCGCGTCGTGGACGACACGCCGTCCGCACCCACCGCGAGGTCGAAGTCGAAGCGGTGGCCGTTGGTGAAGGTGAGGCGCACCTGGTCGCCCACGTTCTCCAGCGACTCGCAGCCCATGCCGTAGTGGATGTCGTCCTCGTCCAGGCGGTCCGCGAGCAGGCGGAACAGCTCCGTGCGCAGGAACATCATCGCGGGCGCGGGCAGCCCCAGCCCGGCCGGGCGCACCGGCTGGCTGTGGACCAGCCGCCCGTGCTTGTCGTGCGTGTCCAGGAACTCGATGGGCTGGCCCCGGGAGAGGAAGTCGCGGTCCTTGAGCACGAAGCGCAGCACCTGCATGGCCTGGGGCCAGACGTAGATGCCCGTCCCGGAGTCCCGGGGCCCCGTGCCGCGCTCGAAGACGACGCAGTCCACGCCCAGCCGCTTGAGCATGACGGCGCAGGCCAGCCCGTTGAGGCCCGCGCCGATGATGGCGACCCTCATGCCGCCTCCTCGCGGGCGCTCCACAGGGGCTGGCTGACGGAGGCGCGCAGCGAGTACCGGTTCTGCAACAGGCACAGGCTGGTCAGCTCCATCAGCATCGGGTCCAGCAGGCCCTGCTCATGCGCGCTCAGCGTGGGCAGCTTCTCCAGCAGGTTGCGCACGCGCGCGGGGTCGAAGAAGGGCAGCGCGTCCAGCTCCGAGCCGTTCAGCACGTCGCGCACCAGCTGATACAGCCGGCCCTTCTGCTGGAGCGTGGCGGGCGGCGCGCGGAAGTAGTGCTTCTTGCGCTTGTAGAGGGCGTCCGGCAGGTACGGCCGCATGGCCTCGCGGAAGACGTACTTCTCCGTGGAGCCGCGCACCTTCATCCAGACGGGCATCTGGCACGCCAGCTCCACCACGTGGTGGTCCAGCAGCGGCACCCGGCCCTCGATGCTGTGGGCCATCTCCATGCGGTCGCCCAGCGTGGTGAGCACGAAGTTGGGCAGGTACGACTTGGCCCACAGGTACATGGACTTGTGGACGGGGTCGCGCCCCTCCAGGTTGCGGTGGTCCAACCGGTCGTAGAACTGGCGGTAGGGGTCGCTGCCCGCGAACTGCTCGCCGAAGTCCGGGCGGTAGAGCGCCTCCAGCGCCTTGAACCAGCCGGCCTGGTTGTCCAGCCAGGACACGCCGTGGGACAGCTGCTGGACCATCCAGTGGATGTCCTGGGGCATGTCGGGCTGGACGTAGCCGTTCTCGCTCTCCTGGATGCGCTGGCGCAGCTTGGTGACGAGCGCCGGGTCCTGCCGCTCCGGGTTGTAGAGCAGCATGTCGCGGCGGAAGTGCGGGTAGCCGGCGAAGACCTCGTCGGCGCCCTCGCCGGTGAGGACGACCTTCATGCCGGCGTCGCGCACCGTCTCGCTGAGGATGTACTTGGCCACGCCGTGCGCGTTGAAGAACGGCGTCTCGTTGTGCCAGAGCGCCTGCTCGAAGTGGTCCGCCAGGTCGTCCTGGGACACGGCCACGGTGTGGAAGCGCGCGCCGTTGTGCTCCGCGGCCAGCCGCGCGAACTTGTTCTCGTCGTAGTCGTCCATGTCCGTGAAGGACAGGTTGAACGCGTCCAGCGGCTGGCCGGACAGCTGCGTGGCCACGCCCAGCATGGCGGAGGAGTCGATGCCGCCGCTCAGGTAGACGCCCATGGGCACGTCCGCGCGCAGGCGCAGGCGCACGGACTGCTCCACCGCGGCGCGGATGGCCTCCACCATGCCCTGCTCGTCCGCGGGGTCCGGCGCGTCCTGGCGCGCGAACTCCATGTCCCAGTAGCGGCCGTGGTGCAGGCCGCCGCTGTCCGCCATCACCCAGCACCCGGGCTGCACGCTCTTCACGCCCTTGAAGAGGGTGTGATCGCGCAGGTAGAAGGCGCGGCTCGCGTACGCGTGTTCGTCCCACTCCGCCGGGACGCCCGCGGCCAGGAGCGCCTTGATTTCCGACGCGAAGTACCAGGCGCCCCGGTGCTGCGCGTAGAACATGGGCTTGATGCCCATGCGGTCGCGCACGGCCAGCATCAGGCGGCGCTGCCGGTCGAAGAGCAGGATGGCGAACTCGCCGCGCAGCTGCTTCAGGCCCGCCAGGCCGGAGCGGCGATACAGGTGCAGGGCAATCTCACTGTCGGACTCCGTCTTGAAGTGGCATCCGAGCGCCTGGAGCTCCCGGCGGATCCGCTCGTGGTCATAGAGCTCGCCGTTGACCACCAGCGCGATGTCCCCTTCGTCCGCGACGATGGGCTGCCGGCCGTTGTCCAGGCCGATGATGCTCAGCCGGACGTGGCCCAGCACCGCGCGACCGGCCGGGTCATGCCACAGGCTGCGCTCGTCGGGGCCGCGGTGGTGGAGGGTGGTCAGCGCGGTGAGGAGGCCGCGCTCATCGAAGCCGGAGGGGGAACGCTGGTAGACGCCAATGAATCCGCACATAGCAGGGCCGCTTCCTTCAATGGATATGTGTGTCCGTCAGCGCCAGCGCGCGCACGGCCTGGAAGGCCTGTGAGGGCTGGCGGAGCCCATGGCGGTCCGTCCTGGAGTCACGTCCAGACCGGCCACGGGTTTTCTGTCAATGGATTGCAACCCGCTGGAGGAACTGGCGCGTGCTCAGCCATGCCCCGGTCCAGCGGAAGTTGTTCAGGCGGTCATCGAGTGCTTCCGGTACCGCGACAGTCTCTACCCATGATTCCCCCTCTGAAACCCGGCCCACGGCGGTCCCGACGGCGGATGGACTCACCGCGACCGACGGACATTGGACATAACATCATCAAAAACAAATCGATAGCAGAAATCTCGTAACAAGCCTTTTAACGCGTTCAATCCACCCTCACTGGACTGTTTCGCCCTCCAGCCCCGGGAACGAAGGCCCACGGCATTTAACGCCTGCCATTGGGCCGTCCGGCGGCAGCAGATATCTCCTGACGCAGATAACGCCTGTCTTGAGAACTCCAGCCCATACACAGACATTCACTTCCGACACTGGAACCGTGAATTCGGAGTGACGGCGTCCTCGGGGCGCATCCCACGAGGATTGAGCGCGGGCTCCGGGCGGGGTTTGTTACGCCCTCCATGGAAGGCCCCGGCATCCTCGTCCGACACCCCGCCGCGCGGTGGGGGCTGCTCACCCTGTTGTCGCTCCTCGTGCTGTCCGCCGTTCCCCTGTCCGGGGTGACGTCGCGGGGGACGCTGAAGGAGGGCTACACCGACCACGTGCGCCACCCGTACGTGGTCTGGGTGGGGCTGCATCGCGGCCTCCAGGCCCTCTACACCGCGCCGCTGGGCGAGCTGCGCGAGGGCATCCCCTACCGGCAGGCCATCGACCAGTGGCTGGACGTGCCGTACGTGTATCCGCCCGGGGCGCTGGTGCTCTTCCTGCCCCTGGCGCTCGTGGGCGAGTGGGTGCCGATGTCACCCCTGGCCTTCGGACAGGTATGCCTGCTGTACCTGCTGCTCTTCGCGCACGTGGCGCTCTACGCGGCGCTGCGGCTGCTGGACGGGCTTCCGGCGGGAGGCCGCTGGGCGGTGGGGCTCCTCTGCTGGCTGGTGCTGATGCGGCTGGCGCTTTATGGCCAGTACGACGGCGCGTGGCTCGTCTGCGGGGTGCTGGCGCTGGCGGCGCTCGCGAAGGACCGCCCGGTGGTCGCGCTCCGCTGGCTGGCGCTCGCGGCGCTGCTGCACTACCGGGCGCTCGTCCTCGTCGCCGTGGGCGTGGTGGCGCTGTGGCATGTCGTGCGCGGGCGGCCGGTGCGCCAGTGGCCGTGGGGCACGCTGGCCGGGGTGGCGGTGGCGGGGGTCCTCTGCGTGCGCACGTTCCTGTGGATGGCGCCGCTGGCCGCCCGGACGGACGCGGCCACGCCCTCCATCCTGGGGGAGCCCGGCACGGTGGCCCTGGTGATGGGCTTGAGCGCGGTGGCCCTGGCGCTGTCCTGGCGCGGGGCGGACGGCCTGGTGACGGCGTCGGTGGGGCTGGGCGTGGTGCTCGCGGTCATCGACACGCGCCACTGGTGGCATGCCTCCGCGCTGATGCTGGTGCCCCTGACCGTGGGCGTGCTGCGCGCTCCGCGCTGGCCCTCGGCGGTGCGCCTGGGGCTCGTCGTGTTGGCGGGGGTGCTGGAGATGGCCGTGTGGTACGGCAATCCCCTCTGGCTGTTCCGCGACCTCAACCGCTTCCTGCGGCTGGTGTGACGCCTCAGCGGTACTGGAGGAGGAAGCGGGCCTCGTCCCACACGAGCCCGTAGCGGCGCAGGAGGTCCTCGACGCCCGCGCCCGCCGGGGGCGGATGGGCGATGGACTGGAACCGCGTCAGCTGGAGCGTCCGGTCGGAGGCCGCGGAGACGAGGAGCGCTCCGTCCGGGGAGAAGGCGAGGCCCGACAGGAAGCCCTGCTGGCCCGTGAGGGTCCCCAGCTGCTCGCCGGAGGGCAGGCCCCAGACCTTCACCACCTGCTCCACGCCAGAAGAGGCCAGGAAGCGCCCATCCGGAGATACGGCCAGCGCCAGCACGCCCGCGGTCCCCTCATCCAGCGTCTTCAACAACCGGCCCTCCTCCACGTCCCAGACGCGGATGGGCTGCCGCATGCCCGCCGTCACCAGGTGGGGCTGGGACGGCGTGAAGGCCACGGCGCGCACGGGCTCGCCCATGTCCAGCCGCAGCAGGGGCTGACGGCGCTCCACGTCCCAGGTGCGCACCGTCTTGTCCGCGCCGCCCGACGCGAGCCTGCGCCCCGAGCCGTCGAAGGCCAGGGTCCAGACCTTGCCGGTGTGTCCCTGGAGCAGCCCCACGGGCCTGCCGTCGGACACGGACCACAGCTGGATGTCGGGGTCGCCCGCCACCGCGACGAGCGCCCCGTCCGGACTGAAGGCCACCGCGCGCACGAAGCCCTTCGCCCCGGGCAACTCCAGCAGCACCCGTCCCGAACGCGCGTCCAGCACCAGCGCCTTGCCCTTCAGCGTGCCCACCGCGATGCGCTCGCGGTCCGGGCTCACCGCCAGGGACACCGCGGCCTCCGTGCCTCCTGGCTCGGAGGCAGGAGCATTCACATCCGCGAGGCGCCACCGCCGCCAGCCGTCCTCACCACCGGAGAGGAGCTCGCGGTCCTGGGAGAACGCGAGCGCCTCCACCCAGACGGAGTGCCCGCGCAGCAGCACCTCCGCGGGGACCTCCGGCCTGCGCCACACGTCGAGGACCCCGTCCATCCCGCCCGAAGCGAACGTGCGTCCGTCCGGCGACAGGGCCACGCTCATCACGGCGGCATGATGCGCGTCCAGCCGCTCCAGCAGCGCGCCCCCGCGCGCATCCAGCAACCGCACGCGCCCGTCCCACCCGCCCTGGACCAGGAGCTGGAAACCACCGTCGATGGCGGCGACGGAGACGTTGCCGGAGTCGCGCAGCACGTCCACGAGCTGTCCCGACCGTGCATCCCAGAAGCGCACGGCCCGGTCGCCCGCCGCCGTCATGATGCGCTGTCCGTCCGAGGAGAACGCGCCCGCCTCCACCTTCTCCTCGTGGCCCACGAGGCGGTGGACCTCCTTGCGCGATGCCAGGTCCCAGACCCGCGCGCTGCGGTCCGCGCTCGTCGACAGGAGCCGTCCGCCGTCCGGGGAGAAGGCGACGGCGATGACGTTGTCGTCATGTTCGAAGCGCAGCTGTTCAGCGCCGGTCTCGACGTCCCAGACGCGGACCGCCTTGTCCAGGCCACCGGAGGCCAGCCGCCTGCCGTCAGGAGAGAAGGCCAGCCCCAGCACGACGTCGGAGTGGCCCTGAATCACCGCGTGCTGCCGGCCCTGTCGCCAATCCCAGACACGGATTTCCCCGGGCCTACCCGCGGAGGCCAGCCAGCGGCCGTCCGGTGAGAAGGCGACGGCGTGGACTTCGGCCGTGTGGCCCGGGAGCTCCGCCAGCAGCTCGCCGCGCTCCACGTCCCAGAGCCGGACGACGGAGTCGTAGTGACCGGAGGCCAGCACCCGGCCATCCGGCGTGAACGCCAAAGCCAGCACCGAGCCCTGGATCCGCTTCGACCAGCGCAGCGTGGAGGCGTGGTCCACCGCCCGGCCCTGCCCCCACTGCGCGGCGAGCGAGTCCCGCGACGCCCGGGCCAGCGCGAACGATGCCGCCGCCACGCCCCACTGCCTGGATTCAGTGGCCGCCTCCCCCTTCGCCTCGAGGATGCGGGCGCGCAGGTCGCGCTCCTTCGCGGTGTCCGGCGCGCCGGCTCCGGAGGACCGGTGCGCCGAACAGGAAGCCAGCAACAGCGCGAGACACCACCACCGCATGGGGGCTCCTCCCGGGGACACGGCACGGCCTGCCTGGGCGCGGAGCGTCCGCACCTGGGGGCAGGACCGTAACCCGGAGCAGGGAGGAAGCCATGCCCGGGCCTACAGGCCCGTCGGATAGGTCTCCGGCGCTTCGCCGCGCTCCCAGCCGGCGGTGCGCTCCAGCGGTTCGAGCGCCCGCGTCTCATCGAGGTGCAGCATCGCGTCGAACTGCTCCGGCAGCCGGGTGTGGAAGTAGTGGCTCATGCGCTCCGTGTCGGGCCGGTAGATGACGCCGATGGCCCGCTGCAGGCGCCGCTCGCGGAGCGCTCCGGCGGCCTCTCCCAGCTCGCGGAGGTCCAACAGGAAGCCCGGCAGCCCGACTTGATGGAAGAGGGACTCGCAGCTGCCCGGCAGCCCGTGGCGGACACTCTTCCGCTCGGCGGCCCCGCCCCAGTTGGAGGCGGCGGTGACGGTGCCCCGGTACGTGCTGAAGCCGATGAGCCGCGTCTCCCCCGGGTGCCGCTGACGCGTCAACTGCCCCAGGTTCACCTCGCCCGCCCCACCCATCTCCGTCGCGCGCGCATCCCCGACGTGGGAGTTGTGCGCCCAGACCACGATCCGCGCGTCACCCGAGCGCCGCGCCAGGAACGCCAGCAGCGTGTCCAGCGTGTCCGCCATGTGCGTGTCGCGCAGGTTCCAGGACGAGACGCGTCCATGGAACATCGACCGGTAGTACTCCTCCGCGTTCTGGACGACGCGCGCGTTCTGCTCCGCCTCGAACTGCGCGTCCTCCGCCAGGGGCCCGTCCCGGTGCAGCAGGGACTCGCGCTCCCGCTGCAGCTCCCGGAGTTGGGCGATGACCTGCCGCTCGCAGCCCGGTGACAGCCCCAGCGTCGTGGCGTGGCCGTAGTCCTGGGGGTCCTCTCCGAAGTGCTCGAAGCACGCGTAGCGGTGCCGGGCGCGCTTCGCCGCCTCCGGATCCGCGCGGTCCAGGTACGTCAGCACCGCGCCCATGGAGGCATGGAGGCTGTAGAGATCCAACCCGTAGAACCCGACCTTCTCCCGCGCCGGGCGCCGGTCGTTGTGCGTCCGCAGCCAGCCCGCGAAGTCCAGCACATCCGCGTTGCGCCACATCCATGAAGGGAAGCGCTGGAAGTCCGCGAGCGACTCCACCGCGTCCGCGTCCGTGCCCATCGCGCGCACGTAGCGGTTGATGCGGTACGCATCCGGCCAGTCCGCCTCCACCGCGACGGCGCTGAAGCCCATCTCCTCGATGAGCCGCCGCGTCAGGAGCGCGCGCAGCCGGTAGAACTCGTGCGTGCCGTGGGTCGCCTCGCCGATCAGCACGCACCGCGCGTCGCCCACCAGGTCCAGCAGCGGATCAAAGTCCTCCCGCGTCCCCTGGAGCGGCTGCACGGTCTCCGCGATGGCTCGCACCAGCAGTGCGTCCTCTCGGGTCGCCATGGTGTCTCCTCCCCTCTTCTTCAAGGGTTGGGTCGCCCCCGCGCGAATGAAAGGCACCGGGCGGCCAGGCAGCGCCCAAGTCCCTGGGACTCCACGGGAACTCTCGGCTTCAGAGAATCAAGCAACTCCCGGCCCGGGCATGGCGATAACCCTTCGCAAAGGAATCTTTTCCATGACCCAGATCAAATCCCCCACGGGCTTCGTCTCGTCGCTGAAGACCGCCCTGAAGACCGCCAGCACGGACGGCAAGGCAGTGGGCGCTCCGGCCCTGAAGAAGGCGCTCCAGGGCGCCGACGCCGGCAAGCTGAGCCCCCAGGTGAAGAACCAGGTTCGGGACGTCTTCGAGCAGGTGAAGTTGACCCCGAAGGCCCGCGAGCTCGCGGACCGCTTCGTGAAGGGCAAGACCGACACCATCCAGAACCCGGACGACGGCGGCGTCATCGTGAAGATCATCGCGGACGACCCGGTCCGTGGCGGCGGCGGAACCTCCGGCGGCGCGAGCATCCAGAACCCGGACGACGGCGGCGTCATCGTGAAGATCATCGCGGACGACCCCCTGCGTGGCGGCGACACGGGCGGCCCCAGCATCAAGCCCCCGGCGGACGGCGGCCGGATGAAGATCCGGATGGACGACCCCACCGGTGGATTGAAGCTGCCTGACTTCAAGCCGGCGGACGGCGGCCGGGTGAAGATCCGGATGGACGACCCCACCGGTGGATTGAAGCTGCCTGACTTCAAGCCGGCGGACGGCGGCCGGGTGAAGATCCGGATGGACGACCCCACCGGTGGATTGAAGCTGCCGGACTTCAAGCCGCCGGAAGACATCGGCGTCGTGAAGGTCAAGATGGACAGCCCGGTCTGAGCGACCGGAAGGTGAAGTCACGGCCCCCATGACGTCCCGCAAGAAGGTCGTGGTCATCGGCTCGCGTTCGGATGACGCCACCCGCTTCGTCGCTGAAGCGGTGGAGCGCCGCCGCGCGCGAGCCGTCGTCCTGGAGACGGACCGGGTGCCCGACTCCGCCGCGTTGAGCTGGGAGGACGGCGACGTGCACTGGGACGGTGAATGTCTCAGCGACCTGCGCTCCTTCTACCTCAAGAACGTGCGCCTCTCGCTCCCGGTCCCCGAGGCCGAGGCCTTGTCCGGGCGCAACTTCCCGCGCTGGCAGGAGCAGTACCTGGCGGAGCGGGAGCGCCAGTCCTTCCTGCACTCCGTGCTGCGCTCGCTCCACCGGCGCGGCGGCTCGTTCGTCAACCCGCTGGAGGCGGTGGAGCTGCACTACCTGAAGCTGCACCAGCTGGCCCTGCTGCGCCGGCACCGCATCCCCGTCCCCAGCAGCCTGGCCACCGCTTCGCCGGACGCGGTGCGCGAGTTCGTCGCGCGCCACGGGTCCGTCATCTACAAGCCGCTGGGCGGCGGCGCGATGGTGCGCAAGGTGGAGGAAGCGGACCTCACCGACGAGCGGCTCCAGCTGCTCGCCAACTGCCCCGTGCTGTTCCAGGAGCAGATCGTCGGCGACGAGTTCCGCGCCTACGTGCTCGACGGCGAGCCCGTGGCCGCCTTCCACATCCCCACCGACGGCGTGGTGGACGCGCGGCAGAACCTGCACCGGGTGAAGCCCGCCCGCCTCCCGAAGGAAGCCTGGGCGCTGTGCCTCAAGGGCGCCAAAGCGCTGGGCATGGTCTTCACGGCGGTGGACCTGCGGCGCACGCCCGAGGGCGCCTTCGTGGCGCTTGAATTCAACCCCACTCCCGCCATCTCCTTCTTCGATGACCCGCGCGACGGCAAAGTCATCACCCGGCTCGCCAGCTACCTCGTCTCCAAGGCCTGAGCGCCCGAGCGGGTTCTTCATCGCGGACTTCGCCGACAGCATCTTCGGCCCCGTCCATCCTCCGAAGCCGGAGGTGTTCCCGCCGTCCGCGACCGCCTGGACGCGGCTGGCGTCCGCGTCCGAAGCGCTGCACGCCGCCATCCGCCGGGAGTTCGCGGCAGGTGGCCGGGTGCTGCACGTCTGCCTCCGGGACGTCCTCTTCCCCGAGCGCGCCGAGGCGATGCACCAGGCCCTGCGCGCCGCGAGCTTCGTGCGCCACCACCACGGCGCCTATGCCCTGCACATCGCGCCGTTGGATCAGCAGGCGCCCTCCGCCCTGACGGACTTCTGCGCGTGGCTCAAGAGCGACGACGGCGCGGCCTTCCACGCCGCGCTGGTGGGCTGGCCCCATCCCCTGGAGACCCGGCAGGTGCAGGTGTCGCGCATGGAGGTGGGCGAGCACTTCCCGGAGCACCGGGACACGGACGAGGAAGGGCTCGCCGTCGTCTACAACTTCACGCGCCCCTGGGAGGACCGCTTCGGCGGAGTCCTCACCTTCCGGCATCCTGAAGCGGACGCGGACCTGATGCGCGTCCCCCCGCTCTTCAACTCGGTGTTCATCTTCCGCGCGAGGGGCGCCCCCCACCGAGTGACGGAGTGGACGTCCGCTGCGCAGGGCCACCAGCGCTACTCCGTCACCGCCTTCATCCTCGCGAAACGTTGACCGCCCGGCCCCGCCCACGAGCAGGGGCTCGCGGCCCGCCGAGCGGGGCTACACTCGAGCGCATGGCCCACCAAGGCGAAGCGCTTCGCGGTCTCTCCCGGACACGGCTCGCCGACCTGACGTCCGCCCTGCGCGGCCACGTCGAGCGCGGGGAGCTGCCCGGCCTCGTCGCCCTGGTGGCGCGCGGGGACACCGTGCACGTCGACGCGCTGGGAACGAGGGACCTCACCGCCGGCCCGCCCATGCGGCGGGACAGCCTCTTCCGCCTCGCGTCCATGGCCAAGCCCATCACGGCGGTGGCCACGCTGATGCTCGTGGAGGACGGGAAGCTGTCGCTCGACGGCGCCGTGGACCCGTGGCTGCCGGAGCTGGCGAACCGCCGGGTCCTGCGCAGGCCCGACGGTCCGCTCGACGACACCGTTCCCGCGAAGCGCGCCATCACCGTGCGCGACCTGCTCACGTTGCGCTGGGGCCTGGGCGCGGTGATGGCGCCGCCCGGCACGCATCCGATTCAGCGGGCCATGGCCGAGGCCCGGGTGGCGCCCGGCTTCCAGGCCCTCACGGATCCGCCCGACGTGTTCATGCGCCAGTTGGGCACGCTGCCGCTCCTCCATCAACCCGGAGAGCGGTGGGCCTATCACACCGGCTACGAGGTCCTGGGCGTGCTGGTCGCGCGGGCGTCGGGCATGCGCTTCGACGACTTCCTGCGCGAGCGGCTCTTCGTGCCGCTGGGCATGAAGGACACGGCGTTCGTCGTCCCCGAGGAGAAGCTCGACCGGCTCACGACGGCCTACGCTCGCGATTCGGCCACCGGGACACTGGAGGCCTGGGACACGCCCGCGAACAGCGACTGGTCGCGGCCGCCAGCCTTCCTTTCGGGAGGAGGCCAGGGCGGGCTCGCGTCCACGGCGGATGACCTCCTGGCCTTCTGCCGGATGCTGCTGGGTGGTGGCCAGGCCGGAGACACCCGAGTGCTGTCCCGCGAGAGCATCCAGGAGATGCTGACGGATCAGCTTCCCGAGGAGCAGAAAGCCGCGTCACCCTTCGTCCCCGGCTTCTGGGATGCGTCGGGGTGGGGCTTCGGCGGGTCCGTCACCACGAAGCCGGATGGCGTCTCCCCCACCGCCGGCCGCTACGGCTGGGGCGGCGGCTACGGCCCGATGTTCTTCATCGATCCGCAGCAGGACCTGACGGCGCTCCTCCTGCACCAGCGGCGGATGCAGGGCCCCGGCGATGAGGCCCTGGCCATGGAGTTCTCCAAGAACGCATACCGGGCGCTGGAGGACTGAAGCGCTGACTTCAGAGCGCCGGAGCGCAGGGCGCGCCGGGCTGGGCACTCGCGGTGGTGGACGGGGCACCGCTTCGCGCGGCGGTGTCCATGTTCACGACGAGCGACATCACCTTGCCCATCAAGGTGGTGTCGCCGTCCATGCCCCAGTTCACAACGGCTTGAAGAACTCCAACACGGCATCTGCGCCCCTTTTCTGGAGGGGGGCCGCCTACCCGGGCACGCCCGGGCGAAAGGTCACTTCCCCGCGGGTCGGAGCGCCTGGAGCCGCGCCTTGTCCAACTTCGCGGCCACGCCCACGCTGCGCCCCGCGAGGTTCGCGACGACGTACTGCACGGAGCTGCCAAGCACCTGCGCGCTCTCCGACAGCGTGAGTCCGTAGTCCTGCTCCAGCCACTGCGTCATTCCCTGCGTCGCGGAGCGCAGGGCGTCATCCAGCGAACCGCCCTGCCCCAGCGTCATCAGGTGCGTGGGCGACTCCACGCGGGGCGTCGAGGGCGGCGGCTTGCCGTGCAGGACGTCCACGGTGAACTCGACGTCCATGGAGGTCTCCAGCGCGTACTGCGACGTCTCACCATCGCCCTGGGCAGCATGCGCGTCGCCCAGGTAGAGGAGCGCTCCGGGCTGCGCCACGGGCAGGTAGACGGTGTTGCCCTCCACCACCTCGTTGAAGTCCATGTTGCCGCCGTAGCGGCCCGTGTCGCCGGTGGACAGGGGCGCGGCGCCGAAGCCGGGCGCCACCGCCAGACCGCCCAGCATGGGCCGCAGCGGCACGGTGAAGGGCTTCAGGCGTTCCGTCGGAGTCTCCGGGGTCGCGACCCCGCGCTCGGGGTCGAGCTTCCAGCGCACGGGCTTGCCCAGCTCCGTCGCCTTCGCGGCGAGGCCCGTCGTGAGGGCACGGCCCACGATGCTGTCCAGGCTGTCCGCGAACGTGCGGTTCAGCTTGAGCCGGCGGATGCGGATGGCCAGCGTGTCGCCCGGGTTCGCGGTGGCGATGAAGAAGGGCCCCGTCTGCGGGTTGCCGAAGAGGGCGCGAGTGACGCCCTTCGCGTCCATGCCCCCGGAGTCGAGCGTGGAGGTCCGCACCGTGTCGCCCGGCCAGACCGTCAGCACCGGCGCACGGTGCGCAGTGAACTCGTTGGACCACGAGGTGGGAGTGAAGTCGTGCACTCGCGGAGCCCCGGAGGGCCGCGAGGGAAGCAGCCGCGCCGAGAAGGCATGCGGCACCCGCGCCTTCGGGTTGTTGCTGTCGGGGTAGTCCGCGGTGCCGCGGAGCGATTCCCCTTTCACCTGGCCGTCGAAGACATAGGTCTGTCGACGCGAGTCCGTGACGACGAAGTGGACGGCATTGCCCGTGCGCTCCCCGTTCAGTGCATCCCCGTCCAGTTCTCCGGAGAGCCGCTTCCCGTCGCGCTCCAGGGTGAGAAGTTGGTAGGCGGGATTGCCCCACAGGTCAGTCGTCATGAGCCAGGACTCGGAGGCCGCGAGCGCACTGGCAGGCAGACAGCAGAGAAGGACGCAGAGGGAGCGGAGCATGGGCCGGCACAGTCTAGAGGAAGGGCCCCGACGCGCGAGGACCTGAAGCACTGCGGGATGCCACGTGAAGCACCAGGACCTCCGCCACACCGGACGACTCCGCCAACTGGCACGGACCCGTTCACGGAGCCCCATGCGGCAGAGCCCACTCGCGCACCATCACGTCGCCAGAAGCGCCTCAACAAACCCTGCGATCCAAAGGTCTCCGCAAGGACGCGCGCGTTGCGGAGCCCTGTGACGGACCGCGACGAGGTGCTGGAGCGGACGCCAAGGCGGGACCACGGACGGGGGCGTCCACCGGGAGCCCTGTCCGCCAAACCTGTCCGACTGTCGGACAGGTTCGCGCCGCATGGGACCGAGGGGACGCCAGGCCAGGAGGTGACGAGGGCGGTGTGCCCGCGCGTCCATCAAACCCGTCCGACTGTCCGGCAGGTTCGAGCCGCGCGAGGCCCCAGCCGCGCTGTCCCGGCAAGAGAGGACGGTGGGCCTGCGTGTCTCCATCAAACCCGTCCGACGGTCGGACAGGTTCGCGCCCTATGAGGCCGCAGGTGAGAACGGTAGGCCCTCGCGTCCATGTCAGACCTCTCTGGTTGGATGGGCGAGGCTTGGGCGAGGAGGCGGACGGTGATGGTGCAGGTGGGGCTCGTGGCGTACGTCGAGGAGCAGCTGGAGCGCGAGATATCGCTGAGGCGGCTGCCGAGGAACGGGCAGCTGGGCTCGGAGCAGGTGCTGGCGCTTCGCTACGGAGTGAGCCGAAGCACCGTGCGCGAAGCATTGCGGCGGCTGGCGGCGCGAGGCCTGGTGGTGCAGCGTCCCGGGCGTGTGGCGCGTGCGGTAGCGCTGGACGAGTCGCTGACGCTGGAGAACCTGGGCATGGCGCTGCATGACGAGCGCTCCGAGGAATGTCGGCGCCTCCTGGAGGGCTACTTCAGCCTCAAACGGCAGGTGCTGGTGGAGCTGCTGGTCGACTGCTGCGCGAGTGCCTCCGAGGCGGACCGGCACCAGTTGGAGGCCACCTGCTTCAATCTCTGGGACCTGGCGCGCTGGGAGCCGGGGGTACGGTGCGCGCAGTTGGAATTCGAATTGTTGCGGTTGGCGGCCCAGGCGGCGGCCCGCCCCGGGCACCTGCTCCTCATCCAGTCATTGCAACGAGCCATGAGGGGCAAAGCCGCCCGGCTCCTGTCCTTCATTGGCGGAGAGTCGCTGCGCCAGTGGGCCGTGTGCGCGATGCACGCCCTGAGCGAGCGCGACGCGCAGGCGATTCAGCACCAACTGCCGGCACTGCTGAAGGCATGCGATGAGGGCGTGTTGGACGCCTTCGCTCCTGTTCCCCAGGGGCATGCATCCCCCGAGGACTACCGCACAGAGGAAAACCTCCTCGAAGCCCCCACGTCATCCACCGCGCAAGATGAGGCGTTGGAAGCACGCTCTTGTGTAGAGAAGCATGGCTCCACTGCTTCCGCGTCAGTCCCCAAGCAGGACGCGGCATTTGAGGCACGCTCTTGCGTGGAGGGACGTGGTTTCAATGCCTCCACGTCAGTCACCGAGCAGGACGAGGCTCTGAAGGCACGCTCTTGCGTGGAGGAGCGTGGCTTCAAGCCACCCGCGTCAGTCACTGAGCAGGATGAGGCCCTGGGGGAACGCTCCTATGGGGAAGCCCGTGACCTCGATGTACCCGCGTCAGTCACCGAGCAGGACGAGGCTCTGAAGGCACGCCCTTGCGTGGAGGAGCGTGGCTTCAAGCCCCCCGCTTCAGTCACCGAGCAGGACGAGGCCCTGGGGGAACGCTCCTACGGGAAGGCCCATGGCCTCAATGCTCCCGTGTCAGTCATTGAGCAGGACGAGGCTCTGGAGGCACGCCCTTGTGTGGAAGCCTGTGGCGTCAATGCCCCCGCGTCAGTCACCGAGCAGAACGAGGCTCTGGAGGCACACTCCTGCGGGGAGGCCCGTGGCTTTGATGCGCCCGCGTTAGCCCTCCAGCAGGAAGAGGGCTTGGAGGGGCGTCCTTGCGTTGAGGAGCGTGGCCTCAAAATCCTCGCGCCAGCCAGCGGGCAGGACGATGCATTTGAAGCACGCCCTTGCGCAGAGGACGACGGCCTCGGCGGCCTCGCGCCAGTCGCCGGGGACATCGAGGTGATCAGCGTGGAGCCGTGCCCCCTGGGATGGCCTGCCCTTTGGAGCCCGCCAGCGAGGTGACGATGTCTCCAGCAGCCCCGGCACTCACCCCCTGCGAGCCCGGTGGGCATTGCACCAGGGAGGATGTGACGGGAGCGGCCTTGGGCAACCGATCCGACCATCCGACAGGTGGGGACGCTTCGACCTCGGAGGACGCTTCCAGCCCGAGGAGCCCCCCACCGGCGTCCGCGGACAAAACCGCGTGACGGTGTGCAAGGAGGGCGGACCGCTTCGTGGCCCCGGCGCCCCCACCCTCGCCCACCGTAGGACCGGTGCGTTCCGTATCCCGTATGGCGCAGCCACGGGCGCGTGGGCGACCGTGGGTGCGCGGGCTGTTGCGTCATCGATTGGAGCCGCGCCGGCTCCGTCAGCGCAGCCTCTGACCGAAGGCCCGCAGGCGGTCGCGGGCCTTCAACAGCTTCTCGCGGGGAATGGAGAACACCGCGCGCACGCGCTCCGGGTCGCCGCACCACGCCCCGCCGTTGAGCACCACGTGGGTGTGCTCGTAGACCACGCGCGGCAGGTTCTCCGGCGTGAGCTTCACCCCATCCACCGAGCGCCCCAGCCACGCCGTCATCGGCGGCGCGAGGAACAGGCCGCCCGCCTCGGTGGCCTCCGCGCGGCCGTCATCAGGCAGCGCCTCCGCCAGCAGCGCGCGCTTCTCCGCGAGGTCGCGCCGCATCCGCGCCAGATAGTTCCTCAGCGCCTTGTGCCGCGCGGCATGGAGCAACTGCCCATCCGGCCCCCGTGCATGGGCCGCGTACAGGTACGCCGCCGCGCGCGCCGTGGGTGTGTGCAGTACGCCTGGGGCGCTGTCTCGCAACGCCGCCACCAGCGCCCGGTCCTTCGTGGCCACCCAGCCCACGCGCAGCCCCCCGGCCGCGAACTCCTTGGACAACCCACCCAGCAGCACCGTCCGCGCGCCGATGCCCGGCACCGCGCCCTCCAGCGTCACCGGGCTGTGCACCGTCTCCGCCGTGGGGTTGGTGAGGTTCACCAAGCCGAAGATTTCATCCGATATCCAGAGGCAGCGCTGCTCCACCACGAACGTCGCCAGCGCCATCAACTCCTCGTGCGACAGGTAGTGGCCCGTGGGGTTCGCCGGCTGGGACAGCACCACCGCGTCCGGCGGCCCGCCCCGCGTCCGGCGTGACAGCAGCGTGCCCAGCGGTCCGGACTCCACCTCGCAGCCCGCCGCGAGGAACGTGGGCTCGAGCACTCCGTAACAGGGCGTCACCAGGAACACGCGCGGCGCCCGGCCCAGCCGCTGGCGCAACGCCACCCCCAGGTGGTGCATGAGCGGCCAGACCCCTGGGGCCACGACGACGTCCTCGGGGACGTAGCGCGCCCCTCGCGTCTCCAGCAGGAAGGCCGCCACGGCCTCCGCCAGCCCCGTCTGCGTTCCCTCCGCGCGCGGCGCGACGCCCGCCGCGATGAGCCCCTCCACCAGCGGCAGCGGCAGCGGGCCCTCGTTCTCGCCGTAGTCCAGGCGCACGAGCTCCGGGTCGTCCTCGCGGAAGAACTTCGGCGCGAACGCGGGCAGCTCCGCCAGCCGCTCGATGCGCCTCGAGCGGGGCAGCGGCACCTCCGGCGCCCGGTGCGGCGAGGGCGGCTCCGGCTCCGTGAAGGCCATGCGGAAGGCGAGCAGCTCGGAGAAGGTGCGCTCGTAGAACCACTCCGCCAGGACGCTGATGCGCGAGTACGTCACCTCCGCGGCCACCTCCAGGTCCGCGCGCAGCGGCTCCGGCACGGGGAGCAACAGCGTCAGCTCCAGGTCCGGCCACACGGCGTTCTTGATGAGCCCGTACAGGATGACCAGGTTGGGCGCGTGCTGCGTGCGCGCCAGGAACTCGAAGAGGGTGCGCGGCTCCACTTCCCCCGTGATGTTGAAGAAGGCGCTCTCGTCCAGCACCACCCAGATGCCCCGCCGCGCGGCCTCCGCCACGATGTCGCGCAGCACCGCCAGGTTGGTGCGCTCGCCCGGCTCCACCGTCAGGAGCACGGCCTTCACGTCGAAGGCGGTGAGCAGGCGGCGGATCTCCCCCAGCGTGTTGTGCGTCACGGTGGCGCGCACCCCCGCCTTGTCCAGCGCGCGGGCGTAGAGCGGGTGCAGGCTGCGCGACACCAGCACCGTGTCCCCGGGGTCACAGGTGGCGAGCAGCAGCGAATAGACGGCCTGCTCCCGCTCCGGCGCGACGAACAGCGAGTCCTCCGACAGCCTCAGCCCGAAGTGGCGGTCCAGGTAGCGGGCCACCAGCCTGCGGAAGGGCGCGTCCCCGGCCTCGTGCGCATAGGGCAGGAAGGGCGCCTGCGACAGCCGCTCCGCGAGCGCCGTGACGAAGCCCAGCTGCTCCGCGGACGCCGCCCCCAGGTCCAGCTCCTCCTGGAGCGGCGCGATGCCCAGGGCGCGCAGCGCGGCGCGCAGGGCCAGCGTCTCCCGGGGCAGCGACAGGTGGGCCTCCCACACCGCCACCTCGTGCCAGATGGGGTTGCCCGCCTGGAGCCAGCCCAGCGCCGTCGCCGCGCGCAGGGGCTCCGGGCTGTGGGCCTCCATGAAGAACTCGAACTCGCGCCCGGTGCGCTGCTCCAGGGACACCAGGGGGCGGATGTCCGTGTCCGCCGCCTGCATCACCCGCCTCGCCACGCGCACGCGGGTGGTGAAGCCGCGCCGGGTGAACATGCGCGCGATGATGGCCCGCCCCGGGCGGCCCGCCAGGTTCAGGAGCAGCCGCCCCCCGGACAGGAGCCGCTCCGGCGCCTCGTCGAGCAGCCTCGCGATGAGCCCCAGGCCGAAGTGGTCCTCGTACACGTTCTGCAGCGAGGTGTAGTTGGACAGGTCCAGCAACGCCTGCTCATCCGCCTGCGCCAGCTCCGCGGGCAGCCCGTCGCCGCGCAGCACCTGGGGGATGCACCCGACGATGAAGTCCCACGCGGGCGCCCTCGGCAGGCCGCGCAACAGGTCGCTCTCCCCAAAGGACAGCCGCGACACCAGCTGCTCGTCTCCGTTGAGCCACGCGTTGCACAACCCCACCGCCGGGGCCTGCGGGTTCAGGTCCAGCCCCCGGATGCGCGCGAGCCCCGTGAACTTCGCCAGCGCGATGCAGATCCACCCGGACCCGGAGCCCACCTCCACCAGCTGCTTGCCGGCGTACTCGTCCAGCGGGACCTTCAAGAGCCCCTCCAGGAACGTGAACGCCCATGCCTCCGGCGCGAAGATGGACGGCGGAATCAGCAGCTCCAGCCGCTCCTGGGACGCGCCCACCGCCACCACCACGGACGCCAGCCGCAGCGGCGCGCCCTCCGGCTGGTCGCGCGCCAGCTCCGCCAGCTCGCGCAGCTCCGCCAGCGCCCGCGGACGCTCCTCCGGCCGGGCCAGCGCCTCGGAAAGCGTGCGCAACTGGACAAAGGCTTCACGGGGTGACGCGGGATAGGTGGCCATGGCGTGCCCGACTGTCCGGGCCCGCCCCTCCCCTGTCAACGACAGCCTTTCGCGAATGGCTGACGCATCGCAGTATCAATTTACAGATTGTCATTTCCAGTTTACACGGGAAACCTTGAGTCAAACGCCAGTATGCAGCGTGCTCACCGGGCGGCCCCTCTCGTCCGGTGAGGACGCCCCATGAAAAGACAGCCGCAACTGGCCTTGCTCGCGGTATTCGCCGTCATCCTGTTACACGCGCAGCCGGCCCGGGCGCAGATCGCCGCCGCGCACGTGTATCACAATCACATGCCCAACTTCTGGGCGTACTACGACCTGACCCAATACAACGCGACACCGGTGGGCGGCCCCATCCGCTATGCGTATGACGGACAGGTCATCCAGATAAAGCAGTCACCGCCGGCCAACTACACCTATTTCCTGCCGTCGGGCGCGCCCATGCCGCACGACGACCTGGTGACGTACTACTCGCACCACGCGAAGGTGGGCGCGTATCAGTTCTGGCCGCCGGACGTCGCCGCGGACATGAAGGCCAATGCCTCCACGGGACAGGTCCACGTCACCATGTCCGGCGCGGTGGTGAACAACGTCAACGACCTGGTCACGCGCAAGAACGTCTCCGGCTACGACAACGCCAGCTGGGGCGCGACCTGGAGAGACCGCTACACCACCCTGCGCACGCCCGCGGGCAACCGCTCGCTGGACCTCATCCACTTCACGGGCCACCACTCCATGGGCCCGCTGGTGGGGCCGGACTACTTCCTCAAGGACCTCATCTACCAGAGCGCCACGCTGTCCCAGTCGTACTTCCTGGGCAGCGGCTTCACGTCCTCCAAGGGCTTCTTCCCCACGGAGCTGGGCTTCTCCGAGCGGCTCATCCCCACGCTGGCGAAGCTGGGCGTGAAGTGGTCCGTCATCGGCGACAACCACTTCTCCCGCACGCTGAAGGACTACCCGTTCCTCAACGACCCGGGCTCGGACACGCTGGTGTCGCCGCCCAACCGCGCGGACCTCCAGAACACCAGCACCGTGGGCGCCTGGGTGAGCGAGCCCATGGCGCACGAGCAGCAGGTCATCCGCAACAAGTACCCCTTCGCCTCCACGCCGCACTGGGTGCGCTACGTGGACCCGGCCACGGGCGCCGAGTCGCGCGTCGTGGGCATCCCCGTCAACCAGAACGGCTCCTGGCTGGAGGGCTGGGAGGGCCAGGCCACGGTGGACGTGGTGGGCCTGCGCACCTTCGAGGGGCTGACACCCCAGAAGCAGTTCTTCGTGCTCGCGCATGACGGCGACAACTCGGGCGGGCGCGCGGGTTCGCTCGACACGTGGCTCAACGGCCGCGCCGTCACCTGCACCGGCGGCGTGCAGTGCCTGGGCATCGACGAGTACCTGGTCAACAACACGCCCGTCTCCACGGACCTGGTGCACGTGCAGGACGGCTCCTGGGTGGACACGCGCGACTCCTCGTCCGACCCGCAGTGGCACCACTGGCGGCTGCCCTTCGGCATCTGGCAGGGGCAGTTCCCCGCGTTCAACTCCGCCACCGGCCTCAACCTGGCGCCCAAGACGAACCTGAGCGGCGCGCAGGAGGGGATGACGGTGTCGCTGGAGCACGGCTGGCACTACCTGGAGCGCAACTTCGCGCTGCTCCAGGCCGCGCTCAACTACGCGAAGACGTCCGAACAGCTGTGGCTGGACGCGCACCCCAACCACTGGAAGCCCACCACGGCGCTGGACTCTCAAATCACCCACTCGGGCAACCAGCTCAACCCGTGGATGCTGTCCTTCCCGGTGAAGGGCGACGCCGGGAATGACTGGGCGGGCGGCGCGAACCCCGCGGAGCTGGCCTGGTACTTCCTGCTCCCGGCCATGGACTCCGGCTTCGGCTACTACGACGAGAACGTGGACGACAACGTGAAGCCCACGCTGTCCTTCAACCAGTCGCTCTACTTCTCCAGGCCGTACGTGCAGGACCGGCTGGCGCAGGACCGCACGGGCCCGTCCATCTGGTGGCCGCAGCGCTGGCCGTACAACCCGGGCAGCGCCAACAAGGACAAGTCCGAAGGCTGGACGCTGCACCACTTCGACAACACTTTCGCGCTGTATACCTACGCCTTCGACGTCAGCGGCATCACCAGCATCAAGGCGCGCGTGCGCGTGCACACCGCGAAGAGCATCGACCCGCTGGACAACACGCCTCGCGTGTATGACCCGGCGGCGCTGAAGGCGGCGGGCGTGCCCAACATCGACCCGGCGCGCGTGGGCGCCTGGGTGGACCATCCGCTCCAGCGGCGTGAATTGCGGCCGGTGATGAACGGCGTGTCCTGGCAGCCGGCGTACCTGCCGGTGATGCAGAAGGTGGCCGCGCAGGAGATTGGCGACCTCTACTACGTCTACCTGAGCGCCTACCGCGACCAGGTGCTCGACTACTACATCGAGGCCACCGACGCGCGCGGCAACGTCACCCGGAGCGAGATCCAGTCCGTCTACGTGGGCGCGGGCAGGTACCGGCTGGAGGGCGGCAAATACATTGAAGACGTCAGCGGCACGGTGACGGGCACCTACCCGTTCCTCCGCGTGGACACCGCCGCGCCGTCCGTCCCCACGGGGCTCGCGGCGACGCGCACGGACCGCTCCGTGACGCTCACCTGGACGGCCTCCACGGACAACGTGGGCGTGACGGGCTATCAGGTGTTCCGCGATGGCACACAGGCCGGCACGTCCACGGCGACGAGCTACACCGACAGCGGGCTCACGGCGGGCACCGCCTACAGCTATACGGTGAAGGCCCGGGACGCGGCGGGCAACACGTCCGCGGCGAGCAGCGCGCTCTCCGTCACCACCCTGCCCCCGGACACCACGGCGCCGTCCGCGCCCACGGGGCTGGGTGCCTCGGGCGTCACCAGCTCGTCGGTGGTGCTCAGCTGGACGGCCGCCACGGACAACTATGGCGTGAGTGATTACCTCGTGTTCCGCAATGGCACACAGGTGGCGGCGCCCACGGCGACGACGTACACGGACACGGGGCTGTCCTCGAGCACGGCGTACAGCTACACCGTGAAGGCTCGCGACGCGGCGGGGAACACCTCCGTCGCCAGCGCGGCGCTCTCCGTCACCACCGGCCTGGGGTACACGACGACGGTCTATTACAAGAAGGGCTTCACCACGCCGTACCTCCACTTCCGCCCGGCGGGCGGCACCTGGACCACCGCCCCCGGCGTGCCCATGCCGGACGCGGAGGTGGCGGGCTACGCGAAGTACACGGTGAACCTGGGCTCCGTGCAGCAGCTGGAGGCCGTCTTCAACAACGGCAGCGGGACGTGGGACAACAACAACGGCAACAACTACCTGTTCCCCACGGGCACCTCCACCTTCAACGCGGGGGTCATCACGGCGGGCGCGCCGGTGAGCGACACCACCGCGCCCTCGGTTCCCACGGGCCTGGCGTCTCCGTCGAAGTCCGCGACGACGGTGTCGCTGAGCTGGACCGCGTCCACGGACAACGTGGGCGTCACGGGCTACCTCGTGTTCCGCAACGGCACGCAGGTCGGCACGCCCACGGCGACGACGTACACGGACAGCGGGCTGTCGTCGAACACGGCCTACAGCTACACGGTGAAGGCGCGCGACGCGGCGGGCAACACCTCCGCGGCGAGCACGGCGCTCTCCGTCACGACGAGCACGGGCAACTCCGCGACCGTCTATTACAAGAAGGGCTACGCCACGCCCTACCTTCACTACCGCCCGGCGGGCGGCACGTGGACGACGGCGCCGGG
Source organism: Corallococcus caeni (assembly GCF_036245865.1). Classification (NCBI taxonomy): domain Bacteria; kingdom Pseudomonadati; phylum Myxococcota; class Myxococcia; order Myxococcales; family Myxococcaceae; genus Corallococcus; species Corallococcus caeni. The sequence goes on along the minus strand of NZ_BTTW01000006.1, from coordinate 537,525 downwards.
CGTGGCCATGGCGACGGCGGAGGTGGCGGGCTACGCGAAGTCCACGGTGGACCTGGGCTCGGCCACGCAGCTGGAGGCCGTCTTCAACAACGGCAGCGGCACGTGGGACAACAATGGCGGGCTCAACTACTTCTTCCCCGCCGGCACCTCCACGTTCAACGCGGGGAGCATCACCTCAGGTGCGCCGTCACAGGACACCACGGCGCCCTCGGTGCCTTCGGGTCTGGCGGCACCGTCGAAGACGGCGACCACCGTGTCGCTGACGTGGACGGCGTCCACCGACGCCAGCGGCATCGCGGGCTATGACGTGTATCGCAATGGTTCGCTGGTGGGCTCGCCCACGACGGCCAGCTACACGGACACGGGGCTGACGGTGGGCACGGCGTACAGCTACACCGTGCGGGCTCGGGATACGGCGGGCAACGCGTCCGCGCAGTCCTCCGCGTTCTCCGTCACCACGTCCACCAGCGGGGCCACGGTGACGTTCAACGTCACGGCGAGCACCGTGATGGGACAGAACGTGTACGTGGTGGGCAGCGTCGCCGCGCTGGGGAGCTGGAGCCCCGCGAGCGCCATCCTGCTGTCGGCGGACAACTACCCCACGTGGGGCGCGGCCGTCGGGCTGCCAGGCTCCACGGCCATTGAGTACAAGTTCATCAAGAAGGACGCCGCCAACAACGTCACCTGGGAGAGCGGCGCCAACCGCACCCTGACGACGCCGGCCACGGGCACCTCGACCGTGAACGACACCTGGCGCTGAGCCGTTGAAGACGCCTCGCGGGGGGCCTGGAGCCCGGGCCCGCCGCGAGGTGTAGTGTCAGGCCGTGGAGGGCCTTCGGTGAAGCCACGGATCGCCGTGACGGCGGATGACACGGATTGGCGGATGCCGGTGGGTGGGCCCGGGCTGCTGCTGAAGGTCCCCTCCTGGGGACACTGGCGGCGGCGCCCCCTGCTCCACGTCGAGGCCACCCGGCCGTACCTGCTGCGCGTGATGCTGGGGAGCCAGCCGCTGTTCTGGATGCGGGTGGATGACTGGTGGAACGGCTGTGCCTGGCTGCGCGGTCCCGCGAAGCTCACGGGCGGGCTCGCCCCCATCTCGGCCGAGGAGGCCCGGCGGCACCCCGACCCGGGCTCGCCTGGATGGTGGGCCGCGTGGAACCGGTGGTGGGTCCACCAGTTCGAGACCTCGGAGCCTTCGCTGCTCCACGCGGGGAACTGGTGCCTGCGTCCCCTCCAGGCCGTTCCCGTCACGAAGGCCCAGGGCTACTCCACGGTGCCCATCATCGGGGCGGGGTTGTTCCCGGAGCCTCCGTGCGGGCTCGACGCGGCGTTGCGCTTCCAGTCCTTCGTGACGGAGGACTGGTCCTGGGCGGAGGCAGGCGCCCTCCCGCAGCGCAGTGGCGGCGTGATGCCGCTGCGCGCACCGTCACCGGAGGACGACGGCCGGGTGAAGGCGTGGCGCAAGCACGCGCGGGACGGGACGTTGCCGCCGGTGCTGCTGATTTACTTCGCCCTGGTGGAGCGGTGGCTGGTGGTGGATGGCCACGACCGGCTGCACGCGGCGCTGCTGGAGGGGCGTGAGCCGCCGCTGCTGGGCCTCTGGTCCTTCACGGAAGTGCCCGTGGAGGAGAACCTGTCCACGCTGTTCCGCCAGGACGGGGCCATGAGGGCGGCCGAGCTGCGGCTGCGCGCGAAGCCCGGCGACGTCGACGCGGTCAACCGCGGCCTCCTGCGCGACCACGAGCCGGTCCAACGGCTCGCGGTCACGCGGGCGTTCCCCCTGCGAGGCGGGGCAGCGGCCTGGACGGCGGAGGTCACCGCCTGGCGGAAGGGGTCGGGCGTGGAGGTGAATCCAGATGACTGGAGGACGTTCCTCTTCGGAGGATGAACGGGAAGCAGGCTCAGAGCATGTCGAACAGCAGGCCGAGCAACTGAGGGGCGGGCCTGAACGACCTGACCGGACGACGCCGCGTCCTGATGGATGCGCCTATCCCCGCGGCGCGGCGGGCGTCAGCAGCAGGTCCGACAGGCCGGGCTTCGAGCGCCGCAGCAGGTCCTCCAGCGAGTATCTGTCCAACGTGGCGAGGAACGCGTCGCGCGCCTCCGCCAGCACGCCCTTGAGGCCGCAGGCCGGCGCGATGGGACAGGTGTTGCGCTCCCGGTCGAAGCACTCCACCAGGTGGAAGTCCGGCTCGGCCGCGCGCACCACCCGGCCCAGCCGGATGTCTCCCGGCGCCCTTGCCAGCAGTACGCCTCCCGCGCGCCCTGGCTTCACCTCCACGTCGCCCTGCTGTGCCAGCGTCTGCACCACGCGCACCAGGTGGTGCTTGGAGATGCCGTAGGCGTCCGCTATCTCCTGCGTGGACGACGGCCGGCCCGGTCGCGCCGCCAGGTACATGAGGACGCGCAGCGAGTAGTCGGCGTGAAGGGTCAGGTGCAAGTCAGGCGGCTCCGGCGACGGGCTCCGTTCGCGGGGGGCTCGGCAGGAAGGCATCCGCGTGGATGTCCTTCAGCGAGAACCCCGTGAGAAAGAGCTTCTTGCGCAGGGATAGCACCGCTTCGGGGTTGCCGCAGAGGAACGCCCGCCAGCCCACCGGGCGCTTCGGAAGGCTGGCCAGGATGCGCGCCTCCAGGGGCCCCTCCTCCACGTCCCCACCGCCTCCGGCCAGCACGAGGGGCCAGTAGTGGAGGTTCGGATGGCGCCCCGCCAGCGCCCGGAGCGCGTCCACGAGGTACAGCCCGCGCGGCTCCAGGGCCCCATGGAACAGGTGGATGGGCCCGGTGTGCCCCGCCTCCAGCGCGTCCCGCACAATCCCATACAGCGGCGCGAGCCCCGTGCCCGTCCCCGCGAGCAAGAGCGGCGCCTCCGGCTGCCCGGGCACGTAGAAGCAGTCCCCCACCGGGCCCTGCACGTGCACGCGCTCCCCGGGCCGCACGTCCCGCGCGAACCAGCCGCTCATGGCGCCCCCGGGCACGAGCCGCACGTGCAGCTCCAGCCGGTCCTCGCGAGGCAGGCTCGCCAGCGAGTAGCTGCGAGCGAGCCCGTCCGCGCGCACCACCGTGACGTACTGCCCGGCGCGATAGTCGAGCGGCGCCTCCAGCTCCAGCCGCACCGCGAGCACATCCCCGCTGAGCGACTCCAGGTCCACGACGCGCGCGGGGACGCGCAGCTCCGAGGCCCCCGCGACCTCCAGCGCCGTGCCCTCCTGGGGCCGGCAGGCGCACGCGAGGAAGTAGCCGCGCGCCCGCAGCGTGTCCTTGAGCCCCACCTGCGCCGCCTCGGGCACCGCGCCCGAGGTCGCCCGCATCAGGCAGGACTGGCAGGCCCCCGCCCGGCACGCATGCGGCACGTGCACGCCCTGGCGCAGCAGGCCGTCCAGCACCGTCTCTCCGGGCTCCAGCGGGTACCACGCGGACTCATGCCGTACCTTCGCCATGACGTGCCTCCCGTGCCTGCTTCAGCGGTTCAACACGTCCGCGCGCGCCCCTTCGGCGACCGACATCACCTGCCCCACCAGCTCCGCGGGCACGCCCAGCTCCTCCAGCGTCTCCTTCAGGTGCCCCACCACCGCGTCGAAGTGCGTCGCGTTCAGCCCGCGCTCCACCAGGTGCTTGTGCCCCGCGCGCATGTCCTTGCCCGAGTAGTTCGACGGCCCCCCGCACACCATCGTCAGGAACGCCTTCTGCTTCGCGGCCTGGCGCTCCATGTCCACGTCCTCGAAGAAGTGGTTGATGCGCTCGTCGCCCAGCACCTTCCGGTAGAAGACCTCCACCGCCGCCGCCATCGCAGGCTCTCCGCCAATCCGCTCGTACACGCTCGACATGACTTCGCTCCCCTTCCGGGCCCAGGCCCTTAAAGATGCATTCTAAATGCATCTTTAAGGGGTCGGACGTCAAACACCCCCTATCGGGCTGGCTTCACGTCCTTGTTCGTTCGCCTGATGCCCGTGGTCCAGCCGCGAGCAGGCGCTGGGGGCTTCAGGCGGGCAGCAGGCCCCGCGCCCGGCGCACCACGCGCTCCATGCCGCTCTTCACGTGGTCCAGCGGCACGAAGCGGTTCACCGGCACGGGCTGGTAGCCCAGCGGCCCCAAGCGCTTGCGCAGCGCATGGTTGGCGCGCAGCGCGCGCAGGTGCCGGGCCGTCTCGCGGGTGTTGAAGATGATGGACAGCGACACGGAGACGTCGTCCGCGCCGTTCTTCACGTAGTGCGGCGCCACGAAGGGGATGTGCAGCGCGTCGCCGGGACCGAACGCGTAGCGCGTCGCCGTCTGCTCGAAGGTCTCCTGGTAGCTCACCTTGGAACCGGAGCGCGCGACGAAGGCCTCCAGGTCCCGCGCGGGGACCACCTGTTCGTCCCACGCCTTGGAGACGTGCACCTCCTTGGTGCCCCGGAACTGCATCAGCAGCGTGGAGTAGCGGTCCAGGTGGAAGGGCGTGACGCTGTTGGGGGACGCGATGAAGAGGTAGAGCATCGGATCCACGGCGTGCGTCCCCACGCCCTGCGCGCGCATCAGGTCCTCCACCTCCGACAGGAGCTCGCGGTACAGCTCGTGGAAGCTGGGGTCCTGCTCCGGCGCGCGGAGCATGATGTACGAGTTGCTCGTCATCATGTTCTCCACGGTGTCCTTCAGCGACAGGCCGGTGCGGTAGTCCACGTGCGCGCGGTCGAAGTCCGCGTCCTTGGGCAGCAGGCCCGAGCTGAAGAACACGTTGTCGGAAGGCAGCCGCTGCACCACGCCCGCCAGGTTCTCCAGCTCCAGCGAGGGGTGCCCCAACAGCGTGTGACGGCACCGGAAGGACTCACGGTCGAACTGCAGCGGCGACCCGACGGACTCGAAGATGCGCTTCACGGAAATGGGGCTCCTTGCCGCCTTCAGCGACAGGTGTTCACCCGATGCCAGCAGAGCGCGAACGCAGGTTCAAATTGGGGCATTTTGCCCCGTGGCTTCATGGGGGCGTTCCGCCCGGCGCCCCTCTTGAGCCAGGCCGTCTGCCTGCCCTGCGGTCGCCCTTGAGGGAGGGGGGAGCGCATCCGGGAATCATGCCCATGTTTCCTCCATCACCTCGCTGGGAGGAAATGACATGGCGCTGGAGGCAATCCTGTTGTGGGCGGTGATCGGCCTCATCGCTGGGTGGCTCGCGTCCGCGGTGGTTGGCGGTGGCTACGGCCTGATTGGAGACATCGTCGTGGGTGTGGTGGGCGCGTTCCTGGGAGGTTTCATCCTTCGGGCGCTCGGCACGGGGGCTCCGTTCGGGGGGCTCGCGGGCACCATCTTCGTGGCGTTCATCGGAGCGGTGGTCTTGCTGTTGATCCTCCGGCTCATCCATTCGAGCACGGTCCGAAGGGTCTGACCCGAAGCACCCGAAGCCACGGTGACTTCTCGCGCGGGCGCGCAGGCGCTCCGCGCGAGAAGCGCTTTGCGGGCCTGATGACGGCAGACACCAGGGGCCTGACGGCAGTCATCAGCCCCGGGACCTTCAGGCGCCGCCGCTCCGTCCGGCCCGTGAGCAATTCCAGGAGGTTGTCTCTTCGAGAGGCGCGTGGGGCGCGTGGCATGCGCCGTGCTCTTACCCCCCACATCGCTGAACCGGCCGGCGCCGCACGCTGGCCCATCCAATCTCGAGGAACCCCGCCATGGCGCTCTCCCCCCTGTCGAAGTCGTCCGTTGCCAGCTCCTCCTTCTCGCCCCGCACGTCCGCCACGGAGCTCGCCAATCCGGCGATGCGCCCCGCGCCGGTGACGGCGGACGCGGTGAAGGCCAGGGGCGGCGCGGGTTCGCTCCAGGGGCTGTTCCAGGCGGACGGGTTCGACGGGCCGGGCGCGGGAGATCCGCTGGCCAGGCTGCGCGAGGTGGTCCAGATGATGACCCAGCTGGTGCAGATGCTCGGCGCGCAGGCCGGTGCCGGTGCGCAGCAGGGTGGGGTCCCGGGCGCCGAGGGCGCGAGCAAGGCCAGCGCGGCGCAGGACGGCGTGCCGGACCTGGGCGGTGAGTCCTTCGACGGCGGCGTGCCGGACCTGGGCGGTGAGGGCGTGGACTCCGGCGTCACGCCTCCCGCGCAGGCTGCCTCCGCCACGGAGGGCGGCCCGGCCGCGGTGGCCCCCAAGCAGGAGGCACCCGTCTCCAAGGCCCCGTCCGTGGGCGCCCCGGGCGCGTCGAAGGGCAAGAACACCATCACCCTCAACAACGACGGCGACAAGCCGATGACGGTGAACTTCACCCCCAACGCGGGCGAGAAGGCCATCGACTCCGTCACGCTCAAGCCCGGCGAGAGCAGGACGGTGCAGTTCCCGGACAACTGGTCCGGCAACTTCCGCAGCGACAACGGCGATGGCAAGAACGCGACGCTCGGTGAAGTGAAGTTCGACGGCGGGTTCGGGCAGACGTACTACGACGTCAGCTACATCGAGGGCCACAACGCCGCGATGACGATGCAGGCGGAGGGCGGCGGCCGCCTGTCGGGCACGATGGAGAACCTGCTCGACTCCGCGCCTGACTCCGTGAAGGCCAAGGGAGCGGACGGCGCGGCGTACGGCATCAAGAAGAGCACCACCTCCAACGTGCAGGATCCGGAGGTGGTAGACTTCTTCCGCAAGCACGTCGGCGCGGATCAGGGCTACGTCATCCCCACGGATGACGCGAGCACGCTGGGCAGCAACAACAGCAACCTCGTCGTCCACCTGAAGAACCTGGCCTGATTCCCCCCTCGCGAGGCCCCCGTCCATGAGCGTCCGCCTTCCATCTGGCCTCCCCCGCCCGGGCCTCCCCCTTCAGGGCCCCGCGAAGGAGAAGGCTGAGAAGGCGCAGCAGCCCGGGGAGGCGAAGACTCCGGGCAAGGCAACCGGGAAGGGCGTCCCCGCCAAGGGAGGACCCGCCGTCAAGGGTGGCGCCGCGAAGGGCGCTTCCGGCAAGGGCGGCGCGGAGCAGTCGGGCCCCCAGGACGGCATGGACTCCGCCCGCTCGGGCGAGGCGGAGCGCAATGAGGGCGGCGGCGCCAGGGCCGCGCAGCAGCAGGGCGGGATGGCGGCCGGCACGTCGCGCGGCGCCGCCGGCCCGGGCTCCCTGGAGCAGCCCCCTCCCCCCACCGCCCAGACGGCCCCGGCGGTGCCCCAGCAGCCCCCGCCGCTGGTGGCCCCGCAGGTGGACGTGGCGCCCCAGTTCGCGCGCCAGCCCGCCGCCTCCCAGTCCGCCAACGAGCGCACCGCCTCCGACGGCCAGTCCCAGGACGCCGCGCGGCAGGCGCTGGAGGGGCGCGCGAAGCTGCGCGTGGCCGTCCTCAACCGGCTCCACCGCGGCCTCACGGAGGTGGAGAAGAAGCTGAGCGCCTTCCTCGCCAACCCGGGCCGCCAGGGCGTCGTCACCCTGCCCGTGGTCCTGAGCGAGAGCTCCGTCACCCACGAGTGGTGGAAGTCCGCGAACGCGGTCCCCGAGGACCGGGCCTACCTGGCCCAGGCCCTGGGCGAGCCCGGCTCCGTGGATGACGCCACGCTGCTGGGCACGCTGCGCGAGGAGGTGCGTCAGGCCTTCGCGGAGTTCCCCCGCACGCCCGCGGGCATCGAGGCCCGCAGGGCCTACGACGCCGTCCTCCAGAAGTACGAGGCCGCCCGCATCCAGCCCGTCATCTCCGGCCACGACACCGGCCCGCTGGTGGAGGAGTGCGCGCGGCTGGGCCTCGCGTACGGGAAGGACTTCACCCGCTCCCTGCTCCTGGCCCCGTGGATGCTGGCCATCAGCCAGAGCCCGGATGAAGGCTCCAAGACGCAGGTGATGGTGGCGGGCCTCACGCTGCCCCAGCTGGGCGCGCTGGTGGGCCACCTGCGCCAGTTGAACCCGCTGCTCAGCAACGCGCAGCTGCGCGCGCTGCTGTTGCGCGCCTCCACGGACATGAAGCTCGCGCTGCGCAAGGTGCTGGGCCAGCAGGAGGTGGAGCAGGTGCAGGCCCTGGCGCGTCAGCTGCTCCGGCTCCAGGCCGTGCAGCACCTCACCGTCTGAAGCGCCCGCGCGTCAGGCGCGGAAGACGGTGGGCCGCAGCGCCAGCTCCGCCGTCGAATCCAGCGTCACGGACGCGAGCAGCGACTCCGCCACGGCGCGCGTCGCGTCCAGCCGGTGCGCACGCTGGGTGTACGTGAAGGTGAAGGCCACCTGCTCCTTCAGCACGTGGAACTGGAGCTGCGCGAGCGCCAGCCCCTGCATGCGAAAGGTGTACTCGCGCAGCACGCCGGCGTTGGCGCCGAACGTGGCCTTGCGCTCCGACAGTTGGCGGAAGGCCTCCGCCCCGCGCATGCCCTCCAGCATGCGCGCGGCGAACTGCTCCAGCGTCTCACCGGGGACCGCGGGCTCCAACGACACGACGAGGTTCGCGCGGAAGCCGTCCTCCTCCGGCCCCACCGCCACGACCTGGCTGGCGTCGAACCAGCCGTCCGGCAGCGAGACGCGCAGGGGACCGTGGCGGATGGACCTGGGGGCCATGGGGCGTCAGCCCTTATGAGGACTCGCGGCCGAAGTTGGACATGGCGCGCGACCCGCCGCCGTCGGTGTTGCCGAGCGCGACGGCCTTCAGCCCGCCCTCCGCCGCGGCCTGGGCCTCGGACATGCCCTGGGCGCTCTCGACGATCATCTGCCCGCCGCCCTGGTGCTGGTTCCAGCTGATCTCCATGGAGTCCGCCAGCCGCTGGGCATCCACCGGAATCTTGGAGCCGGTGCTGGGGTCCTTGAGCAGGTAGCGGCCCTGGTCGTCCTTGCCCTCCACGGAGACCCAGTGCGCGCGGCCCGTCTCGCCGGGCTTCGTCGTGGGGTCCACCAGGCAGGAGTCCACCTGCACCGCGGCCTTGGCCCCGCGGGCGAGCGCGTCGTCCAGCGCCTTCGTGTCGAGCTTGGACGACGTCTGCGTCACCTTCGCGCCCTGGTTGGCCAGCATGTTGGACAGCTCATGCGGCGAGGTGCCCTGGCCCTGCGTGAAGCGCGACTCCAAGGCGTCCATCTTCTGCGTGTCGGACGCGGGCTGCGTCTGGGTGGTGCCCAGCTCCTTGCCCAGCATCACCGCCACCGCGGCGCCGCAGTTGTTCTCCTTGGTCTGCTTGAGCACCGCGGGGTCCGCCCCCGCGTCATCCCAGCCGCCCAGCTCCGGCGCCTGGGGCGCGGCCGCCAGCGTCCCGGGGACGCCCAGCTCCTGCGCGGACGCGCCCGCGCTGGCCTGGAAGCGGCTCGCCCACGCCTGGTTGAGGGCCTGCACCGCCGCGAAGGCGTCCGAGGCCTGCTCCGTCTGGACGGGCGTGGGCGCCCCCTCCACCTGCGAGACGACCTTCTCTTCCGGCAACCCGACCTGCTGCGCGGTCTGCTGCGGCTGGGCGGACGGCTTCACCTCCGCCAGTTGCTGGAAGGTGCGGAGGAGGTTGGATGAGAGGTTCACGCTCACGGTGGAGGCTCCGGAGGGGGGGAATGGGGGATGCCATCCTACCCGGGATGCCGCCGCGTGTTAAGGGTCCCCGGACGGATCCAACCCGTGCTTGCGCAGGAGTTTCCGAAGGTAGACACGATCGATGTCCGCCTCTCGGGAGGCCCGGGAGATGTTGCCCTCGCAGCGCTCGATGAGGTTCTTGAGGTAGTCCCGCTCAAAAACTTCAATGAGGTGCTCCTTGGCCTCCTTGAAGGGCAGGTCCAGGTCCGGGCCCCGGCGGCCGTCCGCGCCCGGGGGCGGCTCCAGGTCCGGCAGCGCCTCCTCGCCCAGGTTCACCACCTGCTCCACCACGTTGCGCAATTCGCGCACGTTGCCCGGCCAGGGGTACTGCATGAGCAGGGCGCGCGTCTGGTCCGACAGCGCGCCAGGCTGCCGGCCCATCTGCTTGAGCATGTGGTCGATGAGGAACGGGATGTCCTCCGGGCGCTCGCGCAGCGCGGGCAGCGTGACGCGCAGCACGGCCAGCCGGTGGAAGAGGTCGCGGCGGAACTTCCCCTGGTTGACGGCCTGCTCCAGGTTCACGTGCGAGGCGGCCACCACGCGCACGTTCACCGTGAAGTAGTCGTTGCCGCCCACGCGCTTGACCTGCCGGCGCTCCAGCACGCGCAAGAGGCGCGGCTGCAGCTCCAGGGGCAGTTCGCCAATCTCGTCCAGGAAGACGGTGCCGTTCTGCGCGCGCTCGAAGGCGCCCGCGCGGTCGGCCTGGGCGCCGGTGAAGGAGCCCTTCACGTGGCCGAACAGCTCGGACTCGATGAGGGTGGAGGGCACGCCCGCCAGGTCCACGATGACGAAGGGGCCCTTGGCGCGCGGGCTCTGCTGGTGGATGGCCTCCGCGCACAGGTCCTTGCCCGTGCCCGTCTCACCGTGGATGAGCACGTCCGCGCCGCCGGGCGCCAGGCGCTCCAGCACGGTGAAGGCCTCGCGCATCTTGCGGCTGTGGCCCACGAGCGCGCCGAAGCTCTCGCGCGAGGACAAGGGCAGCGAGCGCTCGCGCGTGTCCTCCGGCACCAGCTTCAGCTCGGTGGTGCCCAGGGTGATGACGCTGCCGGGGCGCAGCTCCATGGCGGTGAAGCGCAGGCCCTCCACGAACGAGCCGTTGTGCGAGCCCAGGTCCGTGGCGACGACGTGCTCGTCGTGCACCTCCAGCTTCAGGTGCTGGCGGGAGACGGCCTTGTCGGAGAGGACGATGTCACACGTGGGGGCCTTGCCCACCACGTACGTCCCCTGCTTGAGCGGGTGGGCCTTGCCGGCCTCCGCCCCGGAAAGCACCCGGAGCACCATCCGCACCTGTCCGGCACGGCCCCGGTTCAAGGTGGCCGTGGCATCCAGGAGCGCCTCGTCCTCGTCTGGCGGCAGCGACACGGCGCGGGACGGTAGCACGCCCCGCCACGGCCGCCAGCAGCCGCGAGTGCCGGCCTACCGGCGCCGGGCCCGGGGCGGCTGGCGGGCGGGCGGGCGCGGGGACTCCTGGGGCAGGGTCTGGAGCCACGAGTCCACCTCCCCCACGCGCGCGTCCAGGCCGGACTCGGTGAAGCGCTCCCGGGCGCGGGTGGCCTCGCCGCGGGCCTGGGCCCGGGCCTCGGGGGTCTGGCCCGTCTGGTACAGCGCCCGCGCCAGCGCGAAGCCGGACTCCGCCAGCGCGTCCGGGGGCGCGGACGCGAAGGACACCGCCTGCTGGAGCGGCGCCACGGAGTCGCGCGCCCGGCCCAGCCCCAGCAGCGCCTGGCCCACGCCGTCGTAGGAGGGCTGGAGCCCCTCGTCGTCCGCGGGCAGGAGCTCGCGCTTGAGGGCCAGGGCCTGCTCGTAGGTCTTCAGCGCGTCGTCGTAGCGCTTCATCCCCAGCTGGCACATGCCCAGCTCGTCCAGCGCCTCCGCCACCTGGGGGCTCTTGTCGCCGTGGAAGCGCTTGTAGAGGTCCACCACCGCCTGGGCGTGCGGCAGGGCGCGCTCGGGTTCGCCGGCCTCGCGCAGGGCCAGGGACAGAAGGCCGTGCCGGCGGGCCACGTCCGGGTGCACCGGGCCCACCGCCGCCTCGGTCCTGGCGAGCGACGCTTCCAAGAGCGGCAGCGCCCCCTTCGCGTCGCCCGAGCCCAGCACCAGCCGGCCCAGCAGGAAGAGGGTCCGCGCGCGCTTGGGGTGCTCGGGCGGCAGCGCCTTGTCGTAGAGGGCGCTCGCCTCCTCCAGCCGCTTGCGGGCTTCGTCCACGTGGCCCTGGGAGATGGCGAGGTTGGCCTGGTTCACCTTCACGTCGGCCTCCAGCACGGGCTCGCCGCCCAGCCGCTGGAGGGTGGCCTCCGCCAGTGCTCCCCAGTTCGCCGCCGGGTCGAAGTGCTTCTGGCCGTCCTCCACGTAGAGCAGCTTGTTGAGGATGGCGACCTTCAACCGGTCCGCCCTGCCCGCCTCCGCGTCGAAGACGGCGCGCGACAGGAGGCGGGACGCTTCGGGTGACTGGCCCGTCTGCTCCTGGAGCCAGCCCAGGTGGAAGCGCATCTCCGCCTTCAGCGGCAGGTAGCCCGTCTTCTCCACGGGCGCCTCCAGCGCCTTCACCGCCGCGAGCGCCGCCGGGTAGCGGCCCGCGTCCACCTGCGCGCGCACCTCCGACAGCCGGTCCTCCAGCCCTTCAATCTCCCCGCGCAGGGCGGGGTCGGAGGGGCGGCGCTGCTGTTCGGCCAGCGACTCCACGTCCTCGCACTCGTGCAGCGCGGGCAGCGCGTGCGCCATGTCCACGGACTTCTCCACCAGGGCGGCGTCCGCGCGGGTGAGCAGGTCCACCGTCGCGCGCAGGTCCTTGCGCCGGCGCTCCAGGCACACCACCTGCCGGTCCAGCTGCTCCTCCGGCTTCACGCCGCTCACGCGCGTGTCCTCGCAGGCCCGGACGCGCTGGTCCTTCCACGCGCCCGCGTAGTGCGCCAGCACCTGCGTGGCGCGCGCGGCCATGTCTTCCGCGAAGGGCTTCCCGGTGGCGCGGAAGGCGGACGCCAGCCGCGCCTGGGCGTCCCGGGTCCAGACGGTGTCCATCAGCGCGCCCGCGTCCGCGCACACCTGGGACTGCTGCCACGCCACGCCGCCCGCCACCGCCAGCGCGGTGGTCATCGCGCCCGCCGCCCCCACCCATCGCCTGCGCCGTCCCAGGCGCTGCTCCTGGGACAGCGCGTCCAGCAGGGCCTGCATCGAGGGGAAGCGCGCGTCCGCGTCCAGCGCCAGCCCGCGCAGCACGGCCTGCCGCACCCAGCCGGGCACCTTCGCGTCGCGCGGGGGCTCGCGGATGAGCGCGGGCGGCGGCGCGATGACGGCCTTCGCCGGGGCCGCGTTCAGCGACTGCGTGCCGCCCAGCGACTGCGTGCCGTCCGCCTCGACTTCCGCGCTGCGGCTGGCGGACACGTAGGCCTTGATGCTGCCCGGGTCGAAGGGGCGCGTGCCGTAGAGCGCGCCGTAGAGCGCCGCGCAGAAGCTGAACTGGTCCGTGCGCGCGTCCAGCTGCGAGCCCCGGAACTGCTCCGGGGACATGTAGTTGGGCGTGCCCACCAGCAGGCCCGCTTCGGTGAGCGTGGTGTCCAGCATCCGCCGGTCGGACGACTCCAGCAGCCGGGCCTCCTCCGGCGAGGACGCGGTCTCCGGCCCGTCGCCCACCTGCCGCGCCAGCCCGAAGTCCGTCACGTAGGCGCGGCCCGCGCGGCTCACCAGCACGTTGGCGGGCTTGAAGTCGCGGTGCACCAGCCCCGCTTCGTGCGCGGCCTGGAGCCCCCGGCCCGCCTGGAGGTAGCGCTCCAGCACCTCGCGCCAGGACGGCTTTGCCTCCTTCAGCCACGAGCCCAGCGTGCCGCCGTCCACCAGCTCCATGGCGACGAAGACCTGGTCGCCCCACATGCCCACGTCGAAGACGGGGATGACGTTGGGATGGGAGACGCGCGCCATGGCCTGCGCCTCGCGCAACAGCCGGGACCGCGCCTCCTCGTTGTCGTGGTTGGCGTTCGGGTGCAGCAGCTTCAGCGCGACCTTGCGGTCCAGGTCCGGATCATAGGCGGCGTACACCACGCCCATGCCGCCCTGCCCCAGCTTGCGCAGGAGCAGGTAGCGGCCCACCTGGGGAACGGGAGGGACGTCCTCCGCGCGGCGGGGCGAGGGGCCAGTGCCGCGGCCCGTGCCTGCGCCCGAGCGCGCGGAGTCCGCCGGGCCCGTCCCTGCGCTTCCCCTGCCGGTGTCTCGTCTGGTCATGGTCGGTGCACCTGATCCGCGAGTCTACCGCCGGCCCTCACCCGCTCCGAACATCCTTCCGCGATGCGTCAACCACGGCTGCCTGCCTGGTGACGCCAGTCATCAGCGCCTGACGGCAGTCATCAGCGCTCGCGCACGGGGTGGGAGGCAACCCCCTGGAAACAGGAACCGGGGGCGTCCTCCGGAGGTGGCACGCCGGCCGCAATGGGGGCCTGCATCGCCGTACTCGCTGCCCGCCCCCTTCTGGAGTCCTCCATGGCCCTCGCCCCCGTCACCCGGAAGCCGATTGCGCCCGTCGCCCCTCCCGCCGTCACCGAGAAGCCGGCCGCCGCCGCGCCCGTGGAGGCGAGGAGGCCCGCCGTCGTGGCGGACGGCTTCGACGCGAAGAAGCCCGCGACGGGCCCGGAGCTCAGCCGCGTGGGCAACGCGGTGAAGGCCGCCGCCACGGCCGTGCGGCCCGCGGGCGTCCCCGAGCTGCGCGTGGGGCTGGCGGCGACGGGCGCGGCCCCGGTGGAGCGCCAGACGGTGTCCGGCGAGGACAAGGCGAAGCAGGCGGTGGAGTTGAAGACGGTGGGCGAGCGCCGCACCGAGACGGTGGATGCGCAGAAGGCCCTGCGGGAGAAGACCGCGCAGGAGGCCGACAAGCTCTTCGCCATGGCGGACGGCAAGGAGCAGGTGCCCGAAGGCGCCAGCGTCAAGCGCCTGTCCGACACCCAGGTGGAGCTCACCCGCGTCAACGGCCAGAAGGAGGTGGTGGAGCGCTCCGTCGCGACGAAGCAGGACGGCGCGGTGGTGATGGACACGGCCGCCTACGAGGACGGCGTCAACAAGCGCGACCGGCTGGAGCTGAAGGACGACGGCAGCTCGCTGGTGGAGCGCGCGGAGTGGAAGGGCGACAAGAACGAGACGGCCGACCTCAAGTCCTTCGGTGACATCTCCCAGACGAAGGACAAGGGCCTCACGTACACGCGCAACGCGGTCCACATGGAGCCGAACAAGGACGGCGACCGGCTGATCACCGACGCGTACTCGCAGGCGGACGGCGGCGCGCAGACGAGCCGCACGGCCTACTACCAGCAGAAGGGGGGCGGCTCCATCGACAACAAGCTCAAGGGCCCGTTCGACTTCGACAAGCCGGTGGATCGCGCGGACACGTACACCTATACGATTCCGCCTCCGGGCGAGGACGGCTCGCAGGGCGACGTGCAGTACAGCCGCGTGCAGGACTTCTCCCAGGACAACGTGAAGGCGACGTCCTACGTGGACCGCACGCTGGACGGCCACACGCACCTCGCGGGCTCCGGCCCGCACACGATGGACGAGTTGCACAAGGTCCGCGACGAGTACGGCAAGGGCGGCGGGGAGAACTGGGACGCGGACAAGACGGGCGACGGCCGCCCGCCGAAGCGCTGGACGGTGGACCTGCAGAAGGGCGCGGACCGGCTGGACTCGCAGACCTTCATCGAGGGCTACCCGGACGCGACCATCAAGACGGAGCGGACGCGCGAGGGCAGCACCGTGAAGGAGAAGTACGAGGGCAAGACCTTCGAGAAGGCGGACTCCTCCAAGCGCGTGCCCGTCAACGGCGAGTCCTCCACCACGTACGGCCAGGACGGCTCCATCGAGAAGATGGATTCGAAGAGCCGCGAGCCGGACGGCGCCGACCTGGAGCAGCACTACAACAGCAGCCGCAAGGCCACCGACCAGGGGCTGGAGCTCCAGGAGTCGCTGGAGACGAAGCGCACGAAGGACGACAAGACGGAGAGCGCGCTCAAGGAGGACACGTCGCTCCTGTCCGGTGAGGGCGCGCAGCTGGTGAACTCACGCACCACCGTGACGGACGCGGACGGCCGCAAGGGCATCCACGAGGTGGGCAAGGACGGCGAGCGGATGCAGCTGTCCGGCAAGGGCGGCGCCGACATGCGCGACGTCACCGACGCGGAGGCCTTCAAGGATGATGAGTTCGGCAAGGTGCTGCTGGAGCAGGCCTCCATCTACACCGCGAACACGGTGAACCAGTACGCCAACAGCGGCGGCGCGCAGGCGCTGAACATCCTCAAGGGCCTGAGCCAGGACGCGGGCCGCCTGCCGGCGAAGGCGACGGAAGTCCTGGGCAGGGACGCCCTCTCCAAGGGCCTGAACGCGGCGCAGGGCGGCGCGAGCGCGCTGGGCGGCGTGGCCGGCGTGGTGGCGGGCGGCATGTCGCTGGCGCGGGGCATCCGCGAGAACAACATGCCGGACATCGTGAAGGGCGTGTCGGACACGGCCAACGGCGCGGTGAACATGTACACGGGCGGCAAGGCGTTCACGGAGGCCATCAAGAACTTCAAGAACGCGGGCGCGCTCACCACCACCACGCCCCCCACCGCGGCGAAGAGCATGCCCTGGGCGAAGTCGCTGGCGAACCCGAAGGTGGGCAACGCCATCACCAGCACGGTGCTGGACTCCGTGAAGGGCATGGGCGGCATCGGCAAGGTGGCCGGGGTGACGGCGAGCGCCGGCAGCAAGGCGCTCTCCGCGCTCAAGGCGGCGGGCGGCGCGGCCAACGTGCTGGGCGCGGTGGGCGGCGCGGCGGGCGGCGTGATGGACATCGTCAACGGCGCGAAGGTGAACGACGGCGCGCAAATCGCCAAGGGCGCCGTCGGCATCGCGGGCAGCCTGGGTGGCGCGGTGGCGGTGGGCGCGATTGGCGGCCCGCTGGGCATGGCGGTGGGCGCCGGCATCGGCCTGCTGACCTTCGGCTTCGGCAAGCTGATGGACCTCATCAGCGACAAGCCGCACAAGATCTCCGAGCTGCAGATCGACTGAAGCGCGGCTCGGATGGAGGCGGCGGTGGACGGAGCCACCGCCGCCTTCTGACTTTTTCAACGCTTCGCGCGCAGGGTGCGCCTGGAATCCTCGTAGCGCACCGGGTGAGGCGCACCTGCCCGCGAACGCGCCGAAGAGGAGGCCCGACGCGGACGAGCCCCCTCCTCCAAGAAATTGAGACATCCCTGCGGCCCCCCTCCCGCCCGGCGTGGTCCCAACTGGTCCGACTGTCGGACCAGTTCGTGCGGCCCGGAGGGAGTGGACCCCCTGGCCAGGGCGGTGGTCCCAACTGGTCCGACTGTCGGACCAGTTCGTGCGCCGCGGGTTCCGGGGGCGGCTCGCTCGCAGTCGATGACGGGCTCGACGACCGCGAAGTCGTCCGCGGCGAAGAGGAGGTCCGAAAGCTCCGGCCACGCAGCGGCGTGCCAGTGCTCGAACACGGAGCGTGGGGACAGGCCTGGAGTCTCCGGAAGCAGGCGTCCCCGTGACGTGCCGGTTGACGCGCGTCCCCGGCGCCCCTCTTATCTGCCCCTCCCCTTGAGCAGGAGTCCCCGTTGGCAGGTGTTCCGGTTGAATTGACCCCGGAGGAGTACGAAGCAGTCACCCAGCGGCCCGGCATGTGCATCGTGGACTTCTGGGCCCCGTGGTGCGAGCCCTGCCACGCCTTCGCTCCCGTCTTCACGGAGGCGGCCGCGCGGTTCTCGGACATCACCTTCGCCCGGCTGGACGCGGAGGCCCATGAGGCGGTGTCCGAGCCGCTGGGCATCGACTCCTATCCCACGCTCGTCGCGTTCAAGGACGGCCTGGAGGTCCACCGCGTCTCCGAGGCGCTGTCCACCGAGGCGCTGGACCGGCTGCTGGGCGCGCTGCGGGCCGTGGACGTCGCCGAGGAGAAGCGCCGTCACGCGAACCGCGAGCGGACCGAGGCGGGCCAGCGCCCCTCCAGCGTCCCCGAGGGCGCCACCTGGGACGACGGCGACAAGGAGTGGTCCTTCGGACCGAAGGACGTCACGGGACGGCCGCACGGCACGTGGCGGTACTGGCGCGCGGACGGCACGCTCTGCAACGAATGCATCATGAAGCAGGGCACGCCGCACGGCCCCTTCAAGCGCTTCCATGAGGACGGCGCGGTGTCCCAGGAGGGCGCCTTCGAGAAGGGCCAGATCCACGGCCCGCGCACCTGGCTCGCGTCCGACCACTTCACCACCGAGCGCATGCACGAAGGCGGCGTGAGCGAGCGCGTGCGCAAGACGGTGATGCACTACGAGCACGGCACCGTCCGGCAGGTGCTGCACTTCAACGGCCAGGGCCAGCGCGTGGTGCCCTCCACCGGCGAGCCCTACCCCACCCGTCCCGCCCACCTGCCCGAGGACGCGGAGCTGCGCGAGGACCTGAACCAGTGGGCCCGGGTGACGCTCAACGCGGACGCGGAGCGCCACGGCCTCACCCGCTTCTGGGACCTGCAGGGCCAGCTCCTCTGGGAGGCCGAGTTCGCGAACGGACTGCGCCACGGGCGCTGCTGGTCGCGCGCGGAGAACGTGTACGCGGACTTCCGCGTCCACTTCGAGGAGGGCCGGGCGGAAGGCAACCTCACGTGTGGCGAGTGGTCCCTGCTGGACGCGCAGCGGGCGGTGGTGCTCACGCGCGACCTGGGCCGGGCGATGGATGAGCGGACGCTGGCGCGCTCGCCGGTGTTCTCCAACCTGGCCCGGGGCGCGGAGGGGTGGCGCGAGCTGGCCAGGGAGGCCCGCGCGGACCGGCGCTACCGCGAGGCCCTGCTGGCCACGGCGCGCGCGTGCGCCACGTCGCTGGATGTCCAGCCGCTGAAGGCAGGCCTGGAGGAGCTGACGCTGCCGCGCAAGAAGGACTCGGCGAGCGAGCTCGCGGACGACGTCGTGGAGGAGGCGGGCCAGGAGTGGGCCCCGATGGCGGACGCGCTCATGCGCGGGGCGGACGCCGCCACGCTGCTGCGGGCCTACGCCGTGCTGCTGGACCAGACGGACCGGCCGCGCGCGGCGCTGGACTTCCTGCACGCGGCGATGCTGCTCGCTCCGGAGCGCAAGGAGTACCTGTTCACGCGCGGCCTCATCCTGCTCAACCTGGGGGTGGCGGATCAGGTGCGCAAGGATGCCCAGGGGCTCGCGGCGGCGGAGCCGGACACGGCCGCGTTCCTGGACACGTATGCGCGGGTGTTGTTCCCCCGCTTCGACTTCTGGGCGGGACAGGAGCCTCCTCGCTGCACCTACGACGGCCTGCCGGAGAAGCCCGAGCAGACCCTGGAGGCGATCCAGCAGCTGGTGCGCAAGTACGCCACGCGGCTCCAGGCGATGCGCGGCGCGCTGCTCCAGCGGTTCAAGCCCGGCGCCGCGGTGTCGTGGCTGCCGCCGGACCTGTCGAGCCTGCTGGGGAAGGGGCCGGTGGAGCTGAAGCAGTACGAGCTGGAGCTGGAGGACGAGCAGGTGGAGGTCGACGAGACGCTCGACGTGGAGATGGGGCTCGCGGACCTGACGCTGATGCTGCGGGGGGACTGGAGCGCGCTGTCCTGGCTGTTGTGGTCATGCGGGGAGACGGCGTTCCGGATGCCCACGCGCATCGCGCCGCCGGCGGACTACGGCCAGGCGGCAGGGCAGGCCTCGCAGCGGCTGTGGCAGAGCCGGGACCGCAAGTTCCGGGGAGATGCCAGCACGACGAAACCCGGCCAGGGCTTCCTGTTCGAGGGGGTGGCGCTGGGCGACCTGCATCCGAACCTGGTGTCCATCGCGGAGCGGCAGTACGCGGAGACGCAAGCGATGTTCTATTGGCTCAATGACCCGGACCACGTCTCTCCGTGGCAGAGCAATCTGAGGGGGAGCTAGGCATGAATCGGATTCGTGAAACCATCGAGGTCGCGGAGCCCCTGTGGCGGGCGCTGGAGCAGATGAGCCACGACCTGGGCGTGGACCGCGATGCCCTGGTGGCCCAGGCGCTGTTCCTGCTCGCGAAACAGAACGGCTACGTGTCGCCGACGCCCGTGGTGCTCGGCACGCCGGTCGAGGGAACGCCCGTGAGGGCACCGGCGGCCCGGGCCCCAGAGCCCGCGGTGCGTCCGGCGGAGCACCCCACCACCTCCGCTCCTGTGAAGGCGGCCGTGTCCGCCGCGCCTCCCGTGGACGAGGCGGCGCATGCCCGGTCCCGCATGCAGGAGGTCCTCGCGGCCGTGGACGCGGTCGTGCAGCCCCGCGATGTGCCGGTGGCAGCCGATGACGAGGAAGAGTCGGAGGACGAGGAGGAAGCGTCCGACGAGTCCTCGGACGAAGAAGCAGAAGCGGCCGACGCGTCTTCGGACGAAGACGAAGCATCGGACGACGAAGAGGCCGACGAAGACGAAGCGGCCGATGGCGCGTCGTCGGACGAAGACGAGGCATCGGACGAAGACGAGCCCGGCGCTGATCAGGCGGCCGACGAAGCATCGGACGAAAGCGAAGCGGCCGACGAAGACGAAGCGGCCGACGAAGATGCGTCCGAGTCCGACGCCGATGCGGACGAGGAATCCGACGCGGGCGCCACTGACACGGACGCGGAGGACGAAAAGGCCGCCGAGGAGGACGACGGCTCCGCGGCCGACATCGAAGCGGCGATCGGCTCCGAAGAACTCCCGGGCGCCAACGAGGCCGACGACTCCGAGCCCGAAGAGGCCAAGACGGGTGAGGAGGCCACGGGCTCCGACGATGAGGCCGATACTCGGGCCGCCGCGTCCGACGACGATGACGCGGCCGATGCACGGGCCGCCGCATCGGACGAGGACGATGAACGGGCCGCCGCGTCCGACGAGGACGACGCGCAGGGCGCGGGCGACTCGGAAGCAGAGGAGCAGGACCTTCCCTTCGTGGCGGCTCCGGCGGCGAAGGGCCCCGCCCTCCGGAAGCAGGGCCGGGTGCTCCGTCAGTCCGCTCCCGAGGACGACGCTCCCCCGGACGCCAACAAGGGCCGGAAGCCGGCCGCGAGGGCCTCCGCGCGCAAG
Source organism: Corallococcus caeni (assembly GCF_036245865.1). NCBI lineage: Bacteria > Pseudomonadati > Myxococcota > Myxococcia > Myxococcales > Myxococcaceae > Corallococcus > Corallococcus caeni. Next base: position 517,045 of record NZ_BTTW01000006.1, on the reverse strand, counting down.
GACCTGTTCGTGCGCCTGAGCCCGGACGGCCCCGCCACCCGCGTGGACGTGGAGCGCTTCACGCTGGGACGTGGCCCGCAGTGCAGCCTCGTCGTGAAGTCCGGCAGGGTCTCCCGCGAGCACGCCATCGTCGTGCGCGAGGGCAACGACTACTTCATCGAGGACCTGGGCTCCTCCAACGGCACCTGGATCAACCACCAGCGCATCAAGCGCCAGAAGATCGCGGACGGCGACACCTTCAACCTGGGGACCGAAGCCGTGTACTTCTCCATGGCCCCGAGCGACGACTGACGCGCTCAGGCCTTCCGCGGCGGATCGCGGATGCCCAGGGCGGAGATGACTCCGCCCAGCACCAGCAGGACGGTGGCGACGAGCATCACCCGGTGGAAGCCCGCGACGTCCAGTCGCGGGCCTACGATGAGCCCCGTGAACGCGATGGCGATGAGCCCCGCGACCCGGGCGATGGCGTTGTTGATGGCCGAGCCGATGCCCGCCTGCTCCTTGCGGACCGACCCGAGCACCGCCGCCGTCAACGGCGCCACCGTCATCGTCAGCCCCAGCCCGAACACCACCACGCCCGGCAGCATCTGCGTCCAGAAGTCCACCGGCGTCCCCGCGCGCAGCATGAGCAGGAACCCCACGCCCGCGACACACGGACCCACCGCCATGAACCGGCGCGCCCCGAACCGGCCCGCGAGCCCGCCGAACCTTGACGACAACAGCAACATGATGACCGTCGTCGGCATCAGCGCCAGCCCCGCCGTCGTCGCGCGGAACCCCGCCACCTGCTGGAGGAACAGCGTGATGACGAACTCGCCCAGCGCCAGCGCCCCGTAGATGGACGTCGTGGCCAGGTTGCCCACCCAGAAGTTCCGCTCCCGGAACAAGCCCAGCGGCATCATCGGGTGCGTCGAGCGCCGCTCCTGGAACAGGAACGCGATGAACGCCGGCACGCCCACGCCCAGCGACGCCAGCACCGTGGGATGCGTCCAGCCCACCGTCCCCTGCTCGATCAGCGCGTAGACCGGACCGCCCAACCCCAGGCACGCCAGCACCGCCCCCAGCACGTCGATGCGCGCGCCCTCCGGCCGCGCGGGCTCCTCCATGCGCGCGAGCAGCGCCAGCGTCAACGCGATGGGCAGCACGTTGATGGCGAAGATCCACCGCCAGCCCACCGTGTCCACCAGCAGCCCGCCCACGAGCGGCCCCGCGATGAACGCGGCGCCCGTCCAGCCGGTCCAGGTGCCAATGGCCTTCGCCTGCTCGGGGCCGGAGAAGAAGGACAGGATGAGCGCCAGCGAGCCCGGCACCAACAGCGCGCCCGTGGCCCCCTGGAGCCCTCGCGCGAGGATGAGCACCGCGCCCGTCGGCGCCAGCGCGCACAACAGCGACGTGGCCCCGAACCCCAGCAACCCCAGCCGCAGGATGCGCTTGCGCCCGAACGCGTCCGACAGCGAGCCCGCGGCCAGCATCAGCGAGCCCAGCGTGATGAGGTAGGCGTCCACCACCCACTGCTGGAGCTTGAGCCCACCGCCCAGGTCCCGGACCATCGCGGGCAACGCGACGTTGATGATCGCCCCGTCCAGGAACGTGACGAGTGAGGCGAGCACGGCGATTCGCAGGACCAGCCGCTGGGGAGGAGTCACGATGCCGTGACTTTCCCGGAGGACAGCGCCCCGCGCACCCCGGAGGACCCACGGGACGTCAGGCAGCCGACTGCACCGGGAGGACCGGTGAGGAGCCATGCGCTCCCCACCGGTGAAGGCTCACGGACCCGGAGGCCCGTGAGGTCCGTCAGGGCTCACACTTCGGACCACCCTCCGTACAGAACGGACTGGTCAGGTCCTTGCGGCCATTCAGCTCCCCGTCCGGCTTGGACAGGAGGCGGACGGTCTCGCGCTTCAGACTCAACTTCTTGGGCTTCTGCATGTCCTGCTTGTCCATGGCAGTTTCCTTTCGTTGCAGTCCTTGCGTACGACGACAGCCAACCTGGATTCACGGACGCGGACGCCCGTGACACGGCTCAGAGGTCACACTTCGTGCCGTACTCCGTGCAGACCGGCGAGGTGAGCTCCTTGCGGTCCTTCTGCTCCGCGCTCGCGCCCGACAGAAGGCGAACGGTCTCACGCTTCAGGCTCAGCTTCTTGGGCTTCTGCATGTCCTGCTTGTCCATGGCAGTTTCCTTTCGTTGCAGTCCTTGCGTACGACGACAGCCAACCTGGATTCACGGGCGTGGACGCCCGTGACACCGCTCAGGGCTCACAACTCGGGCCGAACTCCGTGCAGCGCGGCGTGGTGATTTCCTTGCGGTCCTTCTGCTCCGCTCCCGCTCCGGACAGGAGACGGACGGTCTCACGCTTCAGGCTCAACTTCCTGGGCTTCTGGGTGTCCTGTTTCTCCATGACGTGGCCCTTTCGTTGTCGTCCTTGTCGGCGTTTACTGCAACTCCAGTCAAACAGTTGCTTCCTGAGCAGACAAGCGCTCCGCGCAAGAACCGCTAGACGTTGAATTTCATTTCCTGCCTGGATGGGACGACGACATGCGACGCACGCCTCCATGGAAACCGTTGCTGCAAGGCGTCGAGCACGCGTCGGCGCTGCAAGTGCTCGCAATGCTTGTCGATGCGCTGTCACATCCTCCCGGGCAGGTTTCATCACTGCCATCCCTCGCGCGAGGTGAGGCAGGACGCGCGGTGCTGTTTGACGCGCTGGCCCGGGTCCACGCTGACGCGAAGCATCGCGCGGTGTCGGAGGCCTGGCTGGAGCGCGCCACGGAGGCGCTCGGGGCGGAGACCCTGGGGCCGGACCTCTATGACGGTTTCACGGGCATCGCGTGGGCCGTGCAGCACGTGCAGCGCCCTTCCGAATCCCCGGAGGAGGATCCACTCACGGACATCGACGCCGCGCTCGAGGACTTCCTCCAGACGCGGCCGTGGACGCACCGCTACGACCTGGTGAGCGGGCTGGTGGGCATGGGCGCGTACGCGCTGGAGCGCCTTCCGCGCGACGGCGCACGGCGCTGCCTGGAGGCCGTGGTCGCGCGGCTCGGGGAGCTGGCGGAGCGGACGCAGGAGGGGCTGCGCTGGAAGACGCAGGCCCGCCATGTCGTTGCGCGGCTCCAGGGCGAACATCCCGAGGGCAGCTTCAACCTGGGCGTCGCGCACGGCATGGCGGGCGTGCTCATCGTGCTGGGCGGCGCGGTGGCCGCGGGGGTCGAAGCCGCGCGCGAGCTGCTTCATGGAGGGTGGACGTGGTTCATGGCCCGGCGCGGGGAGGACTCCGCCCCCGCTCGCTTCCCGACGCGCGTGGGGGCGCGCCATGAACCCCTCACGTGGCCGCGCCGTCCGGCGTGGTGCTACGGCGATCCCGGCGTGGCGCTGGGACTGCACACGCTGGCGCGCGCGGTGGGCAACGCGGAGTGGGAAGCCCAGGCGCTCACGCTCTGCCTGGAGGCCGCCGGACGCTGGACGGACGTCGCCTCCGTGAAGGACGGCGGGCTCTGCCATGGCTCCGCGGGGCTCGCGCACCTCTACAACCGCCTGTTCCAGACGACGGGCGAGCCCGCCTTCGCGACCGCCTCCCGCTACTGGTTCCAGCAGCTGCTCTCCGTGCACCGGCAGCCGGGCCTGGGCGTGGCCGGCTTCCGCGCGTGGGAGCAGTTCGATGACGGCTCCGAGGGTTGGACCGACAACGCCGGCCTGCTCGCGGGGGCGACCGGCATCGCGCTGGCGCTCCTCGCGGCGACGTCGTCCGCGGAGCCCTCCTGGGACCGCATGCTGCTCATGTCCCTGCCCTTCCCCACCCTGGACTCTCCATGACGCCGCCGGGCTTCGCTCCCTCCGGGTTCTTCGTCCTCCGCACGCCGCTGCTGCCCTTCGACGAGCTGCTCGCCTGGGGCCGGGGGCTCTGCGCGTCCGCAGCGCTGACGGCCCCCACCGCGGAGCTGGAAGCGGCGCTGGAGCGGGACCGCGCGCTCTTGCGTGAGAGGCTCTCGACCGTGGTCGCGCGGCCGGAGGTGCGGGAGGCGCTGTTCCTCGCGTCGCCGTCGCTGGAGGAGCACCTGCCCGCGTGGACGTCCGAGCCCGGGAGCCCGCACGGCGAGAAGCTGGAGCGGACGCTGGTGCGCTACTGGCAGCGCATGGCGGCGCGGTCGACGCCCTTCGGCCTCTTCGCGGGCAACAGCCTGGGCACGCTCACCGCGTCCACGCGGCTGCGGCTGCCGGCTCGCGAGACGTACCGGCGACACACGCGGCTGGACACGGACTACGTCGACGCGCTGATGGAGCAGCTCGCCAGGCTGCCGGAGCTGCGCGAGGCCCTGGGCTACCACCCCAACTCCAGCCTGTACCGGGTCGCGGGCCGGCTGCGCTACGCCGAGTCCCGGCGCGACGGCGGCTCGCGCACCTACCAGCTCGTGGGCGTGGAGCCCACGCCGTACCTGGAGGCGACGCTGGAGCGCGCGCGTGCGGGCGCGTCGCTCGCCACGCTCGTGCAGGCGCTGGTGGACGCCGACCCCGACGTGTCCCGTGAAGAGGCCATGGAGTACGTGGACATGCTCGTCGAACACCAGCTCCTGGTGCCGGACCTGGCGCCGCCCGTCACGGGCCTGGAGCCGCTGCGCGAGCTGCTCACGCGCCTGGAGGCCGTGCCCGCGATGGCCGCGTCCCACCGCGTCCTCCAGGACGTCCAGCGCGCGCTGACGGAGCTGGATGGCACGCCGCCGGGCGCGGCGCCGTCACGCTACCGCGCGCTGGCTCGCGGGCTGGAGGCCCTGCCCTCACCCGTCGACATGAGCCGCCTGTTCCAGGTGGACCTGCGCAAGCCCGCCGAGTCACTGACGCTGGGCCCCGCCGTGGTGGACGCGATGCTCCAGGGCGTCACCCTGCTGCACCGGCTCAACGCGTCCTCCGAGCACTCCATGCTGCGGCGCTTCCGCGAGGCCTTCGTGCAGCGCTACGAGGCGCGCGAGGTGCCCCTGCTGGAGGCGCTGGACGAGGACGTGGGCATCGGCTTCGAGCTGGCGAGCCCGGAGACCGCCGAGGACGCACCGCTCCTGCGCGACCTGTCCCTTCCCGCGTCCCGTGGCGAGGAGCCCGTCGCCTGGGGCAAGGCGCAGGCCTGGCTGCACCACCGGCTGTCGGAGGTGCTGCTTTCAAAGGGCCCGCTCGAGCTGACCTCGGACGACGTGGAGGCGCTCGCCCAGCCCCGTCCGGGGCCGCTGCCGGATGCCTTCTCCGTCATGGGAGCGGTGCTCGCGGCCTCGCAGGAGGACGTGGACGCAGGGCGGTTCCAGTTCGTCTTCGAGTCGATGATGGGCCCTTCGGGCGCGGCGCTGCTGGGGCGCTTCTGTCACGGGGATCCGGAGCTGCTGCGCCACGTGACGGAGCACCTGCGCGCGGAGGAGGCCCTGCGGCCGGAGGCCACCTTCGCGGAGGTGGTGCACCTTCCCGAGGGGCGCAACGGGAACATCCTCTGCCGCCCCGTGCTGCGCGCGCACGAGCTGGTGTACCTGGGGCGCTCGGGGGTGCCGCCGGAGCGGCAGCTTCCGCTCACGGACCTGTTCCTCTCCGTGCAGGGCTCCCGCATCGTCCTGCGCTCCGCGAGCCTGGGACGTGAAGTGCTCCCGCGCGTCACGCACGTCCACAACTTCGGCCGCGCGCACCTGCGCCCCTACACCTTCCTGGGCACGCTCCAGCAGCAGGGCGTCACCCCCGGCCTGCGCTGGAAGTGGGGCCCGCTCACGAGCAGCGCGTTCCTTCCGCGCGTGACGATGGGCCGGCTCATCCTCCACCGCGCCCGCTGGCGGCTCCAGGCGTCCACGCTCCGCGCGCTCGGTGAACGCGACGGCGCCGAGCGCTTCCGCGAAGCCCAGCGGCTGCGCGAGCGGCTCCAGCTGCCGCGCTTCGTGGGCCTGGAGGACCGCGACAACGTGCTGCCGGTGGACCTGGACAACGTGCTCAGCGTGGACGCCTTCGTCCACCTGGTGCGGCAGCGCGCGGACGTGGTGCTGGTGGAGCTGCCGGAGAAGGAAGGCCTGTGCGTCCAGGGCCCGGAGGGCCGCTTCGTGCATGAGGTCGTGGTGCCCTTCGTGCGCGCCGCGCCCGCGGCGGCCGCGCCCGCCGTGCACCTGCCGAAGCCCCCGCGCATCGAGCGCTCCTTCCCACCGGGCTCCGAGTGGCTGTACGTCAAGCTCTGCACTGGCACCGCGCTCGCGGAGCGCGTGCTGGCGGAGGCCGTGGCGCCGTGGGTCCGGCAGGCGCTGGCGTCCGGGGCCGCGAGTCAGTGGTTCTTCCTGCGCTACGGCGACCCGGACTGGCACCTGCGCGTGCGCCTCCACGGCGACCCGCGACGGTTGCACGGCGAGGTCCTGGAGCACCTGCACACGCTGCTCGGTCCCCTCCGGAAGGACGGGCTCGTCCACCGCGTGCAGGTGGACACGTACGAGCGCGAGGTCGAACGCTACGGTGGCGACGCGGGCCTGCCGCTCGCGGAGCAGTGGTTCCACTCGGACAGCGACGCGGCGCTGGAGCTGCTCGACACCGTCGCGGAGGAAGGTGGCGCGGACGCGCGCTGGCGGCTGGTGCTGTGCGGCATCGACACGGTGCTGACAGACCTGGGCTTCGACCTGGAAGGCCGCTGCCGGCTGCTCGAAGGGCTGCGCCAGGGCTACGGCCAGGAGTTCTCCGTGGACGGCGCCGTCGAGCGGCGGCTGGGCGAACGCTTCCGGACGCACCGCAAGGAGCTGGAGTCCCTGCTGTGGCGGCCGTGGCCCTCCGAAGGGCCGCTCGCGCCAGGGCTCGCGGCGCTGCGGCGCCGAGGTGAACGGCAGGCGCCGGTGCTGGCACGGCTGCGCGCGTGCGCGGACGGGGGACAGCTCACCCAGCCCCTGGACCGCGTGGCCTCAGGCCTCGTCCACATGCACACCAACCGGATGCTGCGCACCGCCGCCCGCGCGCAGGAGCTGGTCCTCTACGACCTCCTCCACCGCCTCTACACGTCCAGGCTGGCCCGCGAGAAGAAGCAGTCCTGACACGCCCCGTCCTCAGGATGCGCTTGCGCCCGAACGTGCCCGAAAACGGCCCGCGACCAGCATCAGCGTGCCCTGCACGCTCATCCGCCGGTACATCAGCAAGGGCGTGCTCAAGGCCCTTCAGCGCTTCGCCTTGAAGTACCTGGGATTGAAGCTCACGCAGCGCGCCATCATCACCAAGACCGTTCCGCTGGTCGGTGCGGGAGTCGGGGCGACCTGGAACCATGACTCCGCATCAGGTGCGCCACCCGCACGGCGCTGACTGACCTGGGCTTCAACGTTTGCGTTGTAAGGCCGGACCGCTCAGCAACTGCTGGCGTGAACCGATGCCTGCATCCTCAAAGCCAAGTGAAGAGGCCTGCTCGGCGGCGTCCAGTGGCCCGGCGATGGCCAGGGATCGCCGCCACATCCTCGCGGGTGCCCCCACGCACGCCTCCGCTTCCATGATGTCGGAGGACTCCTTCCACTCCGCGTCACCGCAGGCCGGCAGAACCATCCAGGCCAGGGCTGACAGGACCCGGACGGTGGAGCGGCAGTGGCGGAACATGTCGGACCATCCTGGCGGCAAGGGCGCGATGCGCGGCTGCTGCCTGGAACCCGGACCCCATGAAGAAGTTGCGCACAGCCACCGCATGGCGCCCGGGGGGCGACCTGAACTCCATGACCGTCTGCCTCGCACTTGAGCCGGGCATCCCCGTCACCGGTACCGAAATCACCATGAAGGGCGACGTCACCCAGGAGCAGCTCGCCCATCTGCTGCGCGAGCTGGAGACGCGCTGCCCCGTCAGCGACACCCGGGCCCGTCGCGCGTTCCCACTCCAGGTCGCCTTGACTTAGAAATTACGCAGGTAATATTACGCACGAAATCAAAGGAGCCGCACATGACCGCCAGCTACATCATCGACGCCGTCCGGACCCCGCGCGGGCGCGGGAAGATGGGCAAGGGAGCCCTGACGGGGCTGCACCCGCAGGAGCTGCTCGCGCAGACGCTCAACGCGCTCCAGCGGCGCGGCGGCTGGGATGCTCGCGAGGTGGGGGACGTCATCGCGGGGTGCGTGTCGCAGGTGAATGAGCAGGGCGCGAACATCGCGCGCAACGCCGTGCTGGCGGCGGGCTGGCCGCTGGACGTGTCCGCCGTGTCGCTCAACCGCTTCTGCGGCTCCGGGCTCCAGGCGGTGAACTTCGGCGCGATGGGCGTGGCCTCCGGCGCCATGGACTTCGTGGTGACGGGCGGCGTGGAGAGCATGTCGCACCTGTCGCTGGGCGCGGACGGCGGCGGCCAGGACGGCGGCAACGTGCGGCTGCGCGAGCGCGTCTACCAGGTGCCCCAGGGCATCAGCGCGGACCTCATCGCGACGCTGGAGGGCATCACCCGCGAGGACGTGGACGCCTGGGCCCTGCGCTCGCAGCGGCAGGCGGCCCGCGCCATCGAGGAGAACCGCTTCGCGAAGGCCCTCTTCGCGGTGAAGGACCCGGCCACCGGCGCCGTGCTGCTGGAGCGCGACGAGTACCCGCGCCCGGACACCACCGCGCAGGGCCTGGCCGCGCTCAAGCCCGCGTTCGTCGCCATGGGTGAGACGGCCGTGGGCCCGAACGGCGAGACGCTGGACGGCATCGCGCTGGCCGCCTACCCACGGGCGAAGCGCATCCAGCACGTGCACACCGCGGGCAACTCCAGCGGCATCGTGGACGGGGCCGCCGTGGTGGCGCTGGCGTCGGAGCGGTACGTGAAGACCCAGGGGCTCAAGCCCCGCGCCCGCATCCGCGCCATGGCGACGCTGGGCACCGAGCCGCTCCTCATGCTCACCGCCCCCGCGCCCGTGAGCGAGAAGGCCCTGCGCATGGTCGGCATGAAGGCCCGCGACATCGACCTGTGGGAGATCAACGAGGCGTTCGCCGCCGTGGTGATCCAGACGACGCGCGCGCTGGGCATCGACCCGGAGCGGGTGAACGTCAACGGCGGCGCCATCGCGCTGGGCCACCCGCTGGGCGCCACCGGCGCGATGCTGCTGGGCACCGCCCTGGACGAACTGGAGCGCACGGGCAAGCAGACGGCGCTCATCACCATGTGCATCGGCGGCGGCCAGGGCATCGCCACCATCATCGAGCGCGTGTAGCGCTCAGCCATCCACGGGCGCGTGTAGCGCCCGGCGCTCCCGGTAGGACCTCCGGGAGCGCCAGCGGGCCTTGCGCCGCGGAGAGGCTTCGCGCCCTACGGCAGGTACTTCCACGTCGCCGTCACCGCCGGCTGGAAGCAGTGCACGTGGGCCTTGGTGGCGGCGGGAATCTCCTGCACGACGCCGGCCCCGTAGCCCTGCGTGCGGCACCACTGGCTCACCTCCAGGCGAGAGCCCGGGGCGGTGTAGTCACCCGTGCTGGACACCGGTCCCAGCAATGACCGCTCCACGTCCGTCTGGAGGCCGGAGTTGAAGCAGCCCACCCAGGGCCGGGACGTCACCTCGAACACCTGCCCCGTCGTCCAACCCTGACGGTTGCAGAAGCGGTGCGCCGCGGCGGTGCAGTGGGTGCTCGTCACGCCGCGCTCGTCGGTGCAGCCCGCGTGGATGCGGGACAGCTCCTCGAACGTCACCGCCACGCTCTCGTGCTGGATGGGCGCGCAGGCCACCGTCAGGTCCGTGGCCGAGGACGACACCGGCACGCCCGACAGCGAGATGGGCGGACGGTTGCTGACGAGCTGCTGGATGGTGTCCCAGGTGTTGGTGGCGTTCGCCAGCGCGTCACCCGCGCCCCGCTGCGCGCACACCCGGTGCATCGCGGACAGGCACGCGGCCGAGTTCAGGGCGCTGGTGCCATTGCACGCGGGCGCCTGGGCGCTCATCGCGAACTGGCCCGCGGAGGGCGAGTGCTGGATGGCCTCCTCGCGGCAGTTGGCGCCGTGCGCGGTGAGGCAGATGCTCCGGTTGGAGCGCGCGTGCGTGAAGATGCGCACCTCGTCGATGGCGCCCCGGAACGAGCCCTCGCCGTTGGCCGGGCAGCGCTGCGTGTCCAGGTTCGCGCCCGCGCCGATGTAGAGCGTCCCCGTGCCCAGCCGGGCCGTCCCCGGCGCCACGGGCAGCGCGCGGTTCGTGGGCACGCCGTTGAGGTACTCGTTGAAGACGCCGGTGGTGCCGTCCCACGTATAGGCCAGGTGGCTCCACTGCCCCACCGGCAGCACCGGGCCGCCGCCCAGCCGCACGCGCTGGCCGTTGACGACCAGGGAGAACTGCAACTGATTGCTGGCCTCATGGATGATGTCCAGCCCGCCCGCCTTCTGCATGACGTAGCGGTAGGGATTGCCGGTGGTGCAGCCCTGCTGGATGTCCGCGTCCGGCCGCACCGCGAACTCCACGGACAGCGCGCGCACGGCCGCGCCCACGCCGGGCACCGTGCCGGAGGCGTCCGCCAGGTTCACCGCGAGCGCACCGCCGCCGGGCACCACCAGCGCCTTGCCCTTGCCATGCGGCTGCCACAGCGAGTCCGGCGAGGAGCGCGTCAGCGCGTTGCCCGGGGAGATGGAGGCGCTCCCCACCAGCGTGCCGGTGAAGAAGTGGCCGGAGAGGTCCGGCGTGCGCGTCAGGTCATACGCGCCCGCGCGCGTGACCAGTTCGTTCATGGGCAGGAACAGCAGGTGGAAGGGGTCCATCAGCTCGCCCAGGTCCACCTCGTTGTAGTCGGCCGTGTTGCTGCCGAAGAGGGCCAGCACGTCGTGCGTCTTGGTGACGGGCAGGTAGTGCGCCGCGTTGCTCTGGCCGGGCGGGAAGTTCTGCAGCGGCAAGCGCTCCTGCTCGAAGTTCCACATGGGCCCCGAGTAGAAGAGGTGCGCGATGTCCATGCGGTCCGTGTTGAGCGCTCCGTCGATGTGGTACGCGGTCCAGTTCGTGTCCGCGCCCACCAGGCTCACCGCCTCGCGCCTCGCGCCGTCCGTGTACGTGACGGCGATGTAGAGGAGGTTGCGGCCCTCGTGGTCCACCCACGCGTAGGCGCCTCGCACCAGCGCGCCGGATGCCGTGTCGCCGAAGTCCTCGCCCGTCGCCGCCTTCAGCCGCTTCCACGCCAGCGGGTAGCGCTTCACGCCCGCGTCCGGGTCGTTGAACATCATCGACAGCGGGCGCGGGTTGCTCCAGCCCGTCGCCGCGCACGGCGTGGGGTTGTACGCGTACATCATGTGGTCGATGCCGCCCGTGTTCGCGGGCGCGCCCTGATAGATGATCAGCCGGCCGTCGGACGTCATCGTCGGCTCGATGCCGCGAAGCGTGGCGCCGGTGACGGTGCGCAGCGTCTCCAGCGGGCCGGTGCTGAAGGACGCGATGTCCGCCGCGGTCGTGAACGGCTGGGACACCCGGAGGTCGGACGTGCGCCGCCGGAAGACGTTGTCCCCGTTGAACATCATCGAGTCGAAGATGTACGGCTGGTACACCGCGACGCCGCTCGACAGCACATAGGGCTGCGCGGGGTTGGGGAAGCAGAACGCCAGCGCGTTCTCCCCGTTCCTCACGTCCACCGTCTTGCCCGCGGAGAAGGCCGCCGCGAACGACGGCTTGCCGGACGCGTCGTACGTGACCGCCTCCGGACGGAACACCCGGGCAATCCATGTCGTGGTCGTCGTCGCCTGGTCCTCGCGGATGTTGCCCACGAAGACGCGCCCGTCCACCGTCGACGAGTGCCCGTTCGCCCCGAAGGGCGTCGGGATGCGGGTGTTCACCAGCGACGGGCGCCCCTCCGCCAACACCGCCCCGGGCACGCCCGCGAGCAGCACGGCCAGACTCCAGATAAGTGAGTTTTTCATGGAAATTAGGTTAACCTCATTTCCATGCCCGGCCCAAACCGGCCGGGCCCCGCTCCCTGTCGGAGCCGGGCACACCTTCGAGGATGACGATGGCGGCGAGCGCCGGAAAGACGCTGTGGACGCTGGTGGCGGTACTGGGATTGACGGCGTGTGGTGAGGCCTCCGCTCCGGCCGGGGACGCGACGCTGACGACGCCGGTGGTGGCGGAGCGCGAGCAGTCCGCCACGGCGGCGCCGCTGGGCCAGACGGTGTGGCTGAAGGCGTGCGCGACGCAGAAGTACGTGTCCGCGGACAAGAACCTGGGCGCCACCGCGCCGCTGGTGGCCAACCGCGACAGCGCGCAGGGGTGGGAGCAGTTCCAGGTGGGCGACGCGGGCAATGACTTCATCTCGCTGCGCGTGCTGGAGACGGGCCTGTACGTGTCCGCGGATCCGAACGCGGGCGGACAGGTGACGGGCTTCCGCACGGCGGTGGGTGACTGGGAGCGCTTCACCTGGGTGCCCTTCCCCGACGGCACCGTGGGCCTGAAGGCGAAGAGCACGGGCCAGTACGTGTCCGCGGACATGAACCAGGGCGCCAGCGCGCCGCTGTACGCCAACCGCGCCACGGCCGGCTGCTGGGAGTCCTTCTCCTTCGGCGTCGTGGGCGGCGGCGAGGACCGCTGGGTGCAGATCTGGAGCGACGAGTTCGACGGCACCAGCGTCAACACCGCCAACTGGGCGCCCAACACGTCCGTGCACGTGAACAACGAGCAGCAGCAGTACACCAACTCCGGCGACAACATCTCCGTGAGCAACGGCACACTGAAGCTCACCGCGCGCCTGCAGTGGAACAACGGCTACCCGTTCACCTCCGGCCGGCTGGAGAGCGCGGGCAAGCGGGAGTTCAGCCACGGCCGCATCGAGGCGCGCATCAAGCTGCCGGTGGGCGCGGGCCTGTGGCCGGCATTCTGGCTGCTGGGCAATGACATCAACTCGGTGGGCTGGCCGGCGTGCGGCGAGCTCGACATCATGGAGAACGTCGGCTACGGCGACTGGGTGTCCGGCGCGCTGCACGGCCCGGGCTACTCCGGCAACACGCCCATCAACGGCCGCTTCTATCCGTCGTCCAGCGTGAGCAACTGGCACGTGTACCGCACGGAGTACTCGTCCTCGGACATCAAGTGGTACATCGACGGCGCGCTGGTGAAGACCACGACGCGCACGGAGGTGCAGCGCTACGGCGCGTGGGCCTACGACAAGCCCATGTACATCATCCTCAACCTCGCGGTGGGCGGCGGCTATCCCTTCGGCGTGAACGGCGCCTCGACGCCGTACTACGGCGTGCCGCAGTCCACGGTGGACCTGGTGCGCAACGCGCCGCAGACCCTGGAAGTGGACTGGGTGCGCGCCTACCAGTGGCGGTAGGCTTTGCGGCATGACGCTCCCGCCCCTCCTCCTCCTGGCTGACAGCGCCCCGCTGTTCTGGCGCGTGGAGGGGCGCCCCTTCCTGGACTACGTGCGCGTGCTCACCGGCGCGGAGCTGCGCGTGCCGCCGGTGAAGGCCGCCTACCTGGGCGCGTCCAACGGCGGCCAGCCGGAGTTCTACGACCTCTTCGTCGCGGCCATGGAGGGCATCGGCCTCACGCGGTGCCGGAGCATCCCGGCCGCGCCCTCCGGTGCGGACCTGGCGTGGCTGAAGGAGGCCGACGTCATCCTCCTCGCGGGCGGCGACCCGCGCGTGGGCTGGGACGCGTTCCTGGCGCACGGCGTGGACGGCCTCCTGCGCGAGCGGCACCAGGCCGGCGCCGTGCTGATGGGCGTGTCCGCCGGGGCCATGCACCTGGGCCTGGGCGCGTGGTGCGACGACCTGCCCGTCGAAGGCGAGCCCTTCCCGACGCTGGGCCTGGTGCCCTACCTCATCGGCGTGCACGAGCCGCCCGAGTGGCCGGGCCTCAAGCTCGCTGTCCGTCGCATGGGGCTGCCCACGCGCGGACTGGGCATCCCCCGGGGCGGCGGCGTGCTGCTGCACGCGGACGGCAGCGTGGAGCCCGTGCGGCAGCCGGTGGTGGACGTGACGGTGGACGTGGAGGACCGGCTGCACGAATCCCTGCTGCTGCCCCCGGCCACGCCGTACCGGGGCGAGCCTCCCGAGGCGCCGGTGGACCGGCGGACGCTCCAGTAGCGGACCCTCTTTCGAGGAACGACGATGGCGATGACGACCGGCAGGACGGCGGCGGCGTGGGCGCTGGTGGCGGGGCTGACGGCGTGCGCGGGTGCGCCGAAGCGCTCGGAGGCGGTGGCCGGCCGCCAGGAGGACGGCTGGGTCCAGGTGTGGAGCGACGAGTTCAACGGCACGCAGGTGGACCCGGGCAACTGGACCCTCACCACCGACGTGCACGTGAACAACGAGCAGCAGCAGTACACGACGTCGCCGGACAACGTGTCGGTGAGCGGCGGCACGTTGAAGCTCACGGCGCGGATGCAGACGGCCAACGGATATCCGTTCACGTCGGGCCGGGTGGAGAGCGCGGGCAAGCGGGAGTTCACGCACGGCCGCGTCGAGGCGCGCATCAAGCTGCCGGTGGGCGCGGGCCTGTGGCCGGCGTTCTGGATGCTGGGCAGCGACATCCGCGCGACGGGGTGGCCCGCGTGCGGCGAGCTCGACATCATGGAGAACGTCGGCTTCGGCGACTGGGTGTCCGTCGCGTTGCATGGGCCGGGCTACAGCGGCGACACGCCCATCAACGGCCGCTTCTACCCACGCACCCCGGTGAGTGACTGGCACGAGTACCGCGTGGAGACGTCGCCCCAGGCCATCCACTGGTTCATCGACGGCGAGCGCGTGAAGACCACGACGCGCGAGGAGGTGGAGCGCCACGGCGCGTGGGCCTACGACAAGCCCCTGTTCATCATCCTCAACTTCGCGGTGGGCGGCGGCTATCCGGAGGGCGTCAACCACGCGAAGGAGCCGTACTTCGGCGTGCCCCAGGCCACCGCGGACCTGCTGCGCGCGGGGCCCCAGACGATGGAAGTGGACTGGGTGCGCGTCTCCGAAAAGCGCTGACGCCTCCCTCCAATGGGGGATGGTCCGCCCCGCACCGGGGTTTCTAGGGTGTTCCTCCTGAGGGAGGAACAAGGCATGGCGGTCACGGTGGTGGTGGTGTCGGGGCCCATCGGCGCGGGGAAGACGACGCTCGCGCAGGGGCTGGCGCGGCGGTTCGGCGCGCTGCATCTCCACTCGAAGGACCTCCTGCGGGGGCACGGCGGGGACGGCTCCCGGCGGTCGCTCCAGGACTCGAGCGTCACGCGGGACCGCGAGACAGGTGGGCGCTGGCTGGTGGAGGGAGTGCTCGCGGCCCTGCCTTGTCTGGGCCCGGCGGTGTCCAGCCGCGCGAACAAGACGTCCAGGCTGATCACCGTGGACGCGGTGAGCAGCAAGGCGCAGCTGGACGGCCTGCGCGCAAGGCCGGGGCTCCGCGTCGTACACGTCCACCTGGAGGCGCCCGAGCCCGAGCAGGCCTTGCGCTGCGCGGAGCCGGACACCTTCGAGACGGCCTGGGCGCATCCCGCCGAGCGCGCGGTCCATGAGCTGGCCTCGCTGGCGGAGCTCGTCGTCGACACGGCGAGCGTTTCGCCCGAGGCGGTGCTCGTGCGGGTGGCCAGCCGGCTCGGGCTCTACGGACGGACCGGTGAACGGCTCGTGGACCTCGTCATCCCGGGCCTCCATGGCGACGTGGACACGCGTCCCCTCACGGCGCAGCTCGCGCCCCACTACGAGGTGCTCCTCCGGCTGGGGGTGCCGGACCCGGTGCCCTTGCGCGAGGAGCTGGAGGACGCCTTCGCCCGGCGACACCGCGTGCTCATCGAGAGCGCCGGGACGATGGCGAGCGTCTGCCTGGCGGCGACGGGCATCGCGCCGGGCCGGGTGCGGCGCATCGTCATGGTGTGCCGCTCCGAGGGGCCCACGTTCAACTGGGTGGGGCTGCGCGAGGCCGCCTCCATCAACGGCCCCACGGACCTGGCGCTCGTACTCGCGGGGGACCTGGCCTCCACCAACTGGGACGCCCGGCGCTTCGACCAGCTCACCGACGCGGCCCGCCACCACCTGGAGGAGCTGGAGCGCGTCGCGGGTGCGCCGGTGTCGTTCCTCGCCCCCTCTCCCCAGGCCCGCCACCTCATCGAGCGGCGGCCCTGGTGAGCCCGGCGCTCACGAATCTCCGAAACCCTTTCTGATTTTCCGGGTTGGTGTGTCCGTACAGCACCCGTTCCCGGAGCCCGCGTGCCCCTGCCTCCCCCATCCCCGAGCCGATGGCTGCTGCCCGGGCTGCTGCTGCTCGGGTTCACCCCCCCGGCCGTGGCCATGCCCACCGGCCCTGGCGCCTTCTGCGCGGAATATCCCACCGCGCCCGCGTGCCAGGGCACCCAGCCCGCCTGCACCTACTGCCACGTGGCCCCGCCCCAGCGGAACGGCTACGGCGCCGCGCTGGAGCCGCACCTGGCCCCCGGCAAGCCGCGCCCCCTCACCGAGGCGGACTTCGCCGCGGCCCTCCCCGCCGCGCTGCGCGCCATCGCCAGCGAGGACACCGACGGCGACGGCGCCCCCAACCAGTTCGAGGTCGAGCAGGGTTCGCTCCCCGGCGACGCCACCAGCGTCCCGCCCAGCGGCGTCTGCGGCGGCGGGGAGAACCCCCAGTTCAAGGTCTGCCAGTACGACCCGCGCTTCGTGTACCGCCGCATGCTCAGCGACTTCTGCGGCCGGTCCCCCACCTACGTCCAGGTGGCCACCTTCCTGGAGCTGGGCAGCGAGGACAAGCAGCGCGCCTTCATCGACCAGGAGCTGGACCGCTGCCTCCAGTCCGACTTCTGGCGCGGCAAGCACGGGCAGCTCTGGAAGGTCGCCCACCCGAAGATCCGCCCCGTCGGCTCCATCAAGTCCGGCGAGGACGCGGGCGTGATTCCACTGGCGGACTACTACGACGACTACGCCCTCTTCACCTGGTCGCAGACGGACGACCACGACGCGCGCGACGTGCTCACCGCCGGCTTCTACGTGAAGCGCTCGGGGTCGAACCCCACCACGTACACCGCCGCCAACAGCGTCTCCTCGCAGTTCGTGGAGGCCTCGCGCCGCGCCGGCAACATGACGAGCGCGTGGACGCTCACCTCGTTCGTCATGTTCACCGCGCTGCCGCGCAACGCCGCGTCGCAGATGTACCGCGCGTACCTGGGCCTGGACATCGCGAAGCAGGAGGGCCTGCACAGCGTCCCCAACGAGCCGCGCGACTACGACGCCAAGGGCGTCCAGGCGCCCCAGTGCGCCGCGTGCCACGCGACGTTGGATCCGCTGTCGTATCCGTACCGCAACTACAACGGCCTGGGCGGGCTGCCCAACCGCTACGTCCCCAACCGCCTGGAGCTGCTGTTCCCCAACGAGGTGGCCACCCTGAAGAACACGCCCGAGCAGGGCGTCATCCTGGGCCAGCCCGTGAACAACCTCACGGAGTGGGCGCGGGTGGCCGCCAACAGCGACGCCTTCGCCATCTCCACCGTCACCGACTACTGGAAGCTGCTCGTCGGCCACGCGCCCTTGCCTGAAGAGAACGAGGAGTTCGTCCGCACCTGGCAGGCCTTCCGCACCACGCACGCGTACCGCGTGCAGAAGATGCTTCACGACCTCATCCGCACGGAGGCCTACGGTGCGCCCTGAACGCCTGCTGCTGACCTGTCTGCTCCTCACGGGCTGCTCCGACACGCTGCCCAACGCCGTGGACCTGGGGCCGGGCGCCAACCCCGGCGTGACGCCTGAATGGGATGGCGGCGTCGCGAAGTCCCAGAAGGGCAACCTGCGCTTCAAGGGCCCCGAGCGGCTGTCGCTCGACCTGGCCCAGGCGCTGGAGCTGCCCTCCACCTCCGTGTGCAACGAGCTGGGCCAGTACCCCTGCCAGACCGTGCACGGCGTGGCACTGGGCGGCGTGGACCCCTACCAGCACAGCGTCTACGAGACGCCCACCGTCACGGGCGCCACCACGCCCATCGCCGTGGAGCGCACCGTGCTCTCCGCCTGCAACGCGCGCGTCGCGCTGGACGTGAGCACGCCGGCCTCCGCGGTGGTGTTCAAGGACGTGACCCTCACCGCGGACGGCAGGCTGGCGGACGCCGCGAGCCCCGCCGTGGCCACGGCGGTGACGTCCCTGGTGCGCCGCGCGTGGCTGCGCGACCCGACCCAGGCCGAGCGCGACACGCTGGTCCACCTGTCCGCCGACGTGCAGGCCACGGGCACGGCCACGCCGGGCGTCGCGTGGATGCAGGCCGCGTGTCTCGCCGTCTTCTCTTCCGCCGAAGCCGTCTTCTACTGAGGAACCCCTCCCATGACCCTCAAGACCACTGGCCGGCTGTCGCGACGGGAGATGCTGCGGGCGCTGTCGCTCTGCGCCGCGGGCACCACCCTCTCCCCCTTCCTCACCGGCTGCCGGGAATCGCTCCAGACGCCCGAGTCCCTGGAGAAGCTGGGCCGCCAGCGCGCCGCGCTCGACGGCAAGCCGAAGTTCCTCATCGTCATCGGGGCGGCGGGGGGCGCGTCCATCGTGGACAGCTTCCTCGCGGTGCGCCAGTCCGAGTCCGCCAACGCCGCCGGGCTCAACACCTTCCCGGACGCGCAGGTGCAGGCCGTGGCGGGCAGCCCCTTCCGCGCGGTGAAGTACAGCAACTCGCGCCTGGGCAGCATCAACATCCCGGTCGACACGGACCAGCTGGCGTTCGTGAAGAAGCACGCGAACGAGATGCTGGTGGCGACGTCCGTGGGCACGTCCGTGAACCACGGCATCGCGCAGAAGCGCTCGCTCACGGGCAACGGCGCCTGGCGGGGGCGCACGCTCCAGGAGGCCGTCGCGCTCCAGTGGGGCAGCGGCATGCCCCTGCCCAACGTCAACATGGGTACCGGCGGCTACGCCGAGCGCGGCACCGACGACAGCCTGCCCCTGTCCTGCTTCGGCGAGGCCGTGGTCAACCCGTCCCTGTGGCCCCTGGGGCTGGACGGCTCGCGCGGCATCACCGGGGCGCCGTCGAAGGACGTCCTCGCGCTGGCGCGGAGCACGCGGGACGCGCTGGATCAGAAGTCCATCTTCGGCCGCACCTTCCAGGACAGCGCCGCGCTGAAGCGCTGGAGCGAACAGCGCGGCGTGCAGCAGCCGAAGCTGGAGGCGCTGGACCTGATCACGAAGCTCAACATCCTGCCGGACCTGCCGCAGATTCCGTTGTCGAAGTACGGGCTGGAGTCCTCCCCGGACGGGGCGCGGCTGCGCGAGGTGTTCCCCGGCTTCTTCACGGACCCCGTGCAGGGCCAGGCGGCGCTGGCGTTCCTGTTGCTCAAGTACCGGGTGTCGGTGTCGGTGACGCTGGGGCCGGACTTCAACGTCGCGGTGGGCGGGCCCAACGGCATCGCGAACCCGCCGCTCGCGTTCGACATCAGCCACAACGACCACCGGGGCGGCCAGGCCTTCATGTGGGCGCGCATCCTGAACACGGTGGATTCGCTGATCACGCTGCTCAAGGCGGAGCCGTTCGACGCGACCTCCGGCGAGTCCATGTGGGACCGCACGCTCATCTACGTGGCCACGGAGTTCGGCCGCACGCGTCCGCGGCCTTCCGGCGCCACGGAGTTCGGGTCCGGCCACGACCTCAACAACGGCTTCCTGCTCCTGTCCCCCATGGTGAAGGGCAACACCGTGCTGGGAGGCGTGGATCCGAACACCACCCTCACCTACGGCTTCGACGCGCGCACCGGAGCGCCCCAGCCGGGCAAGGTGACGTCCAACGAGCCGGACATCTTCTCCGGCGTCCTCACCGCCATGGGCGCGGACCTGGGCGGCAGCGGCCTGCCGGACGCGAGCGCCTTCAAGCGGGCCTGAAGCCCCTCCTGGCCCGGGGCCGCTTTCGCCAAACCTGTCCGACTGTCGGACAGGTTCCGGCACTTCGTCTGCGGAGGGGGGCCTCCAGCCCGCCTCAGCCGCCCTCAGGACGGCTTGAGGCAGGCGTTCGTCCAGCTAGATCCAGCGCTCCTGGCGCGATAAGAGCGCAAGGCATGGCATCCCGCACGTTCACGCGCCTGGGCTGCGCGGTCCTGCTCATGACGGCACCTGGCTGCCCGGGCACTGCGACGGGCACGGTGGCACTGCGCTCCGACGGCACACCGGGACCGGAGGAATGTCCCGAAGAAGCACGCAAGGCGATGAAGTACCTGCGGCTGTTCGTGGGGGACTCCGCCTGGGTTCAGCTCGACGCGAATCAGTCCCGTGCCTATCCCATCACCCTGTACGCCGGTCCCATCGAAAGCGTCCTCGAAGACAACCTGGGGCCGCTTGAAGCACCTGCCCGCCTCTATGGACGCGTCTGGGCGGACGGACCGCGGGCCGTGATCCGCTACTACGCGGCCCAACCCCTGGATGGAGGAGATCAGGTCCCCATCTGCGCGGTCGCGAGGCTCGGGCTCGGACAACTCCGGAAGCTGCCGGAGTCCAAGCCCGGAACAGCCGTGCTCGGTTCGCCTCGTGCGGGCGTCTACATCGTGAACGAGTTCCGGTAGGACTTCTTTCCAGGACGCATTCAGGCTCGCGGGACCATTCCTCGTGGGATAGGACGAGCGCATGAAGCTCACCGTTCACAAGCTCGGTCGGATCACGGACGCCGAACTCGACATCCGGCCGCTTACGGTTTTCAGCGGGCACAACGGAACGAACAAGACGTGGCTCGCGTGGGCGCTGTTCGAACTCCTGTGGCCCGTTTCAACCGGCCTGAACACGATGGGATCCATGGCGGTCAGCCAGGGGGATCCGCTCTCATCGAGCGTCCGTGACCGCCTCAAGCCACTCTTCGAGGCCTCGGCTCAAGGCACATCCAAGGCGACTGTGACCCTAGGCGTTGACGAGTTGGAGGTCTGGCCAGAGGGAACATGTGAAACCAAGCTGTACCATGATCAGCTCGCAACGCTTCTTGGCGAGAAGACAAGCATCGCAGCTGATGCTCGGGTGCAGCTTTTGTTCTCCATCCAGGAGATGGAGGCACGGCATGACTCCGTGGTAGCTGAACTCGAACCTGAATTGGGTCGGCTCAGCATCACGTCGCTCTGGACCTTCACCAACGGCCTCAAGAGGACAATCAAGCGCACTTTTACCGACAGCCAATGGGATGAGGACAAGCTCACCCAGGTCTTGACCTGGCCACTCCGACAGCTCCTGTTGAACGTGCTCTGCTTTCCTGCGGATCGAGCAGGGCTCCTCCTGGCCTCCGAGGGGGGCAATAGCGACCTGGATCTCCCGCATCCCGTCACGGATTTCCTGGGCTTCATGCGAATCATGCGGGGAGCCTCACGGAGGGAGTCGCCCCTCAAGGATGCCCTATTACCCTTCCTCGATCCCATTACCGGGGGAAACATCCGTTTCACGGGAGATCGAGGCGAAGAGCGTCTTGTGCTGGAGATCGGCGCCGGCCAGGAACTGCCCATCTCCGTGGCCTCCTCCCTCTCCCGGTCCCTGGCTGGGCTTTCGCACTACATCCGAGCCCTCGCCTCGCCAGGAGACGTCCTCCTCATCGACGAGTTGGAGATGAACGCCCATCCCGTTGCCCAGCTCGCGCTCGTCGAGTTGATGGCGGTCATGGTCCACCACGGGATCCGCATCATCTTCACAACCCACAGCCCCTACGTCATCGACCACCTCAACAACCTGCTTGAGGCGGGGCGCGCTCCCGAGGCACATCAAGCGAAACTCGCGAATGAGTTCCGGCTCAAGACACGCGATGCGTTCCTACCGGCGGACAAGGTCGCCGTCTACGCCTTCGAGGCAACACCTGATGGCTCCGAGGTGAAGGTCACGAACGCGATTGACCCTGGGAGCGGTCTCATCACGAAGAGTACCTTCGCGCCCGTGACCCAGCGGCTCAGCCAGCTCTTCAACGCCGCGCTCGATGCCTCGGAGGAGAAACCGTGAGTACGACGGTGGGGGGTGCCTTTGATCGGCTCCTCTGGAACGGACTGCGGCCCGGTGAGTACTCGCTCTCCGAGAGCGAGGTGGGCGCGAAGCTCTCGCCCGAGGATCAAGAAGCGGTGCTCCTGTTCCAGTTGGACGAGCCGCACGACGAGCTTCGCCACCAAGAGCCGGATGGAACGTCAATCTGTGACGGGATGTTCTTCTACCGTCGCAAGCTGCGAGCCCAGCCCTGGCTCTTGTTCTTTGAGCTCAAGCGCGGCAGCTATTTCAGCAAAGCCGTTGCTCAGCTCACCTCAGCGATTCTTCTGACCGCCAAGAACCTTCATTCTCGGTACACCCTCGATCAAGTCCATGCAGTGGTCGTGTCAGGCGTCGAGTCGCCTCCCGACCAGCAGGTTCTCCAGAAGCAGTTCCGCGCGCAACTCAGCAAGCACAAGATCCGGGCCAGCCTCGGGTTCGTGACGTGTCCCCTCAAGGGGGCCGCGGATCTCCGCGAGGAGTTGCTGTCCAGAGTACGCGCCGTCGGTTGACTCCTACCCTCCGTAGTTTGAGCCAGGCGCGGCGCTGGGAAACCTGTCCGACAGTCTTCCGGCACTTCGTCCGTGGCAGGAGGCACCCCTACCGAACCCTCCTGACTCCCGGCTCAGCCGCCGTAGCAGTTCAAGGTCGAGCCGCCGCAGGAACTGGACCCGGAGTGGCGCCAAGAGCCCGCCGAGCTGGTGCGGCAGCGTCCTGCCGGACGCGAGCGCCTTCAAGCGGGCCTGAAGCCGCCGCGAGGCTCCATGGCGCCCTCTCCAGAAGCCAGAGCGATCAAGCTACTCTCTCCACCTCACCGCGCCCCGCTCCTGGAGGACCCGCATGGCATCCCGCCCGCTGTTCCCGACACTGCTCACAATGACCTCGCTCCTGCTCACCCTCCCGGCTCCCGCCTCGGCGGAGGATGAAACAGAGACGCGGAAGAAACTCGTCGCGTGCATCAACAAGGACATCGCAGCGGCGAATGCGGAATGGAAGCTCCCGGCCGCGGACTTGAAGAAGTTCACGGACATCATCGACAGGCAGATCATGAAGGAGCCCCTCGGCAAGAAGACGCCGGAGGAACAGGCGAAAGTCGTCAATGACATCAAAGACGCTTCGCACAAGGAGCTGCCGAACCTGGAGAGCAAGACCCTTGAAAAGATGCTCCAGACGCTCAAGGCGAAGGGAGCGCATTGCAGCACGCTGGTGAAGCCGAAGAAGTGACCCCACCGCTCACGACCGCGTGAAACCCTGGAGCGACAGCCCGGGCTCCAGCGCGGCCCCTGGCAATCTGTCGGGCTGTCGCGCCGGGCGCCGGCTCAGCCGCCGTAGCAGTTCAGGGTCGAACCGCCGCAGTAGCTGGCACCGGAGTTGCTCCAGGAGCCCGAGGAGTTGGTGCAGATCTGGTTCTGCCGGCGCTCCAGCGTGGGCGTGCAGCAGCCCACCTTGATGGTGCGCGTCTGGCCGGGGATGCAGCCGGCCTGTGCGGACACCTCCTGCGTGTCGTTCTGCACCGGAGCACCCTCGTCCGGAGCCTCCACGCCACAGCCCACGGTCCCCAGCAGACAGGCCGCCAGCAACAGTCCCCGCTTCAGCGTCTTCATGTGTCGCTCCCGGTGGTCGTGATTCACAGCGGTCCGGGACGCTATCAAGGACTCCTGGCTCAGCCAGGATTCCCAGGGTTGCCCGTTCCCGGGAGTCGGGCCCACAACACCGTGGCGTTGGGCCGGGCGGGCTCCGGGGTGATGCCCAGCTTCTTGAAATCCTGCGAGTAGCGCGACCCCTTCAGCACCACCCCCCTGCGCGCCACGCGCCGGGCCTCCTCCACCGTCTCACGCGTCAGCGGCGAATGGTCCGCGTGGCGGCGCAGCGCTTCGAACGCGGCGGAGGACTTTCGCTCGCGCTCGAACATCGGATCGAAGAGCACCATGTCGAACGCGCCGTCCGGCAGCGTGCGCAGGTACGCCGCCGCGTCCGCATGCACCACGTCCACCGCACAGGCAGCCGGGTGGCGCGGCAGTCCGGCGAGCCCGTGGTGCACCAGCAGGTAGAGCGCCGGGCTCTTCTCCAGCGCCGTGACGCTTCCGCCCGGCCCCACCAGCCGCGCCGCCACCTGCGCGTCCGCGCCCAGCCCCAGGGTGCAGTCCAGCACGCGCTCCCCTTCGCGCAGACCCGCGACGCGCAAGAGCTGGTCCTCCGTCACGCCCGCGTCCAGTTGCTTCACGCGCAGGTGCGCGAGCCCCGGTGAAAAGCGCAGCGTGCCTTCCGCGTCCACCAGCGATACCGCCGTGGACTCGAAGACGACCAACGCGTCCGCCGTGTCGGTGAGCAGCTTCTTCAAGGGCAGCTTGTGGTGGCGCTCCACATACGGCACGCCCACGGCCTCCGCCGCGCTCCGCGCACGCTGTGCGAGCTGTGCGTCCACCCGGTCCGACGTGGTGACCACCAGGGGCTTTCGGCAGGACGGCGGAGTCGCGGACATGGGGACGGTGCAGCCTACCCCGCGCGCAAGCCGTCCCTCCGGGGTCATTCCCCTGTCCGCTGCCCGTCACCCACCCTCCCCCAGGACGCATGGCGCGGTGCGGCGCCCCTTCTTACTTCTTTCCCATCACGCGGGGATGTCATGGAAACCGCGTTACCACGGCCTTGCCGGTTCAGGGCCTGGAAGAGGGGGAAGGACATGCGACACCCACGAATGGCCCATGCGGGCGTGCTGGTGTTCAGCGTCGCGGGGCTGATGGCCATGGCCCTGCCGCGCATGGTGGGCACCGAGTCCCGGCCGCTGCTGGACGCGCCCCGCGCATCACCCACGGGGATGGAGCCTCGCGCCGTGGCGTTGGGAGACGTCGACGCGGACGGGCACCTGGACGTCGTCACCGCCAACCACGCCGCGGGCACGGTGTCCGTGCTGCGGAGCCGGGGGGACGGGACGTTCGCGTCCAGCGTGGAGCAGCCCACCGGCGCGCGGCCCACCGCCGTCGCGGTGGCGGACCTGGACGGGGATGGCCACCTGGACGTTGTCACCAGCCACTTCGCGGGCACGGTGTCCGTGCTGCGGGGGCGCGGCGATGGGACGTTCGGCTCGCGCACCGAGCATCCGGTGGGCGCGGAGCCCACGTCCGTGGACGTGGGGGACTTCGACGGCGACGGGCGCCTGGACATCGTGACGTCGAACGAGCGGGACGACTCCGTGTCCGTGCTGCTGAACCGGGGCTCCGGGAAGTTCGCGCCCCGCCAGGCCGTGCCCACCGGCACCAACCCGTTCGCGGTGACGGTGGGCGACGTCAACCACGACGGCAAGGCGGACCTCATCACCGCGAACTTCGTGGACACGGTGTCGGTGCTGCTGGGCAACGGCGACGGGACGTTCCGGCCTCGCGCGGACTTCGCGACGGGCAACGCGCCCTACTCGGTCGTGGTGGTGGACGTGGACGGCGACGGGAAGCAGGACCTGGTCACCGCGAACTTCCGGGGCCGGAGCGTGTCCGTGCTGCACGGAGATGGCACCGGCGCGTTCCCTTCGCGCGCGGACTTCCCCGTGCGGGGCGGGCCGTACCTCGTCGCGCCCGGCGACTTCAACGGCGACGGGACGCTGGACCTGGTCACCGCGAACTACGCGGAGGACACCGTGTCCCTCCTGCCCGGCCAGGGCCACGGCGCCTTCGGCAGGGACACGCTGCTGCCCACCGGCTCAGGGCCCGCGGCGGTCGCGGTGGGGCGGATTGACGGCGACCTCAAGCCGGACGTCGTCACGGCCAACGCCCGCGGCAATGACGTGTCCGTGCTGCGGGCCGCGGCCTCCGCGGACGTGGGGGTAACACTCACCGCCGTCCCGAGGCGGGGCGTGTCCGCGCCGCGCATCGACTACACGCTCACCGTCACCCAGCACGGGCCGGATCCGCTGGCCCGGGCCGTCATCACCGTGGCCCTGCCCCCGGGCCTGCGGGCCACCACCCAGGACTGCCACGTGGCCGCCGGCGCGCTCCAGTGCGAGGTGGGACCGCTGGCCGTGGGGGACACCGCCCGCCTGCGCTTCAGCGCTCCCCTGCCGCGCTCCAGCCTGGGCCTGTCCTACCGCATCACCGCCACGCGGACGCTCAGCGTGCCCGCGGACCTCCAGTCCGCCAACGACGTCGCGAGCCAGGACTACGTGTCCCTGGGCGGACTCGCGGCGACGTGGTGGTGAGCCCCTGAAACGCGACGCCTCAGCGTGAGCGCTTCAGCTTGGACCACATGAGCCCGACGAAGGTGTCGGGGGCGGGCTCCGCGGTCATCAGCTCCTGGTCCTCGTGGCCGCGCACGGGGGGCGGCAGGGGCTTGGGGGCCACGGGAAACGGCAGGGGCTCGCTGCTGTTCAGCCCCTGCGCGTGGCGCTCCATCACCTCCGAGAAGGAGCGCCGGGGCGTGTTCCGGTCCGTCACCGGCGCGGCGCCCTCCACGCTCTGGAGGGCCCGGATGCGCAGGATGACGCTGGCGCCCTCGGCGCGCGAGATGCCCGTCACCCGTCCGATGGGCCCTTTCGGCCCGCGTCCCCGGCTCATGTGCACCCTCCCGGTCCCCGGGGAACGTAACGCCTCCGGGCCCCCGCCGGCCACTGCCCGGCCCCCCGGAGGGCCGCGGGATGGCCTGCCCGGCCGGCCGGTGTTCACTGTCCGCTGAAACCGTCGCCAGGGGTCCCGCGTACCAGGGGAGTGCGCCCTTTTTTGCGAAGGCGCCCGGAGGCTTCGCGTCCCATGTCGTCCGCCCGTGCAGTGTCGTCCCCCACCCTGCTGTCGGTGGCACGCCGGCTGTGGCCCGCCGCGCTGGTGCTGGCCGCCGTGCTGAGCGCGTGCACCGAGGCGCGCGGCGCTCCGCCCGGCACCCAGGCCGCGGTCACCGCGTCCGCCCCGGCGCAGGACGGCCGCAAGTACGCGAAGCCGTCCGACGCGGAGCTCAAGCGCACCCTGTCCCCCCTGGCCTACCAGGTGACGCAGCACGAGGGCACCGAGCCGCCCTTCCGCAACGCGTACTGGAACAACCACGAGGAGGGGCTCTACGTCGACGTGGTCAGCGGCGAGCCCCTGTTCTCCTCGCGCGACAAGTTCGAGTCCGGCACCGGCTGGCCCAGCTTCACCCGCCCCCTGGACAAGGCCCACGTGGTGGAGAAGCGCGACAGCACCCTGGGCATGGAGCGCGTGGAGGTGCGCTCGAAGGACGGCGACTCGCACCTGGGCCACGTCTTCGAGGACGGGCCGGAGCCCACGGGCCTGCGCTACTGCATCAACTCCGCGTCGCTGCGCTTCATCCCCGTGAACGAGCTGGCCGCGAAGGGCTATGGCGCGTGGCTGCCGTCCTTCGGCCGTGCGGCCCCCAGCGAGCCCCAGGGCGCGATGGCCCCCGCCGCGGGCGCCGTCGTGCTGGCGAAGGCGGCGGCCCCCACGGAGGCCGCGCGCGAGACGGCGTACCTGGCCGGTGGGTGCTTCTGGGGCATGGAGGACATCCTCCGCAAGATTCCGGGCGTCATCGACACGGAGGTTGGCTACACGGGCGGCGCGAAGAAGGGCGCCACCTACGAGGACGTGCACACCGGGGAGACGGGGCACGCGGAGGCGGTGCGCGTCGTCTTCAACCCGAAGCTGCTGACGTACGAGGCGCTGCTGGAGCAGTGGTTCTTCCGCATGCACGACCCGACGACGCTCAACCGCCAGGGCAACGACGTGGGCACGCAGTACCGCTCCGCCATCTTCTACCTGTCGGACGCGCAGAAGCGGACGGCGGAGGCGGTGAAGGCCCGCGTGGACAAGTCCGGCAAGTGGTCCCGGCCCGTCGTCACGCAGATTGTCGCCGCCGGGGAGTGGGTGCCCGCCGAGGGCTACCACCAGGACTACCTGGTGAAGAACCCCGGCGGCTACACCTGCCACTACCTGCGCGACTGAAGCAGCACGGCGGACGCCCTCAGGCGGCGCGGTCGTGGGCCTCGAAGGTCATGCCCGCCTTGCGCAGGCGCTCCACCAGCACCATGCCCATGGCGGACGCGGGGGTGAGGACGCCGCCCCGCTTGGGGATGGTGTCGAAGGCGAGGCACAGCGCGGACTCCGCGAGCATGCGCGCCGTCGCCGCGTAGCCCGGGTCGCCCTGCGACGCGACCTTGCCCTCCACCTTCACGCGCTGGCCGCTCTTGGGCGACTGTCCCTCGCCCAGGAGCTTTATTTCGAAGAGGCCGCGCTCGCGCACGGTGGCGGACGGGCCCTGCCCCGGCGCGGGCAGCACGTGCTTCTCCAGGAGCTCCCGCAGCGCGTCCACGTTCGACACGGCCATGAAGCCGCCCAGCCCCGCGGTGGTCGCCGCGGCCAGCGCGAACCCCTTGGGCCCGGGGCCGAAGTCGGAGACCTCCGAGTAGAAGAAGTCGCGGCCCCACGGGTAGCCCAAGAGCGCGTTGGAGCGCCGCACGACGCGCGTGTTGACGGACGCCATCACGAAGGGCGCGGTCCACGTGCCCGTGTCCGGGCTCTTCTTCACCGTGGCCAGGTCGCGCTCCTCCTGGGTGCCTCGGGAGGGCTCCGGGTCCAGCGCGTGGGCGCTGGTCAGCACCTTCTTGAGGGACGGGTCCGCCTTCACCGCCGCCAGCGTGTCCATCATGCTCGCGATGGTGCCGCCGCTGAAGCCGCCGCGCATGCGCGTCAGGTGGAAGCGCACCTGGTCGCAGTGGCCGCCGTGCTTCTCCCGCATGTAGTCCTGGAGCATCAGCGTGCCCAGGTCGGAGGGGATGGAGTCGAAGCCGCAGGTGTGCACGATGCGGGCGCCCGTCTCGCGCGCCCGCGCGTCGTGGGCGTCGATGGTCTTGCGCATGAACTGCACTTCGCCCGTCAGGTCGCAGTAGTCGGTGCCGGAGCGGACGCACGCGGCGACCAGCTCGTTGCCGTAGCGGGCGTAGGGGCCCACGGTGGAGATGATGACGCGCGTGCGCGCCACCAGCGCGTCCAGCGAGGCCACGTCCTTCGCGTCCGCGAGCACCACCGGCAGGTCCGCGAGCTCCGGCCGCACCTTCGCCAGCTCCGAGCGGACCTGGTCCAGTTTCGCCTCGTCGCGCCCGGCGATGGCCCACTTCGCGCGGTGGGTGTCCTGCGTGCGCGCCAGGTACTCCGCCACCAGGCGGCCGGTGAATCCCGTGGCGCCCCACAGGATGACGTCGAATTCGGACTTCTTGTCGTGGGCCATGAGGGTCTCCTAGTAGCGGAAGTCCGCCGCCACCGTGGACAGCCGCATGCCGGAGGTGGAGCGCCCGGGCCACGTCATCGTGACGCGGGTGCGCAGCTGCGACAGCGGGACGGGCGGGGACAGGGTGTACGTGTCGTTGAAGAGGTACCAGCCCTGCGTCATGTCCGGCAGGTTGTGCGTCACCGTGGACTGCGCGATGACGGTGCTGCCGCGCAGGAGCATGCTGCCGCCCTGGCCGCAGATGAGCGGCGCGGTGCAGCTGGCGTTGCGCATGAAGTACTTCACGTTGACGCTCGTCACCAGCACGTCGCCCGCGGCGATGGCCGGATAGCTGAAGTCCACGGAGCTGCTGAAGCCGTTGCCCTCGATGTACGTCGCGTCGAAGTCCGGCTGCGCGGTGTCCTTCACGTCGTTGACCAGGTTCACGTCGTCGGGAACGCCGCGCACGCCGGAGCGCGCCACCGCCGCGTCCGGGCGCACCGCGTTCACGTCCGTGAGGCCCGCGCTCGACGTCGCGAAGGGCTCCGCTTCCTCGGGCGGGAGCCCGCCACAACCCACCATCAGCACGCCGGCAAGGGCACAGGCGGGATACCGCGAACGCTTCCAGTTCATGGCGACCTCGGAGTCAGTCCGGAATCAGGAGGCGAGCGCGTAGCTGGACCCTCCATGTGCGCGCAAGCGCGATTCCACCGCCCGTGAACGCGCTGTGCAGGGCGCCACACCCCGGGGCGTCAAGTGCGCAGGCGCAGCCGGATGGGCCCGCGCGCGGTGGACGGGTCCACCACCCTGCCGCCCTGGACGATGTCCAGCGCGCCGCGCGCGACCAGCCTGCGCGCCGCCTCGCGCACGGGCTCCATGCACGCGCGCCAGTCCTCCCCGCCGGAGGCCCGGGCGACCTCCGAGGGGCACACGGTGGCGCCGCCCGCCCGCTGGGAGAGCAGCTCCAGGATGCGCGCCTCCCACGGGGAATCCCGCGCGCCGGCCCGCTTCCCCCGGCACGCGTCCGAGCAGTAGCGCACCTGCTCCCAGTCGCGCGCCCACTTCCGGCGCCAGGTGATGGCGCGGCCGCAGACGGCGCAGGGTTTGGGAGGCGGTGGGGAGGCCATGTGCCTCCCATCGATGCGCCCCGCCGCGCCGGGTTTCAACCCCGGCCAGCGCCAGCGCGGTAGCCCAGCTCCGCCTCCACCCGCGCCGCCCGGTGCGCGTACGTGTGTTCGGCCAGCACGCGCCGGAGCGCGGCCTGCCCCATGCGCCGGGCGTCCTCCGGGGTGAGGCGCCGCAGGTGCTCGACGACCTCTTCTCCGGAGTGGGCCACCAGCACCTCGCGGCCGGGCTCCAGGAACTGCTCCACGCCCTCGAAGGCGTCGGTGATGAGGCAGGCGCCCGCGCCCGCGGCCTCGAACACGCGCGGGCCGGGCGAGAAGCCGAAGCGCGCCATGCTGTCGCGGTGGAGGTTGAGCACCGCGCGCGCCGAGCAGTTCACCGCGTTGTGGTCCGGCGTGTAGACGTGCCCCAGACGCGCGACGTTGGCCGGCACGACGCGGTCCTCCCAGCCGCTGCCGCCCAGGAGCATGCGCGAGCGGGGCAGCGCCTCCGCGGCCTTGAAGAAGAAGGCCTCCACGCGCGCCTCGCGGTCCAGCAGCCGGTGGCCCAGGAACGACAGGTCGCCGGCGAAGCGTGGCTCCGGCGCCACCGGGTGGTGCGTGTCCGGATCCACCGCGTTGGGGATGGGCACGCACCGCTTCGCGCCCAGCTCGCGGTACGCGTTCACCACCGGCGCGCCGCCGCCGCTCGTGAGGATGTGGTCGAAGCGCGGGATGAGCGGGCGGAGGAGGTCGTTCGCGTCCTTCGCCACGCGCTCCAGCGTGGCGGGCGCGTCCACGTCCCAGAAGACCACCTGGGTGCCGGAGCGGCGCAGCTCCAGCACGCGCGCCTCCAGGTACGCGTCGAAGGCGCCCACGCCGCTGGCCTTCACCACCACGTCCACGCCGAAGGCGTCGTCCAGGCACGCGTCCAGCGAACCCCGGTCGTTCGCGAAGACGACGACGCGGACCCAGTCCGGGTCCTGGAGGTCGCGGTGCTCCTGCCGGCCGTGGGCATCCGGTTCATAGAAGGTGACGTGGTGTCCGCGCGCATGCAGGGCGCGGACGAGGCCGCGGTAGTACGTGGCCGCGCCGTTCCACCAGGAGGACACCAGACTCGAACCAAAGAAGGCGATGCGCAGGCCGTGGCTCATGCGTGGACTCTTTCGGGGGACGACGGATGGAGGACGTCGCCGGACATCCCCAGCGACTGGCAGATGCCCAGCAGCTCCTCCACGCGGTGCGCGCAGGTGTGCCGGGACAGGACCGTGCGCAGGCCCGCCTCCGCGAAGGCATGCCGCATGTCCGCGTCCGCGACGAGCGCGGACAGGTGGCGCCGCATCTGGGCCCCGTCGCGGGCGACGAGGAAGTCCCGGCCCGGGGTGAAGAGTCCCTCCACGTCCTCCCAGGGGGCGGACACCAGCGGGATGCCGCACGCCAGCGCCTCGAAGGGGCGGTGGGTGGGGATGCCGGGCAGCAGGGTGGCGTAGGGCCGCCGGGGGATGTGCACCGTGACGCGGGCCTGGGAGTAGGCCAGCGGCGCGCGGTGGCTGGGCAGCCAGCCGGCGTACTCGATGCCGGCGTCGAGGAAGGCCCGCAGGGCGGGGGCCGGGTAGCGCACGCCGTGCACCCGCGCCGTCAGCCCCAGCATGTGCACGGGCTCCAGCAGGAATTCGTGCAGCGCCTTCGTGCGCTCGTCGTCGCCGCCATTGCCAATCCACACCAGGTCCCGCACCTCGCGGTTGCGCGGGTGCGGGTGGAACACTCGCACGTCGGCGGCTTCATGCCAGGTCCAGGCGCGCGTCGCCCAGCCCCGCTTCCGGTAGAGGTCCCTCAGCACGGTGCCGAAGGCGAGCACCCCGTCGTACTGGGACAGGTCGTAGCGGGCCTGCTCGTCGGGAGCGCTCACGGCCCGGTGGTGGGTGTCGTGGAAGAGGAGGCGGAAGCGGCCACCGTCGCGGCGGTGCTCGCCCAGGCGGCGCACCAGCGCCGGCGAGGTCCAGTCGTGCACCAGCACCAGGTCCGCGCCGTCCAGCACGGCCTCCAGGTCCAGCGCGTCGGGCGCGTAACGCTCCGGGCGCAAGCGCGGGTAGTACGCGCGAAGCTCGTCGAGCACGGCCAGGCCATGGGGTTCCTGCAGGAGGTGCTGGAAGCTCCCGGCGTCCGCGGGTTCGAGCACGCGCACGGAGTGGCCGCGCGCCGACAGCTCCGTCACCACGCCGCGCAGGAAGTGGGCGTTGCCGTGGTTCCAGTCCGACAGCAGGGAGTGGCAGAAGAGGATGACACGCATGGGTGGGCAGGCTCCTGGGTGGGTGGGTCAGCACAGGTGACGTTCGGACACGGGCGTGGGGAAAGGCCGCGGGACGTCAGGGCGGGCTGTCGGCGGCATCCAGCGTCTCCTCCCGCCCCACGGCCTGCCGTGTCCGCCCTGCCCGCTGCGCCTCCAGCCAGTGTCCCAAACGCGCCACACCCTCCACCACCCCCACCCGGGGCATCCACCCGGTGGCTCGCGTGAAGGCGCGCGTGTCGGAGACGTAGTAGCGCGGGTCGCCCGCGCGCCAGTCCTCGAAGGCGACGCGCGGCTCGCGGCCAATGCGGCGTTGGATGAGCGCCAGCAGCTCCAGCAGGCTCACGGTCTGGCCCGGCCCTCCGCCGATGTTGAAGGCCCGGCCCTGGATGCGCGGCATGGCCTGCTGCGCCGACCGGAAGGCGCGCACCAGGTCCTCCACGTAGAGCAGGTCGCGCACCTGCATGCCGTCGCCGTAGAAGGTGAGCGGCTCGTCGTCCAGCGCCCGCTGGAGCAGGTGCGCCACCCAGGCCTGGTCCTCCGTGCCGGACTGCCGGGGCCCGTAGATGCAGCTCATCCGGAAGACCACCGTGGGCAGGCCGAAGGTCCGCGCGTAGTCCAGCACGTACTGGTCCGCCGCCCCCTTGGAGCACCCGTAGGGGCTCTCGAAGTCGAGCGGACACGCCTCGCTGATGCCGTGCGCGAGCGTGTGGTCGTCCATCGGCGTGTAGCGCCGGCCTCGGACCGCGAGCTCCAGCCCCTTCAGCCCGCCATACACCTCACGGGTGGAGGTGAAGACGAGCGGCGGGGGCGTCTCCAGCTCCCGCAGCGCCTCCAGGACGTGGAGCGTGCCGCGCGCGTTGACGTCGAAGTCGTGGAACGGGGAATGGAGGCTGTGCGTCACCGCCACCTGCGCGGCGAAGTGGAACACCTCGCTCGCGTCGCGCACGGCCCGGCGCACCGCGAACAGGTCACGCGTGTCCGCCACGTCGATGCGCAGGCGCTCTCCGTGCCGCTCGCGAAGCCAGCGCAGGTTCCGCTCCACGCCGGGGCGCGACATGTTGTCCAGCACCCACACCGCCCGCCCGTCTTGCAGGCAGTGGTCCGCCAGGTTGGAGCCGATGAAGCCCGCGCCCCCGAGGATGAGGATGTGTTTGCGGTCCATGCGTCCCCCTGGCCCCGTCCAAGCGCGGCCACCGGCCTGCCCGGTGGAACGGTAAACACCCCACCGTCCGGGTCATCCCTCCCGGAGGGCTTGCCTGGATGCGCGCCCGCCCCGACGGCCATCCCTCCCCACGGGGCTCCTTGCCCGGGAACTACGAAAGGCTTCGTTGACACCTACGAAATCGTTCGTATAACTAGGCGTAGGAAGCGGTGAGGAGAGAGGAAGCCATGAGCCGAGGAAAGCTGCCGCGCCCCACGGATGCCGAGCTGGCCATCCTGCGGGTGCTGTGGGACCAGGGCGCGCGCACCGTGCGCGAGGTCCACGAGACGCTCCAGGACGGGAGCGGCTACACCACCGTGCTGAAGACGATGCAGATCATGACGGAGAAGGGGCTGGTGACGCGCGACGAGTCCCAGCGCGCGCACGTCTACAGCGCCCGGCTCCCCCGGGAGAGCACCCAGCGGCAGCTGGTCACCGACCTGGTGGACCGCGTGTTCGGCGGCTCCCCGGCGCGGCTCGCCCTGCAGGCCCTGTCCACGAAGAAGACGTCCCCCGAGGAGTTGGCGGAGCTGCGCCAGTTGCTGGATTCGCTCGAGAAGGAGTCGGAGTCATGAACGGTCTCATCCTGGAAGCGGTGGGTTGGGCGCTCGTGCACCTGCTGTGGCAGGGCGCGCTCGTGGCGGTGGCCCTGGCGCTGGCGCTCCGGTGGGTGGGCCGGCGCTCGGCGAACCTGCGTTACGCGCTGGCGTGCGGCGCGCTGGGCATCATGCTGGTGCTGCCGGTGGCCACCGCGTGGCGGCATGCCTCGCGCGCGGGGGACTCCCGCCCGGTGCGCACGGCGTCCGTCCAGCGGACCCCGGCGCCCCTCCCGGACCCGGCGTTCCACGCGCGCGTGGAGCTGCCCTCTGGGCGGCCCATGCCGATGAAGGAGACCCCGTCGCTGCCCCTGCTGGAGGGAATGTTCCAGCAGGTGGGCGAACACCTGCCCTGGCTGGTGCTCGCCTGGGGCATGGGCGTGGCGGCGTCCTCGCTGCGCCTGCTCAAGGGCTGGCTGGGGCTGCGGCGCCAGGTGGACGAGGCGGTGCACGCGTCGTGGGAATGGCAGCAGCGGCTGGAGGTGCTGGCGCGGCGGCTGAACCTCACGCGCCCGGTGCGCCTGCTGGTGTCGTCGAAGCTGGACGTGCCGTCCACGCTGGGCTGGCTGAAGCCCGTGGTGCTGGTCCCCACCGCCACGCTCACCGGGCTGGCCGTGCGCGAGCTGGAGCTGGTGCTGGCCCACGAGCTGGCCCACAT
This sequence comes from Corallococcus caeni, assembly GCF_036245865.1. Lineage (NCBI taxonomy): Bacteria > Pseudomonadati > Myxococcota > Myxococcia > Myxococcales > Myxococcaceae > Corallococcus > Corallococcus caeni. The sequence goes on along the minus strand of NZ_BTTW01000006.1, from coordinate 482,224 downwards.
CCGCCGTCACGACTTCGCGGTGAACGTGGTGCAGACGCTGGTGGAGACGCTCCTCTTCTACCACCCGGCCGTGTGGTGGATGTCCCAGGTCATCCGCGTGGAGCGCGAGAACTGCTGTGACGACCTCGCCGTGCGCCAGGGCCCCGGCGCCCTCCCCTACGCCCGCGCGCTCACCGCCCTGGAGGCGCTGCGGTCGCAGGGAATGGACGCCAGCGGTCCCGCGCTGTCCGCGCTGGGCGGTTCGCTGAAGGACCGCGTGCGGCGGCTGGTGGTGGCGCCCGCGTCGCGGTGCTCGTCGCGCTGGGCGGCGGGGGTGTCCATCGTCACGCTGGCCAGCAGCCTGGCGCTGGCGGTGCCGCTGACGGCGCTCGCCGTGCAGCCCGTGAAGGAGCAGGAGGCGAAGGCCTCGGAGGCGAAGGCCTCGGTGGTCCCCTCCGTGAGCGCCACGCCCATCGCCGCGCCCCGTCCGCTGACCGTCGCCGCAGCGCCCGCGCCGGCCCCTGCGCCCGCGCCGGTGGTCGCGCCGGCTCCGAAGCCCGCTCCCGCGGACAAGGCGAAGGCCCGCGCGGAGCGCAAGGCGGCCCAGGACGCCGACGAGACCACCCGCGTGGGCGTGGATCCGCTGAGCGTGGATCAGCTGGTCGAGCTGAAGATCGCCGGCGTCACCCCGGAGGTCGTCGACCGCATCTCCGCCATGGGCTACGCGCCGACGGTGGAGACGCTGGTGGGCTTCCAGCACGCGGGCATCACGCCGGACTACGTGAAGTCCATGGCGGATCGCTTCGGCCGCTCCATTCCCGCCGAGCAGCTGGTGTCCATGAAGCACCTGGGCGTCACGCCGGAGTGGCTGGGCCAGATGGCGGCCCTGGGCTTCGCGAAGGAGGACCTCGACGACCTGCTGGGCGCGAAGGCGATGGGCATCGACGCCGCGTGGGTCAACGACCTGAAGGCCGCGGGCTTCGGGAACCTGACGCTGGATGAAGCCGTGCAGCTGCGCGCGCTGGGCGTCGACTCCAGCTACCTGCGCGAGCTGGAAGCCGCGGGCGTGAAGCCCGCCTCCGTGGATGAGCTGGTGCGCCTGCGCACCGGCGGCGTGGACGCGGACTTCATCCGCCGCATGCAGAAGCCCCGGAAGTAATCCCCCTCTCGTCTCTCATGCGGTCCACCGCGCGCTCCCACCAGGGCGCGCGGGTGGGCCGCGCCTTGCCCGAAAAGGAGTCGCCGTCATGACGTCTCGCCTGTCTCCCTGGCTCACCGTGTTCGTGATGTTCCTCGCCCTCCCCGTCGTCGCCGCCGAAGCGCAGCGCGTCGGCACGTGGGGCGCGTACGTGAAGGAGCAGCAGTTGCAGCTGTCGTTGCAGCCCAAGGACCGTCCGGATTCGCACCACGGCTTCTCCGCGCCGCTCGCGGACTTCCAGGGGCTGTCCACCGCGGACGGAAGCAGCGCCCCCTTCAAGCTGGTGCGTGAGGCGGGCACGTTCGACTTCGAGGGCCGCTTCAACGACGGCCAGGGCGTGGGCACCTGGCGCTTCAGCCCGGACGCCGGCTACGCGAAGAAGCTGGCGGAGCTGGGCATCCCCAAGCCGGACGCGGACGAGCAGTTCCTCCTGGCCAGCATCAACGTGGGCCCGAAGCGCGTCCAGGCGCTGGCGGCCACGGGCCAGAAGGTGACCACCGTGGAGGAGCTGGTCAACGTGGGCATCTTCAACATCACCCCGGACTACGTCCGCGCGATGGCGGCCGAGGGCTACGCGAAGCTGACGTTGCAGCAGCTGGTGGACTGCCGCATCCACGGCGTGACGCCGGAGCGCATCCAGGGCCTGGCCGCGCTGGGGTTCAAGGGCCTGCCCCTCGACTCGCTCCTGTCCATGAGCATCCACGGCGTCACACCGGACTTCATCCGCGAGATGCGCGGCCTGGGCTTCCCGGAGCTGAGCGCGGACGACCTGGTGGCCATGCGCATCCACGGCGTCACGCCCGCCTTCGTGAAGGAGATGCGTGAAGCGGGCTACACGAACGCCACCGCGGACGACTTCGTGTCCATGCGCATCCACGGCATCGACTCCGTCTTCGTCCGCTCGATGTCGAAGCAGCGCAAGTAGCCGGCGGCCCGGGAGGACTTGACGTCGCGGGCCCCAGGCCTTATCACTGAACCAAATGGTTCAGTCTCAAGCCGCCCTCGACCGTACCTTCGCGGCGCTGTCGGACCCGACGCGCCGGGCCATCCTCCTGCGGCTGGGAGGAGGGACCGGCGCGTCCATCGGCAGCCTGTCCGAACACTTCGAGATGACGCTCACGGGGTTCCAGAAGCACGTGCGCATCCTGGAGGACGCGGGGCTCGTCACGACGGAGAAGGTCGGGCGGGTGCGCCACTGCAGGCTCGGTCCCAGGCGGCTGGAGGACGTGGCGAAGTGGATGGCCACGTACAGAACCATGCTGGAGCAGCGCATGGATCACCTCGAGGACTTCCTCGAGCGTACGAAAGGAACGCCATGACGACCCAAGTCGCGAGTTCACCCAAGGCCTTCGTCACCCAGCCCTCGGAGCGGGAGGTCCGCATCGAGCGCATCTTCAACGCGCCCCGCGAGCGGGTGTGGAAGGCGATGACGGACCCCGCGCTCGTCGCGCAGTGGTGGGGGAGAGGTAACAAGGTGGTGGTCGAACGCATGGACGTCCAGCGCGGAGGCCACTGGCGCTTCGTCGAGCACTCGCCCGACGGCAGCCACGGCTTCGAGGGCCGCTACCGCGAGGTGAAGCCCATGGAGCGCATCGAGCAGACCTTCGAATGGGACGGCACGCCCGGCCACGTCGTCGTGGAGACGATGACGCTGGAGGACCTGGGCGACGGCCGCACGAGGCTCGTCACCGTGTCCCTCTTCCACACCGTGGAGGACCTCCAGGGCATGGTCGGCGCCGGCATGGAGCAGGGCCTCAACCAGAGCTACGCGGCGCTCGACAAGCTCCTCGCGCAGCCCCTGGCCTGAACGGGAACAAACAGATTAAGCCAACTTCCAAGAAAACGAGATTGACAGTCCATACAGCCAGGACGTCTCGTCGCCTCCCATTCCTGCTGGAGGCAGAAGTTGACCCCATCCCCCCGTTCCCGCGCGCTCGTCCGGGCGTGCCTGCTGCTCCCCCTGTACTCGCTGGCGGCCTGTGACGTCCGCGAGCCCACGCCCGACGCGCGCGTCGCCGTCTCACGCGGCGCGGTCACCGGCGAGCTGGCCGCGACGCTCATCGACGACAGCGGCTTCAACTACCCCTGGCAGGTGAACGACGGTGACGACACCTCGGGGGCGTGGGGCGCGGGCGACAACGCCTATGCCGGCTACGACCTGGGGACGCTGAAGCAGGTGCGGGAGGTGTGGAGCCTGGGTGACCAGGCGTATCGCTTCCACGTCCAGCTCTTCGACGCGAGCTGGGCCCAGACGGGCTGGTACGACTGCGACGTCGACGGCAGCACCGTCCAGTGGCAGCGCTGCGACATCCCGGACACGAACGCGCGCTTCGTCTACGTGCGCTACCGCACGAACACGAGCGGTTCCTGGGTGCAGGAGGTCAACCTCATGGGAGACGTCGCGGGCCCCAGCGAGCTGCCCATTCCCACGGGCGCGTTCCGGGGCACCTACTTCAGCGACCGGAACCTGACGACCCGGGCCTTCCAGCGCCAGGACGCCGCCATCCAGTTCTCCTGGGGGACGGGGAGCCCCGGCACGGGCGTGGGCGTGGACGACTTCAGCGTGCGCTGGGAGGGCGACTGGAGCTTCGCCAGCGCGGGCACGTACCGCTTCTCCACCACGTCCGACGACGGCAGCCGCATCTACGTCGACGGGGCGCTCGTCGTGGACCACTGGGGCGACCACGGCGCGACGACGCGGACCGGCGACGTCACGCTCACCGCCGGCACGCACCGCGTGAAGGTGGAGTACTACGAGGCCGGCGGCGACGCGTCCGCCCAAGTGGGCTGGACCTTGCAGTCCGGGAGCACGTCCGGCGTGGGCGGCGTCCCCAACCCGCCCACCGGCTGGGTGCTGGACCTCCAGGACGACTTCGACTCGCTGGACTGGAACAAGTGGAAGCAGTGGCAGACGAACGTGCCGCTCATCCACACGGTCATGGTGATGAACACGCAGAGCCAGTGCGTGACGGCCAATGGACACCTGGAGATGCGCGCCCGCAAGCGCAATGACGGCTCGGGCATCTGGGACGGCTGCTACCTGGACCAGGGCACGTGGTGGGACGCGCAGAACTCCCGGCCGGCGCATCCCGGCTACGCGGACTACCAGGTGTCGTTCAAGGCGGACCTGCCGCCGGGCGTGGGCACCGGCATGTACTTCCTCATGTGGCCCATCGCGGAGAGCTGGGGCGGGACGCCGTGGCCGCCGGAGCTGGACATCGTGGAGCTGCCCAACAACGACGGCACGAACGTCATGACGACCTGGCACTGGGACCCGGACAACAAGCAGTCCGAAATCCGTCCCACCGTGGACCGCCGCAATGGCAAGCAGTGGGTCTACACCGCGCGCCGCGTGGGCAATGACATCCGGATGTGGATTGGCGACCCGGCGACCAACGCCATCCGGGAGATTCCGCTGCCGGCCGCGTTCTCCAACAACCCGGACTACAAGCGGATGCTGGTGGGCATGGCGAACTTCGTCGCCTCCACCTGGGCCATCAACGGCAATGGGTCCGCGTTCTGGTACGGCGACGCGAACGCCACCGGCTCCACGGCGTGGACCGCGTCCATCGACTACGTGAAGGTCTGGAAGCCGGGCCCGGGCATGAGCGGGCAGTAGACTTTCACCGCCCGGCCCTTCAACTCCGTCGTACCGTCCCCCCGCTTTTCGGTGTATCCCTGGCTCCCCCCCAACGGGCATCCCCCTGCCCGGCCCCCGCAGGAGCACAGCCATGCACCACAGCCGACTCAGCACGTTCGTCATCGACTGCAAGGTCGGGGACATCGAAGCCGCCACGCGGTTCTGGAGCGCGGCGCTGGGACGGAAGGTGGCCCCGGTGGATCCGTCCTCGCCCAACTACCGCGAGCTGGAGGCGAAGCCCGAGGAGCCCATGCTCCTCATCCAGCAGGTGGAGCACGAGAGCCGCATCCACCTGGACATCGAGGCGGACGACCTGGACGCGGAGCTGGAGCGGCTGGAGGCGCTGGGCGCCAAACGCGTCGCCTACGTGAAGCGCTGGTGGGTGATGGAGGCCCCCACCGGGCAGCGCTTCTGCATCGTCCGTCCGCAGCGCGGGCCCCTGGAGGGCCGCGCCAACGTGTGGGACGGCGAGGGCCGCTGAAGAAGGCGCCCTACCCCTGCGCCGGGCCCAGCGCGGCCTGGAGCAGGTCCAGGAGCCCCGGCCACGCCTCGGCGGACAGCCACAGCCCCTCCGGCGCGTGCGCCGTGGTCATCTTGAGCGAGGAGGACTCGAAGAGGCGGGCCGCCAGCGCGCCGTCCTTCGGCAGCCTCCCCTCCACCCGGAGCACCTGTCCGTCCCAGGCCAGCTCCGGCGGCAGCAGCCTGCGCGCCAGGGCCTGGAGCGCGGCCTTCCCGGCCCCCGTGCGCAGCGCGCCCATGAGCAGCGACGAGGCGCCGGGGGACTCCTCCAGCTCCACCCGGCCCGGCGTGGCCAGCCACAGCGTGTAGCGCCCTCCGGCCAGCTCCACGCGCTGGGGGGTCGTCTCCACCCGCAGCTTCCAGCCCCGCACGTCGAGCCGCAGGTCATACACCGTGGGGGTGCTGTCCCAGGAGCGCAGCGCGAGCCCCTTCACGCGGCCCAGCACGCCCCGCGACAGCGCCTCCACCCGCGCGTGCGACAGGCGCACCCGCCGGCCGGCGACGTCCACCGCCACCTCCTGGGACAGGCCCTCCGGCAGGGCCATGGCCCACGCGAGCGCCCCGTCCAGCATTCCCATCAACGACTGCCCCGCCATCGCGCGTCACTCCTCGGGCGGCCCTCCCGCCTCACAGGGCGCCCGTCGGGCGCACAATGGGGGACGCGGGCCCCCCGTGCAAAGCCTCCGCGCGGTGCTACGGTGCGCCCCGTGCCCCAGAGCGAGTCCCTGTCAGAGCGGGTGGAGCGGTTGGAGCTGCCCTTCAACGAATACGGTGTCGACCCGTACGGCATCTCCAAGAAGCACCTGAAGCTGGCGCTGGAGTTCTTCGCCTTCCTCTACCGGAACTACTTCCGGGTGCGCTGCACCGGCGTGCAACACATCCCGAAGAAGGGCCGGGGCATGCTGGTGGGCAACCACTCCGGCGGCGTCGCGGTGGACGGGATGATGGTGCTCACCTCCACGATGCTGGAGATGGACCCGCCCCGGCTGGCGCAGGGCATGGTGGAGCGCTTCATCCACAAGTTCCCCGTGGCCTCGCTGTGGGCCAGCCGCACCGGCCAGTTCACCGGCCTGCCCGAGCACGCCGTGCGCCTGCTGGAGGACGACCGGCTGCTGATGATTTTTCCGGAAGGCGCGCGCGGCACCGCGAAGCTCTACCCGGACCGGTACTCGCTGGTGGACTTCGGCACGGGGTTCATCCGGCTGGCGCTCCAGACGCGCTCGCCCATCATCCCCTTCGCCTTCCTGGGCGGCGGCGCGGCCATCCCCACCATCACCAACGCGTACGCGCTGGGGAAGCTTTTGGGCATGCCGTACATCCCGCTGACGCCGTACCTCTTGCCGCTGCCCCTGCCGGTGGGGCTGGAAATCCACTACGGCGAGCCGCTCGTCTTCGAGGGCACGGGCGACGAGGAGGACCACGTCATCCAGGGCTACGTGGACCAGGTGAAGGCCCGCATCCAGCGGCTCATCGAAGACAACCGCGCCGAGCGCAACCTGCGCCGGACCCGGAGGCTGTTGCCATGAGGGTGTTGATTCCAGGCATCTCCGGCGGCATCGCGCGCAGGCTGGCGCTGAAGCTGCGCGACAGCGGCCACGAGGTCGCGGGCATCGACATCCGCCCGTGGCGGGACGCGCCCAAGGACATCCAGGTGCACCCGGTGGACGTGCGCAAGCGCGCCGCCGAGGACGTCTTCCGCCGCTGGAAGCCGGAGGCGGTGGTGCACATGGCCACGGTGACGGCGTTCACCGTGCCCGGCGGCGAGCGCGGCCGCATCAACCTGGACGGCACCAAGGCGCTGTTCGACCACTGCGCGGCGCACGGCGTGAAGCAGGTCCTCTTCGTGGGCCGGCACACGTTCTACGGCGCGGCGCCGGACTCGCCCCTGTACCACTCCGAGGACGAGCCCCCGCGCGCGCTGGAGGCCATCCCGGAGCTGGCGGACCTGGTGGCCGCGGACCTGTACGCGGCGACGGCGCTGTGGCGCATGCCGGACGTCACCACCGCGGTGCTGCGGCTCGTCTACACGCTGGGCACGCCGGGCACGGGCACGCTCGCGAACCTGCTGCGCGGCAAGCGCGTGCCCATGGTGCTGGGCTACGACCCGCTCTTCCACGTGCTCCAGGAGGAGGACGTGGTGACGGCGCTGCAGCTGGCGCTGGAGAAGAAGGTGCGCGGCATCTTCAACGTGGCGGGGCCCGCGCCCGTGCCGCTGTCGGTCATCATCCGGGGCACGGGCCGCACGCCGGTGCCGCTGCCGTCGCCGGTGCTGTCGCTGCTCTTGGGCCGGATGGGCTTCCCCCGGCTGTCGGTGGGGGCCACGGACCACCTGCGCTATCCCATCGTGGTGGACAACAAGCGCTTCCTGGAGGCCACGGGCTTCCAGTACGCCTACGACGAGGGCCGCATCCTGCGCGCCTACGCGGACGCGCTGCCGGTGGACCGGGCGGGCCATGGTGGCTGAAAGCGTCGCCGTGTCCCCCGCCGCCTCACCGGGCCTGTTGCGCCGGGTGGAGGCGGTGGTGTTCCTCACCGTGTTCCTGGACCTGGTGGGCTTCGGCATCGTCATCCCGATGCTGCCCTTCTACGTGCAGTCCATGGGCGGCTCGGCGCGCACGGTGGGCATCCTCCTGGGGTGCTTCAGCTTCACGCAGCTGTTGGCCACGCCGCTGCTCGGGCGGTACTCGGACCGGCACGGGCGGCGCGCGGTCATCCTCCTGAGCCTGCTGGCGAACGCGGCGGCGATGGCGCTGTTCGCGCTGGCCAGCCACCAGCGGATGCTGCCGCTCTTGTTCGCGTCGCGCATCCTGGCGGGGGCGACGTCCGGCAACATCGCCGCGTGTCAGGCGGCGCTGGCGGACGTGACGACGAAGCAGACGCGCGCGAAGGCCATGGGCCGCATCGGAGCGGGCATCGGCCTGGGCATGGTGCTGGGGCCCACGCTGGGCGGGCTGTTCTCCGGGCTGGGCGCGTGGGTGCCGCCGCTGCTCGCCGGGGGCCTGGCGCTGGTGGGCTTCCTGGGCGCGCTCGTCGCGATGCCGGAGACGCACCCGGTGGAGCAGCGCGTGGCGGCGCAATCCCAGACGCGCTGGGCCGCGCTGCAGGACGCGCCCCGGCGCAAGGCGTTGGGGATGGTGCTGGGGTTGTTCTTCGCCGTGTTCCTGTCCATGACCACGCTCCAGGTGGCGTTCGCGCTGCTGGTGCAGGCGCGGCTGGGCTGGGGCTCCAAGGAAGTGGGCTACACGTTCGCGGTGGTGGGCGGGCTGGGCATGGTCATCCAGGGCGGGCTGATTGGCCCGCTGTCGCGCGCGGCGGGGGAGTTCCGGCTGCTCATCACCGGGGCGCTGCTCCTGGCGTGCGGCATGGCGGGGCTCGCGGTGGCGCAGCAGGCCTTGCCCATGATGGTCGCCGTGGTGCTGGTGGGCGTGGGCATGGGCTTCCTGCAGCCGTTGATTTCAAGCCAGGCCTCGCAGGTGGCCCCGCCGTCGCAGCAGGGCGCCGTGCTGGGTCTGGCGCAGTCGTGCGGCGGGCTGGCCCGCACGGTGGGTCCGGTGGCGAGCGGCTGGATGTATGCGTCGTGGAGCACCCAGGCCCCCTTCCTGACGGGCATGGTCTCGGCGCTCGCGGCGGCGGGGCTGGGGCTGTTGCTCCGTCGGGAAACCCGCGACGACGCGGGGCGGTAAAGCCTTTCAGACCCACCCGGGTCTCTTGCTTCCCGGAACGCCCTACCTCCTTTGGGGGGCTTGTCTTCACCCGACCCACGAGCGCAGGCTTTTGCTCACAAGGGGGCGGTGAAGCCATCACTCCCGGGGGGTAGAGCTTGCCATTGGCGGGGGAAGTCGCGCTGCTGGATGCGTTGGACCGCCAGGCCCGGCGCCGGGCGGAGGGCATCGCGACCCTGAGCGTGCTGGAGGGACCGGAGGCCCTGGGGGGGACCCTCTGGAACCGGTGGGCCGCGAGGCACGCTCGGACGGTGGTGGAGGTCTCCGGGGAGGACCCGCATGCGGCGGCGCTGGGCTGGGCCCGGGCGCTGGCGGCGACCCGGGACCTGGGGGCGGACGCGGAGGCGCTGGCGATGTTCAGCCTGACGGCCGCGAATCCCAGACACACGCCGGTGTTCCGGGGAAAGACAGCGCATGAGCGGCGCGTGCTGCTGGATGCGCTGCCGCCGCCGGCGATGTTGCCGGACGCCACCTGGGCGCTGTGCCGGGAGCTGGTGATTCACCGGGAGGCGGTGGAGCCCGGCGCCCTGCCGGACTCGGTGCGCAGGGCGCTCCAGAAGAACCTGGGCGCCGGGCTGCGCGCGTTGCATGCGCTGGTGCCGCCCGGGAAGGCGCCGGTGGCGTGGGTGCCCGCGGGGCCCGCGCCGTCGCTCCCCGGGCTCGTCGTGGCGGAGAAGTTGAGCAACGCGGTGCCGGCGCTCGCGGTGGCGTGCGCGGTGTCCAGCGAGGCGCTGGGGGCGTTCCTCGCGGGCGGGGAGACGCGGCTGAAGGCGCTGGTGCGCGAGGGCGTGCTGGAGGTGCCGGAGCCGGCGTCGGGGGCGGAGGGGGCGGTGGCGACGCTCGAGGAACTGGAGCGGGAGGGCGCCTCCGAGGCGCGGCGCGCGCAGGCAGCCGAGGTGGCGCTGGCGGCGCATACCAGCGCGAGGAGCCTGTCCGAGGACAGGGTCCGGAGCACCTACGAGGCCTATCTCCGCGACCGGCTCGCGGAGCACCCGACCACGGCGGGTGTCTTCAAGCCCAATGCCCCTGTCGACACAGGAGGACCCCGCCCGTGGGAGGTGGACTTCCTCAGCCGGGAGCTGCGGCTCGCGGTGGAGATCGACGGCTACTACCACTTCAGTGACCGGGAACGGTTCCGGCGCGACCGGCGCAAGGACCTGGACCTGCAACGCGCTGGCTATTGGGTCTACCGCATCCACGGGGACGACCTGGTCCCCCGGCTCGAAGAGATCCTCCAAACCCTCAACACCCTGATTGATGCCCGCAGGCGCGAGCTTGCAGGGCGGGAGCGCTGACATGGATACCGATACCTCCGACACACGGCTCCAGGGCCTGGCCCTCGCATGGCTGGCGACGCGCACGGACAAGAAGCCGGGGACGCGCAACGACCTGGCGAAGACGCTGCACGCCTTCGTGGAGCATCGCTGGAGCCGGGGCGAGTGGAGCGAGCGGTTCGACTCACTCCTGGAGCGGCTCCTGGACGCAGGGCTCGTGCAGAAGCGCTCCCGCACCGCGCTGGCGCTGACGGCGCAGGGGCGTCAGCAGGCCCTGAAGTTCCTGCGGGTGGAGTCCCCCAAGGGCCTCACCTGGAAGCGGGTGCGGCAGCAATACCTGCTCGCGAAGGACCTGGGCCTGCCGACCTCCAAGGCGGCGCTGGGGCGGCTGTCGAACGCGGATGGCATGCGGGCCCTGCTGCTCAAGCGCGCGCATCAGGTCGACGGGCCCGAGTTCCCGACGCTGGCCCAGGTCCGGGACCGGCTGATGTGGCGCAAGCTGGGGGTGGAGACCAACGAGAAGCTCACCCTGCGCGCCATCCAGGCGCATCTGCTGGGCAAGCTGCTGGAGCAGGAGGTCGGCGATCCGAAGCGCGGCGTGGAGCAGCTGGCGGCGCGCGCGGTGGGGGCCTCCCGGGTGGACGCGGAGGCCCTGCGGCTGGCGACCCTGCGCAAGTGGGTGCTGCCAGAGCAGGCTCCGGTGCCCGGCCAGAAGCCCGCCCGGACGGCCCTCGTCGAGGCCTCACGGGAGCCGACCCCGTCGGACCCCATGGCCTTCGCGAATAACGTCCTGCGCGTCGCGAGGGCGCTGCCCACCGGACGCTTCGGGGACGACAAGGTCTTCATCTCGCACGTCTGGAAGGCGATGCAGCCCGGGTGGACCCGCCGGGAGGACTTCGACTCCGCGCTGCTCGAAGCCAACCGCAAGCGCCACCTGACGCTGACCCGCGCGGACCTCGTGTCAGTGATGAATCCGGCCGACGTGGCCGAGTCCGAGGTCCGCTTCCACGGCGCCACCTTCCACTTCGTCGTCGTCTAGTCCGCCTCTGAAAGAGCCTCCATGCCTACCGACGCCCGTCTTGAAGCATTCCTGGCTGATGGCCCCGAGGTCTTCGCCAGCGTCCAGCAGGCCCAGTCGTTCTGGAAGCCGGACCCCTTCGACGTCGAGTCCATCAACGTCCCCGCCCGCCGGGCCTTCGAGCGGCTGGTGAGGCGCGCCACGCGGAACCCCGACTCCGGCAAGCTGTTCCTCCTCAAAGGCGAATCCGGCAGCGGCAAGACCCACCTGGTCCGCGCCTTCCGCCACGGCGTGCACTCCCGGAAGCAGGGGTACGTCGGCTACCTCCCGATGACGGTGGATGCCGCCAACTACGACCGCTACATCCTGTCGAACCTCATCGACACGCTGGACCGCACCTACGACGTGACCGTGGACGAGGACGACACGGGGCTGACCCGCCTGTCCAACGCGCTCATGAAGTACTGCAAGAGCGCGTTCGAGCCGCTCATCCACGACGAAGGCATCCTGGAGGAGCACGAGCTTCACGACATGATCCGCTCCCTGGCGGATGAGCTTCACGAAAACCCGCTCTTCCGCCACGTCGACGTCCAGTTGCTGCGCGCCCTCATCTACCTGCAACGCCGGGAGGCCAAGTACCACCACCGGGTCCTGCAGTGGCTGCGCTGCGAGGACATGGTCCCCGCCGACCGGCAGGTGCTCGGCGACATCGTGCCCCGCACCGCGGACAACGACCCCATGCGCATGCTCACCCACCTGGGGCGGCTCATGGGCGCGATGGAGCAGGCGCTGGTCCTCTGTGTGGATCAGGTCGAGGACATCAGCGACTTCGAGAAGAACCCCGGCATGGAGCCGTCGTTCCGGCGCGCCATCAACAGCCTGGCCGCGTTCGCGGGCAACGTCCCCACGGCGGTCATCGTCGTCTGCTGCCTGTCCGACTTCTGGACGGCGATGCGCAAGCAGCTCACGCAGGCCATGCTCGACCGCATCGAGAACGACCCGGCGCCCATCACCCTGGACCATCTGCTCACGGAGCAGACCGCGCAGGACATGGTCGCCCAGCGGATGCGCGTGCTCCTCAGCCATCACGGGCTCGAAGTGGACCCCGCGGATCCGACGTACCCGATTCCGCGCTCCGAGCTCGAGCGGTTCAGCGGCCTGCGCGTCCGGGACGCGCTCAATGCCTGCCGTCGCTTCCAGGAGCAGGCCTGCCTGGACGGCAAACTGCCTCGACAGCTCACCCTTCCTGGAGAGGACAAGAAGAAGAAGGACGGCGAGGACCTCAAGCTGGCCCAGCAGGCCACCATGGACCAGAGGTGGACCGACTTCCGGGCGAAGTTCAACGGCACCGTCCCGGAGGAGGATGCGGAGATCGTCTCGCTGCTGGCCTGGGCCATTGAAGCGGGGGGGGAGGAGCTGGGGGCAGCGGATCAATTCAAGGTCAAGTCGCGCACGGAGGCGTCCATCGACGTCAGCCTCTCCACCAGCTCCCAGGGGCTGTTCGTGGCGCTCTGCAATCGCTCGCCCCGAGGTGGAGGCCTGGGCCGGCAGATGGCCGAAGCCCTCCGGTCCGCCGCTCGCAAGCTGCCGGTCATCCTCCGCACCGCGGAGTTCCCCGGCAATCCCAACGGGCTCGTCGCGGAGCAGGTCGGCGTGCTCCTGCGAAGGGGCGGCAGGCGCGCGGTGGTGAGCAACAGCGACCTGCGCGAAGTGGTGGCCCTGCAGTCCTTCCGCAAGGAACACCCGGAGACGGCGTTCCGCGAATGGAGCCGGTCGGCGCGGCCGCTCACCCGATTGAAGGTGATCTCGGACGTGCTCGCGCTCGAGAAGCTCCCGCCCGCTCCCCCGCCTGCGCGTGACACCCCACCCGCCGCGGAACCGACCGGAAAGGGCGTCGCACCGGCGCTCGTGAAGCCAGCCCAGGGCGAGCGCCGCACCGCGCAGTTTGAAAGTGCGCGACGCACGGACGCTTCCCCCGAGAAGGGTTCGTCCGGAGGACGCGAGCCGCAGGACGAGGTCGAGCTGGAGGGACGGCGCATCCAGTCCATCAGCGAACCGCTGGTGAGCAAGTCCCCGGGTAGAACCCAGACGCCCAGGGAAGTGCCCCAGCAGAAGACGGCCGCGAAGGCTCCCAGTGAAACGATGCCGGGCGCGCTGCGGGTCGGCGATTCCGAAGGGGTCTTCACCCATCCCGTCTTCGTGCAGACGGAGGAACTGACGAAGCACAGCGCGTTCCTCGGCGGCTCCGGCAGCGGCAAGACGACGCTCGCGTTGAACCTCATCGAGCAGTTGCTCCTGCAAGGCATTCCCGCGCTGCTGGTGGACCGCAAGGGCGACCTCGCCGCGTACGCGCGTGACGAGGCGTGGGAGGAGGAGCTGAAGGACCCCGCGCTGGAGGAGCGCCGCCGGCTGCTGCGGGAGCGCGTGGACGTGGCCCTCTACACGCCGGGCCGCACGGATGGACGCGCGCTCGCGATTCCGGTGGTTCCCCGTGGTCTGGAATCCCTGCCGCCGGAGGAGCGCGAGCAGAGCGTTCAACAGGCCGCGGACGCCATCGCGAGCATGCTCGAGTACCGCAACAGCGCCAAGGACAAGGCCGCGAAGGCGCTGCTCGCGCAGGCGCTGCGGCTGCTGGTGGAGCGGCCCATCGCCCAGGAGCTGAGCCTGGACCTGGTCCAGAAGTTCATCGCGTCCGAGGACATCACCCTCGTCCAGGAGACCAGCGGCATCGACCTCAAGGTGTTCCCGAAGCTCGCCCAGGACCTGGCGACGCTGCGGCTCAACGCGCGCAACCTCCTGGCCGCCCAGGGCGAGAAGCTGAACATGGAGGAGCTGCTCGGGCTGGGGAGCGCGAAGGTGCCGGGCAAGACGCGGCTGAGCATCATCAGCACCAAGTTCCTGGGGGGAACGCAGGGCGCGCTCTTCTGGGTGTCGCAGCTGCTGGTGGAGGCCAACCGCTGGGCCAGCCAGCATCCCTCGTCCAAGCTCCAGGCGGTCCTGATGTTCGACGAGGCGGACATGTACCTGCCGGCCGTGGGCATCCCCGCGACCAAGCAGCCCATGGAGAACCTGCTCAAGCGCGCGCGCTCGGCGGGCATCGGCGTGATGCTCGCGACCCAGAGCCCGGGCGACCTCGACTACAAGTGCCGGGAGAACGTGCGCAGCTGGTTCATTGGCCGCGTGAGAGAGGACCGGGCGCTCGGCAAGCTCCGGCCCATGTTCTCCGATGCCCGGGTCGATCCGGCCACGCGCCTTCCCGCGCAGAAGACGGGCCAGTTCCATGTGCTCCGCGACGGGCAGGTGGAACAGCTCAAGGCGGACCGGAACATCATCAAGACCGACCAGCTCTCCGAGGACGAAATCCTCCAGCTCGCGCACCGCTCCCGCGAGCAGGGCTCCTGAGGTCCGCTCCACGGCAGCCCCCTTCCCCGCTGGATTCAAGGCCCGCGGGCAGGGGGGCGCTCCCCTTCCGTGGACGGGACTGGCCCTCGGGCGGGGAGTCGTCCCGGGCGCCCTCGCGCGGCTTCGCCGGGCAACGGCCCCCATACTTCCCCTCAGGCGTCTTCCATGGGGGGAGGCAGGAATGGGCTTGCGACAGAGCCAGGGACGGACCGCGCGTGAGCAGCCCGCGTCCAGGGAGCCCTCATCCCTCCAGGCCATCGACGCCCTGGAGCGCACCTCGGACGCCGTCTTCGCGCTCGACCGCTCCTGGCGCTTCACCTACCTCAACAGGCGCAGCGAGTGGCTGCTGAAGCGCCCCCGGGAGGAACTGCTCGGGCAGGTCGTCTGGGAGCAGTTTCCCGAGGCCCGCGGCTCCGTGTTCGAGCAGGAGTACCAGCGGGCGCTCACGAAGCAGGTCAACGTCGCGTTCGAGGCCTACTACGCGCCCCTCGACGCCTGGCTCGACGTCCAGGCGTACCCCTCCTCGGAGGGCCTCACCGTCTTCTTCCGGGACGTCAGCGCCCGCAAGCGCGCCGCGCAGGCGCTGTATGAGTCGGAGCAGTTCCTGCGCTCCACGCTCGACTCGCTGTCCACGCACATCGCCATCCTGGATGGCCAGGGCACCATCCTCGCCGTCAACGAAGCCTGGAGGCGCTTCGCGCGCGACAACGGCTGCGTGGAGGACCAGAGCCCGTGCGGCGTGGGCGCGAACTACCTGGGGGTGACGGACGCCGCGAGGGGCAGCTTCTCCGAGCAGGCGCCCCTTGTCGCCACGGGCATCCGCGCCATCATCTCCGGCCGCACGGAGCCGTACCTCCTGGAGTACCCGTGCCACGAGCCCGGAGGCGTCCGGCGCTGGTTCCTGCTGCGGGCCACGCGCTTCACCGGACCGGGTCCGCTGCGCGTGGTGGTGGCCCACGAGGACATCACCGGCCGCCGCGAAGCCGACGAGGCGCGGCGCCAGCTGACGCGGGAAGAGGCCGCGCGCGAGGAGGCGGAGGCGGCGCGCGAGCGGATGAACGCGGTGCTCGAGCGCATCACCGACGGCTTCGCCGCGTTCGACCGGGACGGGCGCTTCACCTACGTGAACCGGCGCGCGGAGGCGCACTTCGGCCGGGCGCGTGAGGCCCTGCTGGGCCGGAAGCTGGCGGAGGTCTTCTCCGGGACCCAGGGCTTGGCCATGACGGCCCTGCTGAGCCGGGCGACGGCCGCGCAGGTCCCCGTGGAGGAGGAGCAGCCCGCGGTCGTGGATGACCGGTGGCTGCGCGTCGTGGCGTACCCCTCGCCGGAGGGGCTCTCCGTCTATTTCCGCGACATCACCGAGCAGCGGCGTGTCGAGCTGTGGGGCCACTTCCTCTCCGACATGGGCGCCGCCAGCACGCGCTCCCTGGAGTGCGGAGACGTGGTCCGCACCGTGGTGAAGCTCGCCGTGCCCACGCTCGGGGATGGCTGCGCCATCGCCACGCTGGGCGGCTGCGCCGACGAGGAGCCCTCCGTGGAGGTGGCCGCCGTGACGCCCGGCCTGGAGGACACGCTGCGCACGGCCTGCGTCCCCGGCGCCGGGAGCGCGCTGGGGCGGACCGTGGCGCAGGCGCTGCGCTCGGGGTCCGGGGAGCTGCTTCGGGAGCGCGCCCAGGACAGCCCCGGCGTGGAGTCCGCGGTGGCCGCGCCGCTGGCCCTCCAGGACCATTCCATGGGGGTGCTGCTGCTGGTGTCCACGCGCTCGGGCCTGCGCTACGGGACGGAGAGCCTGCCCCTGGTGAGCGAGCTGGCGCGGCGGACCGCGCTGGCGCTGGAGAACGCGCGGCTGTACCGCACCGCCCGGCAGGCCGTCGCCGCGCGCGACGAGACGCTGGGCATCGTCTCCCACGACCTGCGCGCGCCGCTGAACACCATCTCCCTGCTGTCCCTCCGCGCGGAGAAGCGCCTGCCCCGGCAGGAAGGGCTGGAGGCCGCGGAGGCGCTGCGGAAGATCCGCGGCGTGGTGGGCAACATGGACCGGCTCATCGACGATCTGCTGGAGGTGGCGCGGGTGGAGTCGGGACGCGCGGTGCTGGACGTGGAGCCGCTGGACGTGCCCCGGCTGCTCGCCCAGGTGCAGGCCTTGAACGAACTGCTGGCGGCGGACAGGGGGCTGCGCCTCGAGGTGGCCTTCGAGCCGGGCCTGCCCCAAGTGCGCGCGGACCGGGCGCTCGTGGTGCGCGTCTTCCAGAACCTGGTGGGCAACGCCATCCACTTCACCCCGCCCGGAGGCCGCATCCTCCTGAAGGCGGTGCGCCGCGGTGAGCAGGTGTGCTTCCGCGTGGAGGACTCGGGGCCGGGCATCGACGCGGCGGCGCTGCCGCACGTGTTCGACCGCTTCTGGCAGGCCATCCACGCGCGCAAGGCGGGCGCCGGGCTGGGGCTCGCCATCGTCAAGGGGCTGGTGGAGGCGCACGGCGGCCGCGTCTGGGTGGAGAGCCAGCCAGGCCACGGCGCCGCGTTCTTCTTCACGCTGCCGGGCATCCCGGAGACCTCCCCGGACTTCCGGCAGGGTGGCGGGGAGGCCCGTCCCTGACGGCGCTCAACGGGACGCCGCGCGCGGATCTACACTGGCGCCATGCATGCGCAGCCCGCCTCCATCCTGGCGCCGTGGGTCCCCCTGGTCCTGATCCCGGGGATGTTCGTGCTCGTCACGTTCCTCCTCTCCCGGATGGGCGGATGGAGCCGGCTCGCGCGGGACTACCGCCTGGACAAGGGCGGTGGCTTCCCGAGCAGGTACTTCGTCTCTGGCGGAGTGGGCCTGGTGAGCTACCGGAGCTGTCTCATCGTGGGTGGCGACGCGCGGGGGCTCTACCTCGCGGTGCTCCTTCCCTTCCGCGTGGGCCATCCGCCGCTGTGCATCCCCTGGGCGGACCTCCAGGACCGTGTTCGCGAGCGGTGGTTCTTCCTGCTGTGGGACACGTTCAGGGTGGGACCCGACCGGGTGAAGCTGCGCATCCGGAGCTCCGCCATGAAGCCGCTCGACAGCCATCTGCCCGCCGCTCGCCAGGCCTGAGCATGCTCTCCACCGTCTCCGTCGATGGCGTCGTGCAGCGCTGGGAGGACCTGCGCCTCCAGGACTTCGCCCAGGGCTTCTTCTTCGGCGCGGGCTTCTTCACCACGTTCCGCATGGACGCGGGTCAGCCCCGGTTCCTCGCGAGGCACCTGGCCCGCGTGCGCGGAAGCCTCGACGCGTTCCCCACCGCCGTGCGCGCCCCGGCGCCCGCGCTCCTCCAGGAGGACGCCGTGCGCGAGTCCCTGCGCCGCTGCCTCGCGGCGGACGCGGCCCTGGGGCCCCGCTTCACCGGCGTGGGCAAGCTCGCGGTGAGCGACGGCCACGTGCTGTGCACCTTCCGTCCCTTCGCCGCGGACCTAGAAGCGCATCACCGGGAGGGCCGGGAGCTGGACAGCGTGGAGGCCGGGGCCTACCGGCGCGCGGAGCGCACGGTGAACCACAAGGGGCTCGCGTACTTCCGCCAGCACGCGCTCCTGCCGCGCCTGCCCGTGCTGACCAACGAGGCGGAGGAGGTCTGCGAGCTGCCCACCGCCAACCTCTTCGTGCAGCTCGACGGCGCGCTCGTCACCCCGCCGCTCTCCGCGCCGTGCCTGCCGGGCATCGCCCGCGCGGTGCTGCTGGCCCTGGCCTCCGTGGACGGGCTGCCGGTGGTGGAGCGCGTGCTGCCTTTGGCGGACCTGGCCCGCGCGCAGGCGTGTTTCTACAGCAACGCGGTGGCACTGGCCGTGGGCGTGCCGAGGCTGCTGGGCCGGGAGCTGCCCGACAGCCTCCGGCTCGCGGAGCGGGCCCGCGCCGCGCTGGAGGCCCGGGCCGTGCGCGAGGGCTGAGCGCGCGCCACCGGAGTGCGGCACACTCGCGGCCATGACCCGCTCCCTCGTCATGGCCCCCCGGTGGGCCGGAAGCCCCGTGACGGATTTCTACCCGTGGCTCACCGCGAAGCTGCGCACGCCGCCGCCCCTCTTCGACGACGTGCGCACGCTGGACATGCCCACGCCGGGCGCGCCCACCATCGACGGCTGGGTGTCCACGCTCGCCGCCGCGGTGGGGCCGGTGCCCGCGCCCTCCACCGTGTTCCTGGGCCACAGCGTCGGCTGTCAGGCCGTGATGCGCTACCTGTCCACGCTGCCGCCGGGCCACACCGTGGAAGGGGCCGTGCTCGTCGCGGGCTGGTTCGAGGTCGACACGCCCTGGGACACGCTGCGGCCGTGGCTGGACACGCCCATGGACTTCGAGCGGATCCGCGCCGCGCTCCGCCGCTGCGTGGTGGTGCTGTCGGACTCCGACCCCTTCACCTCCGACTTCCGCCGCAACACGCGCCTCTTCGAGGAGCGCCTGGGCGCGGAGGTGCGCCTCGTCCCCGGCGGACGCCACTTCAACAACCCACAGGAGCCCGCCGTGCTGGCCGTGCTCCAGGAGTGCTTCGGCGCGTCCCGCTGAGCAGCCCGCCATGCCGGCCCGAAGCCCGAGGGCAACGGCGGCACGGGGCAGCCCGCGGCGTTCCCGGAACACCCCTGACACCGGGCGCGTCACCGATTTCCACCGGGCGGCTCGAAGGTGCTTTCGCGGCAGCCGGGAGCCATTAACCTGGGGCGCATGTCCGCTCCCGCTCCCTACGTCTCCCGCGTCCCCTTCGAGTCCGTCCACCCGAAGGCCCTGGCCGTGTACTGCTCGGACGGGCGCTTCACCGAGGCCGTGGAGGACCTGGCCCACCACCTGGGCCACGCCCGCCTCGACACGATGACCATTCCTGGAGGCCCCGCGCTGCTCAACCGCTGGGCCTCGGACTACCTGGAGAGCGCGGGCTTCACCAAGGCCGCGAGCTTCCTCATCGAAGGCCACCACATCGAGGACGTGCTCCTGCTGGCGCACGCGGGGTGCGGCTACTACCACGCGAAGCACAGCGCGCTCGGGCCGGACATCGCCGTGGAGCAGCAGCTGAAGGACCTCCACTTCGGCGCGAAGGAGCTCCAGACGGCGTACCCCCACCTGCGCATCCACCTCTTCTACGTGCGCCCCAAGGGGGCGACCATCGAGTTCGAGCCCATCCCCCGCGAGGGCTGAGCCACGCGGCGACAGGTGTCCGCCGACCTGATACGGGGGCACCGTGAAGACTCAAGACGTAGGCCGGGCCCTGCTGGCGCTGTCCATGGGTGGCTTCGGCATCGGGACGACCGAGTTCGCCACCATGGGCATCCTCCCGCAGATCGCGAGCGGCCTGGAGGCGACGATTCCCCGGAGCGGGCACGTCATCGCCGCCTATGCGCTGGGCGTCGTCGTGGGGGCGCCGCTGGTCGCCATCGTGACCGCGCGGATGTCGCGCCGGGCGCTGCTGCTCCTGTTGATGGCGGCGTTCACCGTGGGCAACACGGCCTCCGCGCTGGCGCCCACGCTGGACACGCTCATCGTGGCCCGGTTCATCGCGGGCCTGCCGCACGGTGCCTACTTCGGCGTGGGCTCCGTCGTGGGCGCGGAGCTGCTGGGGCCGGGGCGCAAGGGACGCGCCGTGGCGCTGCTCATGGCCGGGCTCACCATCGCCAACATCGTCGGCGTCCCGGCGGCGACGTTCCTCGGGCAGCAGTTGGGCTGGCGGAGCACGTTCCTGCTGGTCGGCGGCATTGGCCTGGTGACGCTCACGGCCCTCTGGCTGTGGGTGCCGCAGGTGGCCTCGCTGGGAGGCAGCAGCATCCGACAGGAGCTGTCCGCGCTGCGGCAGCCGCAGGTGTGGTGGACGTCGCTGGTGGGCGCGGTGGGCTTCGGAGGGCTGTTCGCGGTCTACAGCTACATCGCGCCGACGCTGACGCTCGCGTCGGGCCTGCCCGAGTCGGCGCTGCCGTGGGTGCTCGCCCTCTTCGGCGTGGGCATGACGGTGGGGGCGATGCTGGGAGGCCGCCTCACGGACCATTCGGTGACGCTCGCGATGTGGGTGGGGTTCGGCGCGACGACGCTCGTGATGGGCCTGTTCGCGCTCACGGCCACGTCGCCCTGGGCGGCGGTCCCGCTCGTGTTCCTCATTGGCGTCTCGGCGCAGTTCCTCGCGCCCGCGGTGCAGGTGCGGCTCATGGAGGCCTCGCCCGGTGCGCCCTCCCTGGCCGCGTCGATGTCCCACTCCGCCCTGAACATCGCCAACGCCGCGGGCGCGTGGCTGGGCGGCCTGGTCATCGCGGCCGGGTGGGGCTACCTCGCGCCGGCCTGGGCCGCCGTCGCGCTCACCCTCCTCGGGGCCGGGCTCTTCGCGGTCGCGAACCGTGGCGGCGGGCGTCCCGCGCCGGCACGTGTCGAGCACGCCTGAGCGGGAGGAAGCAGGCCCTGTCAGGGCCCCTCATCGCCGGGGCCAGAAAATCGGGCTTTGGCGCGGCTCCCGCTGAACGGAGCAAGGCGGTTTTCGGCTGACGCCCCTGAAAGCTCAGCGCGCCCCGCCGTCCCTGGCCACCGCGTCCTGGAGCCCGCGCCGGAGCGCGTCCAGCAGCGACGGAGGGTCCCCCACGCGGAAGGCCTGGAGCCCCGCGTCGAAGTCCGCGCGAGCCCCCGTGACGTCGCCACGCTGAAGCCGGAGCCCCCCCCGCTCGTACAGCAACTCGGGGTCCACGGAGTCACCCTCCTGGGACGCGAGCGCAGCGGTGAGGTCCTGCTCCGCGGCATCCCCCCGCCCCGCTCGGGCGCGGCTCCGGGCCCGCTGCTGGAGGAGCCACGGGTTGCCCCGATCCTCCGCCAGGGCCGCTGTCCAGTCCGCCTCCGCCTCCGCCAGCCGCCCCAGCGCTTCGAGCGACTCCGCGCGCTTCATGTGCAGCACCAGCGCCTTGCGGAAGCCCGCCGCCTCCACCTGCGTGAAGCCCTCCACCGCCTCCGCGTGGCGCCCCAGCCGCGCGAGCGTGAGCGCCCAGTGGTAGCGCGTGGCCACGTGCCCCGGCGCCAGCTCCAGCACGCGGTCGAACCAGGGCAGCGCCTCCGCCGGCTGGCCGCCCCACACGCCCAGCGTCAGCCCCACCTCCACCAGCACCCGCACCTGCGTCGGGTGGGCCTCCGCCAGGGACCGGGCGAGCGCGAGCGCCGACGTGTAGCGGCCTCCCCGGCGCAGGCGGTCCACCTCGCGCAGGGGCTCGGACAGCTCCGGGGGCCAGGCCTGTCGTCCGTTGCGTTCCATGTGGTGGGGGGCAGTCGTCCGGCATTTCGCAGGCGCGTCCCGGGGTGTCAAGGCGACGACTTGACCCGGAAGCCCGGTCGCGAGAAGAGCGCTGGCATGAAGCCCTGGGAAACAGTGGAGCGAGCGCAGGTACCGGACGTGGGAGAGGTCGTGCTCGCCCGGCGGGATGAAGAGTACGTGCTGCGCGTGCGCGGCCAGACGTTGATGTCCAGCCGCCAGCATGGCTCGGAGATGGCCATGGCCGAGGCCGGCTGCGCGAACCTCACGGCGGACGCGCCCGCCCGGGTGCTGGTGGGCGGGCTGGGCTTCGGCTTCACGGTGCGCGCGGTGCTCGACCGCCTGGGGCCGGGCGCCCGCGTCGTGGTCGCGGAGCTGATGGCTCCGGTGGTGGAGTGGAACCGGGGCCTGCTCGCGCCGCTGGCGAAGGCGCCGCTGGAGGACCCGCGCGTCACCGTGGTGGAGGGGGACGTGGGCAAGGTGATGCGCCGGCAGCAGGGCGCCTTCGACGCCATCCTGCTCGACGTGGACAACGGCCCGAAGGCCATGACCCATCCCGACAACGACAGCCTCTACGACCTCACCGGCGTGTCGCACGCCTACAACTCCCTGCGCTCCAACGGAACGCTGGTGGTGTGGAGCGCCGGGCCCTCGGTCGCGTACGTGAAGCTGCTGGAAGAGGTGGGCTTCTCCGTCCAGCTCCTCCACCCCACGGCGCACGGCACCAAGGGGACGCGGCACACCCTCTTCGTCGCCCGGCGCGTGCCCAAGGCCAAGGGCTCATCGTCGTCGCGGCCGCCGTCGCGGCGCTGAAGCGCGCAAACGTTCTTCCCATCACGAGGTGGCAGCCCATGTGGTGCGTCCGTCTGTTCCTGTTCGCCGTCGTCCTCGTCAGTGGCGTGGGACACGCCACGGAGGCGGAGCCGATGCCTCCGCACGCGACGTTCCTGCTCCCGTCGAAGGCGCTCCGGGAGCAGCGCCGCATCAACGTCTACACGCCACCCGGCTACGCCGCGGCGAAGGGCGTGCGCTACCCGGTGCTCTACATGCCCGACGGCGGCGAGCAGGAGGACTTCCCGCACGTCGCCACCGCCGTGGACACCGCCATTCGCGCCGGCGAGATGCGGCCCGTCATCCTGGTGGGCATCGAGAACACCGAGCGGCGCCGGGACATGACCGGCCCCACCCAGGTCGAGCAGGACAAGAAGATCGCCCCGAGGGTCGGTGGCTCGGCCGCGTTCCGGGCCTTCCTCCGCGACGAACTCATGCCCCACGTGCGCCGCAAGTACCGCGTCACCGACGAGACGGCCATCATCGGCGAGTCGCTCGCGGGGCTGTTCATCATGGAGACGCTCTTCCTCCAGCCCGGGATGTTCGGCACCTCCATCGCGCTGAGCCCCAGCCTCTGGTGGAACAACGAAGAGTGGGTGCGCAAGGCCGGGGAGCGGCTCAAGGCGAAGCCGGACCTGAAGGCCACGCTCTACATGGCGTCCGCCGGTGACGACGTCGCGGCCGAAGCCGGACGCCTGTCCGAGGTCTTCCGTGCGAACGCGCCCGCGGGACTGAAGTGGAAGTACGAGCCCCAGCCCGACCTGCGCCACGCCAACATCTACCGTTCGCTGGAGGCGAAGGTGCTGCGAGAGGCCTTCGCGCCCGCCTCCACGAAGGCCGTTCCCTGAGCAGGTCACGAGGGCGCGAAGGACTGTTGCAGATCAAGGAGCAGGGGGCTCAGGAAACGGGCCATGAAGCGCCAGAGTCGCGCGCCCACCGACCCAGCGACCCCTGGGGGCCGTGAAGCGGTCTGCCCTCCCTGCGCATCGCCCGCCGGGCTCGTCAGTTGAGACCGGAGGGTGGAGCCTCGGACTGAATGCCGCCTGCCGGAGTCAGAGCCGCTCAACCTGTCAGACAGTCGGCCCGGCCGCCCGAGGCCGCGCTTGGCACGCCCCCGCCAGCGCAGTCTCCCTCGGGGCTCGCAGGGGGCGGCGGCCGGGGCGTCTGGAAATAGCGCCCCGCTGTCGGGCTCCAGGAGACAAGCCACTCCAGGGGGACAGGATGCAGTCCCGAGCACCGCGTTGTCCTCAGCGGCTGGCGCGAGGAGGCCGGGACTGTGCTCCTTGACGCAGGGGCGTGCTTCGGGAGCATCGTCCTGCCCGGAGACGGATGCAGGAGCGCCCAGGCTGCGCTCCTGAGCGTGAGGGACCTCGGGGGACACATGCTCCTGAGGACGTGGGGCGAATTGGTCGAGCACAAGCTCGTCGTACGCCTTCAGCAACACCGGCAGCCGGTGCTGGAGCGTCTGCACGTCGCGCTCGTCCAAGGCATGGTCCGCGCAGATGGCCCACTCACGCAGCGACTCGCCGCCCATGAAGGGCAGCAGCCGGGCCACGTTGCCCCGAAAGGCCCGTTGCAGCGACTGGATGAGGAGCAGATGCCCGGGATGTCCAGCCACTCGAGCCGCCAGCCGCAGCAACTCGAACTCCAGTTGCGCGCAGCGCTCCCCTGGGTACCAGCGCGCAGCGTCACTGAGCTGATAGCAGGTGCTCGTCAGTAGCCCCAAGTCCATGACGGAGGCCTTCGCGCAGCAGTCGACCAGCAGATCCACCAGCACCTGACGCTTGAGGCTGAAGAAACCCTCCAGGAGCCGCCGGCCCTCTTCGGAGCGCTCGTCGTGCAGCCCCAGGCCCAGGTTCTCCAGCGTCAGCGACTCGTCCAGCGCCACCGCGCGCGCCTGGCGTCCAGGGCGCTGCACCACCAGGCCCCGTGCCGCCAGCCGCCTCAGAGCCTCGCGCACCGTGCCCCGGCTCACTCCATAGTGGCGAGCCAGCATCCGCTCCGAGGCCAGCCCTCCGTTCCTCGGCAGCCGTCCCAGCGCAATGTCCCGCTCGAGCTGCTCCTCCACGTACGCCACGAGCCCCACCCTCACCATTCCCGCCGCCCCTCTCGCCGATGCTTCGCCCATCCAACCAGACGGGTCTGACATGGACGCCGGGCCCACCGTCCGCGGCACATCCTGGGACAGGGCGGCCTCGGGCCCCGGACGGCACAAACTGGTCCGACTGCCGGACCAGCGGCCCCGGACTGCGCGAACTGGTCCGACTGTCGGACCAGTTGGGCGACGTCGCTCCCGGCAGGGGGCTCTGTCCCCGCCCCCGCATTGGCGTCCGCCCACGAACCACGTCGCGGCCCCCTCTACGGTGTTCCACCAAGCGTGCGTCCCCCGGACACCTTCGGGGTGCAGGACTCGTCAACAAACCTCTGGCGACCTACAGAGGTCGTCGCGCAGGCGTGTGGGGTAGCGAGTCGCGGCGTAGCGAGTCGCGACGGCGCACACACGGGTTGCATTGTAGGGGGGTGGTCCGATGGGTCCGTCGCATGAGACCCAACAGAGGGCCGCTCCTTTCCAACCGTGGAGCGGTTCAATGGGCCTTCCCACTGGACAGCGTGGAGAACACCTGCTCGCCGCGCTCCGTGCAGGCGCAGAACCTGGCGAACATCGAACCGGTGAATGTTGGTGTTGGTATCTCGCACCCGGGCTTGTACGGCCAGGCGTCGGAAGGGCTCGTGCTTGAGCTCGCGCCGACGAAGGACCTTCGACACGAAGCAGGGAGTCAGTCCGGCGATGGTGCTCTTCCGTGGACTCAGCACTCCGGAACTGGCGGGCTTCGTCCGCCCCGTCCTTCCAGATCCAAGGCGGCAAGGAGCCCCAGCCGCCGATGCCGCGTCTCAACTTCGTCTTCATCAGCGCTTGGGCCCTGCGCGGCCCGGTCTTCCTCCAGCTCACCGACGCACGGATCTTCGGCGCGCTGGATTCGGCCACGCCGCAGGTGTCGCGACAACAGCCGCCGTCCTGGACAGGCCCGCTGCTACGGCGCGAGCCGCGCGGCGCCCGTGCTCGTCGCCTCGCGCGGCTTCATCATCCCGCCCGCCACACGCAGGCCCAGCCAGCGCGGCGTGAAGCGCGTCAGGTTGGCCTGCAGCCAGTTGCGCCATCCCGGCACCACCGACGCTCGGCCCTGGTCCAGGGCCTTGAGGCCGCGCAGCACCACCTCCTCCGCCGTCGCCATGGGGCCCACGGCGGCCTGCTGGGTGCCCACCACGTCGAAGAACGCCGTCCGGACGGGCCCCGGGCACAGGGCGAGCACTCGCACGCCGCGCTCGCGCGTCTCCTCCGACAGCGCCTCCGTGAAGGACAGCACGAACGCCTTGGTGGCCCCGTAGATGGCCATGTACGGCACCGGTTGGAAGCCCGCGATGGAGGCCACGTTGAGGATGCCTCCCACGCCGCGCGCGAGCATGTCCGGTAGGAACAGGTGGCTGGTGTCCGCCAGCGACGTGACGTTGAGCATCACCTGCTCGTGCTGCCGCGCGAACGGCGCCGCGTCGAAGGCCCCGTGCATGCCGAAGCCCGCGTTGTTGATCAGCAGGTCCACCCGCAACCCCTTCTCCTGGCAGCGCGCGTGCAGCTCGCGGCCCGCGCCCTCGCGGCCCAGGTCCAGCGCGATGACCTCCGCCTGGACGCCGTGGGCCTTCGACAGCTCCGCCGCCAGCGCGCGCATCCGCTCCTCGGAGCGGGCCACCAGGATGAGGTCCATGCCGCGCGCCGCCAGCTCGCGGGCGAATACCTCCCCCAGGCCTGAGGACGCGCCCGTCACGAGCGCGCGGTGGCCCGCGTAGGGGAAGGCGTTGCCCCGGAGGGCGGGTGAAGCACCAGAGGGACGAACGGGGGACTGGGACGAGGTCGTTTGCATGGGGTTAGAATGTGAGCCAGCGCTCACGTTCTCAACTCGCGTGGTGCTCACATTCCCTCGTGGAGGCCTCATGCCCCGCCGTCCCCCGCCTTCCCGTCGCAGGGCGCCCCGCCAGGAGCGGGCGCAGGCGACGTGTGACGCCATCCTCACCGCGACTGCTCGCGTTCTGCTCAGGGATGGCTACGAGGCCGCGAGCACCAACCGCATTGCCCAGGAGGCGGGGGTGAGCGTGGGGTCGCTCTACCAGTACTTTCCCAGCAAGGAGGGGCTGGTGACGGCGCTGATGGAGCAGCACCGCGCGCGGACGCTCGCGGACTTCGAGGCGGGGCTGGTGCCGCTGGCCGGTCAGCCGCTTCCGGTGGCGATGCGCGCGCTCATCCGGCAGGTGCTCGCGGTGAAGCGGGAGAACCCGCGCCTGAACCAGGTGCTGCATGAGCTGATGCCGCGGATGCGGCAGTGGGGCTTGTCGGATGTGTATTCGCAGCGGCTGCACCGGCTGGTGCGGGCCTTCCTCGCGCCCCGCTTCGACGACCTGCGCCCCCGGAACCTGGACATGGCGGTCTTCATCCTGGTGAACGCGGTGGAGGCGCTGTGCCACACGGCGCTGACGGAGCGGCCGGACTACGTGGAGGACGATGCGTTCGTGGACGAAATCGCCGCGCTGGCGACTGGCTACCTGCGTCCGGAGCCGTCCCCGGCGCGTCCCCGGGGCGCACCGCCCCGCCGTGGCTCCGCCGCCGACGCGGACTCCAGTGGCACCACCTGCGTCCGGTGACACCGGCGGCACTTCAGCTCCGCCCCGCCCGGCACCAGCCGCGCCAGCAGGCTGCCGCACAGGCAGAGCAGCGCTCCGGCACTTCCCTGGGGTCCGCATCCCGGGTCCCTCACGGCTCCCTGCGTTCGATGGAGCTGGATAGATGCCCACCGAAGGGCGTGTCCGGCGGCGGGCCGCCTACTTCGTGCCCGTCTTCGCTTCGGGGCGCGGGGCTGGCGCGGCCTTGGGCACGGGGAGCAGCGGCACCCGGCCTTCCGGATAGAGCGCGGTGAGGCGGTCGCCGCGAAGCTCCAGCGCGGCCAGGTGGCGGCCGTAGTGGGTGCTCAGGCCCGTGTCGATGACGATGACGCGGCCTCCGAAGCGGACGGAGAGCCGGCCGTCCTGCGAGGGCGTGTGGCCCATCACCATGCGGCGGGCGCCGAAGCGCTCCAGCACCTGCGTGAGGCCCGCGTCCCACTTCGCCTCGTCTTCGAGGGCGTAACCGCGGAACCACACCGGACCCTGGGGATCCACGCCGCCGCCCGGCGGCTGCCCCGGCGTCAGGTCCTGCCACACCCAGCGGTTCACCTCTTCGAGCGTGGTGCCCGGGACGGTGGGGGCCAGGCCGCCGTGGAGGAAGAGCGTGTCGTTGATGCGGATGACGGCGGGGTGCGTGCGCAGCCACTTCCCGTAGCGCCCGTCCGCGGCGTAGGCGGCGGCGTGGCCGTGCAGCCCCTTCGGCTCCCCCGGACCGTCGGCGGTGGAGGACTGATCCACGAAGGAGGCGAACTCGCCGGGCGTGACGTAGCGCAGGTCCCCGCGCATGTTCATCAGTTCGTGGTTGCCCAGCAGCGGGTGCACTCGGCCGCCAACCTTGCGCGCCTCGGTCTCCAGGCGCATGAGCAATTCGAAGGCGTCGCGGGTGTGGTCGCCCCGGTCCGGCAGGTCACCGGTCTGCACCAGGTGCGCCTTGCCGCCAATCCAGCGGTCCTTCGCGTCGATGAGGCCCGCCAGCCGGAGCACCTCCTTCAGCGCGTCCACGTCGCCGTGCACGTCCGCGACGGCGACGATGCGCTCCACGCCCTGGAAGACGAAGCGCTCCTCTGGCTTCGGAGCGGCGGCACCCGCGAGCGCGGGCAGGAGCAGCAGGGACAGGAGAACGGGACGCACGTGGCTTCCTTCCTTCGCGTTTCGAAGAAGGAGGAAGCCTAGCGCACGTCCCGTCCGGCCTACGCCCTGGCGGCGGCGTAGATGTCCAGCAGCGTGATGCCCGCCACGGCGCCGGTGGCGGCGATGAGCCGGCCCCTGCGCACGCCCGGCTCACGCAGGCCCTTGCCCATCGTCGCCAGGTCCAGCGCGTCACCGGCCACGCGCGCCCACAGCCACGGGCGCTTCTTCGCGGGGCCCAGCAGGGCCACGCCCGCGGCCAGCTCCCGCGCGCCGTAGCCGCGCACCAGCTTGTCCCCGCGCGAGATGCCGAAGAACCGGAGCAGGTTCCACGCCCCCAGCAGCTCCGTGATTCCCAGGCCCACGCTGAACCAGCCCAGCGCGCGCGGCAGCCTGCTCCTTGCCTTCGCCATGACACCGCCTCCTTGAAACAGAAAGGTCCGGTGGAAAGCTGGAGGCGCCCCGGGCGCACGCCAAGACCCTTGGCTGCCCGGAAGCGGCCACATCCTGCAAGGCAGGCAAGCGATAGAGCCCCTGCCCTACCGGAGGTTGCTCCGGAAGCGGGCCGGGACGGCGCGCAGGAACTGCGGATCCTTCCAGTCCCAGACGCGCTCCGGCGCGCTGTCCACGTTCACCGGGAAGGAGTTCCACATGTGCACGTCGAAGGTGATGGAGGCGCGCCAGTGGACAAGGATGCTGAACACGGCCGTCACCACGAGCACGCTCGAAAGGACGCGATGCTGGCGGGGCGCGTCCAGCGCGAGCTGCACGGGGAACGCGAGGAAGAAGACAAGGTAGGGCAACACGTCGGTGAAGAAGCGAGGCCCCACGGAGTGCCCTGCCCACCAGATGGGGAACGCCGAGATGGCCACCCAGTGCAACAGCACGATGAGGGCGAAGGCCTTCTCGTAGGGCGCCAGCGCGCCGCTGCGCCACCGCTGGACGAACCCCACCCCGGCGAGCACCAGGAACGGCGAATAGATGAGCAGCCCCCGCGACGGGCTCACCAGGTTCGCGGCCAGCGCCATGAGGAAGCGCGGCCCCACGATGTCCAGCGTGTTCCGGAAGTACGGCGACAGCGGCGCGCCGTAGACATGGAGGTTGTAGCCGCAGAACGGCACCGCCACGAGCGCCGCGCCCGCGAAGTACGCGAGGAGCAGCCGGCGGAAGCGCAGGACGAAGAACGCCGTGACGACAAGCACGGTGAGGGAGTGCGTGGGCCGGCACACGTAGGCGAGCGAGACGGCGAGCCCGGCGAGGAACGCGGTGCGCGGGACCTGCGTGGGCCGCGCCAGCAGCAGCATGACCCACGCGATGGCCAGCAGCCCGGGCCCGTGCTGCCAGAGCACCCGGCTGGCGGTGGAGTACGCCGTCGTCCCCAGCCCGAAGAGCAGGACGGTGACGAGCGCGGCGCGCGCGGACACGTGCCTTCGCAGCACGATGAGCAGCAGCGCCGCGGCGGCGCATACGTATGTCGAGGCGATGAGCTGCTCGGTGCGGTGGAAGGCGCCCAGGTCCACCTTGCCGGTGCTCCGGAACAACTCCAGCCAAGCCAGCGCCCGCGCACCCGGAGTCCCCAGGTGCTCGAGCAGCGGCCGCCCCAGGGAGAACACGGCCTCCGCCAGCGCCAGGAACGGAAGCGCGGAGACCATCACCCCGGGCGGGTACTCGTAGTACGTGCGGCCGCCGTAGGCGGTTCGCGCGTAGTCGGTCGCGGGCGTGAAGGAGGGCGCGTACTCGTCCAGGTCCGCGTTGCCCTCGTGGAGGATGCTGGCCGCGGAGGGGATGGACCACAGCGAGTCCGACTGAATCTGCACCTTGCTGCCGGTGTAGACCCCGAACAACCCCAGGCACAGCAGCCAGGGCGCGAGGGACGAGGCCGCGAAGTCGCGGCGGGACGAGGGAGACGCCGGAAGCACGACGCCGCTTCTAGCGAATCTTCCCGCCTAATGCAGGGCACCCAGGCGCTGCTGCAGCCGCCTCGCCACGCGGGGGAGGTCGTCGGGGGCCTTCACCGGCTCGAAGCGGCTGGTCAGGGGGTCCATGCGGCCCACCTCCACGAAGGCCACCGACAGCAGCGGCTGGCCATCCGGCCCGGTCAGGCTGCTGGCCTCCGCCGTCACCTGCTCGAACTGGAGCACCGGCAGCCCGTCCACCTTCTTGGGCACCACCCGGTAGGGGATGGTGAGCTCCCGGTCCAGCATCGCCTCCAGCGAGAAGGTGATGTTGTTCGTGGAGATGAAGGGGTGCGCCGCCGGGTCCACCTTCTCCACCAGCTGCAGCCGGCCCGCCAGGCGCACCGGCGCGGCGCCCGCGTCCAGCGCTCCGCTGGGGTTGGCGCGGGGCGTGACCTCCACCGTCATGTCGCAACCCAGTATCAGGTGCATCCCGATGACGGCCGGGTCCAGCGAGGCCGCCAGGTTGTCCACGTTGGAGAAGGCCACGTACCGCACGCCGCGCTGCCGGAGCTGCTGGCCCACCCCGCTCTCGCGCAGGGCCCGGAAGACGTCGCCGTGGCCGGAGGGCGCGAAGGACAACCGGCCGTCCGCCTCGCGGAACAGGCGGCCCTCCGGGGTCAGCCTCGGCAGCATTCCCTGACGGAAGAGCAGCACGTCCTCGCCCCACCCGCCCGAGGCCAGGTGCGCGGCGATGGCGTCGTGCGTGAGGAAGGACGTCATCACCGCCACGGGCACCGGCCGCCCCACCCGCGCGCCCCACCGCCGCGCATCCTCCAGCTTGAAGTCCAGGAAGGTGCGCCCGGCCATGACGGGGACGAGCCCCTTCACGCTGCCGCCAAAGCGGGTCCCGGCGCCCCCCGCCACCACGAGCGCCGCCACCTGTCCCTGGCGGAAGGCCTCCTCGCCCCGGGCCCGGCACGCGTCGTGTTCCGGAGTGCCTTCGGCCGGGAGCGGCCGGAGGTCACCCGCGCGCAGCGGGCGGACCACGCCCTCGAGCGGACGCGACGCGGTCAGCTCCCCCCGTTGGTAGCGGGCCAGCAGGCTCCTGAAGCGGGCCGCGTCGAAGCCGTCGCGCTGGAGCCTGGGATCGTCCAGCTCTTCATCCTGGGTCTCGGTGTTCACACCGGCGAAGGTGTGTGGCCCGGCGCCCGTGGACATCGTCCCCAGGGGAGGGGGGACCGGCGAAGCACGCCGCTCCCATGGGCCGGCCGCAGGGCCAGGCGGTGGCCCTGCCCACGCCGAGCACGCGCCCAGCGCGAACCCTCCAGCCAACGCGGCCAGGCCCGCGGCGATGAGCAGGTAGCGCGAAGGTCGATGGCGTCCGGACGTCATGCGTTCTTCCCCACGGAGGGAGGGTTCGGGGCAGCGGCGAAAGGAAGCGATGTGGGGGACTGCTGGCGGTTGCGCCAGTAGGGGGCCGCGGACCAGCGGCGCTCCAGGCGGTAGTAGCCCTCGCGGATGCGCAGGTGCTCCTGGAACTGGTGCCGCACCCGCACCTCGTGGAGGCGCAGCGCGGCGGTGTCCCCCTGGAGGAAGCGGATCACCGCCTCCGCCGCGGGAGGCGCGGAGCGCAGGGCCTGGGACGTCCCCTGCGAGGACAGCGGATCCAGCGTGCACGCGGCGTCCCCCACCGCGAGCCAGTCCTCGCCGTGCAGCCGGTCCAGGCAGGCGACGTTCGCGGACACCGCGCGCAGGGACACGCCGCTGAAGTCACACGCCTCCAGGCGTTGGCGGGTCTCCTTCGCGCGCTCCATCCGCGCCCGCCACGCCTCGGGGTCCCTCGGCGAGAGGCCGTGGAGCGAGTCCCGGTCGCCCATGAGCCCGAAGACGACCTGGTCGCCGGGCATCCGCGCGGAGTACCACCAGCCGTCCTCGCACGCCTCCACCAGCGAGAGCGCGTCCACGCCCCGGCCAGGATGGAGCGGCAACGTGCCGCACACGCCGTGGGTCCGGTCCACCGTGTGGCGGCGGGCGCCTTGCGACGCGGCGAAGACCGCGCTCCGGCCCGTGGCATCCACCACGAAGCGCACGTCCACGAAGCCGCGAGGCGCGTCCCCTTCCACCGGCAGGAAGAGCCGGTGACCTCCGCCCGCCAGCAGCTGCCACCGGGTGATCGCCGTGCCGCTGTGGACGTCCACGCCATGGCGCAGGGCCTCGTCCGCCAGCATCCGGTCGAACCGGGCGCGGTCCAGGTGCCAGCCCGTGCCCCACGGCGAGCGCAAAAGGTCGTTGTATGCCAGCGACGAGGTCCCCCACCGCGAACAGGAGCCCGTGGAGCGCAGGTGGCCCTGGCGCGCGAAGGCGTCCCAGACGCCCAGCTGGGCGAGCAACCGGCGGCTGTCCGGGGGCAGCGTCTCGCCCAGGTGGAAGCGCTCGGACGTGGAGCGCTCGAACAGGGCGACGCGCAGGTCCGCGTGCCGGCGCAACGCCAACGCGAGCCCCGCTCCCGCAGGGCCACCGCCCAACACGGCGACGTCATACCGGGTGCCGTCCATGCTCAATCCGCCGCGCCCGGAGGCTTCACCTCGAGCCGCTCGGAGCAAGGGATGTCGACGGTGTCCGGCGGGTCGGGCGCATGGGCGTGGCCCGGACACATTGCACCCGTCGTACCAGCCTCCCCCGCCTCGATGACGAAGGCGTGTCTGGAGTTACGAGCCGGGGCGGCGGGCGCGTGCGCGGCGGGACACGTCAGGCGCTGGCCGCTGACGTGTCAGCCCGGGCGATGGACGCGTCAACCCGCCTGACCCCGGCGGGGGAATCAGCGAGGATGGCAGCCATGAGAATCTGGGTCGATGCCGATGCGTGTCCGGGGCCCGTGCGGGACATCCTCTTGCGCGCCGTGCAGCGCGTGAAGGTGCCCATCGTCTTCGTGGCGAACAAACCCCTGGCGCTGCTGCGGCTGGCGTACGTGTCCACGGTGCAGGTGGGCGCGGGGCTGGACGTGGCGGACCGGCACATCGCCACGTCCGCGCAGAAGGGCGACCTGGCCGTCACGCAGGACATCCCGCTGGCCGCGCTGCTCGTGCCCAAGGGCGTCGTCGTGATGGATCCACGCGGGGAGCTGTTCACGCCGGAGAACATCGACGAGCGGCTGTCGGTGCGGAACTTCATGCAGGAGCTGCGCGACAGCGGCGTCACCACCGGCGGTCCCAGCGGCTTCTCTCAGCAGGACCGCCAGCAGTTCGCCGCCACGCTGGACCGGGAGCTGACCCGGCTGGTGAAGCAGCAGGGCTGAACGCACCTAATGGCCGGCGCCGCCGCTGCCCTCCTCCGGAGGCGTGCCCGTGGACGGAGCCACGGGGCTCGTCCCGATGCCCTTGTTGCGGTGCCACCCGTCCGGGGTGATGTCCAGCCGGGCCCCCTCGCTCTGGGAGGGGGCGGGTTCCGGGGCCAGCGGATCCACCTTGCGTGTGTCGATGCTCCCCGAGCCGCCCGTCCCCAGCGTGTCCACGTCCACGCATTGGAAGTCCTCCGGCTTCGAGGACTTCGGGATGCCCGTGCCGTCGGTGGCCGCGGCGGAGGCCTGGGCATCGGCGCCCACGTCACCGTAGAAGTTCATGCCGTGGGTGCGGAACATCTCCTGCGTGCGCGGGGACTCCTGCGCGTCCCAGGACATCTCGTCGGTGGCGAACGCTTCGGACGGCGGTTGCTGCTGAACCGCGGCCGTCTGCGTGGCGCAGCCTCCCAGCAGGAGCGCGGTCAGCGAGGCCATGAGCGGAAGCTTCATCGGGGTGTCCTCCAGAAGTGTCGTCCGCCACTCAAGGTGGAGGCACTTGCGTCGGGGGCAAGCGACGGGGGACCCACCGGGCAAGCGGCTCCGCTCCAGGCCGGGGCCGCTTCAATGGTCCACGGAGGCGCTGCCCCCGTGCAGGCACGCCAGCGCCGCCACGGTGAGTGACTCGCACCCGCTGCGCAGGGAACCCTCGCGGTCCGGCGCGTAGTGGCCGGAGTGCGGCCCCGGCAGGTGCGCCACCTTCTCCAGGGGCGTCGTGCCCGGCGCCGCCTCCCAGGCCTCCGGCGACGTGATGCCCATGTACCAGTACGCGGTGGGCACCGGGTGCTCCGGCCCCCGGGCGAAGAAGGGGAAGTCCTCGCTCGCGGTGCCGAGCACGCCCGGCACCAGCGCGTCGCGCCCGAACCACTCCGCGTGCGCGTCCCGGACGCGGCCCAGCAACTCCGGGTCGTTGCGGTTCACTGGCGTGCGCTCCAGCACCTCCACCTGGGGAGGCTTCGGCGCGCCCGAAGCCGCGGCCTCGCCCTTCGCGATGCGCTCGATGGCGGCGAGCACGCGGTCCTGCACCCCGGCGTCCTCCGTGCGCACCGTCAGCTCCAGCAGGGCCTCCTCCGGAATCACGTTGGCGCGATTTCCCGCCTGGAAGGCCCCCACCGTCACCACCGCGGGCTCCAGCGGCGACAGCGCGCGCGACACGATGGTCTGCAGGCGCATCACCACGCTGGCCCCCAGCACGACGGGGTCCACGGACAGCTCCGGCTGCGCCCCGTGCGCGCCCCGCCCGAAGAGGCGCAGGCGCACGTGCGCGGAGCCCATCATCGCCACGCCCTCGCGGTGCATGAAGGTGCCCACCGGCAGCGGCGCGGTGTGCTGGCCCAGCACGACGTCCGGCGTGCCGAAGCGCGCGTAGAGCCCCGCGTCCAGCATCGCCTGCGCGCCCTGGAGGGTCTCCTCCGCCGGCTGCCCCACCACCATCACCGTGCCGCGCCACGCGTCGCGCGAGCGCGCCAGCACCGCCGCCGTGCCCACGAGGCACGCGGTGTGGACGTCGTGGCCGCACGCGTGCATCACCGGCCCGCCGTCCTCCGTGCGCACGCGGCTGGCGTACGGCAGCCCCGTCTTCTCCTCCACGGGCAGCGCGTCCATGTCCCCGCGCAGGAGCACCGTGGGCCCGTCGCCGTTGCGCAACAGCCCCACCACGCCGTGGCCGCCCACGTCGCGGGTCACCTCGTAACCCTCCGCCTCCAGGCGCAAGGCCACCTCGGAGGCCGTGCGCGCTTCGTGGCCGGACAGCTCCGGGTGTTCGTGCAGGTCCACGTAGAGCGCGTCCACGTCCGGCAGCACCGCGTCCAGGTGCTGGAGGACGTGGCGGGCGCGGGCCTTGAGGCCGGAAGGAACGGACGTGCCCGGGACGGGCGGGGTGGGGTCGGCTTCGTTCATGGCGGTGCGCTCCAGGGCCCGGACACGCGGGGGGAGGTGTCTCGGGGGCGTCCGGTCCGACTCAAGGTGGAAGCCGCGTGCCGGACTTCACAAGGGGGATGGGGCAGGGAGGCGGACGGGGGCCTGGTTTCGCTCGCCGCACGCCCTGCCCGCCGGGGCGCGGTGTGCCTGCGGGGCACCGCCTGTCCGTTCGTTGTCCGCCCCTCCCCCGTGGACCACTTTCTGGCTGCGCACACGACACATGGAAGGAGCGGTCATGAGGCGACGCATCGCACTGGGGCTCTGCCTGGTGGGGCTGACGGGGGGCGCCGCGAGGGCCCAGGACACTCCCCTGGACGAACCCATGCCGCTGGCACGGGGGGAGTGGCAGGGGCCCTACTTCCTGCTGGGGCTGGGCGTGGAGGGCTATACGGGCAAGCTCGCGCCCAACCTGGAACCCGGGCCGTCCTATGGCGTCGTCCTGGGCTACCGCCCCAATGACTACCTGGGCGTGGAGGCGGGCTACAGCGGCGGCACCAGCAACCTGTCCATCACGGGGGACTCGTCCTTCGGCAACCCGGACATCGTGCGCAACGGAGGGCAGGCGGCCCTCACGCTGGGCTTCACCCCCACGCGGATCCAGCCCTACGTGCTGGGGGGCATCGGGTTCGAGCAGTACTCGGTGCGCTCGGGGATGTTCTACGAGTTCATCAACGATACAGGGGGCTACGCACCCGTTGGCGCGGGCGTGCGCTTCAAGATCAACCCCCACCTCACGGCCGAGGTGCGCGGCAGCTACAGCTTCCTCTTCGGTCAGGACTTCTCCCCCGTCCCCGACAGGGGCGCGGGCGAGGGCCGCTACACGGGCCTGCTGATGATTGGGGGCAGCTACTGAGGCCCGCCTGACGGGAGGGCGGATCCGAGGTGGACCCGGGGTCCTGAGGTATCCTCCGCCCAGGCGCGGGTGCCTCCCCGACACCACCGCGCCCCCCCGCTCCCATGACCGTCACCCTGATTGATCTCCTCGACGAGCGAAGCCGCCTTCATCCGGATCCGCGCCTCTACACCTTCCTGGAAGACGACGCGGAGGTGACGCTCACCCGGGCGGAGCTGGCGTCGCGGGCGCACCGCATCGCGGCGGCGCTCCAGTCGCTGGCGGCGCCGGGGGAGCGCGCGGTGCTGCTCTACCCGCCCGGCGTGGACTACCTCTCCGGGTTCTTCGGGTGCGTATGCTCGGGGCTGGTGGCGGTGCCGGCGTATCCGCCGGATCCGTCCCGGCTGGAGCGCACCCTGCCCCGCCTGCGCGCGCTCATCGCGGACTCCGGCGCCACGGTGGTGCTCACCACGTCCGTCATCCTGTCGATGGCGGAGTTCCTCTTCACGGACGCGCCGGAGCTGCGCGCGCTGAAGTGGGTGGCGACGGACGCGCTGGACGCGAGCGACGCGGCGGCGTGGAAGCGGCCGGACGTGACGGCGGACACGCTGGCCTTCCTCCAGTACACGTCCGGCAGCACGGGGACGCCCAGGGGCGTGATGCTCAGCCACGGCAACCTGCTGCACAACCTCACGGCCATCCGCCGCGCCTTCCAGACGCGCGACGACAGCGTGGGCGTCATCTGGCTGCCGCCGTACCACGACATGGGGCTGATTGGCGGCGTGCTGGTGCCGCTGGCGCAGGGCTTCCACACGGCGCTGATGTCCCCGCTGTCGTTCCTCAAGCGGCCCCGCGCGTGGCTGGAGGCGCTGACCCGCTTTGGCGGCACCATCAGCGGCGGGCCCAACTTCGCGTTCGATTTGTGCGTGCGGCGCATCCCGCCCGCGGAACGGGAGGGGCTGGACCTGAGCCGCTGGGAGGTGGCGTTCTGCGGCGCGGAGCCCATCCGTCCGGACACGCTGGCGCGCTTCACG
Organism: Corallococcus caeni; assembly: GCF_036245865.1. Taxonomy (NCBI): domain Bacteria; kingdom Pseudomonadati; phylum Myxococcota; class Myxococcia; order Myxococcales; family Myxococcaceae; genus Corallococcus; species Corallococcus caeni. Next base: position 444,571 of record NZ_BTTW01000006.1, on the reverse strand, counting down.
GAGGCCTTCGGGCCGCACGGCTTCCGGCGCGAGGCGTTCTATCCGTGCTACGGCCTGGCGGAAGGGACGCTCATCGTCTCCGGCGGAGCGAAGGAGGCCGCGCCCGTCCTGCGCGACGTGGACGAGGCCCTGTTGGAGGCGGGCCAGGCACGCGCTCCGGAGCGCACGGCCCGGACGCTGGTGGGCTGCGGCGCGACGCTGCCGGATCAGACCCTGTGCATCGTGCAGCCGGACACCGGCCGCGTGCTCCCGCCGGGCGAGGTGGGCGAGGTCTGGGTGAAGGGGCCCAGCGTGGCGCGGGGCTACTGGCAGCGCGAGGAGGAATCCACGCGGGTGTTCCAGGCGCGGACCGGGCAGGGAGACGGGCCATTCCTCAGGACCGGGGACCTGGGCTTCCTGGACGCGGGGGAGCTGTACGTCACGGGGCGCGCGAAGGACCTGATCATCCTGCGGGGACGCAACCTGTACCCGCAGGACCTGGAGGTGGTGGTGGAGGAGAGCCACCCCGCGCTCAGGCCCGGGTGCGGCGTGGCCTTCGGCGTCGAGGTGGACGGCGAGGAGCACCTCGTCGTGGTGCAGGAGGTGGACCCGCGCAGGTGGGACGGAGACGCGGCCCCGGTGCTGGGCGCCATCCGGGGAGCGCTGGCGTCACGGCATGAGGTGAGGCCCCACGCGGTGGTGCTCATCGAGCCCGGGAGCCTTCCGAAGACGTCCAGCGGCAAGGTGCAGCGGCGGACCACGCGAGAGGCGTTCCTGGCCGGAGGGCTGCGCGAGCTGCACGCATGGCGCGCGGTTGGACTGGCCGAGTCGGACGCGCACGGCGCGCATCAGGAGCCGCGCGAGCCGCACGCAAGCGCGGCGACCGCGACAGCCGGATCCGTCGCGCACGGTGCGCATTCGGAGCCGGAGGCCCGCGAGCAGCATGCGGGGCACTCAACCGCGACGGCCGGTTCAGTCGCGCGCGGTGCGCCTTCGGAGCTGGAGGCCCGCGTGCTGGCGCGGGTGGCGGCTCGCTTGGGTGCTCGGGTGGAGGAGCTGGATGTCCAGACGCCCCTCACCCACTACGGGTTGGACTCACTGGCGGCCGTGGAGCTGGCGCATGCGCTGGAACAGGCGCTGGGCGTGCCCGTTCCCATGGAGGCGCTGCTGCGCGGCGCGAGCGTGGCGGAGCTGGTGCGTGACGCGACGGCCGTGCGCGCGGTGCCGCGTCCGGAGGTGGTGCGCGTGCCTCGCGCGGAGTCCATGCCACTGTCCTTCGCGCAGGAACGCCTGTGGTTCCTGGACCGATTGGAGCCGGGCAGCGCCTTCTACAACGTCCCCGTCGTGTCGCGACTGGACGGGACGCTGGACGTCTCCGCGCTGGAGCGCAGCCTCCAGTTCCTCGTGCGCCGCCATGAGTCCCTGCGCACCGTGTTCGTGGAGACGCGCGGCGAGCCGGGCCAGCGCATCCATCCGGACCTGACGCTGCCCCTGTCCCTCGTGGACCTCACGTCGTCGCCCGGCGATACGCGCGAGGCCTCTGCCCACGAGCTGGCGCGCGACGAGGCACGGCGGCCCTTCGACCTCGCCCAGGGCCCGCTGCTCCGGGTGACGCTGCTCAAGCTCGATCCCGCGCGGCACTGGCTGCTGCTCACCGTGCATCACCTGGTCGCGGATGGCTGGTCCATGCGCGTCCTGGTGCGGGAGCTGTCGGAGGCCTACGCGGCCTTCTCCTCCGGCCGTGCCCCTGCCCTGCCCGAGCTTCCCTTGCAGTACGCCGACCACGCGGCATGGCAGCGCGACTGGCTGCGCGGTGAGCGGCACGAGGATCTCCTCGGCTGGTGGCGCCAGCAGCTGGCCGGTGCGCCTCCCGTGCTCGACCTCCCTGGCGACCGCCGCCGGCCCCGCGTGCAGTCGTACCGGGGCGCCCAGTGCGTGCACCGGCTGACGCAGGCCGCGTGGGAGCGGGTGAAGGCCCTGGCGTCGCGTGAAGGCACGACGCCCTTCGTCGCGCTGCTCGCGGGCCTCCAGGTGCTGCTGCACCGCTACACCGGCCAGGAGGACCTGGTGGTGGGCGTGGACACCGCGCACCGCTCTCGGCCGGAGACAGCCGGCATCGTGGGCCTGTTCGTCAACCAGCTCCCGCTGCGTGGCGACCTCTCCGGAACGCCGTCCTTCCGCGAGCTGCTGCGCCGCGACCACCGCGCAGCGCTGGAGGCGTGGGCGCACCAGGACCTGCCCTTCGACGCGATGGTGCGGGGCCTCAACCCGGAGCGCAGCCTCGCGCACGCGCCCCTCTTCCAGGTGAAGCTGGTCCTCCAGGACGCCGCGTCCGGACCGGTGCGCCTGCCCGGCCTCACGATGACCAGCACGCTCGGCGACACGGGCGCCACCAAGCTCGACCTCACGCTCTCCGTCACCGACTCCGGCGAAGGCCTGGAGCTGCTGTGCGAGTACGCCACCGACCTCTTCGACGCGGACACCGTCGCGCGGATGCTCGGGCACCTGGAGGCACTGCTGGACGGTGCGGCGGCGCATCCGGAGCGGTCCATCTCCGCGCTGCCCCTGTGGACTCCGGAGGCCCGGGGCCAGGTGCTGGAGGCGTGGCGCCCCACCGGGCCCGCCGTGGCCCCGGACCTCGCGCACCGCCTGTTCGAAGCGCAGGCCCGCGCCACGCCGGACGCCATCGCCGTCGCGCTCGGCACCACGACGCTGACGTACTCGCGGCTGGAGGCCCGTGCGAACCAGCTCGCGCGCCACCTCGTCGCGTCGGGAGTGCGTCCTGAAGCGGTGGTGGGCGTGCACCTGGAGCGCAGCCCGGACTTCGTGGTGGCGCTGCTCGGTGTGCTCAAGGCGGGCGGTGCCTTCCTGCCGTTGGATCCGGCCCAGCCTCCCGCGCGGCTGGAGGCGATGCTGCGCGAGGCCCGTGCGTCCGTCCTGCTGAGCGACGAGTCGCTGGCGGACCGGCTGGCGTCGCAGGGCGAGCTGCTGGTCCTTGTGGACGCGGACCGCGCGGCGCTGGAGGCACGGCCGGAGCTGCCGCTGTTCCCCGCTTCGGCCGTCACGCCCGCGAACCTCGCCTACGTCATCTTCACCTCCGGCTCCACCGGCACGCCCAAGGGAGCGCTGCTGGCGCACCACGGTCTGTGCAACACGGCGCTCGCCACGCGCGACGCGCTGGGCCTGCGCCCCGGAAGCCGCCTGTTGCAGCTGGCGTCCATCGGCTTCGATGCGTCGGTGAGCGAGGTCTTCTCCACGCTCCTGTCCGGCGCGACGCTGGTGCTCGCGCCCGCGGAGTCCCTGCTGCCGGGGCCGCCGTTGCAGTCGGTCCTCGCCTCCGAGCGCATCACCGCCCTCACCGCCACGCCCACGTCGTTGGCGCCACTGGATCCGTCCGCGCTGCCCCTCCTGGAGGCCGTGGCCTCCGTGGGCGAAGCGTGCACGCCGGAGCTCGCATCGCGCTGGAAACCGGGCCGGCGCTTCCTCAATGCCTACGGCCCCACCGAGGCCACCGTCTGCGCCACCATCGACCTGGACGTGACGCCCGCGCGTCCGTCCATCGGCCGCGCCATCCCGGGCGCACGCGTGGCGGTGCTCGACGCGCGCGGGGAGCCCGTGCCCGTGGGCGTCCCCGGCGAGCTGTACGTGGGAGGCCCCGGCGTGGCGCGCGGCTACCTGGAGCGGCCCGCGCTCACCGCCGAGCGCTTCGTCCCGGATCCGTTCTCCCCCGAGCCCGGCGCCCGCCTGTACCGCACGGGCGACCGCGTGCGCACGCTGTCCGACGGTCGGCTGGAGTTCCTGGGCCGCCGCGACGCGCAGGTGAAGGTGAACGGCATCCGCATCGAACTGGGTGAAGTGGAAGCCACGCTCGCGCAGGTGCCCGGCGTGCGGCAGGCGGTGGTGCTCCCGCGCGAGCACGCGGGCGAGACGCGGCTGACCGCGTGGCTCGTCGCGGACGAGTCCCTGGACGTCACCGCCGTGCGGCGCTTCCTCAAGGAGCGGCTGCCGGACGCCTTCGTGCCGTCCGCCTACGTGCGGCTGGACGCGCTGCCACTTACCTCGGGCGGCAAGCTGGACCGCAACGCCCTGCCTGCCCCCAGCGCCCCGAAGTCCGCGCCGGACGCCCCCTTCGCCGCGCCCGTCTCCGCGCTGGAGCAGCGCATCGCCGAGGTCTGGGCGCGCGTGCTCGACGTGCCGCGCGTGGGCCTGCACGCGCACTTCTTCGAGGACCTGGGCGGAGGCTCGCTCCTGGTGGTGAAGGCCAGCACGCAGCTGCGCGAGGCCCTGGGCCGGGACGTCCCCGTCACCCACCTCTTCGAGCACCCCACCGTCGCGAAGCTCGCCGCGAGGCTGGAGCGCGACGTGCCTCCGCCTCCCGGCCCCACGTCCCCGCCACAGGCCCCGCGTGAAGGCCCCGGTGGAAGCTCCGGCGACATCGCCATCATCGGCATGGCGGGACGCTTCCCGGGCGCTCCGGACGTGCACGCCTTCTGGCGCAACCTGCGCGACGGCGTGGAGTCCATCACCCGCTTCACGCACGAGGAACTGGAGCCGTCGCCGCTGTTCCCGGACGCGCTGCGCAGCCACCCGGACTTCGTCCCCGCGGGCGGCGTGCTGGAGGACGCGGACACGTTCGACGCGGCCTTCTTCGGCCTGTCCCCGCGCGAGGCGCAGTGGATGGATCCGCAGCAGCGCCTGTTCCTCCAGTGCGCGTGGAACGCCCTGGAGGACGCGGGCTACGACGCGGAGCGCATCGCCGCGCCCGTCTCGCTGTACGCGGGCGCGGGCAGCTCCAGCGTGCACCTGCTGTCCCTGCTGGGACAGACGCGCAAGGACCCGGCCTCGCTGTTCGAGGCGCTGGGGACGACCAGCGGCGAGAACGTGGCCACCAAGACGGCCTACAAGCTGAAGCTCGGCGGCGAGAGCCTCAACGTCTACACGGCCTGCTCCACCGGGCTCGTCACGGTGCACCTGGCCTGCCAGTCCCTGCGCACCGGGCAGTCGGACCTGGCGCTGGCGGGCGCGGTGAAGGTGTCGCTGCCGCAGCGCACGGGCTACCTCTTCCAGGAGGGGATGATCCTCTCCCCCGACGGACACTGCCGCGCGTTCGACGCGAAGGCGCGGGGCACCGTGCTGGGCAGCGGCCTGGGCGTCGTCGTGCTCAAGCGGCTCTCCGACGCCGTGCGCGACGGGGACCGGGTGTACGCGGTCATCAAGGGCTCCGCGCTCAACAACGACGCGGCGGCGAAGGTCAGCTACACCGCGCCCAGCATCCAGGGGCAGAGCGAGGTCATCGCGCGGGCGCTCGCGGCGGCGGGCGTGGACGCGGACAGCGTGGAGTACGTGGAGGCGCACGGCACGGGCACGGCGCTGGGCGACCCCATCGAGGTGGCCGCCCTCACGCGCGCCTACCGAGCGCACACGCAGCGCACGGGGTACTGCGCGCTGGGTTCGGTGAAGACGAACATCGGGCACCTGGACACGGCGGCGGGCATCGCCGGCCTCATCAAGGCCGTGCTCGCGCTGCATCACGGTGAGCTGCCCCCCAGCCTCCACTTCCAGCAGCCCAACCCGGAGATCGACTTCGCGCGCAGCCCCTTCTTCGTGAACACGGCCCTGCGGCCGTGGGAGCGCAACGGGCAGCCGCGCCGCGCCGCCGTCAGCTCGTTCGGCATCGGGGGCACCAACGCGCACGTCGTGCTGGAGGAGGCGCCCGCGCGGCAGCCGGCTCCCAGCGCCCGCCGTTCACGGCAGCTCGTCACGCTGTCCGCCCGCACGCCCGGCGCGCTGGAGACGGTGGCGCGGGAGCTGGCCGACCACCTGGAGGTCCGCGCGAACGTGGACCTGGAGGACGTGGCCTTCACGCGCAACGCGGGCCGCAAGGGCTTCGAGGTGCGCCGCACGGTCGTCGCGGAGGACGTCACCGGGCTCGTGGAGGCCCTGCGCAAGCCGGGCCCGACGTCCACCGTGCGCGACGTGGACGCCCCGCCCGCGCACCGCGTGGCCTTCCTCTTCCCGGGCCAGGGAGCCCAGGCCGTGGGCATGGCCCGCGAGTTGTTCGACGCCGAGCCGCGCTTCCGCGACGCGCTGGAGTCCATCCTCGCGCTGCTCCCGTCCGTGGGGCTGACGCAGGACCTGCGGTCCGTGCTGTTCCCCGCCGCCGGTGAGGAGGCCCGCGCGGAGGCGGCCCTCTCCGAGCCCCGCTACGCCCTGCCCGCGCTGCTGGCCGTGGAGGTGGCGCTGGCGCGGTGGTGGATGGCGCTGGGGTTCAAGCCCGGCGCGCTGCTGGGCCACAGCTTCGGCGAGTACGCGGCTGCACACCTCGCGGGGGTGATGTCGCTGGAGGACGCGCTCCGGCTCGCGGTGGTTCGCGGCGAGCTGATGACGCGGCTGCCTCCGGGCGGAATGCTCGCGGTGGGGCTGTCCCCGGAGGACGTGGCGCCGCTGCTCCCCGCCGCGCTGGAGGTGGCCGCGCACAACGGCGCGGACCGGTGCACGGTGTCCGGACCGCGGGAGCCGCTGGCCGCGCTGGAGCGGACGCTCGCGGGCCGGAAGGTGGGCGTGATGCGCCTCGCCGCGTCGCACGCGTTCCACTCGCGCGCGGTGGAGCCGCTGATGCCCGAGCTGGAGCGGGCCGTGTCGGCCATCCCGCTCAAGGCCCCTGCCCTGCCCTACGTGTCCAGCCTCTCCGGGACGTGGATCCTCCCGGAGGAGGCCACGTCGCCGCGCTACTGGGCACGGCAGATGCGTGAGCCGGTGCGCTTCGCCGCGGGCCTGGACACGCTGCTGCACTCAGGCCACGGGCTGCTCATCGAAGCCGGTCCGGATCAGGGCCTCACGGCGCTCGCGCGGCTGAAGCTGCGCGCGGTGCAGGACACCATGGCGGTGCCGTCGCTGCGCCGCTCGGGCACGTCCACGTCCGACCTCCAGACGCTGCTGGAGTCCGTGGGCTCGCTGTGGCGGATGGGCGCGAAGGTGGACTGGGACGTGCTGCACGCCCACGGTCCGCGCCGTCGCGTGTCGCTGCCGGGCTACCCGTTCGAAGCCGAGCGGGTCCACCTGGACGTCCGGCCCGCGCTGCCCCTGCCGGAAGCACCGACCGTGGCCGTCATGCCCGTGGCGGCACCGGTGCCCGCGGTGCCCGTGGCGGTGTCCGCGCCGTCCAACCTCAGTGACATCGAGCTGAAGCTGACGGAGCTGTGGCGCGAGCGGCTGGGCCTCACGGACGTCGGCCTGGACGACAACTTCCTCGACCTGGGCGGCAACTCGCTGATGGCGGCGCAGCTGCTCACGCGGCTGCGCGAGACGTTCCGCACGCAGGTGCCGCTGAGCGACCTGTTCGAGGCGCCCACCATCGCGGGCCTCGCCGAGCGCATCGAGGCCCGGCTCCTGGCGGAGGGACGCTCCGTCACGCAGGAGGAGGAAGCGCAAGGTTCAGGAACGGCCATCCAGCCGTGGCCCCGCACGGGCGAGCTGCCCCTGTCGTACGTGCAGGAGCGCGTCTGGGAGATGGAGGCGCGGGAGCCGGGCAGCTCGCTGTTCAACGAGCCGCTCGCGGTCCGCATCTCCGGCGCGCTGCGGCCGGACTTGCTGGAGCGCGGCGTCAACGAGGTCATCCGCCGCCACGAATCGCTGCGCACGGTCTTCGTCCAGGAGGACGGCCGGGGCGTGCCGCGCCTGCTGCCGGAGGTGCGCGTGTCGCTGCCGGTGGTGGACCTGCGCGGCTTCAGCGGGGACCGCGAGGCGGAGGCCCTGCGCCTCGCGCGCATCGAGCCCGCGGCGCCGTTCGCGCTGGACCGGGGTCCGCTCGTGCGCGTGCGCCTGCTGCGATTGGCGGACACGGAGCACGTGCTGCTCGTGACCATCCACCACATCGTCGCGGACACGCTGTCGCTGGTGAACCTCATCCGCGAGGCCGTGGCGCTCTACACCGGCTTCGTGCACGGCGTGTCCGTGCCGCTGCCGGAGCTGTCCATCCAGTACCTCGACTTCGCGCTCTGGCAGCGGCAGGCGCTGGCCGACGGCACGCTCGCGGATCAGCAGGCGTACTGGCGGATGAAGCTGGCCGGACGTCCGGGGGCGCTGTCGCTGCCGCTGGACCGGCCTCGCATCCCGGGTGCGAAGCGGCGGGGCGCGCGGCACTCGTTCGCCTTCCCGCCGGAGCTGGGCGTCGCGCTGAACGCGTTCAGCCAGCGTGAAGGGCTCACCGCGTACATGACGCTGCTCGCCGGCTTCACGGCGCTCCTGGCCCGGTGCTCGGGCCAGGAGGACATCGTCGTGGGCACGTCCATCGGCAACCGAACGCGCCCGGAGCTGGAGCCGCAGATCGGCTATGTGGCGCACGCGCTGGCGCTGCGCACGAACGTGGACGGCGACCCGGACTTCCGCACGCTGGCCCTGCGCGTGCGGGACACGACGCTCGCGGCGTTCGCGAACCCGGACGTGCCTTATGAGCAGTTGTTGGGCGAGCTGGAGCCCGGCGAGGAAGCGTCGCTGGGCCGCCTGTTCGACGCCATCTTCCTCCTGCACGCGCAGGGGGTGTCCGCGCCCATCGTGGAGTTCCCTGGCCTGCGGCTGGGCTACTTCGACGTCACCGGCCTGCCCGCGCAGTACGGCACGTCGCTGGCGGACCTCACGCTGCTGATGCGGGAGGACGCGCAGGGCTTCTCCGGGACGCTGGAGTACGCCGTCGACCTGTTCGACGCGGACACCATCGTGCGGCTGTTGTCGCAGTTGGAGGCGCTGCTCTCCGACGCCGTCGCGTCGCCCCAGAAGCCGCTGTCGCGGCTGTCACTGGACGTGATGCCGGCGAGGGCCCGGAGCCCGGAGCCGCGCGCGGCCGACGCCGCGTCGGTGCCCGCGCTGCTGGAGGCCCGCGCGGAGCAGACGCCGGACGCGGTGGCCGTGCACCAGGACGGCGCGGTGCTGACGTGGCGGAGTCTGCGACAGAGGGCCCTGGCCCTCGCGGGACAGTTGAAGGCGCGCGGCGTGGGGCCAGGTGTCCCGGTCGCCGTGTGCGTGGAGCCGTCCCCCGAGCGCGCCGTCGCGCTGTGGGGCGTGCTCGCGGCTGGAGGCGCGTATGCGTTGGTGTCGCGAGATGGGCTCGGGGAGCTGTCGTCGCTGGGGAACGACGGAGCACCGCCCGTGCTCGTCACCTCCGGTGCACTCCCGCTTCCTCCCGGGGTGACGGGGCCCGTCGTTCGACTCGATGGCGAGGACGCGGCTCGGGTCCCCGCGTCGGGGGGACCAACCCGCGTGGACGTGGAGGGCCTTGCGTGCCTCGCGCGTGAGGGGACGGAGGCCTCACGCCCCCGCGTGATGTTGAGCCACCGCAACCTCGTCCACCGGCTGGCCGCGCTGGATGCGCGCGTGGATGCAAGGCCTGGAGAGTCGTGGCTGAGCACGTCGGACGGGCTCACCGACCCGGCGGACCTGGAGCTGCTCTGGGCCCTGTCCCGGGGACTCCCGGTGGTGCTGCCGCCCCGGTCCATGCCCCAGTCCCCCGTGCGGCGGGAGGGCGCCGCGTCGAAGCGGTCGCTGGACTTCAGCCTCTTCTACTTCGCCAACGACGCGGAGGCGTCCGGGCGGAAGAAGTACCAGCTGCTCATCGACGGCGCGAAGTTCGCGGACACCCACGGCTTCAGCGCCATCTGGACGCCCGAGCGCCACTTCCACGACTTCGGCGGCCCCTACCCCAACCCCACCGCGACCAGCGCCGCGCTCGCCATGGTCACCGACCGGGTGTCGCTGCGCGCGGGCAGCGTCGTCCTGCCGCTCCATGATCCGCTGCGGGTCGCGGAGGAGTGGTCCGTCATCGACAACCTCTCCAACGGTCGCGCGGGCGTGTCCTTCGCCACCGGCTGGAACGCGAACGACTTCGTCTTCGCCCCCCACAACTTCCACCAGCGTCCGGAAGCCGTGCGGCGCGGCGTGGAGGAGGTGCGCACGCTGTGGAAGGGCGGCACCGTGCGCCGCACCAACGGCGCGGGCGTGGAAGTGGACATCGCCATCCGGCCCCGCCCCGTGCAGGCGGAGCTGCCGCTGTGGATCACCGCCGCGTTCAACCCGGAGACGTTCCGGATGGCGGGCGAGCTGGGCGCGGGCCTGCTCACCAACGTGCTGGGCCTGGGCCAGGACTTCGTGGAGCTGGAGCGAAAGGTCGCCATCTACCGAGAGGCGCGTCGCAAGGCGGGCCACCCCGGCCGGGGCCACGTCGTGCTCATGCTCCACACCTTCGTGTCCTCCAGCCGCGAGGACGTAAAGCACCAGGCGCGTGAGCCGCTGACGCGCTACTTCCGCAGCTCCGTGGAGCTGATCAACGGCCTGGTCGCCAGTCAGGGCCCGGGCTTCGACGTGCGCTCACTAACGCCGCAGGACATGGAGGCCCTCCTGCAACAGGGCGTGTCGCGCTACCTGGATGCGGGCGGCCTCTTCGGCACCCCGGATTCGCTCCGCGCGCGCATCGACCAACTGCGCCAGTCCGACGTGGACGAGGTGGCCTGCCTCATCGACTTCGGCATCGCCCCCGACATCACGCTGGAGGGTCTGCGGCACCTGGACGTGCTGCGCCAGCAGAGCCAGGAACACACGGCGCCGCGTCCATCCCCCACGACCGTCGAAGTGGACAGCGCCGGGATGCTCGCGAACCTCCTGCGCACGAGCCCGCCGCCCCACCTGCGCGCCTCCGTCGCGGTCGCGAGGACGCTCGCGGAGCTGCCGGACGCCGCCGCCGTGCTGGGGCAGGTTCGCACGCTGGTGCTGGACGACTCGGAGGGCCTGCCGTCGGACCTCGCCCGGGCGCTTCAGCGCGCGACCTCCGCGCGGATCGTGTCCCCCGCGCCGTTGCTGCCGGAGCCGCACGAGACGACCGCACCCGGAACGCGCTTCGTGCTGGATGTCTCCGGCCGCCGCGCCCCCGTGGGCGTGGTGGGAGAGCTGTTCCTGGGCGGTGACGCCGTACCGCTCGGTTTCTGGAAGGCGCCGGAGCTGACCCAGACGCGCCTGCGCATCTCCCCCGAAGGAACGGGAGCCCGCGTCTACGGCACGGGCAGCCGTGCCCGCTACCGCGCCGACGGAGAGGTGGAGCTGATCACGCCCTCACGGCGTGCCCCCGTGCAGCCTCCCGGCCTGAGCACCCGGACCGTGTCCCAGTCGGACACGTCGAACCTCACGACACGTTCGGATGCCTCCGCGCGGACGGGAGCCGTGCCCCCGCCTGGATCCGCGACCGGCGCGCTCCCGACGGGAGCACCCACGCGCGCGCAGCCTCGCGCGGTGCCGCCAGCCACGCCTGACGTCCAGGTCATCCAGCGCGTGCCCCGCACGGGGAACCTGCCGCTGTCGTTCGCGCAGCAGCGGCTGTGGTTCCTGGACCAGTACGAGCCCGGCAGCGCGCTCTACAACATCCCCTCCGCCATGCGCCTGGAGGGCACGCTGGACGTGTCCGCGCTGGGCCGGGCCTTCGCGGAGGTGATGAACCGCCACGAAGCCCTGCACACCGTCTTCCGCGTCCAGGACGGCGACGCCATCCAGGTCATCGCCCCGTCCGCGAACGCCACGCTGGAGGTCGAGGACCTGCGCGACTGGCCCGCCGCGGAGCGCGAGGCCGAAGCCCTGCTCCGCGCCCGCGAGGAGGCCCGCACCGCGTTCGACCTGTCGCGCGGCCCGCTCCTGCGCACGCGCCTGCTGCGCCTCGCGGACACCGAACACCTGCTGCTCGTGACGATGCACCACATCGTCTCCGACGGCTGGTCCATCGGCGTGCTCATCCGCGAGGTCGTCACGCTCTATGAGGCCTTCACCGCCGGCCGGCCCGCGACGCTGCCGGAGCTGCCCATCCAGTACGCCGACTACGCCGTGTGGCAGCGCGACTGGCTCCAGGGCGCGGTGCTGGACAAGCAGCTCGCGTACTGGCGCAAGCAGTTGGAAGGCGCCCCGCCCGCGCTGGAATTGCTCACCGACCACCCGCGCACGGCGGACACGTCCAACCCCGGCGCCACGCACCGGGTGGTGTTCCCGCACGCGCTGATGCAGGGCCTGCGCGCCCTGTGCCGCCGCGAGAAGGGCACCCTCTTCATGGGCCTGCTCGCGGGCCTCCAGGCGCTCCTGTCCCGCTACACCGGCCAGGACGACCTCGCCGTGGGCGCGCCCATCGCCGGCCGCAACCAGCCGCAGACCGAGGGGCTCATCGGCTTCTTCGTCAACACGCTGGTGCTGCGCACCCAGCTCGACGGCGACCCCACCTTCGTGGAGCTGCTGCGCCGCGTGAAGGCCGTCACGCTGGGCGCCTACGCGCACCAGGACGTGCCCTTCGAGAAGCTGGTGGAGGTCCTGCAACCGTCCCGGCAGGGCGGCCAGACGCCGTTCTTCCAGGTGACGCTGGTGCTGCTCAACACGCCGATGCCGGAGCTCACCGGCCCGGGCCTCACCTTCCGCCCGGTGGACGTGGACAGCGGCACGTCCAAGTTCGACTTCACCCTCGTGTTCACGGAGACGCCGCGCGGCCTCCAGACCGCCTTCGAGTACCGCAGCGACCTCTTCGAGCCCGCCACCGCGAAGCGGATGATGGAGCACCTCCAGGTCCTCCTGGAGGACGCGGTCGCGAACCCGGAGCGCCGCCTGTCCCAGTTGGAGCTGCTCACCGCCGCCGAGCGCCAGCGCATCCTCGTGGACTGGAGCACCACGCCGTTCGACGGTCCGCCCGAACCGCTGGTGCACGACTCCTTCGAGGCCCAGGCCCGCCGCACGCCCGACGCCGTGGCGGCCCTCTTCGAGGGTGAAGCCCTCACGTACGCGCAGCTGGACCGCCGCTCCAACCAGCTCGCGTGGCACCTGCGCGAGCGTGGCGTGCGTCCGGGAGACCGGCTCGCGCTGTGCCTGGAGCGCTCGCTGGAGATGGTGGTGGGCGTGCTGGCCGTGCTCAAGGCGGGCGCGGCCTTCGTCCCCATGGACCCGGCGTACCCCGCGGAACGCCTCGCCTTCATGCTGGAGGACGCGGGCGCGAACCTCGTCGTCACACAAGGCAGGCTCGTCTCGCTGCTCCCCGCGACCGGCGCACGGGTGGTGTGCGTGGACACGGAGCAGGCCACCTTCGACCGGCTGCCGCCGCACGCCCCGCCGCGCGCGGTGTGGCCGGATTCGCTCGCGTACATCATCTACACGTCCGGCAGCACGGGGCGCCCCAAGGGCATCGCCGTGGCGCACCGCACGCTGTCGTGGGTGGTGGCGTGGACGCGTCAGCGCTCGCCCAAGGTGGACGCCATCACGTTGCAGTTCGCGTCGCTCAACTTCGACATCTCGTACCAGGAGATGTTCACGTCCTGGTCCGTGGGCAGCTCCGTCGTGATTCCCACATCGGAGACGCGGCAGGACATGCCCGCGCTGCTCGCGTTCATGGCCCGCCACGGAGTGGAGCGGCTGTTCCTGCCGTTCATCGCGCTGCAGAGCATGGCGGACGCGGTGGCCCACGGCGCGCCCGTGCCGGAGCGGCTGGTGGAGGTCGTCACGGCCGGCGAGCAGTTGCAGGTGACGCCCGCGCTCGTGGCCCTCTTCGAGCGGCTGCCGCACAGCATCCTGGAGAACCAGTACGGCCCGTCGGAGGCGCACGTCGTCAGCGCCTACCGCCTGCGCGGCCCGCCGCGGACGTGGGAGCGGCTGCCCCCGGTGGGCATGCCCGTGCCCGCCACGCGGCTCTACATCGTGGACCCCACCGGCCGCCCCTGCCCCATCGGCGTGCCCGGCGAGGTGATGGTCGGCGGCGGACAGGTGGCGCTCGGCTACCACGCGCGGCCGGAGCTCACCGCGGAGAAGTTCGTCCCCGACCATCTCTCCGGTGAAGCGGGCGCGCGGCTGTACCGCACGGGAGACCGGGCCCGCTGGCGCGCGGACGGCGCCATCGAGTTCTTCGGCCGGCTCGACGGCCAGGTGAAGGTGCGCGGCTTCCGCATCGAGCTGGGTGAAGTCGAAGCCGCCCTGCGGGACGCCCCGGGCGTGCGCGCGGCGGCGGCGATGGTGCGCGAGGACGTGCCCGGCGACAAGCGGCTGGTGGGCTACGTGGTGCTCCAGCCGGACACGGCCTGGGAGCCGGAGGCCCTGCGCCGCAACCTCGCGAGCCGCCTGCCGGAGTACATGCTGCCCACCGCGCTGATGCGGCTGGACGCGCTACCGGTGATGCCCACGGGCAAGCTGGTGCGGCGCCTGTTGCCCGCGCCGGACGTGGACAGCCTGCGAGGCGTGGCGCCGCTCGTCACGCCGCGCAACGCGCTGGAGCAACTGCTCGCGGACATCTTCGCGCAGGTGCTGGGCCTGGCCCACGTCGGCATCACCGACAGCTTCTTCGACCTGGGCGGCCACTCGCTGCTGGCCACGCAGGTGACGTCGCGCCTGCGCACGCAGCTGGGCGTGGAGGTGCGGCTGCGCGAGGTGTTCGACGCGCCCACGGTGGAGTCGCTCGCCCGCCGCATCGAGGGCCGCGTGCCCGAGGCGGAGCGCAGGCCCCGTCCGCCCGCCATCACCGCGCGGGCCGGCGTCACGTCCGCGGAGCTGTCCTTCGCGCAGCAGCGGCTGTGGTTCCTGGACCAGTACCAGCCCGGCAGCGCGCTCTACAACATGCCCGCCGCGCTGAGTCTGGAGGGCACGCTGGACGTCGCCGCGCTCACGGACGCCTTCACGGAGCTGGTGCGCCGGCACCAGGTGCTGCGCACGACGTTCCAGGTCATCGACGGCACCGCCGCGCAGGTCTTCGCGCCCGCCGCGCCCTGGGCGCTGCCCGTCGAGTCGCTGGAGCACCTGCCGTCAGGTGAGCGCGACGAGGCCGCGGGCCAGCTCGCGAAGGACGAGGCGCGACAGCCCTTCGACCTGTCGCGGGGACCGTTGCTGCGCACGCGCCTGCTGCGGCTGGCGGAGCACGAGCACCTGCTGCTCGTGACGATGCACCACATCATCTCCGACGGCTGGTCCATCGCGGTGCTCATCCACGAGATGGTCGCGCTGTACGAGGCGAAGCTCGCGGGCCGGGCCTCGCCGCTGCCGGAGCTGCCCATCCAGTACGCGGACTACTCCGCCTGGCAGCGCGAGTGGCTGCGCGGCGAGGTGCTGGACGCCCAGGTCGACTACTGGCGCAAGCAACTGGAGGACGCCCCGCCCGCGCTGGAGCTGCCCACGGACCACCCGCGCACGGCGGACTCCCAGAACCCGGGCACGTGGCTGGAGGTGGAGCTGTCCTCCGAGCGCGTGCAGGCCCTGAAGACGCTCTGCCAGAGGGAAGGCGCCACGCTGTTCATGGGCCTGCTCGCGGGGCTCCAGGCGCTCCTGTCCCGCTACTCCGGTCAGGACGACATCTGCGTGGGCGCGCCCGTCGCGGGCCGCACGCAGGCGGAGACGGAGGGCCTGGTGGGCTTCTTCGTCAACACGCTGGTGATGCGCACGCGGCTGGACGGGGACCCGTCGTTCCGCGAGCTGCTGGGCCGCGTGAAGGACGTCACGCTGGGCGCGTTCGCGCACCAGGACGTGCCGTTCGAGAAGCTGGTGGAGGTGCTCCAGCCGCCGCGCATGCCGGAGCGCACGCCGTTCTTCCAGGTGGCGCTGGTGATGCTCAACACGCCCTCGGCGGAGCTCACCGTGCCCGGCATCCAACTGAAGCTGCTGGAGCTGGACAGCGGCACCGCGAAGTTCGACTTCACCTTCACCCTCAGCGAGTCCCCCCAGGGCATTCGCGGCGCGCTGGAGTACCGCACCGACCTGTACGACGCGGCCACGGCCGAGCGGCTGGTGGGCCACCTGCAAGCGCTGCTCGACGGCGCGGTGGCTCGTCCCGACGCGCGCCTGTCCACGCTGTCACTCCTGTCGCCAGCGGAGCGCCGGCAGGTGCTGGTGGACTGGAACACCCGTCCGGGCATCACGGTGGACGCGACGGTCCACGGCCGCGTGGAGACCCAGGCCGCGCGCACGCCGGAGGCCGTAGCGGTGATGTTCGAGGGCCAGCGGCTCACCTACGCGCAACTGGAGCGCCGGGCCAACCAGGTCGCTCGTCGACTGCTCGAGTTGGGCGTGCGGACCGGGGACCGCGTGGGGCTGTGCGTGGAGCGCTCGCTGGAGATGGCGGTGGGTGTGCTCGCCATCCTGAAGGCGGGCGCGGCCTACGTGCCGCTCGACCCCACCTATCCCGCGGAGCGGCTGTCGCTGATGCGCGAGGACGCCGGCATCCGCGCGGTGCTGACGCAAGCGCACCTGGACACCCAGGCGTCCGGCGTCGCGGCGGTGCGGCTGGACACGGAGGCCGCGCTGCTCGCGCGCCTGCCGGAGTCGTCCCCGGGCGTGGCGGTGCCGATGGAGTCGCCCTGCTACCTCATCTACACGTCGGGCAGCACCGGCAAGCCCAAGGGCGTGGCGATGTCGCACGGCGCGCTGGCGCACCTGCTGGCATGGCAGTGCCAGCGCTCGGTGAAGCCAGACGCCACGACGTTGCAGTTCGCCGCGCTGAGCTTCGACGTGTCGTTCCAGGAGATGCTGGCCACCTGGAGCGCGGGCGGCACGCTGGTGGTGCCCACGGCGGCGGTGCGCCGGGACATGCCCGCGCTCCTGCGCCTCATGGCGGACACGGGCGTGGAGCGGCTGTTCCTGCCCTTCGTCGCGCTCCAGTCGCTCGCGGACGCCGTGGAGCACGGCGCCCCGCTGCCGGAGCGCCTGCGCGAGGTCATCACCGCGGGTGAGCAGTTGCAGGTGACGCCCACGCTGGTGTCGTTCTTCGAGCGGCTGCCGGACTGCGTGCTGGAGAACCAGTACGGCCCCACGGAGACCCACGCCGTCAGCGCGCTGCGGCTGCAAGGCGCACCGTCGTCATGGGAGCGGCTGCCGTCCATCGGCGCGCCGCTGCCGGACACGCACCTGTACGTCGTGGACGCGAGCGGCCAGCCCTGCCCCGTGGGCGTGCAGGGCGAGCTGCTCATCGGCGGCGTGCAGGTGACGCCCGGCTACCACGGGCGTCCGGAGCTGACGGCGGAGAAGCTGGTGCCCGACGCCTTCTCCTCCGTGCCCGGCGCGCGGCTGTACCGCACGGGCGACCGCGCGCGCTGGCGTGCGGACGGGACGCTCGACTTCCTGGGCCGCGTCGACCACCAGGCCAAGGTGCGCGGCTTCCGCGTGGAGCCCGGAGAGGTGGAGGCCGTCCTGCGCGGCCTGCCCGGCGTGCGCGACGCGGCCGCCGTGGTGCGCGAGGACGTGGCCGGGGACAAGCGCCTCGTGGGCTACGTCGTCCTCCCGCCCGACGCGACGTGGGAGCCGGACGCCCTGCGCAGGCAGCTCGCGAGCCGCCTGCCGGAGTACCTGGTGCCCTCCGCGCTGCTGCGGCTGGAGGCCCTGCCGCTCACGCCCAGCGGCAAGCTCGCCCGCCGACAACTGCCCGCGCCGGACGCGGACAGCCTGCGCGGGGAGGCGCCCTTCATCGCGCCGCGCACGCCGCTGGAGCAGACGCTGGCGGACGTGTTCGCGCAGGTGCTGAACGTGCCCCGGCTGAGCGTGACGGATCATTTCTTCAGCCTGGGGGGCCACTCGCTGCTGGCCACGCAGGTGACGTCGCGCCTGCGCACCGCCCTGCGGCTGGAGGTGCCGCTGCGCGAGCTGTTCGAGTTCCCCACCGTGGAAGGCCTGGCCCAGCGGCTCCAGGGCCGGATGTCCGCCGGGACGCGCAAGGGTCCGGCGTCCACCATCGCGCCACGCGCCATCGAAGCGCCGGTGTCCTTCGCGCAGCAGCGGCTGTGGTTCCTGGACCAGCTCCAGCCGGGCCTGCCCGTCTACAACATGCCCGCCGCGCTGCGCGTGGAGGGCGCGCTGAACGCCGAAGCGCTCCAGCGCGCCTTCACGGAGCTGGTGCGCCGGCACCAGTCGCTGCGCACCACCTTCCGTGCCCGCGACGGCCGGCCCGTGCAGATCATCGGCCCCGCCACGGTGTTCCCGCTGGCGGTGGACGACCTGCGCGGCCTGTCACCGGAAGCGCGCGAGCAGGAGGCGCGGAAGCGGGCCCAGGATGAAGCCCGCACGCCGTTCGACCTCGCCAGGGGACCGCTCCTGCGCGCCGGGCTGCTGCGGCTCGCGGAGAAGGAGCACCTGCTGCTCGTGACGATGCACCACCTCGTCTCCGACGGCTGGTCCATGGCCGTGCTCATCCGGGAGCTGGGCGCGCTCTACGAAGCCTTCTCCGCCGGGCGGCCCTCGCCCCTGCCGGACCTGCCGCTCCAGTACGCGGACTTCGCCACGTGGCAGCGCGACGGACTCCAGGGCGAGCCCCTGGAGGAGCTGCTCGCGTACTGGCGCAAGCACCTGGAGGACGCCCCGCTGACGTCGGAGCTCCCCACCGACCGGCCGAGGTCCGCGGACACGACCCAGCCCGGCGCGCTCCTGCGGGTGGCCCTGCCCGGGAAGCTGACGAAGGACCTCGCGGCCTTGTGCCAGCGGGAAGGCGCCACGCTGTTCATGGGCCTGCTCGCGGGACTCCAGGCCGTGCTCGCGCGGCACACCGGCCAGGACGACGTCAGCGTGGGTGCCCCCATCGCGGGCCGCACCCAGGCGGAGACCGAGGGCATCATCGGCTTCTTCATCAACACGCTGGTGATGCGCACGCGGCTGGACGGCGACCCGACCTTCCGGGAGCTGCTGGGCCGGGTGAAGGACGTCACGCTGGGCGCCTACGCGCACCAGGAGCTGCCCTTCGAGAAGCTGGTGGAGGCGCTGCAACCGCCCCGACGTCCGGGCCTGGCACCGTTCTTCCAGGTGGCGCTCACGCTCCAGAACACCCCGACCACCGCGCTGGAGCTGCCCGGCGTCACCTTCAAGCCGCTGGACACGGCCAGCGGTACGTCCCGCTTCGACGTGTCGCTCACCTTCTCCGAAGGGCCCTCCGGCCTGACGGGGCTCCTGGAGTACCGCACCGACCTCTACGACGAGGCGACCGTCACGCGGATGATGGAGCACCTGCGGCTGCTGCTGGAAGCCGCGGTGGCCCAACCCGCGCGTCGGCTGTCCACGCTGTCCCTGCTCTCCGACGCCGAGCGGCACCGCGTGCTCGTGGAGTGGAACGCGACGGGTGTGCCGTATCCGCGTGACACGGCCGTGCACGCCCTGTTCGAAGCCCAGGCCGCGCGCACGCCAGACGCCGTCGCGGTGGAGTCCCAGGGCCGCACGCTCACGTACGCGCAGCTGGACCGCCGGGCGAACCAGCTCGCGCGGCACCTGCGCGGAAGCGGCGTGAAGCCGGGCGCGCGCGTGGCGCTGTTCCTGGAGCGCTCCGTGGAGCAGCTCATCGCCGTGCTGGGGATCCTCAAGGCGAGCGCGGCCTACGTCCCGCTCGACACCGAGTGGCCCCTGGAGCGGCTGACCTTCCTGCTGGAGGACACTGGCGCGGCGCGGGTCCTCACCACGGAGGCGCTGTCGGAGCAACTGCCTGCCACGGCTCCCGCGATGCTGCGGATGGACACGCAGGCCGGGCTGCTCGACGCGGAAGCCGGCACGGCGCTCCCGCCGGCCCTGGGAGGAGACGCGCTCGCGTACGTCCTCTACACGTCCGGCACCACCGGCCGGCCCAAGGGAGTCTGCGTCCCGCACCGGGCCATCGTCCGGCTGGTGATGGGCACGACGTTCGCCCGGTTCGGACCGGACGAGGTCTTCCTGCAGCTGGCCCCGCTGGCCTTCGACGCGTCCACCTTCGAGCTGTGGGGCTGCCTGCTGCACGGCGGACGGCTGGTGCTCGCGGATCCGAAGGCGGCCTCGATGGAGGAACTGGGCCGCACGCTGGAAGCGCACCACGTCACCACGCTGTGGCTCACGTCCGCCCTCTTGGAGCAGCTGGCCGCCACGCAGCCGGAGGCCCTGGCCCGCGTGCGCCAGGTGCTCGCCGGGGGCGACGTCCTGAACCCGGAGCGCGTGCGCGAGCACGTGGCCCGGACGGGCCTGCTGGTGAACGGCTACGGCCCCACCGAGGGCACCACCTTCACCACCTGCCACGTGATGACCGACGTGAGCCAGGTGGGAGCGCCGGTGTCCATCGGGCGGCCCATCGCGAACACGCGCGTGTACGTGCTGGATGCGCTCCTGCGGCCCGTGCCGGTGGGCGTGCCCGGGGAGCTGTACCTGTCCGGAGACGGCGTGGCCTGGGGCTACCTCCAGCAGCCCGCGCTGACGGCGGAGCGATTCCTGCCGGATCCGTTCGGCGAGGTGCCGGGAGCGCGGATGTATCGCTCCGGGGACCGGGTCCGCTGGAAGGCGGATGGGACGCTGCACTTCCTGGGACGCCGAGACACGCAGGTGAAGGTGCGCGGCTTCCGGGTGGAGCCCGGTGAAATCGAAGCCGTGCTCCTGGGGCACACCCAGGTGCGCGAGGCGGCGGTCCTGGCGCGCGACGACATGCCGGGAGGCCGCGCGCTGGTGGCCTACGTGGTGCCGCGTGTCATGCCGACAGGCGGTGCCGCCGCGCTGGACGTCGCCGGCCTCAAGACGTGGCTGCGGGAGCGGTTGCCGGAGTACCTGGTGCCTTCTGCCATCGTGGTCATGGCCGCGCTGCCCGTCACGCGCAACGGCAAGGTGGACCGCCGCGCGCTGCCCGCGCCGGTGGCTTCGGGCGCGCAGGAGGGCTTCGTCCAGCCGCGGACGGACACGGAGGCGCGGCTCGCGGCGCTGTGGAACGAGCTGCTGGGAACGCAGGGCACGGGCGCGCACGACGACTTCTTCGAGCGTGGCGGCCACTCGCTGCTGGCGACGCAATTGCTGTCGCGCATCCGCGCCACGTTCGGCGTGGAGCCGCGGTTGCAGGACCTCTTCGAGGCCCGCACGCTGGAGGCCCAGGCGGCGCGGGTGGATGCCGCCCTCGCGCGCACGGTGCGACTCCAGGCGCCGCCGCTGCGGCCGGTGCCTCGTGAAGGGAACCTGCCGCTGTCGTTCGCCCAGCAGCGGCTGTGGTTCCTGGACCAGCTCCAGCCGGGCCTGCCTGTCTACAACATGCCGGTCGCGCTGCGGCTGCACGGCGCGCTGGACCTGACGGCGCTGGAGCGCGCCTTCACGGAGCTGGTGCACCGCCACGAATCCCTGCGCACCACGTTCGCCTCGCACGAGGGCACGCCGGTCCAGGTCATCGCTCCCCGGGCGGCCTTCCCGCTGCCGGTGGAGGACCTGCGCGGGCACTCCGGGCCGGAGCAGGAGGCGCTGGCGCGGCGACTGGCCGAGGAGGAGGCACGTCAGCCCTTCGACCTCGCGAAGGGTCCGCTGTTGCGGGCGCGCGTGCTCCGGCTGGCGGAGCAGGAGAACGTGCTGCTGGTGACGATGCACCACATCGTCTCCGACGGCTGGTCGCTCGCCGTGCTCATCCGGGAGTCAGTGGCGCGCTACGCCGCCACGGTCTCGGGCCAGCCGCTGACGTTGCCGCCGCTGCCCGTGCAGTACGCGGACTACGCGGTCTGGCAGCGCGAGTGGCTCCAGGGTGACGTGTTGCAGGCGCAGCTCGACTACTGGCGTCACCAACTGGCGGGAGCGCCGGACGCGTTGGAGCTGCCCACGGACCGGCCGCGCACCCCGGGCTCGCGTCAGCCGGGCGCGAGCTTCCACCTGTCCCTGCCCCGGAAGCTGGCGCAGGACGTGACGGCGCTGTGCCAGAAGGAAGGCGCCACGCTGTTCATGGGCCTGCTCGCGGGCTTCCAGGCCGTGCTCTCCCGCTGGGCGTCCCAGGACGACGTCAGCGTGGGCGCGCCCATCGCGGGCCGCACGCGCGAGGAGACGGAAGGGCTCATCGGCTTCTTCGTCAACACGCTGGTGCTGCGCACGCGGCTGGACGGCAACCCCACCTTCCGCGAGCTGCTGGGCCGGGTGAAGCGCGTCACGCTGGACGCGTATGACCACCAGGACGTGCCGTTCGAGAAGCTGGTGGAGGTGCTCCAGCCCAAGCGGCAGGCGGAGCACACGCCGTTCTTCCAGGTGGCGCTGGTGATGCTCAACACGCCGACGGCGGAGCTGTCGCTGCCGGGGCTGCGCATCGAACCGCACGCGGTGGACGCGGGCACCGCCATGTTCGACCTCTCCGTGACGCTCACGGAGAAGCCGGACGCGCTGGAGGGCTCGGTGGAGTACCGCACCGACCTCTACGACCGGAGCACGGTCGAGCGCCTCATCGGGAATCTGCGGGTCTTGTTGGAGGACGCCTGCCGCAACCCGGAGCGGCGCCTGTCGGACCTGCCCCTGCTCACGGAGGAGGAGCGGCGTCAGGTGCTGGGCGAATGGGCCCGGTCGCGCGCCGATGCTCCGCGCGACACGTCCGTGCACGCGCGGTTCGAAGCACAGGCGAAGGCCACGCCGGACGCGGTGGCCGTGGAGCACGAAGGACAGGCCGTCACGTACCGCGAGCTGGATGCCCGCGCCGATGCGCTCGCCCGGAGCCTGAGGGCCCAGGGAGTGCCCACCGGAGCCAGGGTGGCCCTGTTCCTGGAGCGCTCGCACGCGCTGCCCGTCGCGGTGCTCGGCGCGTTGAAGGCGGGCACGACCTACGTGCCGCTCGATCCGTCCGCTCCGTTGGAGCGGCTGGCGTTCCAGTTGGAGGACGCGGGCGCCACGGTGCTCCTCACCGAAGCCCGGCTGCGCAACCGGCTCCCGCCGTTCCAGGGCCGCATCGTCGAAGTCGCATCCACGCCGAAGCCGTCCTCGACGGAAGCAGCGCATGCGGCCTCCGTCGTAAGCCCTGCTGCTGTCGCGGGACATGAGGCTGCGACCACGCGGAAGTCGTCCTCGGACGCGAGCCTGGAGGCTGCTGTCCAGGCGCATGTGGCGGAAGTCACCGAGCAGTCCGTTGTGGAAGTCGCGCATCCGTCTTCGGGCGTGAACCCTGCGGTAGTCATGGGACACGCGCTGGACGCCCTGCTCCCGGACGTACCCGCGGACCTGCCTGCGTACGTCCTCTACACGTCGGGCAGCACGGGCCAGCCCAAGGGTGTGCTGGTGTCCCATCGCTCGCTCGTGAACCACGCGACGTGGATGGGTTCCACGTTCGCGCTGAAGGCGGGCGACCGGCAGCTCCAGCTCGCCGCGTTGGGCTTCGATGCGTCCGCGGCGGAGCTGTTCTCCACGCTGCTGTCCGGCGCGACGCTCGTGCTCGCGCCTGCGGACGTGCCTCGCGACACCGCGCTGCTGGCGGACCTGCTGTCGCGCCAGCGCATCACCGTCCTCCAGGCCGTGCCCTCCGTACTGCGCTTCCTCGCGGCGGAGCCCGCCCTGAAGCAGGCCACGACCCTGCGCTGGCTCTTCTGCGGCGGTGAGGCGCTGACGCCAGACCTGGCCACGCGGCTGCGCTCCGTCCTGCCGACGGTCCAGCTCGTCAACGCCTACGGCCCCACGGAGTCGACCATCGACGCCACGTGGTCCCCCGTCACCGACGACGCTTCCGGCGCCACCGTGCCCATCGGCCGGCCGGTGGCCAACGCCGAGGCTTACGTGCTCGACGCCGCGCTGCACCCGGTGCCCATCGGCGTCCCGGGCGAGCTGCACCTGGGCGGCGTGCCCCTGGCGCACGGCTACCTGGGCCGTCCCGCCCTCACCGCCGAGCGCTTCATCCCCCACCCCTTCGCCACCGAACCCGGCGCCCGTCTGTATCGCTCCGGAGACCGGGTCCGCTGGCTGTCCGACGGGCGCCTCCAGTTCCTCGGCCGGCTCGACCAGCAGGTGAAGCTGCGAGGCCTGCGCGTCGAACCCGGCGAGGTGGAAGCCGCGCTCACCCTCCACCCGAGCATCCGCGAAGCCGCGGTCATCGTGCGCGAGGCCGGATCCCACGGCCCCACGCTGGTGGCCTACGTCGCGCCCCACACCGCGCGCCCCGTGGACGCCGAAGCCCTGCGCACCTTCCTCCGGCGCACCCTGCCGGAGGCCCTGGTGCCGTCGGACTTCGTCCTGCTGGAAGCCCTGCCCCTCACGGCCAGCGGCAAGGTGGACCGCCGCGCCCTCCCGGCGCTCCAGGCCCAGCGGCCCATCACGTCGCGCATCGCCCCGCGTACGGAGACGGAGGTCCAGCTCGCCGCCCTCTGGAACGAGGTCCTCAAGCAGGACGCGGTGAGCGCGACGGATGACTTCTTCGCCCGAGGCGGCCACTCGCTGCTCGTGGCGCAGCTGGCGTCGCGCATCCGCACGGCCTTCCAGGTGGAGCTGCCGCTCCAGCTCCTCTTCGAGGCCCGCACGCTGGAAGAACAGGCACGTCACCTGGACGCGCTCATGCAGGGCGGCGCGTCGCTCCAGGCACCGCCGCTGCGTCGCGTGCCGCGAGAGGCGCGCATGCCGCTGTCGTTCGCGCAGCAGCGGCTGTGGTTCCTGGACCAGTTGGAGCCGGGCACCTCCACGTTCAACGTCCCCGTCGCCCTGCGCGTGGAGGGCACCCTGGACGTGGGCGCGCTGGAGCACTGCTTCCAGGAAGTGGTGCGCCGCCACGAATCCCTGCGCACCGTCTTCCAGGACGGCCCGGAAGGACCGTCCCAGGTCATCCTGCCCGCGCTCACGCTGCCGCTCGAACAGGTGGACCTGAGCGCCCTGCCCCAGGACGCACGCGAGGCGGAGGCCCACCGCCTGGAGGTGGAAGAGGCCCTGAGGCCCTTCGACCTGGGGAAGGGCCCGATGCTGCGCGCGCGGCTCCTGCGCCTGAGCGAAACCTCCCACCGCGTGCTGATGACCATGCACCACATCGCGTCCGACGGCTGGTCCATGGATGTGCTGGTGCGGGAGGTGAGCGCGCTCTACGTCGCCCACCGGCAGGGCCGTGCCTCCCCGCTGCCGCCCCTGGCCATCCAGTACGCGGACTACGCGGTCTGGCAGCGCCAGTGGTTGCAAGGCGACCTGCTGGAGAAGCAACTCGATTACTGGCGCCACCAGCTAACGGGAGCCCCCGCGGTGCTGGAGCTGCCGCTGGACCGTCCCCGTCCCGCCGTGCGCGCCCACCGGGGCGGCATCGTGGCGAGGACGACGGAGCCCGCCATCATGAAGGGCCTGGAGCGGCTGGCCGTGGACCGCAAGGCCACGCTGTTCATGGCGCTGATGGCGGCCTTCCAGGGCCTCCTGCACCGCTACAGCGGCCAGACGGACGTCGTCGTGGGGACCGACGTGGCCAACCGCGACACCGCGGAGACCGAGGGCCTCATCGGCTTCTTCATCAACCAGCTCGTGGTGCGGCTGCGCATGGACGGCAACCCCACCTTCGTGGAGCTGCTGGAGCAGGCGCGGCGCGTGTCCCTGGAAGCCTACGAGCACCAGGCCCTCCCTTTCGAGGAGGTGGTGCGCGCCGTGAACCCGGAGCGCAGCCGAGCGCACGCGCCGCTGTTCCAGGTGAAGCTCATCCTCCAGAACACGCCGCACACCGCGCTGGAGCTGCCGGGCCTGACCCTGAGCGTGGACGCCACGAACACCGCCGCCGCGAAGCTGGACCTGACGGTGTCCATGACGCCCACGCCAGAAGGACTGGTGTGCGCCTGGATGTACGACCGCGACCTCTTCGACGAGGCCACGGTCGAACACATGGCGGACCGCTTCCACGCGGTGCTCGCGAGCATCGTCTCCCACGAGGGAGCGCTGCGCCTTTCGGACCTCCCCATGCTGCCGGCGGCGGAGCGGCAGCGGTTGCTGGGGACGTTCAACGACACCGCGCTCCCGTACGCGGAGCGCTGCATCCACGCGCTCATCGCGGAGCAGGCGGCGCGGACGCCGGAGGCGCTGGCGGTGGTGGCGCCGGAGGGAACGCTCACGTACGCGGCGCTGGAGCGGCGGGCGAACCAGCTCGCGCACCTGCTCCAGCAGTACGGCGTCGCGCCGGAGACGCGCGTGGGCCTGTTCGTGGAGCGGCGGGCCCATGCGCTCGTGGGACTCCTCGGCATCCTCAAGGCGGGCGGCGCCTACGTGCCGCTCGACCCCGGGGCGGCCAGTGCCCCGGAGCGGATGCGCCAGGTGCTGAAGGGCGCGGGCGTGCAGGTCATCGTCACCGACGAGGCCCTGGCGGACGAGCTGCCCTCGCAGGGCGAGCTGCTGGTGAGCCTGGACGCGGACGACGGACTGCTGGACGCACAGCCGGAGGAAGCGCCCGTCACCGGCGTCCTGCCGGGGCACGCGGCCTACGTCATCTACACGTCGGGCAGCACCGGGCAGCCCAAGGGCGTGGTCATCGAGCACCGCCAGCTCGCGGGCTACGTGGCGGGCGTCAGCGACCGGCTGGCGCTGCCCGAAGGGATGTCCTTCGCGACGGTGTCCACGCTGGCCGCGGACCTGGGCCACACGGCGGTGTTCCCCACGCTGTGCAGGGGCGGCGCGGTGCACCTGGTGGACCGGGACACGGCGTCGGACGCGGGGAAGCTCGCGGCGTACGGCCGGACGCATGAAGTGCAGGGCCTGAAGATCGTCCCCACGCACCTGGAGGCGCTGCTCGCGGGCCAGGACGCTGCGGACCTGCTGCCGCGCCGCCGGCTGGTGCTGGGCGGAGACACGGTGTCGTGGGCGCTGGTGGAGCGGGTCCATGCGCTGTCGCCGGACTGCGAGGTGTTCAACCACTACGGCCCCACGGAGACGACGGTGGGCGTGCTCGCGCAGCGGGTGGAGCGCGGCGTGAGGACGCAGGGCACGCGGTCGGTGCCGCTGGGGCGGCCGCTGGGCAACGTGCGCGTGTACGTGCTGGATGCGTACGGGCAGCCGGTGCCCACGGGCGTCCCGGGCGAGCTGTTCATCGGCGGCGCGACGGTGGGCCGCGGCTACCAGGGCCGGCCGGACCTGACGGCGGAGCGCTTCGTGCCGGACAGCTTCGGCGCGGAAGCGGGCGCCCGGCTGTACCGGACGGGCGACCGCGTGCGGTGGCTGCACGACGGCCGCATCGAGTTCCTGGGCCGCGTGGACCACCAGCTCAAGATCCGCGGCTACCGCGTGGAGCTGGGTGAAATCGAGGCCGTGCTCGCGCGCCATCCCGCCGTGAGCGAGTGCGTGGTGGTGGCCCGCGACGACGCCGCCCAGGGCCGACAGCTCATCGCCTACGCGGTGGGCAGGTCCGAGCAGGCGCTGGACGAAGCCGCGCTGCGCGGACACCTGGGGAAGCTGTTGCCGGACTACATGGTGCCCTCGGCGTTCGTGGTGCTGGGCGCCCTGCCGCGCACGTCCAACGGCAAGGTGGACCGCAAGGCCCTGCCGGAGCCGTCGCGCTCGGGTGAGGACACGGGCCACGTCGCGCCGCGCACGCCCACCGAGCAGCGGCTGGCGGCGCTGTGGCAGGAGCTGCTGGGCGTGCCCCGCGTGGGCGTGCACGACAGCTTCTTCGACCTGGGCGGCCACTCGCTGCTCGCCACGCAGGTGGTGGCGCGGGCGGGCGCGCTGTTCGACGCGAGGCTCGCGGTCATCGACCTCTTCGAGGCACCGACCCTGGAGGGGCTGGCCGCGCGCATCGACGCGGGCACGAGCTCCGACTCACCGTTGGTGGTGCTGCGCAAGGGAGGCGCCCGGACGCCCTTCTTCTGCGTGCACCCGGTGGGCGGCAGCGTGCTGGGCTACCTGGAGCTGTCGCGGCGAATGGACGAGGACCAGCCCTTCTACGGCCTCCAGGTGCCGAGGGACGGCGCGGGCCCCACGGTGGAGGCCATGGCCACGCGCTACCTGCACGCCGTGCGAAGCGTGCAGCCCACCGGCCCCTACCGCCTGGGCGGCTGGTCCATGGGCGGACGCGTGGCGTACGAGATGGCTCGGCAGCTCCGCCTGGAAGGCGAGACGGTGGAGCTGCTCGTCGTCATCGACGCGATGGGCGAGGAGCCCGCTCCCGCACAGACCCTCACGCCGGACGAGGCCGTGGGCCAGCGCGTGCTGGAGTTCGCGGATCACCTCACGAGGCTCGCGGACGTGCATCCCCGGGCCGCGGAGGTGCTGGGGCTGGTGGATCCGGTGGAGCTGCGCCAGGTGCTGGAGCAGACGCCCGGCGTGGACCTGGGCCTGGAGGAGGCCGCGTGCGACGAGCTGCGCGAGCTGTGGCACCGCTTCGGTGGGAACCAGGCCGCGTCGCGGGCCTACGTCCCCGGGCCGTATGACGGGAGCCTCGTGCTGCTGCGCGCGGCGGAAGGGCCCGAAGCCCCTCCGGACCTGGGCTGGGGAACGCTCGTGCACGGAGGCCTGACGGTGCACACCGTGCCGGGCGACCACTTCACCCTCATCCGTCCGCCCCACGTGGACGCGCTGGCCGAACGGCTGCGCGCGCTGCTCACCGGAAGGAACGGGTAGCCGCCCCATGGCCCGACACTTCACGCAGGCCCAGCACGCGTCCCTGCGCGCGCTGCTGGGCGCGGTCCCGGGCGACGGCGCGGAGGGCCTGGCACACCGGCCGCCGGTGCCGTTCCGCGACGTCCAGCGCCTCCTCG
Organism: Corallococcus caeni; assembly: GCF_036245865.1. Taxonomy (NCBI): domain Bacteria; kingdom Pseudomonadati; phylum Myxococcota; class Myxococcia; order Myxococcales; family Myxococcaceae; genus Corallococcus; species Corallococcus caeni. Next base: position 416,210 of record NZ_BTTW01000006.1, on the reverse strand, counting down.
CCCTGCCGGAGCTGCCCCACGTCCACCTGCTGGGCGAGGACACGTGGCTGCTGGGAGGCCGCCTCCTGCGCTGGCTCACCCACGACACGCGCCCCGGCGGCGACTACGACCTGTTCTGCGCTTCGTTCCAGGCGCTGGAGCGGACCGCGAGGCACATGCTGTCCACGGGCTACACGCCCTGCCGCAGGCACGTGGCCACGGCGTGGGGCCCCTGGCTGAGGGATCGCATCCAGGGCCGCGACGACCACGCGCCCTGCAAGCAGGCCACGCCCACGGAGGAGGCCGCGCTCCAGGAGCGGCTGCGGCTGCGGCGCTTCCCGGACGGCCGGGAGATGTACGCGCTGGAGCTGCACTCGCCGGAAGGACACCTGCTCCAGCTCGTGCACATCCCGGCACTCTTCACCGGGAGCGGCGACGCCGTGGGCCAGCAGCTGGCCTTCACGGACCTGAGCATCTGCCAGTTCCTCCTGGACGGCCGACTGCTGCACGCGGGCCCGTACGCCTGGGCGGACCTCCTTGGACAGCGGACCCGGGTGGTCCACATGGTCCGCCCGCGCATCACCGCGGAGCGCCTGCTCAAGTACGCCGGCCGGGGCTTCTGGCCCGACGCGCAGTCGGTGCGCACGGTGTTCCGGGCCGTGCGGAAGCGGGCAGCGACGCCTCGCGAGAGATGACGAGGAGCCAATCCTCCACAGCAGGCTCTCCCAGGCGTACTTGGCGCGAGTCGACCGGGAACCGCTGGAGTCCCTTCCCAGCGTCGATAAGTGCGAGCCGGTAGGTGTGGACGTCTGCTCCGTCGTCCGTCAACTCCATCTGGGCCTCGAAGGGCTCACACCTCTGGGTTGTCACCTCGATGACCCAGCCGTTGAGCTCAAGCGACCGAGGAGATGAGGCCTCAAGTCGGCGCACCAGGAGGCCGTCGGGGCTTCCGAAGCCTCGGGCATCCTCAAACTCGGACAGGCGCACACGCAGGAGGTACTCCAATGCCAAGGCCACAGAGTCCACGCGCGACCAACGCTCATTGGGACGCCCGACCTCAAGGACGCTCCGGACTGCGACCGCGAGTTCGCGCTCGCAGCGTCGAACCAGGCCCTCCTCATCGCCATCTGGCTCCCGCGTCATGGCGCCCTCCCATTCGTGCCTCGTAGGCATGTCAGTCTCTGCATCGGGCCTCCCCCCAAGACGGGCATCCACACGCGCCTGATGGCCCGAATATGACGGAGCAGCCTCCATCTTCCAGCCGTAGAAGGTCCACTGGCTCTCGGTGGAAGGCCTGCGGTCTGGAGGCCCAGCAGATGCGCACGTGCCGGCGGTTGGCCTCATTCACCCGCGTCCCCGTCTTGGCCGGAGGACACGAGCCTTGCCGCATGGAGGTCCGTGACCGCCCGGCAGACTTCATCCGACCAGAGGAATAGCATCGGGCGCATCCCCCCGCTGAAAGCCGACTCCGCTGAACGCCACCGAACCGCGTCACCTCGCCGGCCTGGACCTGCTCCGGTGCCTGGCCATCCTCGTCGTCGTCGTCTTCCACTACCCGCGCCCCGAAGGGCACGAGGCCTACCACGTGTTCGCCAACTTCGGCTGGACGGGCGTGGAGCTGTTCTTCGTGCTCAGCGGCTTCCTCATCGGCTCGCAGCTCCTGGAGCCGGTGTCGCGCGGTGAGACGCCGTCGCTCCAGCGCTTCTACCTGCGGCGCTCGCTGCGCATCCTGCCGTCGTTCCTCGTCGTGCTGGCCCTGTACCTCTTCGTGCCCGCCTGGGCCGAGCGGCCCCTGGTGACGCCCGCGTGGCGCTTCCTCACGTTCACGCAGAACTTCGGCCTGAGCATCAACGGCTTCTCCCACGCGTGGTCGCTGTGCGTGGAGGAGCACTTCTACCTGGTGCTGCCGCTCACCGTGCTCGCGCTGCGCGGACGCCTGCGCGCGCCGTCCCTCCTCGTCCTCGCCGCGGCCGTGATGCTCGGGGGCATGCTGCTGCGCGGCGGGCTGTGGATGCAGCACTTCTCCACGCTCGGGCCAGGGGAGCCCGGGTGGCGCGACTACGACAGGTTGCTCTACTACCCGACGTACGCGCGGCTCGACGGGCTGACGTGCGGCGTGCTGCTCGCGGCCCTGCGCGTGTTCCGGCCCGAGGCCTGGGAGCGCTGGACGCGGGGGGCTCGCGCCGGAGGGATGGCCTTCGTGGGCCTTGCGTGCCTGGGCGGCGTGCTCTTCCTCAACGAGGAGCATTACCGCTACCTCCTCTATACCGTGGTGGCGTTCCCCCTGGTCTCGCTGGGCTTCGCGGCGCTGCTGATGGCGCTGGCGGGCCCCACGGCCTCGCGCGTCTGCGCCCGCATCCCGGGCGTGAAGACCTTCGCGGTCCTGAGCTTCACCGTCTACCTCACGCACAAGGCCGTGCAGCACGGGGTGCGGGACGCGCTGGAGCCCCACGGCATGGACGCGTTCCACGCCGTCACGGTGCTGGGCGGCGGCGTGGCGGTGCTGCTCGCCTCGCTCGCGCTTCATCATGGGGTCGAGCGGCCCATGCTGAAGTTGCGGGAGCGGCTGGAGCGCAGGCTCGCCTCCAGCAAGCCGCAGCCCGCCGTCTCCTGAAGGCCGCCCGCGCTTCTGCGCGACAGAAGCCGCGCGCGGGGCATGCCCTGGGCCCGGACGCCGCGTGCGCGTTAAACCTCGCGCATGCGCCCCTTCCTGACGGCGACGTGGCGGTACCTGCTGATGCTCAACTACGAGGTGGATCCGGCGGTGCTGCGGCCCCTCGTCCCCCGGGGCACGGAGCTCGACGCGTGGCAGGGCCGCACGTTCGCGAGCATGGTCGGCTTCCGCTTCCTCGACACGCGCGTGCGGGGACTCGCGGTGCCGTTCCACCGGGACTTCGATGAGGTGAACCTGCGCTTCTACGTGCGCCGCCTGGGCCCCGAGGGCTGGCGGCGCGGCGTGGTGTTCGTGCGCGAAATCGTGCCCCGGCTCGCCATCGCCACCGTGGCGCGCGTGCTCTACAACGAGCCCTACGTCGCGTGCCCCATGCGCCACGCCGTCACGATGGACGGCGCGGACACCGGCGCGCCCGGCCACGTCGAGTACGCCTGGAAGTCCCACGGCCGCTGGCACCAGCTGTCGGCGCGGACGCTCGGCGCACCGGCACAGAGCGCGCCCGGCTCCCAGGAGGAGTTCATCACCGAGCACTACTGGGGCTACACCGCCCAGCGCGACGGCGGCTGCGCCGAGTACCGCGTGGAGCACCCGCGATGGAGCGTCTGGCGCGCCCAGGAGACCGCCTTCGACTGCGACGTCGCCCGCTTCTACGGACCCGCCTTCGCCGGGTGCCTCCAGGGCCCGCCCCACTCCGCCTTCGTGGCCACCGGCTCCGAAGTGTCCGTCTTTCCAGGAAATGAACTCCCGCCCTTGCCAAGCCCGTAGAAATCAATATTCTCAAAACCGAAATTGATTTTCTGAATCCCATGACGACTCCCAAGCCCACCTGGCCCGTGCCCACCCGCTGCCCCGTCTGTGGAGGCGGCACCGTCATCGAACGGGTCCGCTGCGACGGGTGCGCTTCCGCGGTGGAGGGGCGCTTCACGACTGGCTGGGTGCAGCAGCTGTCGCCGGAGCAGCTCGCGTTCGTGCGCGTGTTCATCGCGTGCCGGGGGAAGATCAAGGACGTGGAGCAGGCCCTGGGCCTCTCCTATCCGACGGTGGTGTCGCGGCTGGACGACGTGGTGGAGGCCCTGGGCCATGCGCCCGGAGCGGCCCCACCTCCGCCCGCTCCTCCGCCGCCGCCTCCTCCCCGTGAGCGCGGCTCCCCGCGCCGGGCGCAGATCCTCGATGACCTCGCGGCCGGGCTCATCGACGCGGACGAGGCCGCTCAACGACTCAAGAAGGCACGGGAGTAACCACCATGATGGACCCTGAAGCCACGCCGTCCTCCGACGCCTCGCCGTCCTCGCGCGACGGTTCCCAGCGCCACGCGATTCCGTGGGGACAGCACGCGGAGTTGGAGCTGCACGCGCTCGCCGCCACGCTCGTCGTGTCGCCGCTGCCGGAGGGAGAGAAGCCCTACCTGGTGACGCACGGCCGGGTGGAGGCGCGCATCCAGGAGCACGGCCGGGTGACGAAGGTGGAGCTGGTGCCACGCGAGGCGGGCTTCCTGTCGCTGTTCTGGCGCCAGGGCGGGCAGGCGGAGCTGTTCGTGCCGCCGGACGTGAAGGCGAAGCTCCAGCTGGACGCGGGCGCCGTTCGCATCGCGGGATTGAAGGACTGCGAGCTGGAGCTGAACACCGACGCGGGCACGGCGAGCCTGCGCGACGTGCACGGCAAGCTGACCCTGCGCACGGGCGCGGGCCGCATCATCGGAGAGCGCGTGGGCGGGACCTTCCACGTCCACGCCGCCGCGGGCGCGGTGAAGCTGGACGTGGACGCGCTGGACGTGGGCGAGCACCGCATCGGGACGCAGGTGGGCGCGGTGGAGCTGCGCCTGGTGTCCGGGCTGGACCTGAACATCTCCGCCCATACGTCGCTGGGCTCCACGCAGACGCGCTACCCGTCCAACCCCCAGGCGGCCACGACGCTCCTCTTGGAGACAGAGCTGGGCTCGGTGCGCGTGCGCGAATCGGGCCGCTCGCGCCAGGAGGAGGCGGAGGGCTGGGAGGAGGACTCGCTGCGCTGGCAGCGTCAGGCGGAGCGCTGGCAGCGCCGCGCGGAGCGCCACGCGAACCAGTGGGCCCACGCGTGGGCGAACTCGTGGGGCGCGCCGTCCTGGTCCCATCACGGCCCCCCGCACCACCGCCCGCAGCCCCCCGCGCCGCCCCCGCCCCCGCAGCCACGGGGCATCCCCGACGAGGAGATGCGCCGCGTGCTGGACCTGGTGGAAGCCGGCAAGCTCAGCGCGGAGGACGCCCAGAAGCTGCTCAAGGCGATGCAGCGTTAGGGCCTTGCGGCGACCGCCCTATCAGTAACACTCGGTGCAATACACGACACCGGTGGGACCCCAGTTGTGGGGAACGCCATTGCCATCCGTGCAGTACAGGTACTGGACGTTCCCCCATCCATAGGTGCTGTTCGTGCAGACGTACATCTCGCACTCGTAGCCGAAGGCCGTCGAATACCCAGGCGGGCAGGAGGGAAACACCCCCTGCTCGGTGGATTGGATTTCATCCGGCGGACCGTCGCCCTCCAGCTCGGCACTGCCACAGCCCACCGAAAGCCCTACGGCCATCAACGTCCAGGCAATCACTCGCATTGGCCCCCCGGGAAGCACTGGTGCGAGTGAAGTAGATCCTGGCGGAGGCAAAGCCGTATAGGGGCTCTGGACGACGAGATTCAAAGCCAGACACTCAACGCCGCTTCAGGCCCCCTGGGTGAGGAAGCGGAAGGGGCGCACGCAGTCCTCCCGGGTGCACCGGAAGAGGTAGCCCCGGCCGTTGTCGCCGAAGTCCAGGCCGAACGGCATCGCGGCCAGCTGCGCGACGAAGCGCATGGGCGCGTCACAGCACTCCGGCGTCGCCTCGCCGTTGAGCCACCCGGGCACGCCGCCCACCTTGCTCTCCGGCGCCTCCTCCTGGGCACGGTCCAGCGCCCTGAGCTGCTCCTCGGTGGCCTCGTTGACGTCCACCGATAGAGCCTCGGTGTCCTCGGTGGCGGGCTCGAAGCCGAGCGTCCATTCGGCGTACGGCTTCACCGGCCCCGGCGGCGCGCTCACGGACGGCGTGCCGGCCTTCACCGGCACCGCCGCGTTGGCGCCCTCCTCCGGGTCCCAGCGGAAGCAGGCCGTGTCGGGGTTCTCGCACTGGAAGACGTGGACCGACGCGTGCGGCGCCAGGTCCAGCCGTCCCTCGACGTGCGGCAGTTGGAAGAGGAAGCGCAGCGGCCCGCCGCACATGGCGCAGGCGGGCCACTCCAGGGGTCCCGGCGCCTCGGGCGTGCCCCCCACCTTCATCAGGGGGACACCGGTACGGCCAGGGACGAGCGCCCACAAGGGCGCGAGGGCAGAGGACATGCCTCGGGACTCTAGAAGTCCGCGATGCGGTCGGCCAGCGACGCGTCGTCCACGAAGGGATTGCGGTTCTGCTGGTAGGTCTCGATGGCGTCGTTGCGCTTCACTTCCGCGGCGTCGACCTTGTCCAGCGTGTTCCACTGCTTGAGCACGGCCTCGTCGTCCGCCGGGATGTGCTTGTTGTAGACGGTGGAGAAGTAGAACAGCGCGCGCGCCACGTTGCCCTTGTGCTCATCGGGCGGCTCGAAGACGGTGCGGCCCTTCTCGTCGGTGCCGAACTTGGCGCCGTTCTCCGTCCACTTCACGTTCTTCACCGTGCCGAAGGGCCAGTTGCCCCGGATGGAGTTGGCCTTGCTGTCGGTGGGGAACAGGTGGTGCAGGTCCGCCTTCGCCGCGCCCGTGGCGCCCTTCGACTGGGGCCAGGTGTGCTCGGTGTTCATCACGTTGCTGCTGGGAATCTTGTTCGTCACCACTTCCTTGCCCGTGTAGACGCACTTCACCTTGCCGTCGTGGTTGTCGAGCGTGGTGAAGATGATCTTCCGCGCGCCGTTGTAGCCCAGGTCCTTGTGCTTGCTGACCGCGTCGTGCAGCGCGTTGATCAGCGCCTGGTCCTTCAGGCCGTCGTAGCGGGGATCCGGCTTGGACGGCGGCACGTCCTCTACCGGCACCTGCGGCGGGGGCACCGGCGTCGTCGGAGCCTTCTTCGCCGGCGCGCCAGCCTCGAAGGTGGACACCGAGGAGAATGCCTTCGGGGTGCGGGCCGTGGAGGCCGGGGCCGACGAGGAAGCCGTCGAGGTGCGGGGCGCGGAGAGCGGGCGGGACGGGATGATCATTGACGGCCTCGGGATTCGAGGTGGGGGATGACCCATTTTCGTCCGGACGCGGTCCGGGTTGCGTGACGCGCTGCATTTTCCCTCCGGGCCGGTTGGTTTTTTCGGCCGTCCCCGGAAAAGCGGGGCTCATCGCCGGTACCAGGACGGCCCGGGGGCCCGGCGTCCGGGGCCGGGCGGCGCGGCCAGGGGGCGCGCTATGCCTCCGGGTGACGCACGGACCGAGGGGGCTGCATCCATGAAGGTCGTGATTCCGGGTGGCACGGGACAGGTGGGCGCACTGCTGGCGCGGGCGTTCCTCGCGCGAGGGGACGACGTCGTCCTCATCAGCCGGGGAGGCCGGGGCGAGGCACGCACGGTGTCCTGGGACGGGCGCACGCTGGGTGATTGGGCGCGGGAGGTGGACGGCGCCGACGCGGTCATCAACCTGGCGGGACGCAGCGTGAACTGCCGCTACACGGAGGAGAACCTGCGCCAGATGATGGACTCGCGGGTGGACTCCACGCGAGTGGTGGGACAGGCCATCCAGCGGGCCGCGAAGCCGCCGCGCGTGTGGCTGCAGATGAGTACCGCGACGCTGTACGCGCACCGGCTGGACGCGCCCAATGACGAGGCCACCGGAATCATCGGAGGCAACGAGCCGGACGTGCCGGCGTACTGGAAGCGCAGCATCGACATCGCGCAGGCCTGGGAGCGCACGCTGGCGGAAGCGGACACGCCCCACACGCGCAAGGTGGCGCTGCGCACGGCGATGGTGATGAGCCCGGACAAGGAGGGCATCTTCGACGTGCTCCTGGGCCTGACGCGCCGGGGGCTGGGCGGCCCGGCGGGGAGCGGCCGGCAGTACGTGTCGTGGATCCACGGCCAGGACTTCGTGCGCGCGGTGATGCTGCTGCTGGAGCGCGAGGACCTGGACGGGCCGGTGAACCTGGCCGCGCCGAATCCCCTGCCCCAGCGGGAGCTGATGGCGAAGCTGCGCGAGGCGGCGCACGTGAGCGTGGGGTTGCCGGCGGCGAAGTGGATGCTGGAGGTGGGCGCGTTCTTCATGCGCACGGACACGGAGCTGCTGCTCAAGAGCCGCCGCGTGGTGCCCGGGAGGCTGCTGGACGCGGGCTTCACCTTCGAGTACCCCGACTGGGGAACCGCCGTGAAGAACCTCGTCGAGCGCTGGCGCGCGGGCGGCGGGCCCGTCCGGAGCTGACCGTGTCCACGAAGAAGTACCGCGTCCATTGGGTCCGGCTGTTCGCGCTGGCGCTCGTCCTTGGCGTGCTGGGCACGGGCGCCTTCACGGCGGTGCGGGGCCTGCGCACGGCGCGCGGGCTGGTGCACCCGGCGCGCGTCCCGGTGACGCGGCCCTCCGGCACGGACGCGCTGCCGGGCCTGGAGGACGTGTCGTTCCAGGCGGCGGGACGGGTCCTTCGCGGGTGGTACGTGCCGTCGCGCGACGGGACGGCGGCGGTGCTGGTGCACGGCTTCGCGGACAACCGCACGCGGGTGCTCTTCGAGGCGCGGACACTGGCGGCCGGGGGCCACGGGGTGCTGCTGTTCGACCTGCACGGCCAGGGAGAGAGCGAAGGCGACGGCGTCGGCTGGGGCGACAGTGAGCGTGAGGACGTGCGCGCGGCCCTGGCGTTCGTGCGGGCCCGGCCCGACGTGACGGCGGGCCGGGTGGGCCTGTTCGGCTTCTCCATGGGAGGCACGACGGCGCTGCTGGTGGCGCAGGAGGACGCGCGCGTGAAGGCGGTAGCGGTGGCCGGTGCGTTCCCGGACCTGGCGGGCGACATGGGCTCGCACTACGGCCTGAGCACCTGGGCGGTGCTGTGGGGACTGCGCCGGGAAGGCATCGACGTGGACGCGGTGCGGCCGGTGGACGGCATGTGCCGAATGGAGGGACGGCCGCTGCTGCTCATCAACGGAGGCAGCGACCCGGACGGCCCCCAGAAGCTGGACGGAAGCCTCTACCGCGCGGCCTGCGAGCCCAAGGAGCAGTGGGTGGTGCCAGAAGCGGCCCACGGCGAGTACGCCCAGAAGGACCCTGAAGGCTACGCACGCAAGCTGCGGGAGTTCTTCGACCGCGCGCTATGAGCGCCGGCCCTTGGCGACGAATTCCGCGCGGCTGTGGGTACGGGTCTTCTCGAAGATGGACTTGATGTGGACCTTCACCGTCTCCACGGAGCAGCCCACCCGGGGAGCAATCTCCTTGTTCGCCAGGCCTTCGTGGAGGCAGTCCGCCACGCGCAACTCCTGGGCGGTGAGCTTCGCCTTCCAGTCCGGGCGCAGCCAGTGGGCACGCTCGTGCATGCGCACCTGCCACAGCTTGCGGCCGCCCCAGATGACGGAGGACTGGCTGAACGTCACGTCCATCCGTTCCGCGCCCCGCTCCAGCGTGAGCGACTCCAGCCGGGGATCCACCGCGACGTCGAAGCGCGACAGCGCCATCACCCGCTCCATCCATTCCCGGGGTACCCCGTCGCTGAGTTCGTGGGGCGCGAACCACCGCTCCAGCAGAGGGATGGCCGGCCCCGTGTCCGCGACCTTCCGCCCCAGGCTGTTCAACACCAGCACCGGGCTGGAGCCCATGGCGATGGCCTTCAGGAGGTCCCGCTCGAAGCGCAGGGCGTAGAACTCCTGGAGCCGGGCCACCGTCCGGGTGATGTACGGGATGATCTGCTGCAGGAACCACTGCGCCCGGAGCGAGAACGGCTGGGCGGACTCCCGATACATCGCGATGCCGCCCTTCAGCTCCTTTTCCTCCGTGAACAGGAGCGACGCCAGCACGCGCTTCAGCTTCAGCCCCGCGCCCTGGCTGCGCCGGAAGGACTCCGTCTCCGACAGGGGCTTGCCCCGGAGCATCTGGACGTCACTGAGCACCTGGTTGGGGTGCACCAACGTGGACTGGAAGACGAAGTCATCCTGCACCCAGTCCGCGTAATTCTTGAGGAGGGGTTGGACGGTGTTCGTCTTCCATTGCAGCCCCGCCGTCCCATCCGGATTCGCGCAGCCCACCGCGAGGTGGTCCGCCTCGCACAGCGTGAGCAGCGCCTGGGAGAGGGCCTCGTAGACGTCCTCGAGGGTCCGCGCCTCCCCCAGCGCTTCCTTCAACTCCGAAATCAACGCCTGCTCACGTGACAGGAACTTCCGTGCCTTGCCCATGGGTACGCTCCCGTTGCCAATACTCAACAAGTATTACGGGGGCTGAAACAGGGCCCATCCCTCCAAAGAGGTATGGACAGGACGGGCGGCCACGTCGTGCTGGACGACTCCCCCCCAGGCAGGTCAGCCTGGACCGCCCCCGGAGGACCCGACCCACATGGCTGCCCCGCTGCCCCCTGAGTCCCAGTTCCACATCGAAGTCATCAAGCTCCTGCTCCAGGTGGCCACCAGCGACGACCGCGTCACCCGCGAGGAGATTGACTCCATCATCGACACCGCGCGCGGCTTCAGCGTGCCCCTGACGGAGCTCAGCGCCCTCACCCGCTGCCTCCAGGAGGGCCTCCCGCTCCCGCCGCCGAACCTGGGCGTCCTGCGCGAGGACCCCAAGGCCGTCCTCGACGCCGTCCACGCCCTCATCGCGGGCGACGGCCACGTGCACGAGTCCGAGATCGAGATGGCCCGGCAGATCCGCGAGCTGCTCGGCATCGCGCCCTGACGTCCCCGCGGGCGGCCTGGAGGCTCAGGCCGCCACGAACTGCCGCTCCACCAGGCGCCGGTAGAGCCCCTCCTGGGCCATCAGCGCCGCGTGGCTGCCGCTCTGCACCACCCGGCCTCCCTCCAGCACCAGCACCCGGTGCGAGTTGGCCACGGTGGACAGGCGGTGGGCGATGATGAGCGTGGTGCGGCCCTGCATCAGCCGCTCCAGCGCCTCCTGCACCAGGTGCTCGCTCTCCGCGTCCAGCGCGGACGTCGCCTCGTCCAGCACCAGGATGCGCGGGTCCTTCAGCACCGCCCGGGCAATGGCCACGCGCTGCTTCTGGCCGCCGGACAGCTGCACGCCGCGCTCGCCCACCTCCGTGCGGTAGCCGTCCGGGAAGCGCTGGATGAAGTCGTGCGCGTTCGCGGCCCGGGCGGCGGCCTCCACCTCCGCGTCCGTGGCATCCGGGCGGCCGTAGCGGATGTTGTCCGCGATGGAGCACGAGAACAGCAGCGGCTCCTGCGCCACCGCGCCCAGGTGCCGGCGCAGCCAGCCCGGGTCCAACGCGCGCAGGTCATGCCCGTCCACCCAGATGCCCCCCGCCTGCGGGTCGTACAGGCGCGCGAGCAGCGCGGCGATGGTGGACTTGCCCCCGCCCGACGGCCCCACCAGCGCCACCACCTCACCCGGCGCCAGCTCCAGGTCCAGCCCCTGGAGCACCGGCACGTCCAGCCGCGAGGGATAGGCGAAGCGCACGTCCCGGAACGACACCCGCCCCGCCAGCGAGGAGGGCCGCTCCCCGCCCTCCAGCGGGATGGCGGGCACGCGGTCGATCATCTCGAACACGCGCTCCGCGGAGCCCGACGCGCGCATGAAGTCCCCCCACAGGTCCGTCAGCCCGCTCAGCGCCGTGGACACCAGCAGCGTGTACGCGAGGAACGACGTGAGGCTGCCCACGGACAGGTCTCCGCGGATCATCAGCCGGCTGCCGTACCAGAGCACCAGCGCCGCCGCGAGGAGGCCGCCAAAGCCGCTGCCCGCCATGAAGGCCGCGGACAGGCGCGAGCGCTGATACATCAGCGACAGCACCTGCGACAGGCGCCCCCGGTAGCGCGCCACCTCGTGGCGTTCCGCGGCGAAGGCGCGCACGGTGCGGATGCCGGTGAAGACCTCGTCCGCGACGCCCGTGGCCTCCGCCAGCGCCGCCTGCACCTGGCGCGAGGCCTGGCGGATGCGCCGCCCCACCACGACGCCCGCGATGGCCACCGGCGGCACCACCGCCACCATCAGGAGCGCCAGCGACGGCGACGTGTAGAAGAGCATCGTCAGGCCGCCCACCGCCTGCGCGCCGCTGCGCAGCGCCGTGGCGATGTTGTTGCTGACCGCGTGCTGCAGCACGGTGGTGTCCGCGGTGAGCCGGCTGGTCAGCTCCCCCGTGCGGCGCATGTCGAAGAAGGCCACCTCCTGGTCCACCAGCCGGGCGAACAGCTCCTCGCGCAGCCGCGCCACGGCGCGCTCCCCCGCGGTGTTGAAGAAGTAGAAGCGCAGCGCATCCGACACCGCGCGCACCGCGAACACGACGACGAGCCCCAGCGCCATGCGGTCGATGACCGTCTGGTCCTTCGCGCCCAGCGCCTCGTCGACGATGACGCGCAACGCCTGCGGGAGCACCAGCGACAGCGCCGTGGCCACCACCAGGAAGAAGAGCCCCACGCCCAGCGCGCGGCGCTCCTCCCAGGCCAGCCCCAGCAGGCGGCGCACGGAGACGGAACCACGGTCGGGGGCCGTCACCGGAGGAAGGACTCCGCCTGGCCGTAGGGCATGTCCGCGTCCACGCCGTGCTCCCGGCAGTGCGCCAGCAGCTTGCGCGACTCCACCAGCTGCGGGGACTGCTCGTGGTAGCCCATCACCATCACGTGGCCCAGCCACGGCTCGCGGCCCATGGCGTAGATGCGCACCTGCCGGGGCTTGAGCCGCTGGACGATGTCGATGGCGCGCGCCGCGTTGGAGCCGTTGAGCCGCCGCGACTGGTCCATCTTCCGCGACAGCGGCGCGGGCAACAGCGGCCCGTACATCCAGCTGAGCGGCCCGCCCTCCGACTCCATGCCCAGCCACATCATGTCGATGGGGCCCACGTACGGCTGCACGTGCTCGTACAGCCGGGGCTCCAGCGCGTTGGAGTCCGCCGCCATGAGCAGCGCCTTGCCCTCCAGCCGCACCAGGTGCGCCAGCTTGCCGCGCACGTCCAGGTCGCCGTGCTCGCCCAGGAACGGGAGGCCCACCAGCTCGCCACCCGGCACCGGCAGCGACTCCAGCTCCGACAGCGTCACCACGTTGCGGAAGCCCGCGTGCTGGAGCATCAGCTTCAGCGACGGGTCCACCAGCGCGCCGCCGCCTCCCGCGGGCACCACCACCGTGCCGATGCGGTGGCGCAGCTGGAGCAGCGGCTCGAACATCAGGTGGTCCGCGTGGCCGTGCGTGAGCAGCACGTAGTCGATGCGCTCCGGCAGGTCCGCGAAGGTGAAGCGCGGCAGGTCGGTGGGGAAGTCGTAGCTCACCACCGGGTCCGTGAGCACGCTCACGTGGCGGGACTCAATCAGCACGCACGCGTGGCCGAAGTAGCGCACGCGCACCCCGTCGCCGTCGTAGCGCGGGGCGGGCCGGGGCGGCTCGGGCGTGAAGAAGGTGGCGAAGGTGTCCCCGTCCTGGGGGGCAATCCCCAGCGCGTCGCGCACCGCCTCCAGCGGGGCCGGCGTGCGCCGCATCGCGAACAGCGTGTCCCAGGCCTCGTGCCGGAAGGGCAGGCGCACCTGGAGGTCGCCCTCGCGCGAGTCGTCCAGCCGGGGCGTGCTGAAGACATACGGACGCGCGTCCCCGTGCACCAGCCGCAGGGATACGCTCTGCGAGGACTCGCGGTGGAAGGGGCTGCGGTAGAGCAGCGGCTCGAAGAAGCGCGCGGACGCGCGGTTTCGCAGGTCATACGTGAGCTCCACGTAGCCGCGCAGCAGGTCCGGCACGCGCGGGTACAGCTCCTCCAGCGAGTAGCCCTCCGCGGAGGCGAGCAGCGCGTCCAGCTCGCGCATCGCGGCCGCGTACCGCATGGCCAGCGACTCCTCCTGGAGCGTGCGCTCCAGCAGCGCCTTCACCTCCCCCACCCGCTCCACGCCGCAGTTCAGGTAGGGGCCGCCGCGCAGCGCGGGGCTCTTGAGCGCCGCGACGTGGATGGCGGGGTTCGCGACGAAGGACTCCATGATTTTCACGTGGAGGTTCGCGACGAACAGCGGCGCCGTCATGGGCGACGCCAGGAACCACCATGCGTACCATTGGTTGTGGAGCGGCTCGGCGACGACGTTCTGCTTCAGGTACACCGGGGGGCGCGACATCAACACTCCTTCAAGGGGTTGCTCAGGCGGCCTTCGCCAGCCGGGCCAGCGACTCGCGCGCCGCCTCGCGCAGCGAGGGCTCCGGGGACTCCAAGAGCCGCTTCAGCGCCTGCGGCACGTCCGCGTCCGGATAGGCGATGTCGCCCAGCCGCCGGGCCGCCAGCACCCGGTCCCGCACCGCCCCCCGCGTCAGCTCCAGCAGGAGGAAGTCGCGGTAGCGCGCGAGGAAGGCGTTCTCCGCGTCCAGCATCCGCGCGCACGCGTCCTTCAGCGCGGCCTTCGCCGCCGCGTCCTCCGGCACGCGGTAGCCCCACTTCTGGCGGAGCGCGAAGATGGACTCGTACAGCGGCGTCCAGGCGTCGTTCAGGTGCGCGCGGTGCGCCTGGATGGCGTCGCGCTTGGAGAAGGTGTGGCGGCCCGCGTCCAGCGCCACCGCCGCCGTCGCCATCCGGCACGCCAGCGTGACCAACTCCTTGAAGCCCCGGTGCAGCTGGCCCTGCGCGTCCGTCACCTCGCGGTAGTCGTAGCCGTACAGCTCGCCGCGCGCGTCCGGGTACGCCAAGGGGAAGCGCAGGGGCGCGTCCTCGGGGCGGGCGCGCGCGCGTTCGATGAAGCGGTAGGGCTGGTGCATGCTGTGGCGCGTCCACGCCTCCAGCGGCATCAGCGGCACGCGGTCGCGGACGTCCTCGCCCGCGATGAGCAGCGCGTTCTGCTTGAGGTTCACCTCGCCCTCGGCGACGAGCCGCGCCTCCTCCACCGCGTTCAGGTCCAGCGGGTAGCGGGCCAGCGGGCCCACCGCCATGCGGAAGCGCTCGAAGCGGTCCTCCTCGCCCGGCAGGAACGTGTCCTTGAAGACGAGCGTGAGGTCCAGGTCGCTCTCCCCCACCGCCTCGCTGGTGGCGTGGCTGCCCACCAGGTAGCAGGCCCGCACGCGCCCCGGGAACGTGAGGGCGTACAGCCCCACGAAGCCGAACAGGAGCGCGTTGACGCCCATGTCCTCCGTCAGCCCGACCAGCGACACCTCTTCCACGTCCGTCACGCCGTCACCTGCATCGGGTGGGCTTCCTTGTGCTCGGGCGCGCCCGCCAGCCTGCGGGTGAGCCGGCGGCGCACGACGTCCACGTGCTCGCGGAAGAAGTACAGGTTCTCCGCGTAGGCGATGGGCACCGCGATGCGGTTCACCTCGCGCTCCGCCTCCTCCAGCCGCTTGAGCATGTCCTGGAGCATCTCCTGGTCCGGGTCCTCCTCCAGCTGGATTTCAATCTCCTTCAGCCGCGCGTACCACCGGTGGATGCGCGAGCGCACCCGCCACAGGAACACCGCGGGCACCGCGCGCCCCAGCGGCACCACCACCGCGATGATGGGCACCAGCATCACCCACAGCCGGTCCACCAGGTTCGCCGCCCAGAACGGCAGGTAGCGCTGGAGCAGCGGCACGCCCGTCGCGTAGTAGCGCTTCGCCTCGCTGCTCAGGGGGAAGCCCGCCGCGAGCGGCGCGGGGAACTCGCCCGTCTTGTCCAGCAGGCCCGCGGAGCCGCTGATGTCACTGGCCGCGCGCATCAGGAGATAGGCGAGCGCCGGGTGCAGCGAGTCCCGCGCCAGCAGGAGCGCGTTGGGCGCGAGCAGCACCACGTCCTGGTCCGGCACGTTCTTCGCGAAGTCGAACACGCCCTGCGGCAGCACGTGGCGCGACAGGTACGGGTAGCGGCGCGTGTACGCCTCCGCGCGCGTGAAGCTGAGCAGCCGCACGTCCTTCACCGCCGCCAGCTTCTGGATGCGCGGCGACTCCGCCGGCGACACCAGGAACACCGCGTCCACCCGGCCCTGCGTCAGCGCCTCGATGGCCGCGTCCCGGTCCAGCGGCAGCAGTTGCGTGGGCGCCGTGTCCACCTTGTTCGCCTGGAGCAGCGTCATCGCCAGCGCGCGCGTGCCGCTCTCCTCGGGCCCCACCGCGATTCTCTTGCCCGCCAGGCCGCACACGTCGTCCACGGGCTCGCCCCGGTAGAAGACCCACAGCGGCACGTAGGAAAGGCTGCCCAGCGACGCCACGTGCTCCGGCACCTCCTGCCCCTTGCCGCCGGTGGTGCCGCTCTGCGCGAAGGCGATGTCCACCCCGCTGTCCTCCGCGTTCAGCAGCGCCACGCTGCCCACGGAGCCCTTCGTGTTGCGCAATTCCAGCGTCACCCCGTGCTGCGCGAGGAACTTCTGGTAGCGCTTCGCCATGTAGTTGAAGCCGCCCTCGTCCGGCGCCAGCGCCATCACCAGCGTCTTGGGCGGCGCGGGCTTGACGAAATAGAACGTCACCGCGAACGCGACCGCGATGAGCACCGTCGCGGGCGCGATGGCGATCCACAGGTCGCGCCGCAACGTGCGCTTGAGCTGCGCCTTCAACGTGTCCGTCTTCATGAGGATGCGCAGTATACCGACCGCGCCGTGCGGGGCCCCGCCGCACACCGCGTCGGTCCAGGCAGGCAGGCACGTCCCGACCCAGGGGCACTTGGCGCAACCCCTTGCGCGACACACCCTCCCTCCCAGGCCTTTCTGAAGGGGTGCGGCATGGGTTGGCGCGGCGGGTGGGCGGTGTCTTTGCTGGTGGTGGGGGTGGGCTGCGGCGGGGCGCTTCCGGAAGAGCAGACGGAAGCCGGTCTCGCACAGGAGCCTACCTCGGCCCCGGAAGTGACGGAGGAGGGCCTCTGCCTCCCGACCGCCGCGGGCACCCAGCGGGTGAAGACCCTCCTCCCCCCCTCGGAGCTGGGCATCCCGCGCTTCGCGATGGGGCCGGGCGGCTTCGTGGACTTCAAGGGGACGCTGCACTTCGCGGTGAACTTCGAGGACGGCCGCCGCGCCCTGTGGCGGAGCACTGGCACGGACGCGGGCACCACGGAGGTGAAGGGCTTCCCGGCGACGGCGGGCACCAGCACACCGCTCCTCTCGCAGCTCACCGCCACCCCGACGCAGCTCTTCTTCCAGGCGCCGGACGCGGCGCACGGCAACGAGCTGTGGGTGAGCGACGGGACGACGGCCGGCACCCGGCTGGTGAAGGACGTGACGCCGGGCGCGGAGGACTCGTACCTCACGCACCTGACGGCGGCGGGCTCCACGCTGGTCTTCTTCCGGGAGGTGTTCGACGCCACCGTCTTCACCACGCGCTACGAGCTGTGGAAGTCGGACGGCACCACCGCGGGCACGGTGCGCCTGCGCGACTTCGGCACCACCGTGGACGTGAGCTACCTGGACGCGAAGTCAGGCAACGCGCTGCTGTTCTTCGTGCGGGAGCTGGAGGGCGCCACCTCCCTGTGGCGCACGGACGGCACCGCCGCGGGCACCGTGCAGCTCAAGCGGCTGGACGCGGGCCCTGACACCTACCCGAACGACGTGCGCACCTCCGGCGCGCTCACCCTGTTCAAGCTGGATGAGAGCAGCGGTCTGTCGGAGCTGTGGAAGTCGGATGGGACGGCGGGCGGCACCCTGCGACTGGCGTCGTTCGGTGCCACGCGCTCCATGCGCGTGCTGGGCGCGCTGGGCGGGTACGCGTACGTCACGACGACCTCCTACAGCACCCAGTACATGGTGCTCTACCGCGTGCCGCTCGCGGGCGGGAACCCGGAGCCCGTCGTCACCCTGCCCAACGACTACGCGTCGCAGGGCGAGGCGTTCCCGTACATCGACGCTGTGAGCCAGGTGCCGGGCGGCTCGAGGCTGTACTTCAGCGTGGCCATCGGCAGCAACGGCCCGGCCCCTCGCGACACGCAGCTGTGGGTGACGAACGGCACGGCCGGGGGCACCACGCTGCTGCGCCGGCCGCTGAGCCTGTCGGATGAGTACGGCTCGCCGGTGTACGCGGTGACGGACAGCCTGGTCTTCTTCAGCGCCTACGACACCGCGACGGGCATCGAGCCCTGGGTGAGCAACGGCACGCCCTCCGGAACGCGCCTCCTCAAGAACATCGCCGCGCCGGCGCAGGGGGGCTCCTCCTACCCGCGCGAGTTCTTCCGCCAGGGCAGCCGCGTCTACTTCAGCGCCTACGACGACACGCTGAACGCGCAGCTCTGGTCCAGCGTGCTCGGCGGCACCTGTCTGGCGCCGGAAGACGCACAGTAGGCGCACCCGCCTCCCCGCCCCGGCCTGCGCCGGACGCGGGGACGGCCCCCCGCCCGGGCTCCAGGCGGGTGACCGTGCCCGGCGCCAACGTGGGTGTTAGACACCCGCGCATGCCCACCGTCAGTGACAGCGCGCGCCGCGCGGGACTCCGCCTCGAACGCAGCCAGGCCTCCCGTCAGTTCCAGGGCCAGGGCTTCCGCAACACCGCCCCCGTGGGGCCCGGCCTCCAGGGAAACCCGCTGCCGCTGCTGGGCGAGTACTTCTTCGGCGGCACGCAGCGCACGCCGCCCGCGCCGCTGCCGGTGGACGACCCGCGCGGCGCCTGGGGCCGCGCGCCGGACACCGGCCTGCGCGTCACCTGGCTGGGGCACAGCACGATGCTGCTGGAGGTGGACGGGGCCCGCGTGCTCACCGACCCCGTCTTCGGCGACCGGGCCTCGCCCGTGTCCTTCGCGGGCCCCCGGCGCTTCCACGCCACGCCCGTGCCGGTGGACGCGCTGCCGGACCTGGACGCGGTGCTGGTGTCCCACGACCACTACGACCACCTGTGCCGGACCACCATCCAGGCGCTGGCGAAGCGGCGGGTGCCCTTCGTCACCGCGCTGGGCGTGGGCCGGCACCTGGAGGCCTTCGGCGTGGCGCCGGAGTTGATCACGGAGCTGGACTGGTGGGAGGAGCACCGCGTGGGCCCGGTGGCCTTCCGCGCGGCGCCCTCGCAGCACTTCTCCGGCCGGGGCCTGGGCGACCGCAACACGACGCTGTGGGCGTCCTGGGTGCTCACCACCGACAAGCACCGGCTGTTCTTCAGCGGTGACACCGGCCTCACGACGGAGTTCGAGGAGATTGGCCGCAGGTGCGGCCCCTTCGACCTGGTGATGCTGGAGGTGGGCGCGTTCCACCCGAGCTGGGGCGGCATCCACCTGGGCCCGGAGAACGCGCTCAAGGCGCACGCGATGCTGGGCGGCGGCACGCTGATGCCGGTGCACTGGGGCACCTTCAACCTGGCGCTGCACGCGTGGGACGAGCCCGCGGAGACGCTGGTGCGGCTGGCCACGGAGCAGCAGGTGCGCCTCTTCACACCGGGCCTGGGCCGGAGCCTGGAGCCCTCGCGCGTGGAGGGCGTGACGCCGTGGTGGCGCGAGGTGGGCGAGCCCCGGCTCGTGCCCCGCCTGGCGCCGTGAGGCATTGGGCGTGGCGTAGAGTCCCGCCATGACCCGCTCCCCCCGGCTCTCCGTCGCGCTGTCCCTGGCCTTCCTGCTGTTGCCTCTCATGGCGTGCGACCCGGCGGCCGGGGCGCAATCCCAGACAGACGACCCGAAGCCCACCGTGACGAAGAGCGCGAAGCGGGGCCTCGGGTATGGCCATCACTCGGCGGAGGACCTGAAGGCGCTCTCCCCCGGGATGAGCTGGTGGTACAACTGGTCGCCCCGCCCGGAGGCCGGCGCCGCCAGCGTCTACGTCTCCGAGAACGTCTCCTTCGTGCCCATGGCCTGGGGCGGCACGCCCACGGTGGCCCAGCTCGAGTCCGAGATTCCGGCGGGCGCGCGATACCTGCTGGGGTTCAACGAGCCCAACTTCAAATCCCAGGCGAACAAGACGCCCCGCCAGGCCGCGGCGCTGTGGCCCGTGCTGGAGGAGGTGGCCCGCCGCAAGGGGCTCAAGCTGGTGTCCCCGGCGGTGAACTACTGCGGCGACTGCGTGTCGGAGGACGGCGTCACCTTCACCGACCCGGTGGTGTACCTGGATGCCTTCTTCAAGGCCTGCGCGAACTGCCAGGTGGATGCCATCGCCATCCACTGGTACGCGTGCGACCTGAGCGCGCTCAAGTGGTACGTGGGGCAGTTCAAGAAGTACAACAAACCCCTCTGGCTGACGGAGTTCGCGTGCGGCGACCGGCCCCATGACGAAATCACCGTGGCCGTGCAGAAGCAGTACATGGTGGATGCCATTGGCTATCTGGAGACGGAGCCCGCCATCGAGCGCTACGCGTGGTTCTCCGGACGCAACAACGAAATCCCCTCCATCAACCTGCTGGGCGCCTCCGGGGAGCTGACGGAGCTGGGCCACCTGTACGTCACGCTGGCCGCCGGCGCCGCGAAGCCATCCCCCTGAAGGGGTGCGGCTGCGTCCCACACACAGGGTTGGACAGACGCGGAGACGTCTATTCGGCGGTCCCGGGATTCTGGGGCTAAGGTGGCCGCCTCATGGCGCTCGAGGCGGGGGACACCTTCGGAAGGTATGAGCTGGTGTCCTGGCTGGGCCGGGGCGGCATGGCGGAGACGTGGCTCGCGCAGCTGGTGGGGGCCGCGGGCGTCACCAAGTCCGTGCTCATCAAGAAGGTCCTGCCCGAGTACGCGGACGACGAGGCCTTCATCTCCATGTTCATCAGCGAGGCGCGCATCTCCGCCACGCTGTCGCACGGCAACGTCGCGCAGGTCTTCGACTTCGGACAGGTGGAGGGCGAGTACTTCCTCGCCATGGAGTTCGTCGACGGCAAGCCGCTCGACAAGGTGCTCAAGCGCGCGATGCGCAGCGGGATGCCCGCCCTGCCCATCCCCGTCGCCGTCTTCATCGCGATGGAGATGTGCCGGGGGCTGCACTACGCGCACACGCGCACGGACAGCAGCGGGAAGCCTTTGGGCATCGTCCACCGGGACATCTCTCCGGACAACGTGCTGCTGAGCTACGAGGGCCAGGTCAAGATCGTCGACTTCGGCATCGCCAAGGCGCAGCTGCTGCGCAACTTCAAGACGGCGCCGGGCGTGGTGAAGGGCAAGTACCTCTTCTTCTCTCCGGAGCAGGCGCGCGGGGAGGACGTGGACGCGCGCACGGACGTCTGGGCCACCGGCGTCGTGCTGTATGAGTTGCTCTGCGGCCGGCTGCCCGTGGATGGCCCGCCCCATGTGGTGATGATGAAGATTGCCCATGGGAAGATTCCACCGCTGAACCAGGTGCGGCCGGACCTGCCGGAGGCCCTCAACCGCATCGTCCTCAAGGCGTTGAGCCCGGACCCGGCGCAGCGTTACGCCTCCAGCCACGCGTTCGGGGATGCCCTGGCGGAGTTCCTGTATGCGAACCATCCCCGCTTCTCGTCCCTGAGCCTCGCGCACCTGCTGCGGGTGCTGTTCCGCGGCGACCTGCTGAACGAAGGCCGGGAGCTGGCGGTTCCAGAGGACTTCCTGGAGGAGCTCAAGGCCTGGCGCCAGCCCGTGGCGCAGGAGCGGATCCCCACGGTCCCCCACGTCCGGGCCCTGAAGACGCCTCGCCAGGCCACCGCGGCGGTCATCGTCACGCGCGAATTCCACGAGGAGGCGCCCGCGCTGCCCACGGCCGAGGTGTCGCCGGTCCGCCGCTCCCGCGCGCCCTGGGTGGGGCTCGCGCTGGGCGGCGCGGCGCTGCTCGCGCTGGGCGGTGGCGCCTGGTGGACCCGGTCCCGGAACGCGCCGGCGGCCATCGTGAGCGCGCCGCGAGCGCCGGTTCAGGAGCCGGCCCGGGACACGGCCCCGGATGCCGGAGAGAAGATGCCCGAGCCGCCACCACCGCCTCCGCCTGTGGACGATGGGTGGAATGAAACGCAGGTGGGCAAGCTGCTCGCGGACGTGTATCGCATGGGCAAGAGCAACAAGGACCTGCCCCGGGCCGCGAAGCTGGTCCAGACCTGTGTGGACGCGCTGCCTGACAACGCGGACTGCCGGCTGGCCGCGGGCCTCACCTACGAACGGCTCCGGGCCTTCGACAAGAGCGCGCTCCACTACCAGACCTTCCTGGAGCGCGCGCCCGCCACGGACATCCGGCGGAGCGCGGTCTCGGACCGACTGGCGGCCCTGCCGCTGCGCAAGCCGCTGGAGCCCACACCCGCCAGCGAGGCGGAGCTGGAGTCCTCGCGGAGCGCCGTCCTGGTGCACCTGACCCGGGGCCAGCTGAAGGAAGCGCTCGACGCCGCCACTCAATGCGTCACGCGTCTGCCCCGCGAGCCGGAGTGTCACCTGTTGCAGGGGGACGTCCTGGCGAGGATGAACCAGGTCTCGAAGAGCGCGCGAAGCTATGAGCGCTTCCTGGCGTTCGCGCCCGAGGACCATCCCCTGCGCCCCTCCGTCCTGCGCAAGCTCGTCGAGCTGCGGGCGGCAGGCCCCTAGCCCGACAGGCAGGGAGCCTGCATTCGGGGTTTCGCGCGTTCCGGATAGGATGCGCGCCCCATATGGAACTGCAAGCCGGAGATACCTTCGGAAGGTATGAGTTGGTGTCCTGGCTGGGCCGGGGCGGCATGGCGGAGACGTGGCGCGCGCAGCTGATGGGCGCCGCGGGCGTCACCAAGTCCGTGCTCATCAAGAAGGTCCTGCCCGAGTACGCGGACGACGAGGCCTTCATCTCCATGTTCATCAGCGAGGCGCGCATCTCCGCCACGCTGTCGCACGGCAACGTCGCGCAGGTCTTCGACTTCGGGCAGGTGGAGGACGAGTACTTCCTCGCCATGGAGTTCGTCGACGGCAAGCCGCTCGACAAGGTGCTCAAGCGCGCGCTGAAGGCAGGCCTGGGTGCGCTGCCCATTCCGGTGGCGGTCTTCATCGCGATGGAGATGTGCCGGGGGCTGCACTACGCGCATACGCGCACGGACGGCAGCGGGAAGCCCCTGGGCATCGTCCACCGGGACATCTCCCCGGACAACGTGCTCATCAGCTACGAGGGCCAGGTCAAGATCGTCGACTTCGGCATCGCCAAGGCGCAGCTGCTGCGCGGATTCAAGACGGAGCCCGGCGTGGTGAAGGGCAAGTACCTCTTCTTCTCGCCGGAGCAGGCGCGCGGCGAGGACGTGGACGCGCGCACGGACGTCTGGGCCACCGGCATCGTGCTGTACGAACTGCTGTGCGCGAAGCTTCCGGTGGAGGGGCCGCCCCAGACGGTGATGATGAAGATCGCCCACGGACAGGTCCCCGCGCCCACGACGCTGCGGCCGGACCTGCCGAAGGAGTTGAATGACCTGGTGATGCAGGCGCTGGCGCCGGACCGGAAGCGGCGCTTCGAGTCCAGCCATGCCTTCGGGGATGCGCTGGCGGGCTTCCTCCATGCCCACTACCCGCGGTTCTCCTCGCTGAGCCTCGCGAACCTGCTGCGCGTGCTGTTCCGCGCGGACCTGATGCACGAAGGCCGTGAGCTGACCGTGCCCGGCGCCTTCCACGACGAGGCGAAGAAGTGGGGCGGGCCCGCGCTCACGAAGCTGCTGGATGCCCCGCCGCCGGAGCAGGTCCAGACGCGGCGGCTCCCGCGCGCCGCCGCGAAGCCGCCGCCCCCCGAGACGACGCAGCCCGACGCGCCGACGATTCCGACGGGGCGCTCCCGCCGGGCCCTCTACGGCGCGAGCGCGGTGGGAGGCCTGGCCGTGGTGGGAGCCAGTCTGTGGTTCCTGATGGGCGCCCGCGCACCGGCGCCCGTCGTACCGCCGCAGCCCATCGCACAAAGGATCGCGGTCGAAGCGCCCACTCCGAAGGCCGAGCCGCCGGCGCAGGCTCCCGTGGAGGAACCACCGGAAGCAGTGGCGGCGGCGCCGGCGGAACACATCGAGGAGCCAGCGCCCGCGAAGCCCGCGCACTCCACCCGGAAGTCCTCCGTCCGGACCGTCCGCGCCACCCAGCGCGTCCAGGCCGAGGAGCCACAGCCGGTCCCGGTCGTCGAGGAACCCGCGCCGCCCACGGTCGTCGCGGCCAGCGCGGTCCAGGAGCCGCCTCCGGCCGTCGAGGAGAGCGCCCCCGCGCCCAGGAAGGGCGTCCTGGGCCTGCTCGACTCCAAGCGGCAGGAGGTGCAGCAGAAGGTCACCTCGCTCGTGAAGACGAAGCAGCAGCAGTTCTCCGGCCTGCTCCAGAGCAAGGACTACGACGCGGCCCTGGAAGCCGCCAATGACTGTGCGAAGAACAATCCAGGCGTGCCGGAATGCCACCTCATGCTCGGGGACGTCCACGCGAAGATGAACCATCCGCGTGAGAGCACGCAGCACTACGAGACCTTCCTGAAGCTCGCCCCCGCGGACCATCCCCGCCGGGCGCGCGTCCAGGAGGTGCTTGGGAAGAGCGGTGCCACGAATTGAGCGGTCAGTGATTTCCACTCGCTGACATCCCGAGCGGCCAGGCAGGCAGAAAGGCAGCCGTGATTCTGCCATCCCTGGAATCTGGGTTTAGAATGTCCGCCCCATGGCACTCCAAGCGGGCGACGTCTTCGGTCGGTATGAGTTGGTGTCCTGGCTCGGCCGGGGCGGCATGGCGGAGACGTGGCGTGCCCAGCTGGTAGGCGACGCGGGCGTCACCAAGCCCGTGCTCATCAAGAAGGTCCTGCCCGAGTACGCCAACGACGAGGCCTTCATCTCCATGTTCATCAGCGAGGCGCGCATCTCCGCCACGCTGTCCCATGGCAACGTGGCCCAGGTCTTCGACTTCGGCCGGGTGGATGGTGAGTATTTCCTGGCCATGGAGTTCGTGGACGGCCAGCCGCTCCACCGCGTCCTCAAGCGCGCGATGAAGAGTGAGCTGGCCGCGCTGCCCATTCCCGTCGCCGTCTTCATCGCGATGGAGATGTGCCGGGGCCTGCACTACGCGCACACGCGCACGGACAGCCGTGGCCAGCCGCTGGGCATCGTCCACCGCGACATCTCGCCGGACAACGTGCTGCTGGGCTACGAGGGGCAGGTCAAGATCGTCGACTTCGGCATCGCGAAGGCCCAGCTCATCCGGGGCTTCAAGACAGCGCCGGGCGTGGTGAAGGGCAAGTACCTCTTCTTCTCCCCGGAGCAGGCACGCGGGGAGGACGTGGATGCGCGCACGGACGTCTGGGCCACGGGGGTCGTGCTGTATGAGTTGCTCTGCGGCAAGCTGCCGGTGGAGGGGCCGCCCCACGTGGTGATGATGCGCGTGGCGCGCGGGGAGATTCCCGCGCCGAGCGTGCTCCGGCCGGACCTTCCGAAGGAATTGAATGACATCGTGATGAAGGCGCTGGCGCCGGACCGGGAGCAGCGCTTTGAATCCAGCCATGCCTTCGGGGACGCGCTGGCGGGGTTCCTGTATTCGAACTTCCCGCGCTTCTCCGCCATGACCATCGCGCACCTGCTGCGCGTGCTGTTCCGCGGAGACCTGGCGCAGGAGGGCCGCGAGCTGTCCGTGCCGGGTTCCTTCCTGGAGGAGCTGAAGGCCTGGCGCGAGCAGGCCACGCCCGAGGAGCCCGCCACCCCGGTTCCCGTCACCCAGCGTCAGACCCGGCGCCTCCGGCCGGTCACCCCACCGCCGGTCACCGCGACGACAGAGCCGCGGTCCATCGTGCCCTCCCCTGGAACCCCACGTTCGCTGGTCTACGGCGTGAGCGCGGGAGGACTGCTGGCCGTGGGTGCGAGCCTGTGGCTGCTGCTGGATGCGCATTCGTCCGGGAGCACCGAGGGAGCCCCACCGCCCACGCCCATTCGTGCACCCGCGCCTGTCGTGGAGCCCTCGCCGCCGCCAACAGCCGACAATCCACAGTTCACGCGAGGCACGGCGTCGAAGTCGCCGAGGGGGGACTCACCTGACTCCTTGAAGCCCCGTCCTGCCATCGTGGCCACCCCACCATTGTCCGCCCAGGAGGCCGCCAAGGAACATCCAGGCCAGGAAGCAAATGACGAGACAAGGGCATCAGCAGCGACCATTGAGCGATCAATCGACGAAATCAAGGTGCGGGTCCTGAATCTCGTCAAGTCAGGCGATCCCACAACAGCCCTTGAAGTCGCTCAAGATTGCGCAGCCAGGGCGCCCAGGGTTCCTGAATGCCATCTCATGCTCGGCGTCGTCTACTCCAAGCTCAAGGACTTCAAGAGGAGCGAGCAGTCCTACGAAAAATTCCTGACGCTCACGCCTGAAGGCTATCCCAAACGAGACCTCGTCATCAAAGCCTTGAGCAAGATGCGGGAAGGACACCCACCTCCCGCCAGCCCTCAAGACTGACGACTGTTGAAATCCCTACCCACCATTCCCGCCCTGGATGGCAAGACATCGCAGACAGGGACACAATGGCATCACGCCCACCCCTCGGGCGCTCTTCCAAAGGATCCCACCATGAAGAGAAAGCTGCTCACCGCCAGCGTGTTCCTGTTTGGCCTTATCCTCGGAGGCGCCTCCGCCAGCGCGTCCAGTCCGTCCAAGGATGCCCCGGTCCCCAGCATCACGCCGGAGATGGCTGCGTGCATCGCCGACTGTCAGAGTGGTGGACAGACCTTCGAGGCGTGTTGGGCCTGCTGCGTGCGCAACATCTGCGGCGTGGTGGATTGAACCTGACGCCCACCCCGGTTCGCCATCCCTGGCGGACCGGGGCAGTACCGTCATTCATTGCCACAGCCAGGCAAATCCTCGCTTAGGATGCCCGGCCCATGGGACTGCAAGCGGGGGAAGCCTTCGGGCGGT
This sequence comes from Corallococcus caeni, assembly GCF_036245865.1. Taxonomy (NCBI): domain Bacteria; kingdom Pseudomonadati; phylum Myxococcota; class Myxococcia; order Myxococcales; family Myxococcaceae; genus Corallococcus; species Corallococcus caeni. The sequence goes on along the minus strand of NZ_BTTW01000006.1, from coordinate 389,864 downwards.
ATGAGTTGGTGTCCTGGCTGGGCCAGGGCGGCATGGCGGAGACGTGGCGCGCCCAGCTGGTAGGTGACGCGGGCGTCACCAAGCCTGTCCTCATCAAGAAGGTCCTCCCGGAGTACGCCAACGACGAGGCCTTCATCTCCATGTTCATCAGCGAGGCGCGCATCTCCGCCACGCTGTCCCATGGCAACGTCGCGCAGGTCTTCGACTTCGGCCGCGTGGACGGCGGGTACTTCCTGGCCATGGAGTTCGTGGACGGCCAGCCGCTCCACCGCGTCCTCAAGCGCGCGATGAAGAGCGGCATGGGCGCCCTGCCCGTGCCCATCGCCGTCTTCATCGCGATGGAGATGTGCCGGGGCCTGCACTACGCGCACACGCGCACGGACGACCGTGGACAGCCGCTGGGCATCGTCCACCGCGACATCTCCCCCGACAACGTGCTCGTCAGCTACGAGGGCCAGGTCAAGATTGTCGACTTCGGCATCGCGAAGGCGCAGCTCCTCCGGGACCTCAAGACGGAGCCCGGGGTGGTGAAGGGCAAGTACCTCTTCTTCTCCCCGGAGCAGGCGCGCGGCGAGGACGTGGACGCTCGCACGGACGTCTGGGCCACCGGCGTCGTGCTGTATGAATTGCTCAGCGGGCGGCTTCCCCTGGACGGACCGCCGCAGGCCGTGATGTTGCGCCTCGCGCGCGGCGAACTCCCGCCTCTGAGCGCGTCACTGCCCGAAGCGCTCCAGCGCATCGTCCTCAAGGCCTTGCATCCGGAGCGGTCCCTGCGCTTCGAATCCAGTCATGCCTTCGCGGAAGCCCTGGCGGGATTCCTGTACGCGAACCACCCGGGCGTGTCCTCGCTGAGCCTCGCGCACCTGCTGCGGATGCTGTTTCGTGAGGACCTGCTGTCTTACGGCCGCGAGCTGTCCATACCGGACTCATTTCCGGAGGAGCTGGCTTCCTGGGGCGGGCAGGCCCCGGCACTCGCGAAGAAGCCCGCGCGCCCCAGGCCGCTGCTCCATACCGGCAGGATCCCTCTCTCCGAATCCGGCCTCGCCGTGGCGGAGGAGGAGGGCGCCCCTGCCGCCGTCGTGCCCACGGCGGCGTCGAAGAAGTGGATGCTGGGCCTGGGCGTCGCCGGCCTCGCCACCATCGGGGCCAGCTGTCTCTGGCTCCTCACCTCCACGGAAGTGCCTCCCGAGCACCCGGGCGCCTCGCGCCCCATCGAGCGTCCGCCCGCCGCGCTCGCATCCCGTCCCGACGAAGCACGGCAGCCGCCAGCCGCGCCCGCGCCCGCGCCCGCGCCCGCCGCCCCGCTCGCGGCCCCTGCTGCGGAGGCCGCCTTGTCCCTCGCCGACTACCAGGACCGCATCCAGGAACGGATGCAGCAGGGAGGCCTCCAGGAGGCCGTGGACCTGGCGCATCAATGCGAGACACGGTTCCCCCGTGATGGGGAATGCCAGCTCCTGCTCGGGGCGCTGTACGCGCGGCTCAATGACAGCCGCAGCAGCGTGACGCATTACCAGCGCTTCCTGGAGTACGCCCCCGGCACGCACCCCAGCCGCTCGAAGGTGGTGCGCATCCTGGACGACGCGCATGCCCTCTCTTCGGCGTCAGGCCGGGTCGTGAAGCCGGAGACCTTCGCCGACATGCTGGACGCCGGCCGCACGGCCTTCCGGGACGAGAAGTTCCCGGAGGCCGCCGCCGCGTACCGGAACGCGCTGGCCATGAAGCCGGCCTCGCTGGATACCAAGCTCGAGCTGGGCCTGACGCTCATCAAGCTCAAGCCCGGCACCCCGGCCGACCGCAAGCAGGCCGTGAAGCTCCTGGAGGACGTCACGCGGAGCCTTCCCACCAACCGGAAGGCCTGGCTGGGATTGGAGACCGCCTACACCCTCACCGGCAACAAGGCCAAGGCCCGGCGCGCCCATGAGCGGTACATGCTGATGTCCCCCAGGAACATGTCGAACCCCGCGAGGGCACGAGAGATGATCAAGAACCTCGGCCGCTAGTCCGCGCCGGGCTGGAATCCCAGCCCCTCCTCCACCTCCGCGCCCGTGAGCGCACGGAAGGCCCCCTCCGCCACCTCCAGCATCACGCGCCCCACCGCTTCACGGTGCAGCGTGAGCACCGGGTGCCCCACCGCCGCGAGCATCCGCTTCACCTGGTGGTGCCGTCCTTCCGTGAGCGTGAGCTCCACCACGTCAGGCGCGCGGAGCACCGCCTCCGCCGGACGCGTGGGGCCGTCCTCCAGCGTCAATCCCTCTCGCAGCCGCGAGAGCGCCGCCTCCGCGGGCTGTCCCTCCACGCGCGCCACGTACCGCTTGGGCAGATGCGTCTCCGGTGCCGTCGCGTGCCGCACCAGCCGTTCGTCGTTGGTGAAGAGCAGCAGCCCCGTGGTGTCCCGGTCCAACCGGCCCACCGCGTACCACTCGAAGCCCTGAAGCTCCGGGGGCAGCACCGCGCGCAGCCTTTCGAAGACGGTGCCCACGCCCTCCGGATCCGAGCCGTGCACCACCGGTCCCGCGGGCTTGTGGAACATCAACACGTGCACCTGGCGCGTCAGCGCGCGCTCCACGCCGTCCACGCGCACCCGCGTCCCCTCCCCCACCGGCGCGAACGGTTCCCGCTCCACCCGGCCGTCCACCTCCACGCGGCCGTCGCGGATCGCCTGCTCGGCTTCGGCCCGGGGCAGCACGCCTGCCCGGCCCAGGGCTCGCGCCAGCCAGTCCGCGCCCGGGCCCGCCGGGGTCTCCGGTCCCCTGCGCCTCGCCGCCTCCAGCCACCGCGGCGTCCGTTGCTTGCGCGCCATGCGTCCTCCCGTGTTCCACCCGCTGTATCAGATGTGTCACGCCCGGGGATTCCCCGAGCACCGCGCACATTGGAGCGAGCAGGAGGGCTTCCAGCGCGGCCCCACGCTGTTTGACTCCCCCGTGCGGCTCTGAGCATGTGCGCGCCCGCCGTGTCCACGCGCCCCTCCGAAACCGCTGATGTGCCGCCCGAGTTCGCCGCCGCGCTCGCGCCCCCGCCCCCCGGCCCCGCGGTGGCCTTCGTGCTGCGCCTGGGCCACGCCCTGCACCGCCACGGCACGCCCGCCCACCGCCTGGAGGGGCTGATGCAGCGGGTGAGCGAGCGGCTGGGCCTGGAGGCCCGCTTCTTCTCCACGCCCACCTCCATCTTCGCGTCCTTCGGCCCGCCCGAGGATCTGCGCACCAGCCTCATCCGCGTGGAGCCCGGCGACTTCGACCTGGAGCGCCTCATCCTCCTGGACATGCTCGCGGACGACGTCATCCAGGGGCGCCTCACGCCCACGGAGGGCGCCACCCGCGTGGAGGACATCCTCGCCCGGCCGCCGCGCTACGGCCCCGTCCTGCAGCTGCTCTGCTGGACGCTGGCGGGCGCCTCCGCGGCGCTGCTGTTCGGCGGCGGCTGGAAGGAGATGGGCGTCGCGGCCTTCAGCAGCCTGGCCATTGGCGCCCTGGACCTGGTGACGCGCAAGCAGCCCACCAACGCGCGGGTGCTGGAGCCCGTGGCGGCCGTGCTGTCCGCCGCGTTCGCGGGCATCGCGGCCCACTTCTTCGGCCCCCTGCACGGCGAGGTGGCCACGCTCGCGGGCCTCATCGTCCTCCTGCCCGGCCTCACGCTCACCATCGCCGTCAACGAGGTGGCCACGCGCAACCTCATCTCCGGCACGTCGCGCCTCACCCACGCCGCGCTGGTGTTCCTCCAGCTGGGCTTCGGCGCGGCCCTGGGCAGCCGCGTGGCCACGGTGCTGCCTCCCGTGCCCACGCCGCCCCTGCCCACCGTGCTGCCCCCGGGCACGGCCGTCGTCGCGCTCGTGGTGGCCGGCTTCGCCATCGCGGTGCTCTTCCGCGCCCGGCCGCGCGACTGGGGGTGGATTGCCCTGGCCGGCGCCGCCGCGTTCATGGGCGCGCGGGTGGGGGCGCTGCTCCTGGGGCCTCAGCTGGGCGCCTTCGCGGGCGCGCTGCTGCTGGGCGTGGGGAGCAACGCGCTGGCGCGGCTGCGCAACCGGCCCGCCGTCACCACCGTGGTGCCGGGCCTGATGCTGCTCGTGCCGGGCAGCGTGGGCTTCCGCAGCCTGGCGTCCCTGCTGGAGCGCGACGTGGTGGCCGGCGTGGACACGGCCTTCTCCATGCTGATGGTCGCGGTGGCGCTGGCGGCGGGCCTGCTGTCCGCCAACGCCATCATGCCTTCACGCAAGGTGCTCTAGCGGGCCGGCCTCACGCCAGGCGCAGCAGGTACACGCCCGCGAGCGTCACCACGAAGTACGGCACCAGCACCGCCGCGCCCGCGTACTCCTTCGCCATGCGCTGGCCGAAGAAGAGGGCCAAGAGCGACAGCGCGGACAGCACCGCGCCCAGGTACGCGATGAACGGGTTGCCGTTCACCAGGAGCATCACCGCGCCCACCGCGCTCAGCGCCCCGGACGCCAGCTCCATCAACGTGATGACCGCCAGCATCGGCGTCACCACGCCCTTCAGGGGCGACTTGGAGAAGTGGCCCGTGAGCCAGCCGAGGTTCCCCTTCCAGTCCACGACCTTGTCCAGGCCGGACTGCAGGAAGAGGATGGCCAGGAAGACGGCGCACAGGAGCTGCGGAACCCAGAGGGTGAAGCGGGCGGAGTCGAAGGGCGGCATGCGCGCACTCTACCGCCCCCCGCGCCGCTCCCAAGTCCGGTGAGCAGGCAACCAGGCGGGCCGGGGGGAATGTTCCCGCGTCATCACAGCCGGGCAGGCTCCCGCCGACAGGTCCGGCTCCCTAAATTCGCAAGGCCATGGCCTCCGATCAGGTAGCGCGACGCGTCTTCGTGGGTCTCATCCTCCTGTCCATCGTCCTCCTGTGCCTGGTCATCCGGCCCTTCGCGGAGGCGTTCTTCCTGGCGGCGGTGCTGGCGGGCACCTTCTACGGCCTGCACAAGCGCTTGCGGAAGCGGCTGCGCGGCCACGGCAGCGTGTCCGCGGGCCTCATCGTCACGGGCATCCTGCTGGCGCTGCTCTTGCCGCTGGGCGGACTGACGGCCTTCATCGTCGCGGAGGTGTCCGAGGGCGCGCGCTTCGTCACGCAGAGCGTGCAGAAGGACGGCATGACCGGCCTGGTGGAGAAGCTGCCTGGCGGTGTCCGGGGGCCGGTGAGCAAGCTCATCGAGCGGCTCCCGCTGGAGCAGGAGCAGATCGACCAGAAGCTCCAGGAGCAGGTGACGACCCAGGGCGGCACGGCCGCCAAGGCCGTCACGGGGGCGGTGGCCGCCACGGGTACGCTCGTCCTCCAGACGACGATGATGCTCATCGCGCTCTTCTTCTTCCTCACCGACGGCGCGCGGCTGGTGCAGTGGATCGAAAGCGTGTCGCCGCTGCGGCGCGGACAGACGCGGGAGCTGCTGCTCGAGTTCAAGAACACGTCCGTGTCGGTGCTCGTCTCCACGGTGGCCACCGCGGGCGTCCAGGCCGTGGCCGCGCTCATCGGCTTCCTCATCGTGGGGGTGCCCGCGCCGCTGTTCTTCGCGGGCCTGACGTTCTTCCTCGCCCTCATCCCCGCCGTGGGCGCCGCGGTGGTGGTGCTCTTCGCCGCGGGCCTGATGTTCCTCAGCGGCCACCCGTGGGCCGCGCTCTTCCTGGCCATCTGGGGCGTCGTCGTGGTGGGGCTCGTGGACAACGTCGTCAAGCCGCTGCTCGCCAAGAAGGGCATGAACCAGCACGGCGCCATCATCTTCTTCGCGCTGCTCGGCGGCCTCGCGGCGTTCGGCACGGTGGGCCTCCTGCTGGGGCCCCTCATCGTCGCCTTCTTCCTCTCCGTGGTGCGCATCTACGAGCGCGACTACGGCCGCCCCAATTCCCGGCTGGGTGACCCGGCCACCCCGGGCGGACCGGTGCAGCCGGGAAACTCGCGCGTCGTGCTCACCAATGAGGCCGGCGCGCCCCTGACGGAAGACGACGCGCCGTCCAACCACTGACGGCCCTGCTTCTTCGTCAGGGCCTGGCCTTCACCGGCGCCGCTCCCTTCATGGGGGACGGCGCCGGAGCCGTTTCGGGCCCCAGCTCCCGGAACGCCTCGCGCACGGCGTCCGGAGAGGCCGCCACCTTCGCGGCGACGCGGCGGGCCTCGGAGGGAGACAGCCGGCCCAGCAGGCTGCGCTCCAGGTGCTGGTCCACGAAGGCCTGGGTGGTGTCCTCCTTCAGGTCCACCAGCTCCCCCTTCGCGTCCAGCACCGGCACCACGCGCGGCGAGTTGAGCAGCAGCACCGTGGGCACGTCCACGGCCTTCACCCGGCGGGCGACCTCGTCGCGCAGCTTCGGGTCGAAGTGGATGCCCTTCTCCTGCACCAGCGCGCGGATGCCCTCGTAGTCGCCGGTGGCCTTGATGACCATGAGCTGGGAGAGCAGCTCGCCCACCGCCTCGCGCATCTTCGCGTAGTCCGGAATCACCAGGTACGTGCGGCCGTCCTGCGTCACCTGCTTCACGGCGCCCTTCTCCTCCAGGAGCGTCACCGTCATGTGGTGGCCGCGCTGGTGGTCCTCCTCGAAGGCGTTGCCCTCCTCCACGCGGCGCAGGTTGGTGAGCCCCTCCACCAGGAAGTCGCGGTACATCTGCCGCGCGATGGCGTCATGGTCCGGCGACAGCTGCGCGAGCGCCGGGTCGAACGCGTGCCACAGCGCGACCAGGTCCGCGCGCGCCTCTTCCAGCGTGTTGTCGTACTCCTTGAGGAAGACGGACGGGGACTGGCCCTTCAGCTTCGCGTCCACCTGGCCAGAGGCGTGGCCCAGCACCTCATGGAAGGCCACCAGCCACTTGCGCGCGGTGACGGAGTACTTCCGGGCCTCTTCGCGGTCCTCCGCCGTGCGGGAGAACTCCAGCGCCAGGGGCAGCCGCGTCACCGCGGAGGCCGCGTCCATGACGTTGGTGATCATCACGCTCTTGCTGCCGTACTTCTCCCGGATGTGCTGCTCGTTGGGCAGGTTGATGCCCGCGGGCGGCTCCGGGTTGGACGTGATGAGGTTGATGGCCTTGGCGACGGGCAGCGCGACCTTCTTGCGGCGGTACTTCTGGGGCCAGGGCAGCCGGTCCTCGAAGTACTGGGCCTTCTGGCCCATGAGCACCATGATCTGGTTCTCCTGCGTGTCACGGTAGTTGACCAGCGCCTCCCACTGGCCCTTGTGGCCGCGCGGGTCGACGTACGTTTCGATGAAGCCCAGGTTGGCGTCCACCTTCGGATCCACCTTGAGCCACGCGATGTTGTACGCGTCCCAGTCCTGGGGGCTGCCCGTCTGGAAGTAGCGCACCAGCTTGCCCAGCGCGGCCTTCTGCGCGGGCTCCGCGGACTTCATCGCCTCCTGGAGGTGCGCGATGACGCGCGAGAGCTCCTTCGCGTACAGGCCCGGCTTCACCTTGCCGTCCGGTGTGCCCGCGCGGAACACTTGCTCCGTGAGCTTGCCGTCCTGCTTCACCACGCGCGAGTTGAGCGGGTACTTCTCCTTGAAGCCCACCAGGTCCTTCTCCGTCACGCCGGGGCCATAGGCGGTGTTGGAGGACGCGGTGAGGAGGTCCTGTCCCGGCGGCGGGGCCTTGGAGGTGAGCTGCGGCTCGAAGGCCGCGTCGAAGAGGGTGGGCTTCAGGTCCTGGAGCCAGGCCTGGAGCGCGGCGTCGTCCTTCACCGTCCAGGGCGCGCCGGCCTTGAGGGCGCGCGAGGCGCCCGCGGCCAGCTGCTCCGCGGTGAAGCCCGGGACGAACTTCTGGCCGGTGGTGCTGTCGTGGTTGCCGCCGTGCCCGTAGAAGCGCAGCAGGTAGTCCGCCAGCTTCGCGTCGAAGCCGGACGCGGCGCTCTGCGCGTCCCGGCCGAAGAGCCACACGCCCTCCAGCAGCTGCTTCGCCGGCACCAGCTTCCAGCCGAGCTGATCCAACGCGATGTCCTCGCCCGCGTGCGCCGCGAGCGTGAGGGACCACGCCACGCGCTTCTCCGCCAGGGACAGCTCCGCGATGCCTGGCGCGAACATCTGGGCGACGGCGGTGTTGCCGGAGCGGGCGCGGAGGAACTTCCCCCCGGGCACGGTGAGGGTGGGCTGCGCGGCCTGCGCGGGCCCGGCGTCGGGCGCCAGGGACTTTGGCGGGGTGGCGGGCGCGGCGGCGAGGACGGCGGCCAGCAGCAGGGGCTTCATGAGGGCTCCGAGGAGACGAGACAGGACGTGGCTACCGCGCGCGCGGGGTGGACTCAAGCCGCGCGCCGCCGCCCCCGTCGCGGCCGGACAGAGCACGCACGCGGGGCGGACGGGGCCCGGCAGGCCTCGAGGGCGCCTCGCGACCACCGGGCCGGCAGGAAATGCGCGGGGCCCGGAGCGCTCGCGCAACAATTGCGCCCGGGCTCGCGCCACCGGACGCGGCCTTGCCCGGCCCGTGGGGAGCGAGGGGAGGCAGAGGGGGCCCGGCGGCGGCATGAAGCTTGAAGTGTCGGGAGTCCGTCAGACAGTCCCCTCCCGCTCGCTGGAGCCATCCCCCATGTCGCCCTCGTCCTCCCGTCCCGCGCTTCGCGGAGTCCTGCTCGCCGCGCTCCTCGTCGCGGGCTGCGCGGGCTCCACGCGCGAGACCCGAGCGGAGCGCTCCGCGCCCCTGCCGCCTCCGTCCACCTCGGTGGCGCTCACCGTGGGCTACGAGGAGGCCGTGAGGCTGGGGGCCGCGTACGCGCGCAATCAGGGCCCGGCGCTGGAGCTGGTGATGGCGAAGCAGGGGGCGGCCTCATGGTGGCTGCGCTTCGCGTCGCCGGAGGGCCACTCCCTGCTGGACCTGCGCGTGGATGGGCAAACGGCGGCGGTGGAGCCCATCCCCCTGCCTCCTCCCCACGCTCGCGCGGAGTAGGCCCGGCCGACGACGGCGTCCCTGTCTTCACTGACCCCTTTGATGAAATGGAGGCTGCACTGGCGACTCTCATGATGGTGCTGCTCGGCGCGGTGGCGGTGATGGTGGCGATGATTGCCTACGCCGCGGGCTATCTCACCGCGCACGGGCTGGGACGCCTGGTGCTGCTCGGAGGGCTGGCCCTGCTGCCGCTGGCCGTCAGCGGGGCCGGGGTCGCGGTGGGCGTGCACGAGTCGAGCGAGACGCAGTTCTGCATGGGCTGTCACGAGATGGAGCGCTACGGGCAGAGCCTGTTCGTGGACAACCCCAACGCCCTGGCCGCGGTCCACTACCAGAAGCGCCTCATCAGCCGTGACTCCACCTGCTTCTCCTGCCACACGGACTACGCGCTCTTCGGGGACGCGAAGGCCAAGCTCAACGGCCTGCGGCACGTCTGGGTCCATTACTTCGGGACCGTCCCCCCGGAGCCCCGGCTCTATCAGCCGTATCCCAATTACAACTGTCTCCACTGCCACAACGATGCGCGCGGGTACCTGGAGGGCGGGCCGCACCGGGAGCTCCAGGCGGAGCTGCGGAGCGGGGCACGCTCGTGCCTGACCTGCCACGACGTCGCGCATGACCTGGAGGGCGTGAAGGCCCAGAACTTCTGGCTGCCGGAGCGACAGCGTCCATGAGTCACGAGAAGCGCATCCGGGTGGCGGCCCTCTTCGTCCTGGCGGGGCTGCTCGTCCAGCTGTTCGCACGCTTCGCCTGGTCGCCGCTGGCCTTCGTGGTGTCCACCGCGGTGGGCGTGCCCCTGGTCCTGCTGGGCATCCTGCTCTACGCCATCACGGTCTGGCGGATCCTGAAGGAGCAGAAGGCCCTATGAGGTCCTCCACGTCCGCGCTCATTCGTGGAGGACCGTGGCGGGTGGGGCTCGTCGCCCTCCTCCTGCTCACGACCCCCATCTTCGCCGTGAACTCGCCGCAGGACGTCCGGCTGCCTCCGCTCAAGGAGCGCGCCGCGCCGGCTCCGGCGCTGTTCTCCCACTGGGGACACAGCTCCCTTCACTGCTACAGCTGCCACCCCGGCACGTTCCCGCAGGCCCGGCTGGGCTTCACCCACCAGGACATGCGGGAGGGGCGCTACTGCGGACGCTGCCATGACGGTCGTGCCGCGAAGGCCCAGGGCTCCATGAACTGCGAGGCGTGCCATGCGCGTCACTGACCCGGGCACCTGGACGCTGCTCGCCTGTGCGCTGGTGCTGTCCGCGCCTGGTCCCACGCGGGCGCAGTCGCAGGAGGAGCAGCGGCGACGGCTCCAGGAGCGGCTGGGAATCAAGCCGCCCCCCGCGCAGCAGGTGCCCGACGTGGGCGTCGCCGCCCCGGGAACGCCGTCCCCCACGGAAGCCACCCGGACTCCCGCCGCGCCACCGGCCCGTACTCCCGCTGTCGCGTCCCGGCCGCGCGTGCCGGGCTTCGCGGAGGACGCCCGGCCCATCCTGGAGAAGGCGTGCGGGAACTGCCACGGCCCGGAGGGAATGGCGTCCCGGTCCCGCTGGGTGCTCCGGGGCGAGCCGGCGGACTACGAGGCCACCCTGCGCTTCGTGCAGCCCGCCACTGCGGCCCAGAGCCCGCTGCTCAAGAAGGGCACCGGCACCACGCTCCACGGAGGCAAGAAGGTCCTCGCCGTGGAGTCGGCGGAGTACGCCACGCTCCTGCGGTGGATTGAAGGCGGCGCCCCGCCCGGCAAGGCTCGCAGCGCGCCGGCAATGGCCGCGACCGTCCCTGGCGCTTCCCGGCCTGCCCACGTCGGCACCTCCGCGCCCTCCGCTCCCAGTCCGGCCGCCACCGCGTCTGGCGTGGCCGCGTCCCCGGTCCCTTCCGCGCCGTCATCCGCAAGCGCAGGTCCGCAGCCCACGGCATCCTCCGATGACGCCTCGGCCGCGCCGCGCTTCGCTCCTGGCGTCCACGAAGCGCTGCTGGCGGACTGCTCCAGCTGTCATGCCTCCGACGGGATGGCCGCCGCCAGCCGCTACGTGACGCACCCGGATCCGGAACAGCACCTGCGGTCGGTGACGCCGCTGGTGGTGCCCGGAGCGGCCGCGAACAGCCTCCTCTACCAGCGTGCGCGGGGCGAGGCGCATCCTGGAGGAGAGGTGTGGGCACCGGGGAGCGCGCAGCTGGCGCTCCTGGCCCAATGGATTGACGCGGGCGCGACAGGCACGCCCCCGCCCACCGCCGAGAACACTGCCGTGGCCACGGCCCCGCCCGTCCCCGCCGCGCCCGTCCCCGCCGTGGCGACGCCGGCCCCTCCCGCCGCGGCCCCGCACGGCCCGGGCGGCCCGCACGCCGGAGTGCCGCTGGGGACCTTCCCGGGGCTCGGCTCGCTGAGCCTGAACGGCCGCTTCGACCTCAACTACGAGCGCGTCAACTACAACGACCACCCCTTCAAGTCAGAGGGGGAGAGCGCGCTGCGCAGCTACCACCACTTCCTCTTCCTCACGCGGCAGTCCGCGGAAGATCCGGTGACCCTCTCCCTGGAGGTCCTGTCGCTGCAGTTCTGGGAAGTGGGCTTCCACATCAGCGGGCCGTCCTGGCCGGTGAAGGTGTTCGCCAAGGGCGGCAAGGTGCTGGTGCCCTTCGGCGGGGATCCGCTCTTCCACCACAGCTACGGCGGGCTCGCCGGCTTCGACCAGCGGGTGCTCCCCGTCGTGTTCGCGCGGGAAGGCCTCACGGTGAACGTGGAGCGCCGCCTGGGGCCCCTGGCCCTCTCCGGTGACGCCTACGTCATCTCCGGCTACCGGCTGAAGCGCGCGGACGCGGTGCTCAACCTCCAGTCGGACCTGGCACCGCTGGAGGACACCCGCCTGGGCGTCGGGGCGCGACTGGGCGCGGCGTGGGGCCCCATCAACCTCTGGTACTCGCCGTACTTCAACTCCCTGGGGTTCGGGCGCCGCCTGTTCCTCCAGGCGCTGGACGTGGCGGTGTGGCGTCCGCGCGGCCTCCCGGTGCTGGAGCACTTCTCCCTGGGCGCCGGGCTGCTGCGCGCGGATGTCTCCGGAGGCGAGGCGGAGGGCTACGGCGGGCCGGGCGCGGATTACTACCACTTCGCCAGCTACCTCCAGCTGCGCTACCACCCCACGGACTGGCTCTACCTCCAGTACCGGCAGGGGCTGCGCACCTTCGGAAACCGGCGAGGCCTCATCCTGGACTCGAACGCGCTCACCCGGGAGGACGGCTCCAGTCACAACGTGGGCGTGATGGTCCGGTGGCGCGGCCTGAGCGCGGGCCTCTTCCAGTTCTGGAACCTGGAGAAGACAGACGAGACGCCGGACGACTTCACCCGGCTGGTGGTGGCGTATGAGTTCTGATTCCCGCATCCAGCCCCTGGCTGCGGTCCTCACGGCGGCGGTCGCGCTGCTCGTGGGCTGCGCGGACTTCGAGCGGGGCCCGGCCGCCGCCGACGCCGGTGTCCCCCCCGTCGATGGCGGCGGCGGGGATGGCGGCAACGCCCTCTCCTTCGAGGCCGACGTACATCCGCTCCTCACCAGCGGCTGTCAGGGCTGCCATCGCGGCGGAGGGGCCGCGGGCTCCACTTCCTTCCTGCTGACGGGCGACGCCGAGGCGGATTACGCGGCGGCGAGCTCCTTGACGGACAGCTCCAATCCCTCCGCCAGCCGGCTGCTGCGCAAGGCCTCCGGCGCGGGCCACGGCGGCGGGGCCATCTACGGGGCGGACACCCCGGAGTACCAGACCCTCCTGTCGTGGATCTCCGGAGGCGCTCAACCATGACCTCATTCATTGCCGGGAAGGCCCCGATGAAACACGCCCCGCTGCTCGTGGTCGGACCGCTGCTGCTGACCCTGGCGCTGGGTGCCTGCGCCAGGCTGGAGACACCCCACCCGGAGATCGTCACCGACGGTCCGCACTCGGTGCTCGTGGGCCAGACGCTCCAGCTCACCGCCACCACGCGCGAGGCCACCGACGACGGCTATCACTGGACGAGTGAGGACCCGGCCATCGCGACCGTGGACGACACCGGACAGGTGACCGGCGTGGGCGCGGGGGAGACCGCGATCAAGGTCACCGGCGCGAACTCCCGGCTGGAAGCGCGCCACGTGGTGGTGGTGATGGGCGTCCTCACGAGCGACGGCGGCGTGGACCCCAACCAGGTGCCGTACTTCCTCGCGTGGTCGGGCTCGCCGCACGCGGACACCACCGCCGAGGCCTTCTCCCACTGGAACAAGGACGGCCTCGTCCCCACCAGCTGCGCGCGGTGCCACAGCTCCGAGGGCTACATCGACTTCCTGGGCGGCGACGGCTCCAACCCCGGCAAGGTGGATGCCCCCGCCCCGACGCAGTCAGTGGTCCGCTGCGAGACGTGCCACGACAGCGCCGCCGCCAGCCTGACCTCCGTCACCTTCCCCTCGGGCAAGCAGGTCGCCGGCCTGGGCCCGGAGGCGCGGTGCGTGGTGTGCCACCAGGGACGCGCTTCGGGAAAGGACATCGACGCGCAGGTCGCGGACGCGGGCGTGGTGGGCGAGGACACGACCTCCCCTGCCCTGGGCTTCACCAACATCCACTACTACCCCGCGGGCGCGACGCTCTTCGCCAGCCAGGCCGCGGGCGGCTACCAGTACGCGGATCAGACCTACGACTCGCGCTTCCGCCACGTGCCCGGCTTCGACAAGTGCAACGAGTGCCATGAGCCGCACAGCACGCGCGTGAGATGGGAGGCCTGCGCCACCTGCCACCCCGGGGTGACGGACGTCACCAAGGCCTGGGACATCCGGCAGATCGCCTCGCGCAACCAGGACTACGACGGGGACAAGAACCGCACCGAGGGCATCTACTACGAGATTCAGGGCCTGCGGGACCGGCTGCTCGCCGCCATCCAGCGCTACGGCAAGGAGCGGGCCCAGCCCCTCTGCTACGGCAACACCCACCCCTACTGGTTCAAGGACACCGACGGGGACGGGACCTGCGCGCCCGCGGAGTCCACCGCCACCAACGCCTACGCCAGCTGGACCCCGCGCCTGCAGAAGGCGGCCTACAACTACCAGCTGTCCCGGGTGGATCCGGGCGCGTTCGCGCACAACGCGAAGTACGTCATCCAGCTGCTGCATGACTCGACCCAGGCGATGAACAAGGGATTGAGCATCCCCTTCGACACGTCCCTGCTGGTGCGCAACGACCCGGGCCACTTCAACGGCGCCAGCAAGGCGGCGCGCAACTGGGACTCCAGCGAGAGCGTCCAGGCCAGCTGCTCGCGCTGCCACAGCGGCGCGCAGGGCTACCGCTTCTTCGTCCAGTACGGGGTCGGGCAACAGGTGCCGGAGACAGCCAACGGCCTGGAGTGCTCCACCTGCCACGAGAACTTCGAGCCGGATTACGACGTCTTCGTCCCCGCGCAGACGTGGCTGCCGGACGGCAAGACGGTGAACCTGCCAGGCCAGGACAACCTCTGCGCCAACTGCCACATCGGCCGTGCGTCCAAGGCCACCATCGACACGGCCCTGGCGGCCGGGGGCACGCCGCGCTTCCAGAACGTGCACTACCTGCCCGCCGCGGGGACGCGTGAAGGAACGCAGGTCCGGATTGGCTACGAGTACCCCAACAAGACCTACGCCGGCCGGCTCACGCACATGGGCGGGGTGCAGTGCACCAGCTGCCACGTCCCCGGCAAGAGCAACCACACCTTCCGCATCCAGGACGTGTGGGGCGAGCGCTGCAGGACGTGCCACGCGGACCAGACCGAGGCCGCGCAGCTCCGGGTCGTCCACCTGTTGGACTACGACGGCGACGGGAACACGGCGGAGTCCCTGGCGGCGGAGGTGGAGGGAATGGCCGCCCGCCTGATGACCGCCATGCGCGGGGTGACAAACAATGGCCTCTGCTACAACGGCGACGTCAATCCGTACTTCTTCAAGGACACGGACAAGGACGGCACCTGCGCCGCCACCGAGTCCGTCTCCGCCAACGCGTTCGCGCCGTTCACGCCGGCGCTCGTGAAGGCCGCCCACAACTACCAGCTGAGCAAGAAGGACCCGGGCGCCTGGGCGCACAACTTCAACTACATCGGGCAGCTCCTCCATGACAGCGTGGAGGACCTCACCGGGACGGCCCCCTTGAACATGATCAGACCTTGAGGGTGGAATCCGCGCGAAGAGCTCCGTCACTCGCCGGGACAGCCCTGGTGAGCGACGGATGCCGAGGAACGCGGACCGATGAAGCCCCTCCTGTTCTCCCATCCCTCCCAAACGGCACGCCTTGGCCGTTGGGCGCTGCTCGTCCCACTGCTCGCCTTTCTCTGCGGTCCGGTCGCCTGTCGTGATGACGACCCGGATGATCCGGGCCCCGACGGAGGCACCCAGCTCGTGGACGCCGGTACGGGCGAGGACGCGGGCACCGACGCCGGTACGGGCGAGGACGCGGGCACGGACGCCGACGCGGGCACCGACGGTGGCGTGGCGTGCACTCCAAGCGGCTGGGTCGACACGCCCCCGGACCTGGGCGTCCTCCAGGACACGTCCCTGGACGTCCTCGTCCGGCTGCGCGCCGTCCCGGGCCTCACGGTGCAGGAGAACCCCAACGGGGTGAACGTGCCCGCGGGCTACCGGCTCTTCCTCCTGAGGTACAACCAGCCGTCGGACCACGCCCACCCGGAGTGCCAGCGCTTCGAGCAGCGCGCGACGCTGCTGCACAAGGCGGACACCAGCCCGATGGTGCTCTCCACCAGCGGCTACAACGTGTCCACGGGCACCGGCCGCTCGGAGCCCACGCAGCTGCTGTCCGCGAACCAGCTCGCGGTGGAGCACCGCTTCTTCCCACCCAGCATCCCGTCACCCGCGGACTGGAGCCACCTCACCATCCGCCAGTCCGCGGATGACTTCCACCGCCTCACCCAGGCGCTCAAGCCCCTCTACACCGGAAAGTGGGTGTCCACGGGCGGCAGCAAGGGCGGCGAGACGGTGGTGTTCTTCCGCCGCTTCTACCCGGACGACGTGGACGCCACCGTGGCCTACGTGGCGCCCATCGCGAAGCGCAACGACGAGCGCTTCGTGACGTTCCAGGACAGCGTGGGCGGGGATGCGCAGCTCGCCTGCCGCGAGCGGCTGTGGGCCTTCCAGCGCGAGGTGCTCTCACGCCGGGAGAACATGCTCACGCTCCTGAAGTCCTATGCGCAGGCGCAGGAGCCTCAGCTGACGTACTCGCAGCTGGGCTACGAGCTGGCGCTGGAGCACGGCGCCATCGAGACCTACTTCGCCTTCTGGCAGTACGACGCAGCCTCGCGCTGCGCCCAGAACATCCCCGACACCACCGCGACGGACCAGGAGCTGTTCGACGCGATGGACCAGCAGGTCGGCATGAGCTCCTTCGCGGACGAGGGCCTCCGGAACTACGCCGCGTACTACTACCAGGCCGCGGTGGAGCTGGGCTGGCCCCAGCCGTACGACAAGCACCTGGGCTCGCTCATCCACTTCCCGGACACCGACACCGGCGAGGTGTACTCGCCGCCCGGCATCCCGTACGTGTTCCGTCCGCAGGCCATGCCGGACGTGCAGGACTGGGTGTCCAACCACGGCCAGCGCCTGATGTTCATCTACGGCAGCCACGACCCCTGGACGGCGGCGGCCTACGTGCTGGGCAACGCGCAGGACTCCTACCTGTACTCGGTGGCGGGCGGAAACCACACCTCGCGCATCAGCCAGCTCCCGGCGGACCAACAGGCGGCGGCGAAGGCCACCCTCAACCGCTGGATGGGCCTCGCGCCGCTGAAGCGCGCCCCCAAGGTCGTGCTGTCCGAGGAGCCGCCCGTCTTCGGGCCCCACGTGCCGCCCCGGCTGCGCGAGGCGTCGCGGAACTAGTCCGACGGTCGGACAGGTCGCGGGCCGCTCCGGCGCCTTCGCCGGGACGGCCCGTCGCCGTTTCACTCCTCCGGACCAGCGAGGTCCGGAGGAGCGGTGTTCAACGCTAGAACGCGGTGCCGCTGGCGCGCTTGCCGGGCGAGCTGCCCAGGCTGGACACGCTGGTGTGCAGCACGAAGCTGCCCGTGGAGGACGCGTCCGGGCTGCGGTTGGCGGACACGCCGTCCGTGCCCGCGAGCGACGAGGCGAAGGTCGCCGTGTCCACCGCCGTGCCCGCGCTGTTCTTCAGCGTGACGGTGTCACCGCTGTTGCCCAGGCCCAGCGTGCCCGTGGACGCGGCCACCGCGCCCGTCGTGCCGGACGGGATGCCGGACGCGCCGCCAAACACCACCACCGCCTTGCCCGCCGCCACGGACGTGCCGCTGGCGAAGGTGTGGCGCACGCCCGTGCTGTCAGACACCGTCCAGCCGCTCAGGTCCACCGCCGCGGTGCCGCTGTTGACCAGCTCCACGAACTCGCCGTTCACGTCCGAGCCGGGCTCGTTGAGCAGCACCTCGTTGATGAACACGTTGCCCGTGCCGCCAGAGCCGCCCGTGGTGATGGCGAAGGCCGCGTTGGACAGGTCGCTGACGGCGGTGTTGCTCGCGTCGCTCACCCGCACCCACGCGTTGGTGCTCGCGGTGCCGGGCACCGTCCACGCCACGCTGCCGCCGGACGCGCCCGTGCTGGAGGTCAGCGTCGTCCAGGCGGAGCCGTCCAGCGAGTACTCCACCTTCACGTTGGTGACGCCGGACGAGGACCAGGTGATGGTGTGCGAAGAGCCGCCCACCCAGCTCTCACCGCCGTTGGGCGACAGCACCGTCACGGACGAGGCCGTGGTGCCGTCCCCCGGGATGAGGAAGTCCTTGATGACGCCCATGTGCTGCATGCCGGACGCGCCGCTATCGCCCGACAGCGCCGGGGAGATTTCGGAGATGGGCGAGTACACGCGCGTGTCCGCCACCAGGCCGCCGGCGAAGCTGCTGGAGCCGATGACGACCGCCGTCTGGTAGGCGCGCAGGTCGCTGTCCACCAGCACGTGGTCGTACGGCGAGCCGCGGCTCGCGTTGGTGTTGGTGTTGCCGTTGCGGTCCGCCGGGTACGGCGACGCCGTGGACACCACGCTGGAGAAGGTGCTGAAGGTGGCCTCGCTCCGGCTGCCGGTGTTGAAGTCGCCGCCAATCACCAGGTAGTCGCTGGCGGGCACGTTGGCGTTGATGAACTTCACCAGGTTGGTGGCCTCCGTGTTGCGGATGCTGGAGCTGGTCGTCAGCAGGTGCACGCTGATGGCCCACAGGTCCTTGGGCCCCGGGATGTCGATGCGCGCCCACGCGAAGTCGCGGTTGGACACCTGCGTGTCGTCCCACTCACCGGCCGCGATGATGGGGTAGCGGCTGATGATGCCGTTGGGAATCTGCGCGCCGCCCTCTCGGTAGTACGAGAAGCCCGTGCCGAAGGCGGTGTCCACGAAGCTGCGGATGTCCGCCGCGGAGTCCGTCCCGTAGTTGAACTCTTGAATCATCACGACGTCGGCGTCGGTGCCCTGGAAGATGCGGATGCCGTGGCCCGGGTTGTAGTCCTGCCCCGTGCCGCTGCTGATGTTCGCCGCCATCAGGCGCAGCCGCACGTTCGCCAGCGAGTCCTCGCGCGCGACGAGCTGCGGCGCCGTCGCCTCCGCGTCTGCCTCCACGGCGCCACCGCACGCGCTGAGCGCCGCGCACACCAGCGTGAAGGACCACGTACGCCAGGAGGCGGCAGGCCGCCGGAAGAGGTCTTGTTTCAGGCTCACGATGTTTCACCCTGCTCCCGGAGAACCCGGGAGCCATAGAGGTTCAAGGACGTCACGGCAGCGCCGCGGACGCAGTATTCCGCGTACACGACGCCACCGCCGTTTATCCGTCACATTCCTTGAAACGTTGCGTGAGCGGCGCATCCCCCCCGGCGGGGACGCGCAATGTTACGCATTGTTACATCGCGGCCGCGGTGGACAGCGCGACGAAGGCGTAGCGCAGGCCTTTGCCCAGGGTGACGAAGACGACGAAGGGCAAGGGGCGCACGCCCACGAAGCCGCCCGCGAGCACGAACGCGTCCCCCAGGATGGGCAGCCACGCCATGAGCAGGGCGGGAGCGCCCCAGGTGCGCAGGTTCGCCTCGACCCGGGCCATGCGGGGGCCCTCCTTCTCCCGGCGGCGCGCCACCCAGCGGCCCAGGGCCCCGCCACCGCCGCGCGACACCCACTGGCCCAGGATGTAGAGCGTCACCGCCCCCAGCACGTTGCCCACGGTGGCCACCACGGTGGCCATCACCGGCGGTGTGCCGTTGTAGATGAGGGCGGCGAGCATCGCCTCGGAGGGCACCGGCACCACGGAGCCCGCCAGCATGGCGACGAAGAACATCCCGGGGAGGCCCCAGGTGGACAGGGTGGACGGCTCGGCGGGCATGGGCGGCCTGGGCCATACACCCGGTCCGGGGCGTTCGTCTTGTCCGGCGTGTCGCTCCCTTCCTCGCTCGCCAACCCCGTCCCCCGGGGACAGGGGCTGTCGGACGGCGCGCCCCTCCCGGCGGCACGGGTTGTAGGCGCGGGTGGGGGTCGCCATCGTCCCCGCCATGCGACGCTCGACGCGCGAACGCCCAGGCATGCGGTCCATCGACACCGAGGATGAGCGGATCGCCTCCCTGCTCATCGCGGAGCCTCCGGCGCTGCACTTCGAGGGCTCCCGGGACCTGGTGGTGCGGCTGCGCGACGGGCGCAGCTTCGTCCTCACCGTGATGACCCTGGACGCGCTGGAGGCGCGGCTGGGCAGTGCGCCGTCCTACGTGGCCTCCGGCATCGTCCTGGTGCGCCGGCTGTCGGATGGCGCCCTGCTTCACGCGGTGCGCTCCGCGCTGGACCGGGGCCTGGAGCGGTTCGGCACGCTCCAGCCGCCCATCGAAGAGTAGGCGGGTGCTACAGGCCGGGGTCACGGTGGGAACCGGACGCCGCATCGCGGCGCGCGCGTGACTTCCTCCGGGAAGCCCTGGGCCGTGATTATGCTGCCCGCCCGATGGATGAACCCGGCCTGCAATATCCCGGAGAAGCCCTGCGCAGCTGGCTGCGCCAGTTCGCGAAGACACCGCTGGCCGAGCCGACGCTGAAGCTGCTGGTCGTCCTGGCGGACACGGTGTTCTTCGCGAGCCTGGGCCGGGAGGAAGGCGAGGCCACGCGCGTGCGCATCGCCTACCACGCGCAGGGGTTGCAGGGCCTGCAGGCGGTGCGCGAGACGGTCTACGTCGGCGGACAGAAGGGCAAACGGCAGGCGTGGGAGACGCTGCCCCTGGAGCCCAAGTCGAGCATCACCGACTTCAGCGTGGAGGCGCTGGTGAAGCTGGCGCCCGCGGCGCACCTGCCGCGCACGGCGGTGGTGGTGGGGCCGCGCGAGGGCAAGCTGCGCATCCAGGGGCTGGCGCGGCGGGTGGAGTACACGGAGTTCCACGCCGAGGGCGAGGAGGACGTCTTCATCCTCCACGCGCCGGAGCCGGGCCACCTGGTGGTGAGCACGCAGGGGCGCGAGGTGTTCCGCTACGAGCAGGGCGCGCCGGTGCCGCCGGGGCGCCGCGTGGCGCTGCACGACCTGCTCTTCCACGAGGACAGCGCGGTGCGCTCGGCGCTGATGGAGAGCTGCGCCACGCTGGTGGAGTCCCTGCCGAAGGTGCAGCCGCTGATGGGCGGCAACCGCGAGTGGTACGTGTCCAACGCGGTGCAGGGGCTCATCCGGAAGATGGCCGGGCTGCACCATGGAGGGCTCATCGCGCTGCTCCCCAAGCAGCACGACGTGGAGCGCTTCCGCACGCGCGGCAAGTACGTGTTGCCGCCGGAGCAGGGCTCGCTGCTGCGTCAGCGGCTGCAGCGCTTCGTGCAGGCGCGGGCGGACCTCATCAACGGCGCGTGGCAGGCGGAGGCCGGCAAGGCGGCGGACGAGGAAGAGGATCCGGAGCTGAAGAAGGCCGCCGCCGAGCACGACGACAAGGCGACGGAGAGCGACTTCCAGGCGCTGGTGGAGAGCATCGGGCAGTTCACCGCGGTGGACAACGCGTTGGTGCTGGGGCCGGAGCTGGAGGTGCTCTGCGCGGGGTATCAGATCGCCATCCCGCGCAGCGGTCCGCCGCAGGTCTTCGAGGCGCGCACGCTCCAGGGAAGGCCCGGGCCGCACTACCCCATCAGCCAGCACGGCTCGCGCCACCGCGCCGCGGCCGTCTTCGCCAACCAGCACTCCGGCGCCATCGTGTTCGTGGCCTCCCAGGACGGCCCGCTCCGCTGCCTGCACCGGCCCGCCGGCAAGAAGAAGGTGCTGCTCTGGAGCCTCCTGCTGACGGAGGACTGAAGCGCGCTCGGGAGGCAGGCATGAAGCGGCTGGGCTGGGCACTGCTGCTGGGACTGCTCGTGTCGGGCTGCGCGACGACGCGGGTCGTGCGGCTGGAGCTGGACGACGGCGAGCGGGTCGCCGTCACGCCCCGGGAGGACGCGTCCTCTTCCGAGGCCCGGCTGGAGGAGGACGAGTTCAAGGTGGCCGTGAGGACGCTCGCGCGGGACGTGCGGCCCTTCGCCCATCCCCTGCGGCAAGCGCGGGAGCTGTTCGGCCTGCCGGAGCGCAGCGGCCTCTTCGGCTTCCAGGAGCGCACCCGGCGGATTGTCCCGCTGGGTGAGGACGAGGCCCGGGAGCTGCGGCTTCTGGACGCGTCCGACGACCTGACGCGCGGCTACAAGCAGTGGTGCGGCCAGAAGCGCAAGCAGGCCGGGGACTGCCTGCGCTTGTTGGACGAGGGCCCGCTGCTGGGCAGTGATGGCCGCTATGCGCTGGCGATGGCCATCGCGATGGACTCCGTCTGGCGCGAGACGGCCGAAGCCCTGGAGGGCATGGCGAGTCCCCAGGCCGTCATGGCCACGATGACCTCCACCGTGACGATGTACCTGCTGCTCTGGGCCATGCCGGAGCCCTTGTCCAAGGGGCTCGCCGCGCTCATCACCGCCACGGCCATTGCCTACCTGGGCGTGGACACCGTGTGGACCCTCCTCGATGGCTGGGTGACGCTGGTGCGCCACGTGGACCAGGCCACCACGTTCCTCCAGGTGCGTGACGCGGGCGAGGCCTACGGAGCGGTGCTGGGCAAGAACGCCGCGCGAGTCTTCGTGATGCTGGCCACGGCGGCCATAGGCAACACGGTGGGGCTCGCGATGAAGGCCCCGACCCTGCCGGGCTCCGCGCAGGCCGCGGTCGCGGTGGAGACACAGGCAGGCCTCCAGTACGTGGCGCTTGCAGGCGTGCGCTCCGTGGCCATGACGGCCGAGGGCTTCACCATCGCGCTCGCGCCCAACGCGGTCGCAATGTCATCCCGGCCCGGGAAGCCCCAGCGTCACCATCTGGCCACCATCCGGAATGAGAAGTCGGCTAACAACGGTGGTCCTTGGACCCCACTCTTCCGGCGCATCTTCAAGAAGGCAGGGATGGAGCTGAAGGACCCGGAGAACATCGTCGAGGTCCAAGGGCACCGAGGCCCTCATCCCAGGGAATATCATGACTTGGTTTTCCGGCGGCTGACGCTCTTCACAAGAGACTGCCGCACCGTCACGCAATGCCGTGAAGCACTCACGGATGCGCTGCGGGAACTGGCTAAAGAAGCTTCAACTGCTGGGACTCCCATCAACAAGCTGCTGACCGCGAACCGAGGACATTAGTAATCCATGGCTGCCCGCTACTTTGACCTTGGCATGGACGTTCAGGAAGGCATCTGGGTTCTCGACCCTCCCTGGAATGACCTCCGGCAGGAAGAGGAAGACCCATGGATGTTTACCCGTGGGACTCCCGTCCAGCTTCAAGGGCCACTGACCGTTCCAATTGCCGAGCCAGGCAGGCCGCTGGATTTCTCGTGGATTGCTTTCGGGATGACCCCTGTCATCCACGTCAAGCTCGCCAACGCCCTGCTCGAGCACGCGGCGGACGAGGTGCAACTCATCCCGGTCACCATTTCCAAGCACCCGGATCAATACGTCATCCTGGTCACCACTCGCGTCATCCGATGCATTGATGAGCAGGCTTCGGAGGGAGTTCGATTCTGGGAGACCAGGCACGGCAAGCCTGAGCGAATGGGTGAGTACCGTTCTGTCGACATCATGCGCATCGACAAATCGAAGGTGGGGAACGCGAAGATCTTCCGTCCCTGGGGCTGGAAATTGTCCCTCATCGTCTCCGAGGACCTGAAGACGGCCCTGGAGCGCACCGGCGCCACCGGCATGCACTTCACGGAAGTGTAGTGCCGTCAGGCGGGAAGCCGGCGAACGGGAGCCCTGGCACAAGCTCCAGATTGTCATGGTACAATCTGAGCTATGTCCCGCTCCAATTGGAAGCCCCGCCTGAAACGCTCCGAGGGCCCCCTCTACGGGGCGCTCGTGGATGCACTGGCCGCGGACATCAGCGCGGGGAAGCTGCGCGCGGGGGACCGGCTGCCCACGCATCGGGAGCTCGCGAGCACGCTGGGGACTTCGCTGGGGACCGTGACCCGGGCCTACGCGGAGGCGGAGCGGCGAGGACTCATCTGGAGCCAGGTGGGCAACGGGACGTTCGTGCGGGACCTGCGGGAGGGAGACCGCTACTCGCCCCAGCTCGACCGGACCCGCATCGACCTGGGGCCCACGGCGGTGCCCATCGTCCCCGGGGACGTGGGACATCTGGCGCTGGCCGCCGCGCTCCGGCGGCTGGGCGAGCGCGCGGACCTGGGCGCGCTCAGTGGCTATCAGGCACATGCGGGCACTGGCGCCCAGCGGGCGGCGGGGGTTCGCTGGTTGGACCTCGCGGGGGTCCCCGCCACGAGCGAAGAGGTCCTCGTTTGCGGCGGGGCCCAGCACGCGACCTTGATGGTCTTGTCCCTGCTCGCGAACCCGGGTGGCTTGCTGGTGGAGGACGTCACCTATCCGGGGGTCCTCGCCGCGGCGGAGCTTCTCCGGCTGCCCACGCACCCGGTGGCGCTCGACGCGGAGGGGCTGGTGCCCGAGGCGCTCGCGGAGGCCTGCCGGAGGACCAAGGCGCGGGTGCTCTACTGCACGCCCACGAACCACAACCCGACCACGGCCGTCATGCCGCTGAAGCGGCGGCAGGCGCTGGTCGAGGTCTGCCGCGAGTTCGACGTCACCGTCATTGAAAACGGCGCGCTGGCGCCGCTCGTGGCGAAGGCGCCCGCGCCCCTGGCCGCCCTGGCTCCCGAGCGGACGTATCACCTGGCGAGCCTGTCCAAGGCCGTGCTGCCCGCGCTGCGCGTCGGCTACATCCGGGCGCCGGTCCATGCACGGCTGGCGCTGGAGCAGGCCGCCGCGGCGACGGTCTGGTCGGGGTCGCCCCTCTTGCATGAGCTGGCCACGCAATGGGTGACGGACGGCACCGCCGAGTCCCTCCGCGACGCGCGGCGGGCCGAAGCCACGGCCCGCCAGTCCCTGGCCGCGAAGGTGCTGAAGGGCCATCCCTACGTCGCGCACGCCAGCGCGTACTTCCTGTGGATGCCCATTCCCGAGCATCGCCGCGCCACGGGGCTGGTCGAAGAAGCCGCCGCGCGCGACGTGCTGCTCGGCCCGGCGCACCTGTTCTCGGCCCGGCCGGGCCATGCGCCCAATGCGCTCCGCGTGTCACTGGGCGCGGCCGGCTCCCGCGAGGAGCTGGAGCGGGGACTGAAGACGCTGGCGGAGCTCCTCTCCGTCCCTGCCCCCCGCCGCCTGGCGTGACGTTTCCATCCACTGCTTCCTGGAGCCTGCCCATGACGCCTCCCCTGCCCCACCGTGATGGACTCCTGTCGCGTGCGCGCATCGCGTTGCTCCTCGCGGGGCTCGCCGTCCCCTGGATGCCGGCGGCGGGAGCGGAGGCCAGCGACACGCTCCAGGCGCGGCTCGACTTCTCGCAAGCCTCGCTCCGCTGGCCGGACCGCATCCGGGACACGCTGACGCCGCCCCGGTGGCTGCCCGAGGGCGAGCGGTTCGTGTACGGGTCCAGGGTCGAGCCCTACCGGGACACCTGGGTCCTGGTGGATGCGCAGCGGCGCACCCAGCAGCCCCTGCTGGACGCGGAGTCGCTGCGCTCCCAGCTCACGCAGCTGCTCGGCAAGCCGGTGACGTTGCCGCCAGTCATGCCCTTCACGCTCACCCCCGACGCGAAGGCCCTCGTCTTCGCCATCCAGGGCCGGGCGTTCTCGCTGGGCCTCACGGGCAAGCGCCTCGTGGCGGTGGAGCCCACGCATCCGGTCGCGCTGTCGCTCGTGCCCGGCAACGTCCTGTCGCCGGACGGTGGGGCGGTCGCGGTGCAGCGGGACACGGGGTTCGCGGTGGTGGACGCGAAGGGCGCCGCCCGCGTGGAGCGCACCGGCACGGAGGACTCGCCGTGGCGGGTGCCGGAAGCGGCGTGGTCCCCCCAGGGCCGGTTCGTGGCGGTCTGGCGCGACGACATGCGGGGCATGCACCGGCTGCCGCTGGTGGACTACTCCACCCCGGTGGAGAAGGTGACGTGGGTCCCCTACTCCAAGACGGGCACGCCGCTGATGCGCTCGGAGCTGCACTTCGTCACGGTGGAGACGGGGCAGGTGGCCCCCGCGCCGGGTGACGCCGTGGAGAGCTACGACTGGTTCGCGGGTTGGCGTCCGGACGGCCGTGAAGGGCTGGTGCTCCAGCTCTCCCGGGATGGCAAGCGGTTGGACCTGGTGGCGGTGGACCCGGCGACGGGCAAGCGCCGCCGCGTGCTGCGCGAGGAGCGCAAGGACACGTTCGTGGGGGCGCTGGACTTCGTGGCGGGCGGCTGGGCCCAGCAGGTGAAGCCGCTGCCGGACAACCAGCACTTCCTCTGGATGTCCGAGCGCGATGGCTGGCGCCACGTCTACCTGTATGACTATTCCGGCAGGCTCGTGCGCCAGCTGACCCGGGGCGCGTTTCCGGTCCACGCGGTGGTGGGCATCGCGCCGAGGTCGGACGTCTTCTTCGTGCTCGCCTCCGCGGAACCCGGGGCGCCCTATGACCGGCTGGTGTATCGGGCGCTGACCGCGGGCGGGGCGCTGAAGCGGCTGTCGCCAGAGCCCGGCATGCACCGGCCCGTGCTGTCACCGTCCACGCGGTCCTTCGTGGATGGGCACTCCACGCGCGAGCAGCCCCGGGTCTGGGACGTGGCGTCCACGGACGGTCGCGCGTCCTTCCGCTTCGCGAAGGCGGACACGAGCGCCCTGGCGGAGCTGCACTACACGCCGCCGGAGGGAATCACGGTCAAGGCCGCGGACGGCGTCACGCCCCTGTACGGCGTGCTGTACAAGCCCTGGAACTTCGACCCGAAGAAGCGCTACCCGGTCATCGACGTCATCTACGCGGGGCCGTTCACCACGGTGGTGCCCTGGAGCTACGTGGGCCCGTACGAGTCCGTCATCGCGCATTCGCTGGCACAGCTCGGGTTCATCACGATGGTGCTGGATGCACGGGGGACGCCGGGGCGGAGCAAGGCGTTCCAGGACGTGAACTACGGCCGCGTGGGCCAGACGGAGATTCCGGACCACGTCGCGGCGCTGAAGCAGGTGGCCGCCAGCCGGCCCTACATGGACCTGGAGCGGGTGGGCATCCACGGCCACTCCTGGGGAGGCTACTTCGCGCTGCGGGGCATGCTGACGGCGCCGGAGTTCTTCAAGGCGGGCTACGCGGGAGCGCCGGGGGCCCTGACGGAAGAAGCCGTCATCAACGAGCCCAACATGGGCCTGCTGTCGGAGAACCCCGAGGGCTACGCGGCGGGCTCCAACGAGGCCCTGGCGGACAAGCTCCAGGGGGCGCTCAAGCTGATGCACGGCACGAGCGACGTGAACGCCTCGCTGTCCACGACGATGCGGATGGCCCAGGCGCTGGTGCGGGCGAACAAGCCATTCGACCTGTTGCTGATGCCCGGCGAGGGACACGGCCCCGAAGGCAGGTACTACCAGGACGACGTGCGCCGGTTCTTCCTGCGAGAGCTGGGCGAGCCCCGGTGAAGCAGCTGCTGGGACGGGTTTGATCACCCCTCCCGCGGGACGTTGCCCTCCAGGCCCGGCGCCGCCAGCGCCATGCCTAGCGCGGCCACCGCCGTGAGCCCCGCGGCGATGGCGAACTGGGTGGCGAAGTGCCCTCGCGCCAGCGACAGCGCCGCCACCGCCAGGGAGCCGCCCAACAGCCGCATCGAATAGAGCGTGCTCGTCACGATGCCCCGGTACCGCCACGGCGCCCGCGACTGTGGCCCCAGGAGCGAGCTGCTCGCCGCCGGTCCCACGCCCATGCCCACCAACGCCAGCGCCGCGAACGTGGCCGGAATCCCCCAGCCCCGCAGCGCCGCCACCGACAACAGCCCAGCGCCCGTCGCCGCCAGCGTGAACCCCAGCCCCACGCTCGCGCGCATCCCGCCCCGCACCAGCACCTTCACCCCGAACGTGGACCCCACCGACCAGCCCAGCAGCATCGGCACCAGCGCCAGCCCCGCGCCGATGGGCGAATGCCCGCCCTGCTCCGTCATCCACAGCGGCACCCACGCCGACATCGTGTACAGCAGCGCGCCCGCGAACAGCCCGCCCGCGATGCCGCTCACCACCGTCCGGTCCCGCACCAGCACCGCCGGCAACAGCGGCGCGGACGTCCTCCCCTGCTGCCACACGAACAGCGCCGTCCCCACCAACGCCCCCAGCGCGCACAGCTCTCGCGCCTGCGCCGCGCCCGGCTCCAGCGCGAAGAGCAGCAGCGCCACCGTGCTCCCCGCCAGCACCGGCCCCCAGGGCTCCAGCGTCGTCCCCTCGTGCCGGGGCGGGTCCCGGTAGGACAGGTGCAACAGCAGCGCGGACAGCACGCCCACCGGCAGGTTCACCAGGAACACCCACCGCCACGACGCGTGCATCACCAGCCAGCCGCCAATCAGCGGCCCCAGCGCGTTCGCCGCGCCCCACGCGCCGGTGAAGAGGCCCTGGATGGCCGCCCGCTCGCGCAGCGTGTAGAGGTCCGCGCTGATGGTCAGCGTCGTGGGCTGCAACGCCCCCGCGCCCAGCCCCTGCATCACCCGGAAGCCCACCAGCGCCGGCACCGACGTGGCCAGGCCGCACAGCGCGGACCCCAGCAGGAACAGCCCCATCCCCGCGAAGAAAACCGGCTTGCGCCCCAGCCGGTCCGCCAGCTTCCCGCTCACCAGCACGCCCACCGTCGACGCGAAGAGGAACGCGGAGAACACCCACGAGTAGAGCGCGTCCCCGCCCAGCTCCCGGGTGATGGTGGGCATGGCGCTCGTCACCACCGTGCCCTCGAAGGCGCTCACCACCAGGGCCAGCAGCACCGCCCCCGTGGCCACCCGCCGCGCCCCGCCCGGCCGCATCCGGCTGTCCGCTTCCGCCGTCACACCGCTTCCATCCATTCCCCCTCCTTACGCCCCTGCGGGACATGCGGAAATCGCATCTTCGGCATAGGCTCCTTGCGCATCCCGCATGACCTCCGAACAGCTCCGAGCCTTCCTGCAGGTCGCCCGCGAGGGGCGCGTCTCCACCGCCGCGCGCGGACTGGGGCTCTCCCAGTCCGGCCTGTCCCGGCAGCTCCAGGCCCTGGAGGCAGAGGTAGGCGCCCGCCTCCTGGTGCGCACGCCCTCCGGCGCCGTCCTCACCGACGCGGGGGAGCGCTTCCTGCCGCACGCCACCCGCGCGCTGGAGGCCATGGCGTCGGGTCGCGCGGAGCTGGAGCGCCTGGCCGGCACGCCTCGCGGCCCCGTGGTGCTGGGCGTGCTGCCCACCGTGGGCGCCTTCCTCGCCCCGGACCTGATGGCCGCCTTCGTCCCCGCCCACCCGGAGGTGCGGCCCCGCCTGGTCCAGGACCACGCCCCCGTGCTGGAGGAAGGCGTGGCCCGAGGCACGCTCGACCTGGCCATCCTCACGCTGCCCGTGCGCCGGGTGGACCTGGTCACGCAGTTGCTGTGGGACGAGCCCCTGGTGCTCGCGGTTCCCCGGGGCCACCGGCTGACGCGGCTGGGACGGCCCGTGGCGCTCCAGGAGCTGACCGAGGAGACGTGGGTCCGCATCCCCAACATGGTGGGCACGCGCGCGGTGGAAGCGGCGTGCGAGGCGCGCGGCGTGACGCCGAAGGTGGCCCTGGAGACGGACACCGCCGAGGCGCTGGGCCGCATGGTGGAGCGCGGCCTGGGGCTGGCGCTCGTGCCCCGGCTCATGGCGAAGGACGCCCCCGCCCACGGCTTCGACGTGGTGGCGCTCGCCCGGGGCAGTCCGCGCAGGCAGGTGGCGCTCGTGCATCGGGGGCAGGGCTCGCTCACCGCCGCGGCGCGCGTGCTCAAGGACGCCATCACGGACTCCGTGAAACAGCACGTGGCCCGCTGACAGTCGAGCCGCCGCTGGATTAGGAGGAACCCATGCCCCGCATGGACAGCTTCGTGGAGTACACGTTGGAGTTGCTGGAGCCGCTCGGCGCGGTGCAGGCCCGCTCGATGTTCGGCGGCTGGGGCCTGTACTTCGGAGGCCGGATGTTCGGCCTCATCATCCAGGGCCAGCTCTACCTGAAGACGGACGACGTCACCCGCGCCGACTTCGAGGCCGAGGGCTGCCGGCCCTTCATCTACCGGAGCCGCGGCAAGGAGCAGCCGATGAGCTACTGGACGCCCCCCGCCGACGCGGAGGACGACGGCCGCCGGCTGCTGCCCTGGGCCCGCCGCGCCGTGGACGCGTCCAACCGCGCCGCGATGAAGAAGGCCGCGAAGAAGGCACCGGCGGCGAAGAAGGCCCCCGCCGTGAAGAAGGCTCCAGCGGCGAAGAAGGCACCCGCGGCGAAGAAGGCCGCCGCGAAGAAGAAGCCGGCGCGCGTCAGGCGGTCTTGATGGTGGCCACGTCGCCGAGCCCCAGCTCGGCGATGGAGGCCTCGCGCATGCGGAACTTCTGCACCTTGCCGGTGACCGTCATCGGGAAGCTGTCCACGAACTTCCAGTGGCGGGGAATCTTGAACGTGGAGATACGGCCCGTGCAGAAGGCCGTCAGCGCCTCCGGGGTGAGCGTGGCGCCGGACTTCAGGCGCACCCACGCCATCACCTCCTCGCCGTACCTCACGCTGGGCACGCCGATGACCTGCGCCTCGGAGACCTCCGGGTGCGTGTGGAGGAACTCCTCCACCTCACGCGGGTACACGTTCTCCCCGCCCCGGATGATCATGTCCTTGATGCGGCCGACGATCTTGACGTAGCCCTCCGCGTCCATGGTCGCCAGGTCGCCGGTGTGCATCCACCCGGCCCGGTCGATGGCCGCCGCCGTGGCCTCCGCGTTGTTCCAGTACCCGAGCATCACGCTGTACCCACGCGTGCACAGCTCCCCGGACTGCCCCAGCGGCACCACCGCGCCCGAGTCGGGGTCCACCACCTTCACCTCCAGGTGCGGGTGCACGCGGCCCACTGTCGCCACGCGCTTCTCCAGCGTGTCGTCCAGGGGGTTCTGCGTGGACACGGGGGACGTCTCCGTCATGCCGTAGCAGATGGTGACCTCCTCCATGTGCATGCGCGACTGCACCTGCTTCATCACCTCCACCGGGCACGGCGAGCCCGCCATGATGCCGGTGCGCAGCGTGCGCAGGTCGAACTCGCCGAAGCGCGGGTGGTCCAGCTCCGCGATGAACATGGTGGGCACGCCGTAGAGGGACGTACAGCGCTCGGCCTGCACCGTCTGGAGCACCGCCAGCGGGTCGAACGCCTCGCCCGGAATCACCATGGCCGAGCCGTGAGACGTGCAGGCCAGGTTGCCCATCACCATGCCGAAGCAGTGGTAGAAGGGCACCGGGATGCACACGCGGTCCTCCGGCCCGTAGCGCAGCACCTCACCCACGAAGAAGCCGTTGTTGAGCACGTTGTGGTGCGACAGCGTCGCGCCCTTCGGGAAGCCCGTGGTGCCGGACGTGTACTGGATGTTGATGGGGTCGTCGAACTGGAGCGACCGCTCGCGCGCCTCGAGCACGTCGTCACCGATGCTCGCCCCGCCCTTCACCAGCCGGTCCCAGTCCGAGTCCAGCACCAGCGCCTCGCGCAGCCCCGCGCACCGGGGCCGCACCTCCGCCAGCATCCGCGTGTAGTCCGTCTGCCGGAAGCCCTTCGCCAGCAGCAACACGCTCACGCCCGCCTGGTTGAGCGCGTACTCCAGCTCCGACGTGCGGTAGGCGGGGTTGAGGTTGACGAGGATGGCGCCCGTGCGCGCGAGCGCGTACTGCGACACGGTCCACTCGAAGCGGTTGGGGGACCAGAGCCCCACCCGGTCGCCCTTCTGGATGCCCAGCGCCAGCAGGCCCCTGGCCACCGCCGTCGTCGCGTCCCAGAACTGCCGCCAGGTGACGCGGTAGTTCTGCGAGGCCACCACCAGCGCCTCGCGGTCGCCGAAGCGTTCGACGGTGCGGCGCAGGTTCTGGCCAATGGTCTCCCCCAGCAGCGGGGTCGTGCTGGTGCCATGGGCATAGGACAGGGCGGTCGTCATGCCCTCATCGTCCCCAGGGTGCCCCCGGATGGGCAAGCGTCAGCGGGGAGCAGGGCCTCCGGCTGTCCGCTTGTACCCGCCGACCCACTCGCTACGGTCGAGGGCTTTCCCGGGGGATTCGCATGCGCCTGTCGCAGTCGTTCCGACGTGGGTTGTTGGGCTTCGCCCTGCTGTCCGTCCTTCACGCGAGCGTGGCTGTCGCGGCTGGGGACACGCCCATCGTCATCGGAACCCGCACCTCGGTCATGTCCAAGGTGTTGGGGGAGGACCGGCCGCTGATGATCCACTTGCCTGACGGCTACGAGGCCTCTCCCACCGAGCGCTATCCGGTGCTCTACGTGCTGGACGCGGAGACGCACTTCGTCCACGTCGCCGGCATGGTGGAGTTCCTGGCGCGGACGCGACACATCCCGGAGATGATCGTCGTCGGGGTCCTCAACACGACGGACCGCACCCGGGACCTCACCCCACCCTTCTCCAAAACGGAGCGCGTCGACGACGGCCGGCTGCTGTCCCAGGTCTCACCCACGGCGGGCCATGCGGACACCTTCCTGCGCTTCCTCACCGAGGAACTCGCCCCCCAGGTGGAGGCGCGCTACCGCACGCAGCCCTACCGGATCCT
Source organism: Corallococcus caeni (assembly GCF_036245865.1). NCBI lineage: Bacteria > Pseudomonadati > Myxococcota > Myxococcia > Myxococcales > Myxococcaceae > Corallococcus > Corallococcus caeni. Next base: position 358,002 of record NZ_BTTW01000006.1, on the reverse strand, counting down.
CGTGGGGCACTCCCACGGCGGCCTCTTCGCGATGCACGTCCTCACGCACAAACCGGAGAGCTTCAACGCCTACGTGGCCCTCAGCCCGTCGTTGCACTGGAACTCCGCGGAGCTCGTGCGCACCGCGCCGGAAGCCCTCGCGCGCCTCGTCGCACCGGGCCGCGCGCTGTACCTGGACGAGGACGCAGAGGAGGCACCCAACGTCGCCAACCTGCGCACGCTCACCCGGGAACTGCGCAATCGCAAGCCCGCGAACCTCACGTGGCGCTACGACGAACTGCCCGGCCAGGACGACCACGCGAGCCTCCCGCACATCGGGACGTACGAAGGGCTGCGGTTCCTCTTCAACGGCTGGAAGGTCCCCGAGAAGCTCCAGCTGACGGGAGACCTGGCGCGCCTGGAGGCGCACTACACCGGACTGTCCAAGCGCGTGGGCTACCCGGTGGTGCCGCAGGAGCGCCTGTTCAATTCGGTGGGCTATCGCCACCTGGAGGCAAAACGCTTTCCCCAGGCAATCGCCGCCTTCGAGCGGAACATCACGTTCCATCCCGACTCCGGCAACGCGCACGACAGCCTGGCGGATGCCCTGGAAGCAGCGGGGCGCCTCCCGGAGGCCCTGACGCACCGTGAGCGCGCCGTCGCGCTGGCACGCGAGCATCAGGATCCGGACCTGCCGCACTACCAGAAGCACGCGGATGCCCTCCGCGCCCGGCTCGCCGCGCAGCCCACGCCCTGAGCCTTCGGACCCGGATTCCGTCCCCCTGGATGAGAAGGTGAGAGTCCGGTCGGGCCGCCCCGCCAGCGGCGCACTCCACGAACCTGTCCGACTGTCGGACCAGTTGGGACGACCGGGGCCGGGGCCCCCCGCTGCATCCGGACAGTGGAAACCTGTCCGACTGTCGGACAGGTTTGGTGCGCGTCGGGCGGGATGCAGCCTGGAGATCCGGGGCTCAGGGGGCGCGGGCCACGGCCCACTTCCGGCGCGGCCCATGCATGCGGTCCACGCCCTGGCACGCCGCGCAGAAGTAGAGCGTGCGCGCCGCCAACGACTGCCCCGTCACCTTCCCGCCGCAGCGCGGGCACGGGAGGCCCGCGCGGCTGTACACGCAGAAGCGCTCCGCCCGCTTGCGTCCGGGTGACGGCAGCGGTGGCGCACCGGGTGTGACGATGAGCCCGTCACGGACTCCGTCCTGCAACAGCGCCCGCATCGCGCGCCACAGCCTGTCGAACGCCTCCCGCTCCAGCTCGCACGCGGGCATCAGCGGCGGCAGGCCCGCGACGAACAGCGCCTCCGCCCTCACGATGTTCCCCACACCCGCGATGCGCCCCTGGTCCAGCAGCGCCTGCGCCAGCGGCACGCGTCCCCGCGTCAGCCGCGCATACGCCCGGTCCGGCGAGGCCTCCGCGCGCAGCGGATCCTCCCCCAGCCTCGCGCGCAACGCGGCCTCCTCCTCCAATGACAGCAGCTCGCACGCGGACGGTCCGGACAGGTGCAGCGTCGCCCCTTCCGAAACCAGCCGCAGCCGGCACGCCGTGGACGGCACGGGGGCATCCCCCCGGAAGTGACGGATGCGCCCGAAGAGGCCCAGGTGGATGTGCAGCCGCACGCCCCCTTCGAACGTATGGAACAGGTGCTTGCCGTGCGCGTCCACGCCCAGCAGCACCCGCCCGGACAACCCCTGTGCCACCTCCGGCCGGCCCTGCGGCGAGTCCGCCGCGAAACGCCGCCCCACCAGCCAGCGGCGGTGGACCCGGGCGACCCGGTGGATGCTGTGACCCTCAGGCATCCCCCTGGGTAATCCCCCCCTTGCCCCGCCGCCGTGGCGCACCTCACCCTGGCCCCTGTCCGACCGGACGGTCGCGACGTTTTCCCGCGGCCGGCATCCACGCTCGGACGCCGCTCGCTACGCTCTAGAACGCGAGACGAAGGCCAATCCGGTTTCCGGAAGCCAGTCCTTCAGCGGAAACAAAGAAAACGCTGTCCTGCCACGTTATCCTGACGCAACGCCCCATGGACGATCCGAACGCCCGACTGGTTGCCACCCTGCTGGAGGCGCGGCAGCGCCACTGCTTCCCCCCCGACGTGCGAAAGGCGGCGCCGGAGTTCGTCGCGCAGGTGCTGGGGCTGCTCTTCCCCCACTTCGCGGAGCGGCTGGAGTGCAACGCCGCCGCGGTGCGCCGGGACGTCACCGCCGTGGAGGCGAGCCTCCAGCGCATCCAGGGGCTGCTCGCGCCGCACTACCCCGTCACGGACGCGGGCATGTCCTCGCGCTTCATGGCGAGGCTGCCGGACCTCTACGACTGGCTCCAGCAGGACGCTCGCGCCATCTTCGAGGCGGACCCCGCCGCGCGCAGCGTGGACGAGGTCGTGCTCACCTACCCGGGCTTCTACGCCATCGCCATCTACCGCGTGGCGAACGCGCTGCACCGGCTGAACTTCCCCCTGCTGCCGCGCCTGCTCACCGAGTACGCCCACCAGCGCACCGGCGTGGACATCCACCCGGGCGCCACCATCGGCCGCAAGTTCGTCATCGACCACGGCACGGGCCTCGTCGTTGGCGAGACGACCGTGATTGGCGACAACGTGAAGCTCTACCAGGGCGTCACGCTGGGCGCGCTGATGGTGGAGAAGGCCCTGGCGGACAGGAAGCGCCACCCCACCATCGAGGACGACGTGGTGGTGTACGCGAACGCCACCATCCTCGGGGGTGGGACGGTGGTGGGCAAGGGCAGCATCATCGCCGGCAACGCGTGGCTCACGCAGAGCGTGCCCGCCCAGTCCGTCGTCACCCGCCGCAGCGAGGTGCGAGCGCGCAACGGCGACGAGGGCCTGGACGTCCTCGACTACCAGATTTGAGCTTCCCTCACGCAGTGCCCGTTCCCCACTCACAGGAGACGCCATGAAGGTCGACAACATCCTGCAGACCATTGGCAACACGCCGCACGTGCGCATCAACCGGCTCTATCCGTCGCGCGTCACGGTGCACCTGAAGCTGGAGCGCGCCAACCCGGGCGGCAGCATCAAGGACCGCATCGGCCTGGCGATGATTGAAGACGCGGAGAAGAAGGGCCTCCTCAAGGAGGGCAGCGTCATCATCGAGCCCACCAGCGGCAACACCGGCATCGGCCTGGCCATGGTGGCCGCGGTGAAGGGCTACAAGATCATCCTGGTCATGCCGGACTCCATGAGCGTCGAGCGCCGCCGCGTGCTGGCCGCCTACGGCGCCACCTTCGACCTCACGCCGCGCGCCCAGGGCATGAAGGGCGCCATCGCGCGCGCCCAGGAGCTCGTCTCGCAGACGCCCGGCGCGTGGATGCCGCAGCAGTTCGAGAACGAGTCCAACATCGAGGTCCACAAGCGCACCACCGCGCAGGAGATCCTCAACGACTTCCCGGAGGGGCTGGACTACCTCATCACGGGCGTGGGCACCGGCGGCCACATCACCGCGTGCGGCGAGGTGCTCAAGGCGAAGTGGCCCAAGCTGAAGGTGCTCGCGGTGGAGCCGCTGAAGTCCCCCGTCATCAGCGGCGGCGCGCCGGGCCCGCACCCCATCCAGGGCCTGGGCGCGGGCTTCATCCCGAAGAACCTGCACACGGACATCCTCGACGGCACCATCCAGGTGGATGAGAAGGACGCCTACGAGTTCACCCGCCGCGCCGCGCGCGAGGAGGGCATCTTCGTGGGCGTGTCCTCCGGCGCCGCGCTGTCCGCGGTGAACCAGCAGCTGGCGCAGATGCCGGACGGCAGCCGCGTGCTCGCCTTCTGCTACGACACCGGCGAGCGCTACCTCTCCGTGGAGAACCTCTTCCCGGCGCAGTAGCCGTCCGCGTGCGCCACGGTCCGGGTGGGACGCCTCACCCGGGCCGGTACGCGCGCACCAGGTCCACCAGCCGGTCCATCTCCTCGTGCGTGTTGTAGAAGTGCGGCGACAGGCGGATGCGCCCGCGCCGGACGGAGTGGGACACCTTCTGCTCCGACAGGTACGCGCTGAGCGCGCGCACGTTCGCGCCGGGCGGCAGGAAGGTGAGGATGCCCGCGCGGTCCTTCGGCTCGGGGCCCACGTCGTACCCCAGGTCGCGCAGGCCCGCGTCCAGCCGGGTCAGCAGCTCGCCAATCCGCGCGCCGATGGCGTCCGGGCCCACCTCCAGCAGCAGCTCCAGCGCGGCGCCCAGGGCGTAGATGCCGGGGTACGCGGCGCTGCCCTCCTCGAACTTCGCCGCGTCCGCGCGCAGCTCGAAGTGCGAGCGGTTGAAGTTCCACGCGTCGGTGGTGCTGCGCCAGCCCACCAGCGCGGGGCGCACGCGCGGCAGCACGTCCTTCGCCACGTACAGAAAGCCGATGCCGGAGATGCCCAGCATCCACTTGTGGCTGTCCGCGCTGAGGAAGTGCGCGCGGCTCCGCTTCACGTCCACCGGGATGCAGCCCACGCTCTGGATGCCGTCCACGCACAAGAGCACGCCGGAGCGCTCACACACTTCGCCCAGCGCCTCCAGGTCCGTGCGGTGGCCGGTGGCGAACTGCACCGACGACACCGCCACCAGCCGCGTGCGAGGGGTGAGCACGGACGCCACCGCCTCCGGCGTCACGCCGCCGCTGGGCGTGGGAATCTCCCGGACCGCCACGCCCCGGGACTGCAGGTGCTGCCACGGGTAGACGTTGGAAGGGTACTCGAGGCTCGTGGCGACGGCGACCTCGTCCCCGGGCCGCCAGTCCAGGCCCTCCGCCACCAGCCCCAGACCGTGGCTGGTGTTGCGCACGAAGGCCACCTCCTCCGGGGAAGCGCCGATGATGCGCGCGGCGAGCCCGCGCACCTTCTCGCTGTGGGCCTCCCAGCTCCGCTCATTCAGGACGCCGTGGTTCACCACGTCGTCCATCCACGCCTTCACGGCGGCGGCGGCGCGCAGGCTGGTGGGCGCGACCCCTGCGTGGTTGAGGTAGAGCTGTTCCTTCAGGACGGGGAACTCGGCGCGGTAGGACTCGAACGGGGCAGGCATGTCCAGCGAGTGTAGCCACCCGCCCGCCGTGAGCCGCACGCTCCGCGGAGCCCGTCGACTACAGGACGACCAGCAGGCCCAGCGACGCCGTGGGGTACACCGTGCGCAGGCCCAGGTTGCTGGAGCCCACCTGGAGCTCGCGCACGTCCGTGAAGGTGAAGCCCGGGCCGGCCCGCGCGGACAGGCCCACGCGCCCGGAGCCCGGCCGCCACATCACGCCCAGCGTCGGCTCCAGGAAGGCCGTCGTCGTGTAGTCCTTGCGGTCCGGCACCGCCGCGCCGTCGGGGCGCGCGACGAACTCCTCCAGGCCCAGCGTCATCCCCACGAACGGGCGCACCGTGCCGTTCGCCAGGAAGGCGAGCGTGTAGCGGCTGTCCACGCCCACGCCGAAGTTGAGCTTCACGTCGCTGCCGCTCACACCGGTGAAGCGCGCCTTCGCGCCCAGCGACCGGTTCCACCCGCCCGCGCGTCCCAGCAGGCCGAACGCCAGCCGCGAGTCCCGCGACGGCGCCACCTCCGCCCGGATGCCGTACAGCGAGCCGTCCAGCGCGGGCGGCTGCAGCTCCAGCAGGAATGCCCCGCGCCGCTGCTGCTCCTGCCCCGTGGACGAGGACGCCATGTCCTGCGCCATCGCCGGCACCGACACCAACGCCGCGCCCACCGCCACCGCCTGCACCCACTGCATCGACCGCTTGGACTCGACTCGCATGGCCCGTCTCCTTGGATTTAGCCGCACGACTAACTTAGTCACACGACTAACTAAGACCGACAACGCGGGATGTCAAGCCGACGAGCGGACGCCGGCCTTGCGGGGGTGGGAGGCGGTGCCCTATGGGTCTGGGATGCCTTCTCCCCGCCGTGGCAAGACGCCGACTCCTCCGACCGCTCCGGAGCCTGACGCCCGGGCGCGCCTCATCGCCGCCGGCCAGCGCGTGTTGGGAGAGCGCGGCTACGACGCCGCGACGGTGAAGGAGGTGGCGCGCGAGGCGGGAGTGAACCAGGGGCTGGTGCACTACTACTTCGGCAGCAAGGACGCGTTGCTCCTGGCCGTGACGCAGGAGGCGAGCCGTCAGTACATGTCGGAGCTGGAGCGGCTGCGCGCGCAGACACCCGCGGAGGAGCTGGCGGAGACGGCCTTCTCCTGGGGCGAGAAGCTGGCGACGGACGCGCCCGGGACGTGCCGGCTGCGCTACGAGCTGTTCGCGCTGGGCCTGCGCAACCGGGACCTGACGCCCGCCGTCTCGCAGCTGCTGGGCCAGGGCGACGAGGAGATCGCCCGCACCGTGGCGCACGTGCGCACGGGCCACGGCGCGGCGCCCACCGCGGAGGACCTGCACTACGCGGTCATCATCAAGGCGTGCGTGGACGGGCTCGCGCTGCACCACCAGCTGGACAAGGGCTTCGACCCGCTGCCCGTGTACGCGCTCCTGCGGCGGATCATCCTCGCGAGCATCGAGCAGCCGCCTCCTCCCCGCGCGCCCACGCGCAAGCCCAAGGCCCAGGGCCGGCGCGCGAAGCCGTCACCGCGCCCGCCGCGCAAGGCCCCGGGCCCGCGCCGCCGCTGAAGGCAGCAGCCGGGGCAGCGCCAGCCCCAGAACACACGTTCAACATTCAGTGGCTTCACCAACCCACCGGGGCGCAGGATGCCCCGCATGGATTTCCAGCCCTCCGCCAGGACGACCGAATACCTGGAGCGCGTGAAGCGCTTCATGTCCCAGCACATCGAGCCGGTGGAGGCCGCCTACCTCCAGGCCCTGCACGCGATGGAAGCCGGCGGAGACTGGCGCCAGTGGAAGGTGCCGCCCGTGATGGTGGAGCTCAAGGCGCGCGCGAAGGCCGAGGGGCTGTGGAACCTCTTCCTCCCGGACGCGAAGCTGGGCGCGGGCCTGAGCACGCTGGAGTACGCGCCGCTGGCGGAACAGATGGGCCGCAACTTCATGGCGCCGGAGGTCTTCAACTGCAGCGCCCCGGACACCGGCAACATGGAGGTGCTCTGGCGCTACGGCTCCCCGGAGCAGCAGGAGCAGTGGTTGAAGCCGCTGCTCGCGGGCGACATCCGCTCCGTGTTCTGCATGACGGAGCCGGACGCCGCGTCGTCGGACGCCACCAACATGCAGGCCACTGCCGAAGTGGACGGCGACCACGTGGTGCTCAACGGCAAGAAGTGGTGGTCCAGCGGCCTGGGCCACCCCAACGCCAAGGTGGCCATCTTCATGGGCCGCACGTCCCAGGCGGGAGCGGACCGCCACCACCAGCACTCCATGGTCCTGGTGCCGCTGGACGCGCCGGGCGTCGAAATCATCCGCATGCTGCCCGTCTACGGCGACCATGACGCCCCGCACGGCCACGGCGAGGTGCACTTCCACGACGTGCGGGTGCCGGTGTCCGCGATCATCTCCGGCCCGGGCATGGGCTTCGAAATCGCGCAGGGCCGCCTGGGGCCGGGCCGCATCCACCACTGCATGCGCTGCATCGGCGCGGCGGAGCGGGCGCTGGAGCTGATGATCGACCGCGGCATGGGCCGCACCGCGTTCGGCAAGCCGCTCATCAACCTGGGCGGCAACCGCGAGCGCGTGGCGGAAGCACGCATCGCCATCGACCAGGCCCGCCTGCTCACGCTGTACGCGGCGTGGAAGCTGGACGACGTGGGCGCGCTGGGCGCGATGACGGAGATTTCGGCCATCAAGGTCGTGGCGCCCAACGTGCTCCAGCGGGTGGTGGACGACGCCATCCAGGTGCACGGCGGCGCGGGCGTGTCGCGCGACACGCCGCTCGCGGGCTTCTTCGCCCAGGCGCGCAGCCTGCGCATCGCGGACGGCCCGGACGAGGTGCACAAGGGCGTCATCACCCGCATCGAGCTCGCGAAGCGCGGCTTCAGCAAGGGAGGCTGAACATGACGACCCCGGTCTCCATCCCGCTGGACGAGGGGAAGGCCGTGCGCTCTGGCGAGGCGCTGGACGTGCCCGCGGTGGACGCGTGGCTGAAGGCCCAGGTGCCCTCGCTCCAGGGCACCCCGGAGGTGACGCAGTACACGGGCGGCGCCTCCAACTGGACCTACCGGCTCAAGTACGAGAACCGCGACCTCATCCTGCGCAGGCCGCCCGCGGGCACCAAGGCGAAGTCCGCGCACGACATGTCGCGCGAGTACACGGTGCAGCAGGCGCTCAAGCCCGTGTACCCGGTGGTGCCCACCATGGTGGGGCTGTGCCAGGACCCGGCCGTGCTGGGAGCTGAGTTCTACGTGATGGAGCGCATCCCCGGCCTCATCCCGCGCAAGCACCTGCCCAAGGGGCTCAATCTGGACAAGGCCCGCACGCGCCAGCTGTGCCTCAACGTGGTGGATCAGCTCATCGCGCTGCACTGCGTGGACGCGCAGGCGGTGGGCCTGACGTCGCTGGGCAAGGGGCCGGGCTATCCGCAGCGTCAGATTTCGGGCTGGTCCGACCGCTACGAGAAGGCGCGCACCTGGAACGTGCCCCGGATGAAGCGCACGCGGGACTGGCTGGCCGCGCACGTCCCGCCGGACATCAAGACGTGCGTCATCCACAACGACTGGCGCTTCGACAACGTGGTGCTCAAGCCGGAGGACCCCACGCAGGTCATCGGGGTGCTGGACTGGGAGATGGCCACGCTGGGCGACCCGCTGATGGACCTGGGCAACACGCTGGCCTACTGGGTCCAGGCGGATGACGACGCGTTCCTGCGCATGACGCGGCGGCAGCCCACGGACCTGCCCGGCATGCTCACGCGCGAGGAGGTGGTGGCGTACTACCTGGAGCGCACCGGCCTGAAGCCCGTCAACTGGACCTTCTACGAGGTCTACGGCGTGTTCCGGCTCGCGGTCATCGCGCAGCAGATCTACTACCGCTACCACCACAAGCAGACGCGCAACCCGGCGTTCAAGAACTACTGGCTCATCGTCAACTACCTGGCCTACCGCTGCCGCCAGCTCATCAAGAAGGCGGGCGGCTGATGGGCGCGCTCTACCTCATCCGCCACGGCCAGGCGTCCTTCGGCGCGAAGGACTACGACAAGCTGTCGGACGTGGGCGTGCAGCAGGCGCGCGTCCTGGGTGAAGCCCTGCGCTCGCGACTGCCGAAGGTGGACGCGGTGGTGACCGGCACGATGCTGCGCCACCGCGAGACGGCGGACGCGTGCCTCCAGGCGCTGGGCCAGCAGGTGGAGCCCGTGCGGACGCCAGGGTTCAACGAGTTCGACCACGAGGAGGTCGTGCACCGGCACACGCCGCGCTACGCGGACTTCGCCGTGCTGCGCGAGGAGCTGGCGCAGGCGAAGGATCCGCGCCGCGCCTACCAGGACCTCTTCACGCAGGCCGTGGGGCGCTGGGTCGCGGGCGGCCACGACAGCGAGTACCGGGAGTCCTGGGCCGCCTTCAAGGCGCGCTGCCTGGAGGCGCTGGCGACGCTCGTGGCGTCGCTTGGGCCCTCCCGGACGGCGCTGGTGTTCACTTCCGGCGGCCCCATCACGGCCATCAGCCAGGACCTGCTGGGCATCCCGGACGAGCATGCGTTCCGGACGAACTGGACGCTGGCGAACTGTGGAATCACGAAGGTCCTCTACAGCGAGCGGGGCCGGTATCTGTCCACGCTCAACGAGCACGGACACTTTGAGGGCGAACACCGCGCGCTCATCACCTACCGCTGAGGTGGGGGGCTCGCGTAGCGTGGGCCCATGACGCGGTGCCTGCTCAACATCGACCTGGGGGAGCTGCCCGGGGAGGACGAACAGCTCTACGCGCTCGCGCACCTGGCGAACATCGCCTGTGGAGGACACGCGGGGGATGCGGCGTCCATGCGGCGGGCGCTGGAGCTGTGCGAGCGCCACGGCACGCTGGCCGGAGCGCACCCGTCGTACGCGGACCGCGAGGGCTTCGGGCGCAAGGCCCTGGACGTGGCGCCGGAGGTGCTGCGCGCGCAGGTGGCGGAGCAGTGCGGACGGCTGGCCGCGCTGGCCCGCGAGCGCGGCGTGCCGGTGCGGCATGCGAAGCCCCACGGCGCGCTGTACCACGCGGCCAACAAGTCCCCCGCGCTGGCGCGCGCGGTGGTGGACGGCGTGGTGGAGGCATTGGGAACCGACGTCACGGTGGTGGGGCCCGGCGCGGGAGCGCTGAGGGACGCGGCGGTGGCCACGGGACTCAAGTATGCGCGTGAGGGCTTCGCGGACCGGGGCACGCTGCCGGACGGTTCGCTGATTCCACGAGGCCAGCCCGGCGCGGTGCTGACGGACGTGGGGCAGGCGCGACAGAACACGGTACGGCTGGCCACCGGCGGCACGGTGGACACGCTCTGCGTGCACGGCGACACCCCGGGCGCGGTGACGCTGGCCCGCGAGGTGCGCGCGATGCTGGACGCGCTGGAGCAGCCACCCGAGCCCATGGGAGACAGCGCGCTGCGGCTGGTGCTGCCGGAGGCGGTGGACCGGGGCCTGGCGAGAGAGGCCCTGTGCGCGCTCCCGGGCGTCCAGGACGCGGTCATCACCGAGGCCCACGCGTGCGTGTACTTCGACCCGGCGACACCGCCGGAGTCCCCGGCGCTCGCGTTGACGCGGCTGCGCGTGGCGCCCGTCGCGTCGGTGGAGCATCCGCTCATCCGCATCCGCGTGCGCTACGACGGCGAGGACCTGCCGAAGGTGGCCGGGCACGCGGGCCTGTCCGTGGAGGAGGTGGTGCGGCGCCACACGGCCCGCGAGTACACGGTGCGCTGCGTGGGCTTCCTGCCCGGCTTCGCGTACCTGGGAGACGTGGATCCTCGCATCGCGTGTCCCCGGCTGCCGGTGCCGCGCACGCGGGTGCCAGCGCTCGCGGTGGGCATCGCGGGTGAGCGCACGGGCGTGTATCCGTTCGCGTCACCGGGAGGCTGGAACCTCGTGGGCACCGCGCTGGACTTCACCGCGTTCGACCCCCAGCGCGGCGCGGTGCTGCACCTGGGCGACCGCGTGCGCTTCGAGCCGGTGGACGCATGAAGGCCCTGCTCAGGAGGCCGGGCAGGAACGCACGGCATCCCATGGATGCCGCCAGGGTCGAAGCCCAGCCACACTCACGCCACGCGAGGACGGATGAACACGCCCGCGGTTCCGCCAGGCCCTTGAGCAAGCAGGGTCTACACCTCTTGTCTGACACGGATCTGCCCCGTCTGGCAGCCGGACCGGCATCCGCTGCCAGGGTGAAGCGGACGCTCCCCGCTCCGGTGCTCCCAACTGGTCCGACTGTCGGACCGGTTTCCGCGGCCAGAATGGAGCGGGCGATCCCCGCTCCGATGCTCCCAACTGGTCCGACTGTGGGACCAGTTTCCGCGGCCAGAATGGAGCGGCTGCTCCCCGCGCCAGTCCTCCCAACCTGTCCGACTGTCGGACCGGTTTCCGCTGCCAGTGGGGAGCGGACACGCCCCGCTCCGGTGCTCCAAACCTGTCCGACTGTCGGACCGGTTTCCGCTGCCAGAGTGGAGCGGACGAGCCCCGCCCCGGTCGTCTCAACCTGTCCGACTGTCGGACAGGTTCGCGCGGCGCACAGCCGACGTGGAGCCTCAGCCGGGTTCTCACCTGCTCATCCGGGAGACAGAGCCCATGTCCAAGGGACCTGGCACGACCATGCGGGGTGAAGCGTCATGAGCGCATGGGTGGAGATTGCCGGCCTGGGCGCGCCCGCCACGGTGCAGGACGGTGGACGGCCTGGGGTCATGCATCACGGCGTGCCGCCCGGCGGCGCGTGGGTGCCGGAGTTGCTCGTCGCGGCGAACCGCGCGGTGGGCAATGCACCGGGCGCCGCGGCGTTCGAAGCCTTCGGCCGGCTGGAGCTGCGCGCCCGGGGCCGTGACGTCCGAGTTTCCGTGGATGGAGAGGCCCCCACCCTCCTCGCGGACGGCGCCACGCTCACAGTGCCCGCCCCCACCGGGTACGCCGTGCGCTACGTGGCCGTGGATGGCGCGCTGGCCGTCCCTGAGATCCTTGGTGGCCGGGGCACCCTGTGGGTGGCCCGTCTGGGCGGATGGGAGGGTCGGCCCCTGCGCAGCGGAGACCGGATCCCGCTGGGTCCTCCCACCACGCCTTCCGAAGCCGACCTCCTGCGTCTCACCGAAGCCCTGGACCCCGCCGCCCCGCTGCGCGTGCTCCTGGGCCCGGATGCGTCCCGCTTTGGCGACGCGGCCGTGGCGCTCCTCCTGGGCAGCACCTTCACCGTGTCGCCCTCCAGCGACCGCGTGGGCCAGCGCCTGGACGGGCCTCCCGTGCCTCACGGCGACGAGGGCGCGGGCACCTCCCGCCCCATGGTGCGCGGCGCCATCCAGGTCACCCTCTCCGGGACACCCATCGTGCTGGGCCCGGACCACCCCACCACCGGGGGCTACCCGCTCATCGCCGCCGTCATCCGCGCGGACTGGGGCCGGCTGGGGGCCCGTCGTCCGGGCGCCCCGGTGCGCTTCCAGGCCGTCTCCCTGGAAGAAGCCCAGCGCGCCTGGAAGAACCACCCCGCCCGGCCGGCAGGGACAACTTCGGGCCCCCTCCCGCCGATACTGGGGGCATGACTCCTCCGAAGATCGGCCCGCGCACCCCGTCCACGACCCGCCTGCCGGAGCCGGCCGTCCCGCCGCGCCCCCGCAACGAGGTGAAGCCCGGGAAGGCCCAGGAGAAGTCCCTCTTCGAGTCGCCCAAGGGCGGCAAGGCCCCGGTGGCCCTGTCCACCCCCGCCGCGGCCCCCCAGCAGGGCGGCCCGCGCCCCACGCCGGGCAGCTACCCCAGCGCCCAGGACGTGGCGAACATCGCCGCGATGAAGGACCCCGTCGCGCGCAACCTGGCCATCACCCAGGGCTACCACGACCTGTCCGACGCCGTGGGCACGCTCCTGGGCAAGGAGAACGCCAACTGGTCCACCTACGCGACGTGGGCCTCGAAGCAGGCCGGCGTGAGCATCCGCCAGGAGGACATGCCCAAGGCCTTCGTGGACGTCCTCAAGGGCGGCGGCGTCGTCGGCGCGGCCATGTCCAAGGTGGACGACCTCCTGCGCAAGCTGGGCCTGCCCGCCATGCCCACCGGGGACATCGCCAGGGCTGGCGCGGACGCGCTCGACAACGTCAGCAAGGCCATTGGCGACGGCAACCAGTTCGTCTTCAAGGAGGTGGGCCACGAGTTCGCCCGCTTCGTGGAGACCTTCCAGGGGGACACCCAGCTGGACCCGGCGAAGCTCCAGAAGTACCTGGACGGCTTCCCCAAGGACAAGCCGCTGCTCAAGGACGCCTTCGGCAACTACGCGAAGGCCATGTTCGAGAAGGACCCGAACAAGAAGGCGGAGCTCATGCTCCTGGCCAACGACACCGTGGGCCTGCACGAGCAGACCCAGCTCCAGGGCTACGTGGAGAAGGCGCTCAACGCGCCGGTGAAGGAGGTCTTCGCCAACATCCTCAAGAAGAGCATCGAGGCCGGCGCCAACGCCCTGCCCTTCCCCGCCAACCTCGCCGCCAAGGCCGCCATCAAGTCGGGCGTGGTGGACCTGGCCACGAAGCCGCTGGTGGACGCGCTGGCCGGCGCGTTCCGGGGCATCGCCACCGAGCACATGATGAAGCTCGCGGTGCCCGGCGGCGCGCTGAAGCTGGGCAATGACCTGCCGCCCCCTCCGGGCATGGAGTCCACGCTCTTCCCACCGCACCTGCGCACCATCGAGGACCCGAAGCTGAAGGCGCTGCTGGGCCGCATGGACAAGACGCCCGACAGCCTCCATGGCACCGCCGCGAAGGACTGGAGCCAGCTGGATCAGCGGATGAACTACATCGTGGACCTCTTCCGCTCGCGCCAGTCGGATCCGCACCTGTTCGACCAGCCCTTCGGCAAGGAGGCCCACTACCCCGTGGCGCCCTCCAGGCCGCGCCCGTCCGCACCCGCGGTGTCGTAGGCCCCGCTCCCACCCCCGGGGAGGGCTCCGGCCGTGAATTCGCGGCGGCCCGATGCGTCCATCCTGGCATCCGACGCACTTGAAGGAGCCTCCCCCATGATGGCGAAGTGGCTGCTGGCAACGATGGCGCTGTCCCTCCCGGCCCTGGCTCACGCAGACGGTCCCCGCGGCAACAACCACGGCGAGCAGGTCCAGGACCGCCAGGAGCTGCGGCAGGACCGCCGCGAGACCCGGGATGATCACCACGACCTGCGCCAGCTGGAGTCACTGCTCGCCCGCTATGACTCCGCTCGCGGCCGCTCGGCGCGCCGCGACCTGCTCCAGGTGGAAGACGAGCTGCGCGGCTACGTGGCGTCGGAGCTGAACGAGTCCCGCCGCGAGCTGTCCCAGGACAAGCGGGAGGCGCGCACCAGCGCCCGCGAGGTGCGCCACGACGGCTACCGCCGCGACGACCGCCAGGACCACCGCGACGACGTGCGCGACGCCCGCCAGGAGTCCCGCATGCTGCAGCAGACGCGCTCCATCTCCCAGGAGCTCAACGGCCTCTACGGCCGGCTGGACAGCCGCAGCCTCTCGCGCAAGCGCATGCTCATCGCCGACCTGGTCCAGCTGGCCCGCGCCGAGCAGTCGCAGAACCGCCAGGAGACGCGCGAGGACCGCCGCGAGGCCCGCGAGGACAGCGGCTGGCACTGACCGAGCGTCACGCGTCCTCGGCGGCGGTGAAGCCCTCCAGCCGCGCGATGCCCAGCTTCTTCATCCGGCTCTGCAGCGTGGACGGCTTGAGCCCCAGCAGCGCCGCCGCCCCGCCCTCGCCGTAGACCCGGCCCCGGGTGAGCGTGAGCACCCGCAGGATGTGCTCACGCTGCACCGCCGCCAGCGTGGGCACCTTCGCCCCCGCGGGCAGCGGCGCCGGCGTCTCCTCCACCGACGCCGGGCCCGGCGCCTCCCGCGCGCGCTCGCCACCCGGAAGGTCGAAGGACTGCGCTGTCAGCTCCTGGCCGCGCGTGAGGATGGTGGCGCGCTCCAGCGCGTTCGCCAGCTCGCGCAGGTTGCCCGGCCAGTCGTACGCAGCCAGCCGCGCCAGCCCCGACGCCGTCACCCGCATGCCCCGCCGGCCCGTGCGCTTCGCCTGCTCGTCCAGGAGGAACACGGTGAGCTGCGGCAGGTCCTCGCGCCGCTCGCGCAAGGGCGGCAGCCGCAGCGGGAAGACGCTCAGCCGGTAGAAGAGGTCCTCGCGGAAGCGCTTCTGCGCGATGGCCTGGTGCAGGTCCACGTGCGTCGCCGCGAGGATGCGCACGTCCGCCCGCACCGTCTTGTCGCTGCCCACCGGCTCGAACGCCTTCTCCTGGAGCGCGCGCAAGAGCTTCGCCTGCAGCTCCACCGGCAGCTCGCCAATCTCGTCCAAGAGCAGCGTGCCCCCGTGCGCCATCTGGAAGCGGCCCGCGCGGTCGCGGTTCGCGCCGGTGAAGGCCCCCTTCACGTGGCCAAACAGCTCGCTCTCCAGGAGGCCCGCCGGAATCGCCGCGCAGTTGAGCGACACGAAGGGCTGGTCCGCCCGCGCGCTCCAGCGGTGGATGGCCCGCGCCAGCCGCTCCTTGCCCGTGCCCGTCTCCCCGGTAATCAGCACGGGCGTGTCCGTCTCCGCCACCTGCCGCGCGCGGCGGGACAGGTCGCGCATCACCGGGCTCAAGGACGACTCCAGGATGCCCTCGGAGTCCCCGCCCAGCTGTGACTCCAGCAGCTTCGCGTGCTCGTGGTCCTGGCGGTGCAGCCGCTCCGCCGTCGCGCGCTGCTCGGCGCCCTGGAGCGCCGTGGCCAGCATCTGCCCGTACACCTCCACCAGGTCCACCACCGGCTGCGCGTACGTTTCACACTGCGCGCGGTCCAGCGTCAGCACGCCGTAGCAGCGCTCCCCCGCGCACAGCGGCACCACCATGCACGCGTGGCCCGCGGGCAGGTCCAGCACCCCGTCGAACGGGTCGCCATCCCCGTGCGAGTGGTCCTCCTCCGTGAACGCCCGCGCGCGCCGCGTCTCCAGCGCGTGCTTCAGGGACGGGAAGTCCGACAGCTGCAAGGAGTGCTTGCGCACGGCCTGGTTCGCGAGCGGGCCGCGCGCCGCCACCGCCTCCAGCCGCCCCTCCTTCAGGAGGAACAGCGTGGCCAGGTCGAAGGGCACCACGCGCGACACCCAGTCCAATCCCCGACGGAGCAGCTCTCCCACCCCTTCTTCGGTGGTTGCCAGCTCGACCAGCTCCCGAGCATCCTGCGTCACTTCCGGGTGGCGCCCCATCAGTTCATCCG
This sequence comes from Corallococcus caeni, assembly GCF_036245865.1. NCBI lineage: Bacteria > Pseudomonadati > Myxococcota > Myxococcia > Myxococcales > Myxococcaceae > Corallococcus > Corallococcus caeni. Next base: position 341,807 of record NZ_BTTW01000006.1, on the reverse strand, counting down.
GCATGTGTTAGCGATAATAGCGGCCCACCGAAATTGCAGTGGCGAAAGGCACCGGGATTTCGTTATTCACCGTCCCAGCGCCACCGCCCCGCCGGTGCTGATGTCCGGGGAAGACGTAACCCCCTGACATCAGGGCAATTGAAGCATTGGCACGGTGGATGCTTTACCGGTAGCAACTCACAACCTCTGGGGTGGACCACGGTGGCCCGCCCCCCATCCCCGAAGGAGTCGAATCCCATGCTGACCGTTGGCGACAAGCTTCCGAACTTCAAGCTGAAGGGCACCGTGAGCCTGGAGAAGAACAAGGAGTTCCAGGACATCTCCAACGACACGTACAAGGGCAAGTGGACCGTCCTGTTCGCGTGGCCGAAGGACTTCACGTTCATCTGCCCGACGGAGATCGCGGAGTTCGGCAAGCACAACAAGGACTTCCAGGACCGCGACGCGCAGGTGCTGGGTCTGTCCACCGACAGCGAGTTCGTGCACCACGCGTGGCGCACGCACCACCCGGACCTGAAGAACCTGCCCTTCCCCATGCTGGCGGACATCAAGCGCGAGCTGTCCAGCGCGCTGGGCATCCTGCACAAGGAAGAGGGCGTGGCCCTGCGCGCCACGTTCATCGCGGACCCCGAGGGCATCATCCGCCACGTGTCCGTGAACGACCTGTCCGTGGGCCGCAACGTCAAGGAGACCGTCCGCACGCTGGACGCGCTCCAGACCGACGAGCTGTGCCCGTGCAACTGGCAGAAGGGTGAGGAGACCCTCACCTCCAAGCTGCAGAAGGCGGGGTAAGGCACCATGGCTTCGCTCGAAGTCGTCCGCAGCGAACTCGCGGACGCCCACAAGGACACCCGCCTCAACCTCTCCGCCGTCCTGGAGGGAGGAAGCCTCACCCCCGAGCAGCGCTGGGGGACGGCCGTGGCTTGCGCCTTCGCCGCCCGGAACGAGCGGCTGAAGGAAGCCATCCTCAACGAGGCGAAGCAGGCCCTGGGCGACAAGGCCACGCCGGTCATCGAGGACGCCCGCGCGGCGGCCTCGCTGATGGCGATGAACAACGTCTTCTACCGGTTCCGTCACATGGTCGGGAAGGAGTCGTACGCGACCAAGCGCGCCGGTCTGCGGATGAACCGGCTGGCCCAGGTGCTGACCAACAAGGTGGACTTCGAGCTGGTCTGCCTCGCGGTCAGCGCCATCAACGGCTGCGAGATGTGCATCCAGTCGCATGAGAAGGTCGTGCTGGAAGGCGGCCTGAGCGAGGACCACGTGCACGATGCGGTCCGCATCGCGAGCGTCATCCACGCGGCGGCGGTGGGGCTGGAGTCCTAGTCCCCTCGTCGTTATCTCTGAGCTGTGATTGCGCCCTCCGGTGGATGACACCGGGGGGCGCTGTCTTTTCCTCTCACCCGAAAGGAACGTGTTCGTCATGGCCCTCTACAAGAGCCCCAGCCCCCTCTCCGAGCAGTCCCGCACCGCCATCGCCGCCACCCTCAACGAGCGGCTCGCGGATGGGTTGGACCTGCACTCGCAGATCAAGGTGGCCCACTGGAACATCAAGGGCCCGCAGTTCGCCGCGCTGCACCCGCTGTTCGAAACCTTCGCGGTGAGCCTGGCCAACCACAACGACTCCATCGCGGAGCGCGCGGTGACGCTGGGCGGGCGGGCGTACGGCACCAGCCGCCACGTGGGCAAGAACAGCCGCCTGCCGGAGTACCCGCAGGAGACCTCGCGCGACCTGGAGCACGTGAAGCTGCTGGCCGAGCGCATCGAGGTGTACCTCACCGGCCTGCGCGAGAGCCGCTCTGCGGTGGAGGGCCTCAAGGACACCGACACGGTGGACCTCTTCACGGGCATCATCACCGAGTTCGAGAAGCACGCCTGGTTCCTCAGGGCCTCCCTGGAAGGCTAGGGGCTGCGCCGAAGCAGGGGGCGCGCTAGCGTGGGCGTCGTGAGCGACAGCATCCCCCTGCATGCGTTTCGCACCGTGCCCCGCACGGGCGTCATCTTCGTCACCGCCGAGGCCACGCGCCGCGGCTACCGTCCCGGCGACCCGGACTGGTGCAACCTGGGCCAGGGTCAGCCGGAGACGGGAGACTTGCCCGGTGCCCCGCCGCGCGTGAACGCGGTGACGGTGGACATGGCGGACCAGGAGTACGCCCCTGTCGCGGGCCTCTGGGAGGTGCGGGAGGCCATCGCGGGGCTCTACAACCGGCTCTACCGCAAGGGGATGTCCAGCCAGTACAGCGCGGAGAACGTCTGCCTGTCCGGCGGCGGCAGGGCGGCCCTCACCCGCGCCGCGGCCAGCCTGGGGCAGGTGAACCTGGGCCACTTCCTGCCGGACTACACCGCGTACGAGGAGCTGCTGGACGTCTTCAAGGCGTTCACCGCCATCCCCATCCTGCTGGAGGGCGAGCGCGGCTACGCCTTCACGCACGACGACCTGCGCCGGGAGATTCAGGGGCGCGGGCTGTCCGCGCTGCTCTTCTCCAACCCGTGCAACCCCACCGGCAAGCTGGTGCAGGGGGAGGAGCTGGCGCGGTGGGTGGGTGTGGCGCGCGAGCTGGAGTGCACGCTGCTCATCGACGAGTTCTATTCGCACTACATCTGGACGGGCCGCCCGGGCGTGCTGCCGGTGGAGAGCGCCGCCCGATACGTGGAGGACGTGAACCGCGACCCGGTGGTGCTCTTCGACGGGCTCACCAAGAACTGGCGCTACCCGGGCTGGCGCATGACGTGGACGGTGGGGCCCAAGCAGGTCATCGACACGGTCTCCAGCGCGGGCAGCTTCCTGGACGGCGGCGGCAGCCGGCCCCTGCAGCGCGCGGCCATTCCGCTGCTCCAGGAGGACACGGTGGTGGCGGAGACGCGCGCCATCCACCACACGTTCCGGGAGAAGCGGGACAGGTTCCACTCGCGGCTGGAGCGGCTGGGCATCCGCACGGACCGGGCGCCGGACGGGACGTTCTACGTCTGGGGCAACCTGTCCGGCCTGCCCGCGCCGCTCAACGACGGCATGGCCTTCTTCCGCGCCGCGCTGGAGCACAAGGTCATCACCGTGCCCGGGGAGTTCTTCGACGTGAACCCCGGCAAGCGCCGCGCGCGGGCCAGCCGCTTCCGCAGCTACGTGCGCCTGTCCTTCGGCCCGTCGTGGGAGACGCTGGACAAGGCGCTCCAGCGGCTGGAGGCGCTCGTGCTCAAGCACACGCCTTGAAGCCGGGGCCTCAGGCCCCGGGGGCCGGGTGCGTGCGGAACTCCGCCGTGGCCATCACCTGCACCTTCTTGCGGTGGGACACGGTGAAGCCCATGGCCGCGGAGGAGCGGGCCGCGCTGTAGGAGCTGACCGTGGAGGCCATGGGTCGCATGTCCTCGTCCCCGCCGTAGCCGCCAGCCCGGACCCCGAAGACGCGCGTCTGCGACTCCCAGGTGCGCTCGGAGAAGCGGTGCAGTCCGTCCAGCGCCACGCCCAGCCCGGCCGCCACGCGGCGCGCCTTCTTCACCGACTCGCGGGCCAGCGCCTCCAGCCAGTCCTGCCGGGCCTCCAGTTCGTGCGTGTAGCCCCACCGCAGCTCGCGCAGCGTCGCCTGCTTCAGACCGGAGATGGCCGCGAGCACGTCCCCCACCCGTCCCATCTCCACCAGGCGGATGCGCACCGTGTAGCGCGCGGACGAAGAGCGCGAGAGCAGCCCCTCCGACGTCTCCGCCTGCACCGCCTGGAGGCTGAAGGCCGAGGCCGGCACGCCCAGCTCCTCCATCTTGCTCACCAGCGAGGCCACCTCGCGCGCGTTGGTGAAGGCCGCGTTGCCGGTGAAGAACTCGGAGGCCTTCACCTCCACCACGGCGTCCACGTGGTCCGCCTCCAGTTCGTGCTCGGCGGACAGCTCCACGACGATGAGTCCCGACTCGGCTGCGGCTCGCTCGGACATGCGCCTCCCTGGGGGTGGTGACTGGAAGGGCGAGTATAGGCCCACGACGCAGGGCGGAGGGCGTGCCTATGCTCGCGCCACGACCATGCGACGCGTCTCGTCCCGGCTGTGGCTGTTGTGCGCGCTGTACTTCGTGCAGGGGCTGCCCTTCGGCTTCCAGGTGACGGCGCTGCCCGTCTACCTGCGCTCGCGCGGCGTGTCGCTGGCCGCGCTGGGGTTCGCGGGCGCGCTGTCCCTGCCGTGGATGCTCAAGGCCCTGTGGGCCCCGCTGGTGGACCGCTACGGCTCCGCGCGCGTGGGGCGCAGGCGTTCGTGGATATTGCCCATGCAGGCGGGCCTGGCGCTCGCGTGCGCAGGGGCCGCGTTCGCGGCGGACCGGGACTCGATGCCGCTCCTCTTGGGCCTCATCTTCGTGATGAACCTCTTCGCCGCGACGCAGGACATCGCGGTGGACGGCTTCGCGGTGGACCTCCTGCGTCCGGATGAGCTGGGCCCGGGCAACACCGCGCAGGTCGTGGGCTACAAGCTGGGCATGCTCACCGGCGGCGGGCTGCTGGTGTGGGCCAGCTCGCGCATCGGCTGGTCCGGGCTGTTCCTCGCCATGGCGGCGCTGTGCCTGGCCGTCTTCACCGTCGTCCTCTTCGTGCGCGAACCCCCGCCGCGCGAGGCCGAAGGCCACGAGTCACCGAAGCTGGACTGGCCCGCGCTCTGGGCGCGCATCCGGACCGCGCTCACCGTGCCGGGCACCGGGTGGCTGCTGCTCTTCATCGGCACGTACAAGCTGGGCGAGACGATGTCCGACGTCCTCTACAAGCCCTTCCTCGTGGACGCGGGCTACACGCCGGCGCAGATTGGCCTGTGGGTGGGCACGTGGGGCACCGCCGCGTCGCTCCTGGGGTCCACGTGCGGCGGAGTCCTCGCCGCGCGTCTGCCGCTGCTCCGGGCGGTGGCCCTCACCGGCGCGCTGCGGCTGTTGCCGCTCGCGGGGCGGTGGCTGCTCACGCGCGCGGGCGTCAGCGACGCGGGCGTGCTGGGCGTCACGCTCACCGAGGAGTTCTTCGGCGGCGCGCTCACCACGGTGATGTTCGCCTTCATGATGTCGCGCACGGACCGGCGCATCGGCGCCACGCACTTCACGCTGCTGGCCAGCGTGGAGGTCGCGGGCAAGGCGCCCGCGGGGCCGCTGGCCGGGATGCTCGCGGATCCAAGGTACGGCAACCTGGGCTACGCGAACGTGTTCCTGCTGGGCGTCGCGCTGTCCGCCGCGTTCCTCGCGCTGCTCGCGCCCCTGCGCCGCCATGCGCCCGCGCCCACCGTCGCGGGGCCCGCATCATCGTGAAAGTTTCCAGGCTCGCGACACGCTCCATCACGGGCGTGTCACGGGCTCGCGTGTCACCGGAACCTCACGGGGGCCGTGTCAGGGGCGCGTGGTACTCGCCACCGCGTCGCTCGACGTTCCCCCCTGACCGCGCGCCCGTCCCGCGGGCCGCGAATGAAGAGGTTCCCCATGAAGACCCTGTCGATGAAGTCCCTCCTGGGCGCGCTGGTGCTGCTCTCCGCTCCGGCGTTCGCCGACTCCACCACCAGCATCCCCGCCTTCGAGGCGAGCATCACCGCCGCGAAGAGCGCCAGCAGCCCCGGCGGCACGACCATCCTCCGCTCGGAGATCCGCACCGCGCTGGACGCGTTCCTCAACGACGTCGGCTATGGCGTGGACAGCGCCGAGCGCACCTATCTCACCACCCGCCTCAACGACACGCCCTTCCAGCAGTCCATGACGGGCACCGCGGCGAAGTACTTCGCGGACTTCCACGAGGTGAACGACGCGGCCATCACGGGCGCCCCGCTGTACCTGAACGCCGTTCCCCAGACGCCCGCGTCGCTGTTCGGCGCCACCGGCTCGTTCTCCTCCGCACGCATCTACGAGGGCTACATCCCCAACGGCCAGGGCGTGGCCAACCAGCAGACGCTGGGCGAGGCGTTCAGCGGCGCCTTCGGCCCGCAGGCCAGCATCTTCGAGCCCATCACCGTGCGGGAGCTCATCGCGCAGCTCAGCGCCTACAGCTACAACGTGGACGAGGTGGAGGGCGCGGTGGCCTACATCACGCAGATTTCGCGCAACAGCAACCGGCTCTACCGGACGGGCTGGAGCTGCCGCGGGTGCGGCGCGCCGGGCTACACGCAGGGCTTCGCCATCGCGGCGGTGAGCACGGACCGCCGCTTCGTGCGGATGATCTCCATCACGACGTACGCGGACTGACGTGACGCACCGCCGCAAGCGCGCCGGGAGGACGCCTGCGCGCTTGCGGTCCCCGCCGCCTCCGTTCATTGATGCGCGCTACACGCACCGGGTGGGCGGAAGCGCGCTTCCGGCCCGGGCCTCATGCAGCAACCGGAGGAAGCACCATGGCGGAGATGAAGACGTATACGGGCGGCTGCCACTGTGGACAGGTCCGCTACGAGGCGACCACGGACCTGGCGCAGGTGGTGAGCTGCAACTGTTCCATCTGCCACAAGATTGGCGCGGTGCTTACGTTCGTCCCGCCGGAGCAGTTCAAGTCCCTCTCCGGCGCGGACGTGGTGAAGGCCTACCAGTTCAACAAGAAGGTCATCAACCACCTGCACTGCCCCACCTGCGGCGTGGAGTCCTACGCCACCGGCAAGGGCCCGGACGGCAAGCCGATGTTCGCCGTCAACCTGCGCTGCGTGGACGGCCTGGACCTGTCCACCGTCAAGGCCTTCCCCTACAACGGCCGGGACGCGTAGGGCCCGCGCCTCACGCCCGGCGGGCGCGCCACATCAGGCCGGCGACGAGGACCGCCGCGGAAGGAGCGGCCCATGGAAGGGACCTCCGCAGCCGGTGCTCCCAGACGTCCACGCGGTCCGCCAGCATCAGCAGCATCCAGTGGCCGGGCTTGTGGTCCGGCTTCGCGTAGGCGGCCTTCCGAATCAAGCCGCTCAGCCCCTTCGGAGGCTGGGCGGTGCCGAACACCGGCGGCATCACCTTGCGCCCCGCGTGCTTGAACACCGGCACGTCCGCGTGCTGGAGCGCGATGGGCACGCGCGCGCCCGCCAGCGGCCTGGGCGCCGTCTCCATGGGGACGCCCGGGCGGTTGGCCGGGTCCAGGTCCACGGCCTGGACCTGCTTCTCCACGGCCCGGGCCGGCTTCGCCTTCGCCTTCGCCCGCGGCTTCGGGGCGCCGTTCTTCGCGCGGCTCTGTCTGTGCGGTGTCTTCTGGGGCATGGCGTGCCTCCTGTTCCGAATGTGGATGAAGTCCGTCGTTCACGCGTGGCCGTGCGGCATGAGCACGCACTTCACGCACCCGTCGCGCTTCTGCGCGAAGAGGTGGTAGGCGTCCGGCGCCTGCTCCAGCGGGAAGCGGTGGGTGATGATGCCCTTCGCGTCGATGCGGCCCTTCTGGATGTGCTCCAGCAGGTGCGGCATGTACCGGCGCGTGTTCGCCTGGTTCATGCGCAGCGTGAGCCCCTTGTTCATCGCGGTGCCAATGGGCACGAAGTTCCACGGCGGCCCGTACACGCCGATGATGGAGACGTTGCCGGCCTTGCGCACGGTGTTGATGCACCACTCGATGACGGTGGGCGCGCCGGCCTCCAGCTTCAGCCCCAGGCCCAGCACGCGGTGCGCGCGCGACCCTTCGGCCTCCATGCCCACCGCGTCGATGCAGACGTCCGGGCCGCGGCCGTCGAACATGTCCTTGAGGTGCAGGACGATGTCGTCCACCTCCTTGAAGTTCACCGTCTCCACGTTGGCGAACTTCCGCGCGAACTCCAGGCGGTACGGCACGTGGTCCACCGCCACCACGCGGCCCGCGCCCATCAGCCACGCGGACTTCATCGCGAAGAGGCCCACCGGGCCCGCGCCGAACACCACCACCGTCTCGCCACCCTTGATTTCACCCATCTCCGCGGCCTGGTAGCCGGTGGGCAGGATGTCGGAGAGGAAGAGGACGGACTCGTCGTCCATGTCGTCCGGAATCTTCATGGGCCCCACGTCCGCGAAGGGCACGCGCACGTACTCCGCCTGCCCGCCGTCGAAGCCGCCCGTGGTGTGTGAATAGCCGTAGACGCCGGAGGCCACGTCGCTGCCGGGGTTGCTGTTCTCGCAGTTCCCCGTGAGGCCGCGCTGGCAGTAGAAGCAGGTGCCGCAGGAGATGTTGAAGGGCACCACCACGCGGTCCCCCTTCTTCAGCTGCGCGACCTCCTTGCCCACCTCCTCCACCACGCCCGTGAACTCATGGCCGAAGGTGCAGCCCACGCGCGTGTCCGGCACCAGCCCGTGCAACAGGTGCAGGTCCGAGCCGCAGATGGCGGCGCGGGTCACCTTCAACACGACATCCTGGGGGTGCTCGATGCGGGGGTCCGGCTTCTGCTCCACCTGGACGCGATAGGGACCCTGGTAGGTGAGTGCACGCATGCGCGGGATTCCTCCGTTCCCTTACGGGTGAGGACGCCCGCGCGGTAAGACAAGGGACGGTGCGATCCCGGCCCTCGCTCGGCTAGCTGGCCTCCGGCGGTGCGAAGGTGCCCACGGGCAGGTCCGCCGCCCGCCACAGGTACCAGCTCACCACGCTGCGGTACGGGCGCCAGCGCTCGCCGTACGCCAGCAGCGCCTTGGGCTTGGGCTGTTCCTTCAGGCCGTGCAGCACCATGAAGCCCTTGCGCACGCCGAAGTCGTCCACGGGGAGGATGTCCGGCCGGCCCAGGCGGAAGATGAGCAGCATCTCCACGGTCCACTGGCCAATGCCGCGCACCTGCGTGAGGTGCTCGATGAGGTCCGCGTCGGACATGCGGCGCACGCGCGCGAGCGTCGGCACCGTGCCGTCCACCGTCTTGCGCGCCAGGTCCTGCATGGCCAGCAGCTTGTTCGCGGACAGCCCGGCCTCGCGCAGCGTGGTGTCCGGCAGCGCGAGCAGCTTCTGGGGCGTGAAGCCCTTGCCCTTGCCCACGCGCTCGCAGACGCGACCGAAGATGGTCGCCGCCGCGCGGCCGTGGAGCTGCTGGTAGACGATGGAGTGCGCCAGCGCCTCGAAGGGGCTGTGCAGCGGGCTCAGCTCCATGCGGAACGGGCCCACCGTCTTGAAGAGCTTTCCCAGCGTGGGGTCCGCGCGCACGAGGGCGCGGCGCACGGCGGGCGTGAAGGCATCCGGCAGCAACACGGGGGCGGAGACAGGAGCGCGCGGCATGGGCCGCATGCTGCCCGGCCCCACGCCACGCGCAACCCCCGTGTTGCCCTGGAACGCGGCGCGCTAGATGGGCGCGGCGTGCTCCGTCTCCTCCGGCACGTCGTTGCGCGGCTCGCCCTCCATCAGGGCGTCGTATTCCTCCTCCAGCTGGATGCCCAGGTCGTCGAGCTGATCCTTGGTGAGGATCTTCCGCGCCGCCTTGAAGAGGTCCTTCTCCTCCTCCTCGACGTGGTGCTCCACCTGCTCCTGGAGGACCTTCATCTTCGCGTCGAACTCCTCGTCCGACGGCTCCATGTCCAGCAGGTCCGCGATGAGGCGCTTGACGGCGAGGTGCTCCTCCACGGCCTCGCGCAGCTCGTCCTCCGTGTCGTCCTTCTTGATCGCCGGATAGAGGTACAGCTCCTCAATCTTCGCGTGCGCGCCCAGCCGGTCGGCGATCTGCTCGAAGAGCTCCTGGCGCTGCCCATCGTCTTCGTCGGACAGCTTCTCGTACTTCTTGAAGAGCTTGGACACCTCTTCATGCTGCTGCTTGATCAGCTCCAGCGCGTTCATTCGTGCCCCCGTGAATGAAATGGACGTGCTGATAGATGGGGGTGGGCTCGTCCGAAGGGAAGCCCCACCCCGCCGTACTTTTCACTTCACCGGGAGCTTGACGGACGACAGGTCCTTCACCGCGGGGCCGTTGAGCACGCGGCCGGTGGGGCTGAAGCGGCCGCCGTGGCAGGGGCAGTCCCAGGTGCGCTCCGCGTTGTTCCAGTGCACGTGGCAGCCCAGGTGCGTGCACACGGGCGACACGGCGTGCGCCGTGCCGTCGTCCTCGCGGTACACGGCCACCTTGCGGCCCTCCACCTCCAATATCTTCGCCTCACCGGGCTTCACGTCCGCCAGGTGGTGTCCGTCCGGCTTGGACAGCCGGTCCGCGACGAAGCGGAAGGCCACCTCCGCGTTCTCCTGGATGAAGTCCTTCGCGCCGGCCTTGGGCTTCACGCGGCCCGGCTCGTACAGCGCGGCGTAGGGGCTCTCGTTGCCCAGGATGAGGTCCGACAGCACCATGCCCGCGAGCGTGCCGAACGTCATGCCCGTGCCGGAGAAGCCCGTGGCCACGTACACGTGGCGGCTGCCCACGTTGCGGCCGATATAGGGCAGCCCGTCCGCGGGCTCGATGACCTGGCCCGACCAGCGGTGGGTGATGCGCTTCACGGGGAGGCGCTCCCGCGTGTACGCCTCCAGCCTGGCGAAGCAGGAGGCGGTGTCCTCCTCGCCGCCGACCTTGTGGTCCTCGCCGCCCACGATGACGTAGGGCACCCCGTCCACGCGCTGCGTGCGGATGTAGTGATACGGGTCGCGGCTGTCGTAGTACTGGCCCGGCTCCAGCGCACCGTCCAGCGGCGCCGCCACCGCGTAGGTGCGGTACGGGTAGAGCTTGGTGTGCATGGCCACGCGGTTGAGCGGCGTGGTGGTGGCCTCCACCACGGCCCTCGCCGTCACGGTGCCCTTCTCCGTGAGGACGCGGCAGGGCGCGCCGTCGTGGATGTCCAGGACCTTGGTGTTCTCGAAGAGGTGGCAGCCGTCCCCCGGGATGCGGTCCGCGAGCGCGAGCAGGTACTGGCGCGGGTGGAACACCGCCTGATCCTCCACGCGCAGCGCGCCCTTCACCGGGAAGGGCAGCGGCACCTCCTTGATGAAGGACGCCAGCAGCCCCACCTGCCGCGCCGCGGAGACCTCATGCAGCAGCTCCCGCAGCTCGGCCTCCGTCTCCGCGTAGCGGAAGCCGGGCACGCGGGTGAAGCCGCAGTCGATGGAGAGCGTCTCCACCAGCGAAGCAATCTGTTCGATGGCGGCCCGGCTGGAGGACGCGGCCAGGTGGGCCCCCTTCTCACCGAAGTCCTTCAGGAGCGTGGTGTACGGGGTGTCCAAGAGCTCCGTGAGGTGCGCCGTCGTCTGCCCCGTCTGGCCGGAGAGGACGCGGTGCATCTCCAGCACGGCCACCTTCTTGCCAGCACGCTTCAGCAGCCAGGCGGTCGTCAGGCCCGCGATGCCGCCGCCGATGATGGCCACATCCACGTCCAGGTCGCCCGGCAGGGAGGGGAAGTCCCGGGGAGGCGTCGTCACGGTCCAGAGGGATTTGTGCTGGCGCTCGTCGTTCATGACGGAAGGCTAGGAATCCGCCTCCCAGGGCATAAGCCACGCCTGCCGAGCCCCGCCCGGCCGGCTGCCGGGCGTCGGGTGTACGCGACCCAACAGAGCCCCGCCCCGGGTGTTGGTCAGTCAGGGGCCGGGCGTGGACGGGGCTGGGGTGCGCGGACGCCGGCGCGTTAGAACGCCCCCTGGACCCGAAGGTCCGCGCCGGGCGGACCCAAGGAGCATGTGTCACATGCCCGTGGAACGCGTGGCTGGTGGCGCCAGCCTGGTGGACGTGCTGGACCGCCTGCTGGACAGGGGCTTGCGCTTCGACCCCCCGGCCCTGGAGGCCCTGGGCCGCGCCACGCCCTGGGAGGGGGAGTCGCGCATCATGGTGGTATTTTCGGAGGTCCGCACCGCAGACTCGCTGGAGCGCGGTCGTCCCCCGCGTCCCTCTTCACCCGGAGCGTAAGGTCGTGGCTTCCCCAGCCCCGCTGCCCCCCGCCGAAGCCGATCCCGGGGCGCGCCTCGTGCTCGCCGAGCACCTGCTCGCCTGCGAGTCCGCCGTCGCCTGTGCGCGAGCGGTCGTGGAGTGGCTCGCGCGCAGGCACGGCGCGCCGGCCGCCTGTGTCGGGCCGGGCGACGGCCCTGGCGCGTCCGTGTGCCTCGCCAGCGAAGGGTTGACGGGCGCGCAGCAGGCCGCGCTGGCGCGGGCGTGGGATGCGCCGGGCTCGCCGCTCGCCACCTTCCGCACGCGGCCCGGGGCGCGGTGGCTGGCGCCGGACGCGCTGGAGGGCGCGGCGATGCCGGGCGGGTTCTTCGCGGTGCCGCTGGGCCGGCCCGGGGCCACGGCCGCCGCGCTGCTGATGGTGGGGCTGCCCGGCCCGGCCGTGCCGGAGGACGTGGCGTGGGTGGCGTCCTCGGCGGGGCCGCACCTGGCCCGGCAGCTGGCCTCGGATGCGCGGGCGCCGCGCCGGCCGGAGCCGGACCGGCTCTTGCGCCGGGTCATCAACGCGGTGTCGGACCCGGTGCTGCTCACGGACACGGACGGCACGCTGCTCTTCGCCAACGGCCGCGCGGAAGCACTGCTGGTGGCGGGCCCGGACGCGAGCCCCGGCCGCACGCGGGCGGTGGAGCTCAACCAGCGCCTGTTCCGGGAGACGCTCGCGCAGGGTGGCACCTCGGTGCACCGGCGCGAGGTGCCGCTGGTGGATCCGCTGGAGGGCATGGACCTGCTCTTCGAGCTGGTCACCACGCCGGTGCTGGCGCCGGACGGGCCCTCCGTGGTGGTGAGCGTGCTGCGCAACCTGACGGACCTGGGCCGCGCCACGCAGGCGCTGGGAGAGAGCTACCGGCAGCTGCGCGCCACGGAGCGCGAGGCCCGCAGCGAGCGCCACCGCCTGGACCGGGTGCTGGACTCGGTGGCGGACCCCATCATCCTGACCGACCCCGCGGGCGGCATGGTGATGATGAACGACCCGGCCGAGCGCCTCTTCGCGTGGCCCCAGTCCGGGGGCACGTCAGGCGAGGGCGCGGCGGACGAGGCCACCCTGCGCCGGGTGCGCGCCAACGACGCCCTCTTCGCGTCGTTCCTCGCCAACCTGCTGGGGCCGGTGAACGCCGGCGTGTCGCGCTGGAAGAGCCAGCTGACCCTGGATGACCCGTCCACCGGCTCGCCCGTGCCCATGGAGGCCATGGCCAACAAGGTGCTGGGCGACGGGGGCGAACTGACGGGCATCGTCACCGTCTTCCACGACCGCACGGAGGTGCTGGAGCGGGCGCGGCTTCTGGAGCGCGTGAAGGAGGTCTCCAGCGAATTGGAGGCGCGCGTGCAGTCCGCCACCGCGGAGCTGGCGGAGCAGAACGAGAAGCTGCGCCGGCAGGCCATCCAGCTGGAGCAGGCGAGCGCGGCCAAGTCGCAGTTCCTGGCCAACATGTCGCACGAGTTCCGCACGCCGCTCAACGCCATCCTCGGCTACACGAACATGCTCCTGCAGGGCGTGTCCGGGGAGATGACGCCGCCGCAGCGCAGGAACCTCACGCGCATCGACTCCAACGGGCGGCACCTCTTGGAGGTCATCAACGAGATCCTGGACATCACCCGCATCGAGGCGGGGCGGATGCCACTGCACCTGTCGGACTTCGGCATCCCGGAGCTGCTCCAGGAGGTGATGGCGGAGATGGACCCCATCATCGCGCGCAGCAAGCTGACGGTGGAGACGCGGCTGGACGAAGCGCTGCCGGGGGTGTGGAGCGACCGACAGAAGGTGAAGCAGATCGTCCTCAACCTGTTGTCCAACGCGCTGAAGTTCACGCACGAGGGCGGCGTGCACATCGCGGCGGAGTATCAGAACGCCACCGGCACCGTGGCCATCTCGGTGAAGGACACAGGGATTGGAATCGACGTGTCGAACCAGGAGAAGATCTTCGAGGACTTCCAGCAGGTGGACAGCTCGCCGACGCGGGCCTATGGGGGCACCGGACTGGGCCTCTCCATCTGCCGCCGCCTGGCCGCGATGCTGGGGGGACGCGTCTCCCTCCAGAGCGCTCCGGGCCAGGGTTCGACCTTCACCCTGCACTTTCCACGACGCGCGAGACGGACATGACGAACACCCCGGAAAAATCAAAGCCGCTCGTCCTGGTGGTGGATGACTACCAGGATGCCCGGGAGATGTACGCGGAGTACCTGGAGTTCTCCGGCTTCCGCGTCGCGGAGGCGAAGAACGGCCAGGAGGCGCTGGACAAGGCCTTCGAGCTGGTGCCGGACGTCATCCTGATGGACCTGTCGCTGCCGGTGATGGACGGCTGGGAGGCGACGCGCCGGCTGAAGGGCGACGCGCGCACGAAGGCCATCCCGGTGGTGGCGCTCACGGGGCATGCGCTGAAGGGCCACACGGACGACGCGAACGAGGCCGGGTGTGATGCGTACGTCACCAAGCCGTGCCTGCCGGACGCGCTGGTGGACCAGGTGAAGAAGATGATTGCCCGGCGCGACGCGGCAAGCGCGCGCTGAAAAGCCGTTGTCTGCACGGAGGTGGGCACGTCATGACGACGAAGACCCCGGCGGAGTCCTCGCGGGAGGCACGGGCGCACTACCTCTACGGCATCGTGCGCGAGGACGGCGGATGGGAGCCGGACCTGGCGGGGTTGGGCGCGGCCCCGGTGCGCGCGGTGCGGGAGGCAGGCCTCGCGGCGCTGGTGTCCGAAGTCGTGGGCCCCAGGGTGGTGCCCACGCGCGAGCACCTGTTGATCCACCAGCGCGTCACTGAGGCCGTGGTGCGCGAGCACACGCTGGTGCCGGTGGCCTTCGGGACGGTGCTGCCGTCGGAGGAGCGCGTGCGGGAGCTGTTGCGCGTGGCGCGCGCGCCGCTGACCCGGGCGCTGTCCGACCTGGAAGGGCGGGTGGAGCTGGGGCTCAAGGTGTACTGCCACGGCGACGCGCTGACGCGCCGGCTGGTGGAGGCGCAGCCGGGCCTGTCTCGAGGCCCCTCCGAGCCCGAGGAGGACCACGAGGCGCGGCTGGAGGCGGCGCTGCGCGCCTGCACGGCGAAGGACCTGGACGGCTTGAGGGCGGGCCTGCGTCCGCTGGCGGAGGCCGCGCACGAGGCGCCGCCCCTGGGTGAGCGGATGCTGTGGAACGCGGCGTGGCTGGTGGACCGCACGCGGGTGGCCGCGTTCGAGGCGCGGGTGCAGTCGCTGGTGGCGCGGCTGGACACGTACACGTTCCGGTTCACGGGGCCGTGGCCGGCCTACAGCTTCGTGGACATGCGGCTGGACGTGGAGGCGGCGTCCGCCGCGCTGTGAGCGTCAGCGCGGCGCGGTGAGCTTCGCGGCGTCCTCGGCCAAAAGCTCCAGGCCGCCGCCCATGCGCACCCAGCCGGGGGTGAACTCCGTGCGCGCGTACCAGGAGTTGTCGGACGCCTTCGCCATGGAGAGCTCGCCCACGCTCTTGCCGCCGCGTTGGTACTCCACGCGGAAGGCGGGCGTGGGAGCCGGGCCCGGAGGGGCTTCGCCCCGGCCCAGGAGCTCCACGGGGGTGAGGCGCCACAGGCGGTCGTGCCAGTTGCGGGCGAAGTCGTCCGGGGTGCCCGGGGCGTCCACGGGCGACAGCTGCACGGCGCCCGGAGGCTTGCCGCTGGCGACGAAGGCACGGGACGCGGTGCCCGTGGAGATGACGACGCGGTCGAAGCCATCCACGTCGAAGGTGTGCAGGCGCCGGTCCACGAGCCGGCTGGCGGCGGCCTCCAGGTCCGGCAGCAGCGCGGGGCCGAGGAGGAAGACGTGCCCGTCGGACGTGCGCTGGAGGTAGGGGGCACCCCAGCCCGAAGCGGGCGAGGCGAGGCGGAACGTCCTGGGCGTCCCGTCGAGCGTGAGCGTCAGGCCGCGCTCCGTCTTCGCGAGGCCGATCTCCTCCAGCTTCTTGTCGTCCAGGACGCCCAGGTCCCGCTGCGCGCGCAGCGGAGCGAAGCGGGCGAACAGCTTCAGCGCGACGTCGTTGCCACGCAGCTCCCGGGGCGGAGGCACGGGCGCGGGTGTTCCCGCGGCAGCGGAGGCCGCCGAGACCGCGCCCGCATCAGCGTGCGAATGGGAGCCACCATCGGAGGCCGCAGCGAGCGTGCCCGCGTTGGTATGCGGATTGGCTCCTCCATCCGAGGCTACTGCAAGCGCGCCCGGTCTGGTGCGTGGGCTGGCTCCTCCATCGGAGGCTGCTGCAAGCGAGCCTGCGTTGGTGCGTGGGCTGGCTCCTCCATCGGAAGCCGCCGCGAGCGAAACCGCGTTGGTGCGCGGATTGGCTCCTGCGTCGAGCGCGGCACTTCCGGCGTCGCTGGTTGCCTGGGCGAGGGCTCCTGCATCCGTGGCGTTCTGCGCTCCCGTGCCCGGCTTCGCGGGCTTGCTGCCCAAGCGGACCCAGATGGTGTCGCGGTCCTGGGGATCGCGGAACAGCTCCACGAAGCGCGTCTCCTCGTCGTACCGGATGCGGTCGAGCGCACCCGCCTGCGCGTCCTCCACCGTCACCTCACCGGGTGCACGGGCAGGCTCGCGCTGCCACACGAAGAACGCGGCCACGAGGGCCACTGCCGCCAGCACTCCCTGCACCGCCACGTCGCGCGCCTTCATCGCGCACCTCCCACGGCCGCGGCGCTCCGGGGCGCTCGCCGTCCGCGCCGCCGCGTCACGAAGAAGCCCACCGCCAGCACCACCACCGGCATCCCGAAGACCGTCGCGTAGAACCACACGACGTCCTGCGAGCGCGTGTGCTGCAACGGCACGTCCTCCTCGCTCGTCGTCACGCCGGAGAGCGCCTCCTCGCCGGAGAGCCACCGCAGCGTGTCCACCGCGAGATACGCATTGCCCACGTTGCCCAGGATGCCGTCACCCAGCGCGTCCGAGTCCGCCATCACCACCGCGCGCGACGCGGGCTTCCCCTCCCCCACCGGCCGCTCCACCGCCACCACCAGCGGCCACGCCTTCGTCACTTCACCCGGCTCCGGCTCGAAGTCGCCGTTGCGGTCCGCGAACGTCTCTCCATGCGCGCGTACGCTCGTGTCCAGCAACACGCCGGGCACCGGCGGCGTCAGCGGCTCCAGCGCTACCGCCCCCACGAACGCCACCGCGCCCTGAGACCCCAGCGCGGACAGCGACGTCACCGACGGGTGCGAGGAGAAGCTCGCCGTGCCCAGGTTGCCCCGGTCGCTCAACTGCCGCGCCGTGCGGAAGTACACGCGGTCGTTCGCCAGCGGCACGCGCAGCGACTTGAGCCCCATCGGCTTGAGCAACGGCTCCAGCGCCGCGCCATCCGGCTCCAGCGCGATCCACAGCCGCCCGCCCCGCTCCCAGTACTCGCGCAGCGCGGTGGCCTCCTCCGGAAGCAGCTCCCGCGTGGGCCCGAGCACCGCCACCATCGCCGCATCCGCCGGCACCGCCGAGCCCAACCCCTCCGCCACCGTGAGCGTGCGCACGTCCACGTTCTGCGCGCGCAGCAGCTCCTTGAACTGCGCCACCGAAGGCCGGGCCGCTTCCCCCGGCACGGGCCGCGTGTCGGCGCGCTCCCCGTGGCCGCCCGTGAGGTAGACGATGCGCCGGGGCTTCGCCACCGCCAGCAGCCGCCGCTGCACCTCCGCGTCCAGCCGCTGGAGCTGCCCGCGCGCCCGCTCCGGATCCAGGCCCAGCGTGAGGATCTCCTTGCGGTCCCCCCGCGCCAGCACCACGGAGCCATTGCTGCTGACCCCCAGGGCCTTGCCGCGCGCGGGCTCCACCGCCTGGTCCAACGCCTCCACGCCCAGCTGCGGACTCTCCGGCTCCAGGTCGCGGAAGTACTGCCGCACCGCCTCACCCACCTCGTTGGCGGGCGGGAAGAAGAGCGTCACCTGGAGCGGCTCATTGAGGCCGCGCACCAGCTTGCGCGTGGCATCGCCCGGCTTCGCGGTCCGGAAGTACGACAGGTCCCAGGTCGCGTCCGCCTGCGTGGCCACGTACGTCGCCGCGAACGCGAACACGACGACGAACGCCACGCCCAGGCCGGAGAACAGCGCGCTCTTCACCCGGCCCGTCTCCGGCACCGGCGCCCGAGCCATCGCCACCAGCGCGGCCTCCACCATCGCCAGCGGCACGAGCGAGCACAGGAGCAGCGCCGGGAACAGCACCGCCAGCACTCCCGACAGCTTCGGAGAGGAACGCGACAGCGGCTCACCGAACAGCGCAGTCCCCACGTCCCCCTTCACGAAGTAGAGCACCAGCGCGGCCAGCCCCACGACGTACAGCGTGAGCACCCACCGCTCCAGCGAGCGACGCTCGGCGGGCGCGGCAATCATCCGCACCGCGCGCCATGCCGTCGCGGCCACCACCACGGCGGTGCCCAGCGCGGCCAGCGCCACACGGCCGGAGCCCACGCCCAGCATGCGCTCCGCGAGGAACACAGCAATAAGCCCCGCGACGAACGCCCCTGTCGCGGCGAGCCCCGTCCCGAAAGAGGCCGGCGTGCTCATCGCCACCTCCGCGCTTCCAGCACCCGTGTCGCCGCGAACAGCGCCACGTAGGTGACCACCAGGTAGTAGACGACGTCCCGCACGTGGATGAGCCCTGCCTGGAACGGGGGGAAGTGCTGGTTCCACAGCGACATCGCGCTGAAGACGTCCGACAGCGGCTGCTCGGTGATGCGCGCCAGGAGCCAGCACAGGATGAGCGCCACCAGCATCACCGCGGAGAAGATGGCCGCGAGCAGCTGGTTCTTCGCGAGCGACGACCCGAACGTGCCCACCGCCAGCGACGCGCTGCCCAAGAGCAGCAACCCCAGGTAGCCCGCCGCCACGTGCCCGAAGGACACCTTGCCGTTCACCAGCACCAGCAGCGGCATGTAGAGCGTGAGCAGCAGGTACAGCGCCAGGAACGCGAGCCCCGCCAGGAACTTGCCCAACACGATGTCCCGGTCCCGCACCGGCGACGCGTACAAGAGCGGCAGCGTGCCCGTCTGGTGCTCCTCCGCGAGCAGCCGCATGGACACGAGGATGGCCGCCACGATGGTGAAGCCGCTCGAGTAGTAGAAGAAGCCGGACAGCACCTCCGCGGAGCGCTTGCTCGCGCCGCCCAGGGCGTACGCGTTGAAGAACAGTCCGTTCACCGCGAGGATGATGGCCAGGATGATGTAGCCGCTGAGCGTGCGCAGGTAGCCGGCCAGCTCGCGGCGCGCAATCAGGAGCGCCTTCACGCCTTCACCTCCTGCCCGTGCGTCAGGCGCAAGAACAGCGCCTCCAGCTGTCCCTCGTTCGCGTCCAGCCGCAACAGCTCCAGGCCCGCGCCCACCACCGCTCGCGCCACCTGGGGCCGCAGGTCCGGCGCCGCCGCGACCTTCAGGGCCAGCACCCCGTTCCCTTCCCGCACCTCCACCGCGCCGAAGCCCTGCAATGCTTCCAGCGCCCGCGCCCGGTCGCCCCGCACCTCCAGCACGATGGACGGACCGCCCAGCGCGCGCGACAGCTCCTCCTCGCTGCCCTGCGCCAGCAGCGTGCCCTTGTGGATGATGAGCAGCCGGTCACACGTCTGCGAAATCTCCGGGAGGATGTGGCTGGACACGAGCACCGTGTGCGCGCCCTTGAGGCCGCGGATGACGTCGCGCATCTCCACGATTTGAAGCGGATCCAATCCGCTGGTCGGCTCGTCGAGGATGAGCAGCGCGGGCTTGTGCACCAGCGCCTGCGCCAGCCCCACGCGCTGGCGGTAGCCGTGGCTCAGCGTGGAGATGACCTCGCCGTGCACGTCGCGCAGGCCGGTCTTCTCCTCGGCCTCGCCCACGTGGGACGCGGTGGCCTTCGCGGGCACGTCGCGCAGCCGGGCGACGTAGGCCAGGTACTCGCCCACCGTCATCTCCTCGTACACGGGGGGCACGTCCGGCAGGTAGCCGATGCGCTGGCGCACCTCGTGGGACTGGCTCACCACGTCGTGCCCGTCGATGACGACGCGGCCCGAGGTGGGCAGCAGCACGCACCCGAGAATCTTGAGCGTCGTCGACTTGCCTGCGCCGTTGAGGCCCAGGAAGCCGATGACCTCACCCTGGCCGATGGTGAAGGCCAGGTCCCGGATGGCCGCGTGCTCGCCGTAGAACTTCGTCAGCCCTTCGACCTGGATCATCAGGACTCCTCGAAGCGAGGGGAAGCGGCGCACTTCTGTCGCCCCTCCCGAGGAGTGTCAAGCGCCGGGCTCACCCGTGGCGGTATTCCGCGCCGTCGGTGGTGCGGCCCAGCGTGAAGCGCAGCGCCCCCTCCAGGTCGGGCAGGAGGAAGGGAAAGCCGTTCGCCTGCGCCACGGTGGGCAGCGCATGGGTGCTGGACAGCAGGGTCTCCTCGCCCATCTGCCCGAACACGGTCTTCACCACGGTGGCGGGCAGCGGGAACACCGCGGGACGGTGGAGCACCTTGCCGAGCACCTTCGCCAGCTCCCCCTGTCGCACCGCGTTCGGGGACACGGCGTTGACCGGCCCCTGGATGGACGGGGTGAAGATGGAGAACTGGATGAGGCCCAGCACGTCCTCCAGCGACACCCAGCTCATCCACTGACGGCCGGAGGCCACGGGCCCGCCGCCGCCCGCCTGGGTCGCGAGCGCCAGCTTCGCGAGCGCCCCGCCGCGAGCATCCAGCACCACGCCGATGCGCAGGTGCACCACGCGGATGCCCGCGTCCTCGGCGGCCTGGGTGGAGGCCTCCCACTGGCGCGTGACATCCGCGAGGAAGCCGTCGCCGGAGGAGGACGCCTCGGTGACCTCTTCATCGCCCCGGCTGCCGTAGTAGCCGACGGCGGAGGCGCAGATGAGTACGCGCGGCTTGCGGGTGGCGCGGGCCAGCGTTTCACACAGCAGCCGGGTGCTCTCCGTGCGGCTCTTGAGGATCTCCTGCTTGCGCTCCTCGGTCCACCGGCCCTCGCCCACGTTGGAGCCGGACAGGTGCACCACCGCGTCCACGCCCTCCAGGCCCGCCGCGTCGACGGTGCCCTTGTCGGGAGCCCAGGAGATGTCCCCGCGAGCCGGGTTCGCCCGGCCGCGCACCAGCCGCTTCACGCTGTGGCCGCCGGTGGTGAGGAACGACGACAGCGCGGAGCCCAGCATGCCGGACGCACCGCTAATGGCCACGGTGAGCGGGCCCTGGGAGGCGAACGCCGCATGGCGGCGCAGGTCCGCGCGGGTGAGCGAGTGGCGGTACGCGAACATGCGCTCCAGGCGCTTGCGCGCATAGCCGCCGCCGAAGGTGTCCCCGAGCGTGCCCACGGGCAGCTCGTACTGGATGGCGTCCTCCAGGACGGAGGCCTGGGGGCCGGAGGGGCTCATGCGGTGGTCGTGGATCCACTTCGCGAAGGGGCCTTCTCGCTGGGTGTCCTGGAAGGAGGAGCCCTCCACGTAGGCGGTGTGCTCGGCGACCATGCGCTGGGGGATGGGGCCCAGGTGGAGTTTGACGACGACGCGGGCGCCGGGGCGGATGCCGTCGCCGGTGCGGTCCACGACCTCCGCCGTCTCCCAGGGGGGCGACAGGCGTTCGAAAGCTCCCTCGCGGGTGTGCCAGGAGAAGAGGTCAGCGGCGGGGACAGGCATCTGGCTGCGCGCCTCGAAAACGTGCGACTTGCCCATGGTTTCTCCTGGGGAGACAGTGCGAACCGAGCATGCTTACTCCCGACCTCCTGGACCGTGCAGTCGAATTGCTGCGACGCGGCGGTGTCATCGCCCTGCCAACAGAGACGGTCTACGGCCTCGCGGCCAACGCCGAGGACGAGCTGGCCGTGCGTCGTGTTTTCGCCATCAAGGGCCGGCCGGCGACCCATCCGCTCATCGTCCACATCCCGGGCGCGGAGCACCTGTCCGAGTGGGCCCGCATAGTGCCGGACGAAGCGAAGGCGCTGGCCAGGGCCTTCTGGCCGGGCCCCCTGACGCTGGTGCTGCCACGCACGTCCAGGGCCACGGACGCGGTGACGGGAGGCCAGGACACGGTGGCGCTGCGGGTGCCGGGACACTCCGTGGCGCTGGAGGTGCTTCAGCGGCTGGGCGGAGGCGTGGCCGCGCCCAGCGCCAACCGCTTCGGCCGGGTGAGCCCGACGACAGCGGAGCACGTGCAGCGGGACCTGGGCAGCGACGTGGACCTGGTGCTGGACGGAGGTCCATCCACGGTGGGCGTGGAGTCGACCATCGTCGACCTGTCCTCCGGAGCCCCGGCGATTCTCAGGCCCGGAGGCCTGGCGACGGAGGACGTGGAGCGGGTGCTGGGGCGCAAGGTGCCGGTGCGGACCTCTGAGACGGTGCGAGTATCCGGTTCGCTGGCCTCGCACTACGCGCCCCGGGCGGGCGTGGTGCTCGCGGAGCCGGGTGAAGCAGTGCAGCGGGTGGAAGCCCTGCGTGCACAGGGTCTGCGGGTGGGTGTGCTGGGCCCCGCGTCCCTGTCATTGCCGAAGGAAGTGCAGCGCTTCGACGTGCCGGGAGAACCGGCGGAGGCCGCGCGAGTCCTCTACGCGCGGCTCAGGGAAGCCGACGAACAGGGCCACGACATCCTCGTGGCCTGTCTGCCCACCGCGAGCGGCCTGGGCATCGCCGTGCGAGACCGCCTGTCCCGCGCGGCGGCGCCCCGCTAAGCCCCGGCCATCCATCCGGCCCCGCCTCCCGCCCGACGCGGTCATCCAAACTGGTCCGACAGTCGGACAGGTTTCCGCTGCCGCAACCCTCCAAACCTGTCCGACTGTCGGACCAGTTCGTGGAGTGCGCCGCTGCCGGGGAGCCCCATCCGGGTTTCTCACCTTCTCATTCACGGGGACGACATCCGTGTCCGAAGGCTTGAGGCGGTTCAGAGGTCCTTGACCAGGTCCTGCCGTGCCTTCGTGCTGTAGCGCCCGACCAGGTCCGCACGCCTGGGCGCGTACTTCGC
The DNA here is from genome assembly GCF_036245865.1 of Corallococcus caeni. Taxonomy (NCBI): domain Bacteria; kingdom Pseudomonadati; phylum Myxococcota; class Myxococcia; order Myxococcales; family Myxococcaceae; genus Corallococcus; species Corallococcus caeni. The sequence goes on along the minus strand of NZ_BTTW01000006.1, from coordinate 319,169 downwards.
GGACTCGTACTGGATGGCCACGACGCCCCGGGACAGCAGCGACCACTGCGTCAGGTTCACGTGGCTTTCCAGCGTGGTCCAGCGGCTGATCAGCTTGGGCCGCCCCTGGGAGGACAACGCGCCCTCCATTGCCTGGACGGTCACGGCGGCCGCCACGTCCTCCACGGGTGTCAGGTCCGCAGCGAAGCGCGTGGGCAGCTTCTGCCACTTCAACTCCCGCGCCACATCCAGGCGCGTCCTCGGCTCGCCGTACTTGCGCGTGAGCAGGTCCCGCATCACCGCGTGGAAGGTGCGCAGGTCCGCCACGTCCTGGAAGAACACGTCCACCGCCGCCAGCCGGTTGTCCAGGAACCCCAGCGCCACCTCCGCTGGCACCTCCGCGATGGTCGTCTTCATCCGCAGCGTTCCGTCCGGGCCCACGCTCGCCTCGGGCAGCGCGGCGCGGACCTCCTCCGGCGTCATCCCCCAACGGGCCGCCTGGAAACCCTCCGTGCTCCGGTAGGTCCTGTCCATCGATTCGCGAACCGCCTGCCGCCGCTCCAGCGCGGTGGGCTTCCCCGACGACGCACAGCCCGCCGACAGCCCCAACACCGCCACCATGCCCAACGCCCTGAGACTCATCCCATCACTCCGTTTCCAGCCACGGGTCTCTCCCCATGGAGGCCCCATCGCATGCAGCCCCCGCGCTTCGGGGCGTGCGGACATAGAGGAATACGAAGGAACTCCGGCAGCCGGGTCACTGGCCGCACCAGGGGGCTTGCGGTCAAGGCACCCGCTCGCCCAGGCTCTCTCCCTGGAGAGGGGGACCAGACATCCGCCAGCCTGGAAGCGCCAATCCCGGCGGGCCGCGTCATGGCCCGTTCTCCCTTGTACATCCGCCGTCCGCTCCGCTATCCCGCGACGGTCACCCAGGAGTGTCCCCGTGAAGCGAAGTCTGTCCGGTCTGGTCGTCGCCCTCGCCTTCACCGCCTGCAAGCAGGAGGCGCCGGGCAAGATGGAGCCCATCCCGCGCCCGCCGGGTGCCACCGCGCCCGCGCCCGAGGAGGCCGCTCCCGCCCCCGCCGCGCCCGCCGTCCCCAAGGACGCCGTCGTGCTGCGCTGGAAGCTCGTCCAGGACGTCCCCGTCTCCTTCCGCCTGGACCTCGCGCTGGACCGCAACGCGCCCGCCCCCGAGTCCGCCCCGGCGGAGAAGCCCGCCAAGGCCGACAAGAAGAAGAAGGGCGCCAAGGCGGACGCCGCCGACGCCGCCCCCAAGGCCACCGCCGCGAGCACCGCCTTCCCCACCGAGTACACCTACGTGCTCCAGCTGGACAAAACCGGCGAGCGCCAGCTGCGCGTGACGCCCGGCGGCGGCGCGCCTGAGGACGCCACGTTCAGCGACCGCGGCTTCATCATCGACGGGCTCCAGGGCCCCGCGCGCAACCTGGCCACGCTGGTGCTGGAGCTACCGCGCGACCCCGTGCGCCCCGGCGAGACGTGGTCCCTGGGCACCGAGCTCACCACGCCGGACGCCCTGGGCACCCTGTTCCGCCGCGCCCCCGGCGGCGAGCGCCACAACCGCGTGAAGCTCGTCTCCGTCACCCCGGGCGACAACGGCGAGCAGGTGGCCACGCTCGAGTACGACCTCGTGGAGCAGTTCGGCGGCACCCTCAGCGCCGCGCGTCCTCCCCAGGCCGCCGCCAAGAAGAGCCCGCGCCAGATGGGCGCCGAAGGCGGAGCCATGGAGCTGACCACCACCGAGCCGGCCGAAGCGCCCGCCCCCGCCGCGCAGCCGGAAGGCACCGAGCTGGGCGCCACCGTGAAGGTCACCGGCAAGGGCGAGTTCCTGGTGAACGCCGGCCAGTGGCGCTCCTGGCAGGGCACCCTGTCCACGTCCCTCACCGGCCCCGCCCAGCCCGCCGTGAGCCTGCCCGCGGGCACCTACCAGGCCCGCCTCACGCCCGTCAGCGCTCCCCAGCAGGCTCCAGCGGCGCCCCAGGCTCCGGCCGCGCCGGCGACGACCGCGACCCCGCCCGCGCCGTAGCGGACGGGCCGTCCGAAGCGCGCACCAGCCGCACCACGGCGTCCACCCACTCCGGGTGGGCGTTGAGGGACGGCACCAGCGTCAGCGACTCGCCGCCCGCCTCCACGAACTGCTCCTTCGCGCGGAGGCCAATCTCCTCCAGCGTCTCCAGGCAGTCCGCCACGAAGGCCGGGCACATCACCGCCAGCCGCTTCACGCCCTTCGCCGCCAGCTCCGGCAGCACCAGGTCCGTGTAGGGCTTCACCCACGGCGTGCGCCCCAGCCGCGACTGGAAGGACACCGTGGAGCCGCCCTCCGGCAGCCCCAGCCGCTGGGCCAGCATCCGCGCCGTCGCGAAGCACTGCGCCCGGTAGCAGTGCCGGTTCGCGTCCGTGATGGCGTCGCAGCACCCCGCGGACGACAGGCAGTGCTGCCCCGTCGGGTCGCTCTTGCGCATGTGGCGCTCCGGCAGCCCGTGGAAGCTGAACAGCACGTGGTCCGCGCGCATGTCATCAATCACCGGCCGAGCCACCGCCGCGAACGCGTCCAGGAAGCCCGCGTCGTCCCAGAACGCCGGCACCGCGCGCACGTTGGGGACGTCCCAGCCCTCCGCCAGCACTTCATACGTGCGCGCCAGCGACGACGCCGAGGACGACGCCGCCTCATGCGGGTACAGGGGCAGCACCGTGAACTCCGACACGCCCTTCGCCTTCAGCCGCGCGATGGCGTCCGGCAGCGACGGGTTGCCATAGCGCATGGCCAGCTCCACCTCGTAGTCGCCCCCCAGCCGCTCCCGCACCGCGGACTCCAGCGCGCGGCTGTACACGAGCAGCGGCGAGCCCTCCTTCATCCACACCTTGCGGTACGCCTCCGCGCTCTTGGCGGGACGGAAGGGCAGGATGAAGAGGTTCAGGAGGAACCAGCGCCCCACCGGGTGCACGTCGATGACGCGCGGGTCGTTGAGGAACTCGCGCAGGTAGCGGCGCACCGGGCCGGACTCGGGCGCGTCCGGCGTCCCCAGGTTGACGAGCAGCAGTCCCCGCTTCGTGGTCGGAACAGGCATGCGCGAACTCTCCGGCGACTTCAGTGCAGCGCGTGCGGCAGCGTGAGCGCGAACTCGGCGATGCGCGCCTCGAAGCGCGTGCCGTCCGGGCGCTCCATCTCGTAGGTGCCGCGCATGGTGCCGAAGGGCGTGCGCAGCATCGCCCAGCTCGTGTACTCGAACCGCTCGCCCGGCTTGAGGTGCGGCTGACGGCCGACCACGCCCTCGCCCCTCACCTCGTCCACGTGCCCCTGGGCATCGGTGATGACCCAGTGCCGCGAGCGCAGCTGCGCCGGCACGGTGCCTTCGTTGAACAGCTCCACCTTGTACATGAAGGCGAACTGCCCGGACTCGGGCGTGCTGCGCTCCGGCCAGAAGGTCGGCTCCACGGTGACGCGGATGCCATCAGTGGTGGCGGTGGACATGGCGGGAGACTTGGCAGCGACTCCCGCCTGATGCAAGCGAAACGCAGGGCCCCGCCCGTCAGCCGCGCTCCTGCTCCCGGGCCGCCGCGTCCGGCGCCTTGTCCGCCTCCGCCACCGGGGAGGGCTTCTCCCCTTCCGGAGGCTTGGGGAACACCAGCGACGCGAGGATGGCCACCAGCAGGCACCCGCCAATCACCGCCAGCGAGATGCCGATGGGAATCTTGTACCAGTGCTCGATGAGCATCTTCACGCCCACGAAGGCCAGGATGACGCCCAGGGCGGCCTTCAGCAGGTGGAACTTCTCCATCAGGCTGGAGACGACGAAGAACAGCGAGCGCAGGCCCAGGATGGCGCAGACGTTGGACGTGTAGATGATGAAGGGGTCCTTGCTGATGCCCAGCACCGCCGGGATGGAGTCCATGGCGAAGAGCAGGTCCGTGGCCTCCACCACCATCAGCACGATGAACAGCGGCGTCACCTTGCGCCGGCCGTCCTCGGTGATGAAGAAGCGGCTGCCTTCCCCCTGGCGCGCCACCGGCAACAGGCGCCGGGACATCCTCACGATGAAGCCCGCCTCCGGGTCCACGTCGTCGTCGTCCTTGGACCACAGCATCTTGGAGGCCGTGTAGACGAGGAACGCGCCGAACAGGAAGATGAGCCACTCGAAGCGGGCCACCAGCGCCGTGCCCGCGACGATGAGCACCGCGCGCATCACGAACGCGCCCAGGATGCCCCAGAAGAGCACCCGGTGCTGGTGCTGCGGCGGCACCCGGAAGTAGCCGAACACCATCAGGAAGACGAAGAGGTTGTCGACCGACAGCGCGTACTCCACGACGTACGCCGTCAGCCACTCCAGCGCCGGGCCCTTGCCGCCGTAGTGCAGGATGCCCCCGCAGAACGCGAGGCTGATGCTCACCCACACGAGCGTCCACAGCGTCGCCTCCTTCGACGACACCGCGTGCTCCTTGCGGTGGAACAGCCCCAGGTCCAGGGCGAGCATCGCCAGGACGAAGACGTTGAAGCCCACCCAGGGCCAGAGTGTCTGAGTCATCACGCCCGCTGCCTACTCCGGGACGGCCCCGGCGGCTACTCCCATTCCGTCGCCGGGCGCCGGAGGACGACCAGAGAACGCCCCACCGCCTGCACCTTGCCGCCCGCCGGGGTGTGCGTGCGCAGGGACTCCCCGGAGGCCGCGGTGTCCACCACCAGCTCCCAGTCCGCGCCCCACTCCAGCGCGGGCAGCATGAAGGTGATGGGCTCGTGGTGCGCGTTGAGCAGCACCAGCAACGTGTCCCCGACGATGCGGTGGCCCTCGTCGTCCGGCGTGGCGATGGCGTCCCCGCCCAGCAGGAAGGCCAGGGAGCGCACATACGGCTTCTCCCAGTCCTCGCGCTTCATCTCCTTGCCGTCCGGCCGGAACCACGCCAGGTCCTTCAGCTCGCTGTCCCAGATGTGGGCCCCGCGGAAGAAGCGGCGCTTGGACAGCACCGGCTGCTCGCGGCGCAGCTTGATGATGCGGGAGGTGAACTCCAGCAGCTGGCGCTGCTTCTCGTTGAGCTCCCAGTTCACCCACGACAGCTCGTTGTCCTGGCAGTAGGCGTTGTTGTTGCCCTTCTGCGTGCGGCCCATCTCGTCGCCCGCCACCAGCATGGGCACGCCCTGCGACAGGAAGAGGGACGCCAGGAAGTTGCGCTTCTGCTGTTCGCGCAGCGCGTTCACCTTGGGGTCGTTCGTCTCCCCCTCCACGCCGCAGTTCCAGGCGTGGTTGTCATTGGCGCCGTCGCGGTTCTCCTCGCCGTTGGCCTCGTTGTGCTTCTGGCTGTACGTCACCAGGTCGTGCAGCGTGAAGCCGTCATGCGCGGTGACGAAGTTCACGCTCGCCGTGGGCTTGCGGCCGGACAAGGCATACAGGTCCGAGCTGCCCGTGAGCCGCGAGCCAATCTCCGCCGCCTGCCGGTCGTCGCCCTTCCAGTAGCGGCGCATGGTGTCGCGGTACTTGCCGTTCCACTCGCTCCACAGCACCGGGAAGTTGCCCACCTGGTAGCCGTAGTCCCCCACGTCCCACGGCTCCGCGATGAGCTTCACGCGGCTGAGCACGGGGTCCTGGTGGAGGATTTGAAAGAAGGCCGCGCGGGTGTCGTAGCCGTGCCTGTCTCTTCCCAGCGTCGTCGCCAGGTCGAAGCGGAAGCCGTCCACGTGCATCACTTCCACCCAGTAGCGCAAGCTGTCCGCGATGAGCTTCAGCGCGTACGGGTGCGTGGCGTTCCACGAGTTCCCGCACCCGGTGAAGTCCATGAAGTAGCGCGGGTCCTTCTCGCTGAGCCGGTAGTACGCGCCGGCGTCCAGCCCCTTGAAGGACAGCGTGGGCCCCAGGTGGTTGCCCTCGCAGGTGTGGTTGTAGACCACGTCGAGAATCACTTCGATGCCCGCGCGGTGCAGCAGCTTCACCATCCCCTTGAACTCCGACACCTGCTCGCCCAGCGAGCCCGACGCGCTGTAGCGCGCGTCCGGTGCGAAGAAGCCCAGCGTGTTGTAGCCCCAGTAGTTGGAGCGTCCCTTCTGGGTGAGGAACGGCTCGTCCATGAAGGCGTGGATGGGGAGCAGCTCCACGGACGTCACGCCCACCTTCTTCAGGTGTTCGAGGGTGGCCGGGTGCGCCAGGCCCGCGTACGTGCCGCGCAGGTGCTCCGGCACGCGCGGGTTCAGCTTCGTGAGGCCCTTCACGTGCGCTTCGTAGAGGACCGTCTTGTGCCAGGGAACCTCTGGCCGCTTGTCGTCCTCCCAGTCGAACCCGTCCGACAGGATGACCGCCTTGGGCACGCCCCAGGCGTCGTCCTGCGTGTCCATGACGAGGTCCTCCTCCTTGCCCCCGTGCACGTACGCGTGGATGGGCGCCTTGGGGTCCACCTGGCCGTGCAGCGCCTTGGCGTAGGGGTCCACCAGCAGCTTGTGCGGGTTGAAGCGCAGGCCCTTCTTGGGTTCATACGGCCCGTGAACCCGCAGGCCGTACAGACAGCCCGCGTGCACGCCCGGCATGTACCCGTGCCAGACGTGGTTCGTGGTCTCCAGCAACGGGAAGCGGCGCGTCTCCTTCTTGGGGTCGGCGGGGTCGAAGAGACAGACCTCCACCTTCTTCGCGTGCTCACTGAAGACGGCGAAGTTGACGCCGTTCCCGTCGTACGTGGCGCCCAGGGGAAACGGCTTCCCTGGAAGCACCTCGGCCCTTCTCATCCAGTGCTCCTCTCCAGCAGCACCACCGGGAACTCCGCGAGGAGCGGCCCCAGGGCCAGCCCCACGCCTCCCGGCCCCTGCTGGGGACGGACGGGGCGCCCGGTGAAGACATTGCGGAACATCATGCCCGCATATGCCTCCGGAAGGTTCAGGAACGTACCGTCGTACGCTTGCGCCAGGCCCCCGGACTCCAGCGCCTCCAGGGTGTAACGCGGCGCGCAGGCAATCAGCACGCTGTCACCGTGCGTGCGCGCGAAGCCCACGGCCGCGGGCGAGCGCGGCCCGGACAGCTCCAGCGCCTCGTAGCCGCCCATGCGGAACAGGTCCGCGTACTTCTGGCGCAGCCGCAGCGCCTCCGCCAGGACGAAGAGCTTCACCTGCCCGTCGTCCATGTCCTGGCCCAGCCGGGCGCACAGGCCGGGCCGGTCCTTCGCCGCCGCGGCGTCCAGCGCCGTGAGCAGCCGCTCGCGCAGGGCGTAGTCCACCGGCCGGCGGTTGTCCGGGTCCACCAGCGACAGGTCCCACAGCTCGCAGCCCTGGTACGTGTCCGCCACGCCGGGCGAGGCCAGCTTCAACAGCAGCTGCCCCAGCGCGTTGTGCTGGCCCGCGCGCTCGATGCGGCGCTTGAAGGCCTTCACGTCGTCCAGGAAGGCCTGGCTCTTCGCGGGGTCGAAGCACGCGTCCACGAAGCGCGCCATCGCGTCGTCATAGGCGCCGTCCGGGTTGGTCCACGACGTGCGGACCTTGGCCTCCTTGATGGCCTTGGCCATGTACTCGCGCACGCGGCGGTGGAACTCCTGGAGCTCGGCCTGGGGCACGTGCTCGCCCATGGGCCACGCGCCCACCACCGTCTGGAAGAAGAGGTAGACGTCGTTGGACGACGGCGCGGGGCCGCCAGGCAGGTGGCTGACGAAGGGCTGCGTGAGGTCCGCCCAGGCGCGCGCCCGCTCCCGCCAGACCTCCGGCAGCTCCGTGAGGACGTTGATGCGCGCGCGCACGTCCTCGCTGCGCTTGGTGTCGTGGGTGCTGGAGGTGAGCATGCTCGCCGGCCAGCGCTCCGCGCGCTCCTGGTTGCGCAGGTGGAAGGTGGTGGCGCGCATGCCGAAGTGCTCCGGCTCGCCGCCCACCTCGTTGAGGCTCACCAACCGGTTGTAGATGTAGAAGACGGTGTCCTCCAGGCCCTTGGCCATGACGGGGCCCGTCACCTGCTGGAGCTTCATCGCGAATCTCAGCATCACCGCCTTCTCGTCGTCCCCCACGTGCTCCGGGTAGCGGCCCAGGAGGATGTCGCGCAGGAAGTCGAAGATGGACGCGTTGGTGTTGGGGTTGCGCTCCTTGGCGCGCTGGAGGGTCCACTCGATGTACTGCACGTCGCGCACGTCCAGCTCCGCGCGCCAGCCGTCCACGTAGGTGCGGTAGACGGGGAACAGCGCGATGAACTCCACCAGCGCGCGCCGCAGGCTGTTGAGCGTGAAGTCGCGCGTGCGGCGGTTCATCTCCGAGATGCGGTTGAGCTCGTGCGCCAGCACGTTGATTTCGCTGGCCATGCTCACGCGCATGATGAGCAGCTTCTTCTGGTACACGAGCTCCGCGAAGTCCTGCGTGCCGCCCGCGAAGCGCTCGTACGTCTCCGTCAGGTGCGCCTCCGCGGCCGGGTGCACGAACAGGCCGCTCACCGCGTTGGCGAAGCGGTAGCCGGTGGTGCCGTGCACCGCCCACGCGTCCGGGATGCGCTCGCGGCCGCCCTGAATCTTCTCCACCGCCACGAAGAGCGCCTTGCGCAGCGGGCTGTCCGGCGTGTCCATCACCTCGCGCCGCCACTTCGCGCGCAAGAGCGACTCCACCTCCGTCCACCGCGAGTCATCTCCGTCCTGCTTCCCCGCGTTGAACCGCGCCCGCGCGCGCTCCACGAAGAAGCGCTCCTGCAGGTCCAGGAAGTACGCGGTGGGGTCGAAGAGGCCGTCCGGGTGGTCGATGCGCAGGCCCGTGACGCGGTCCTCGCGCAGCCAGTCGAAGATGAGCTGGTGCGCTTCCTGGAAGACGTCCGGGTCCTCCACGCGGATGGCCGCCAGGCCGTTGATGTCGAAGAAGCGGCGGTAGTTGATCTCCTCGCCCGCCACGCGCCAATGCGCCAGCCGGTAGCTGCACCCCTGCAGCAGCGCGTCCAGCATGTCGAAGGAGCGCACGTTGCCGGGCGTGCCGTTGAACACCCGGACGTTCTCCTCCACGTACGCCGCCAGCTCCGCGCTGTCCGCCACCACCGCGCCCAGCCGCCGCTTGATGACCTCCTTCTCGCGGTGCCGCTCGATGACCTTCGCCGGGCTCACCTCCGTGCGCGGCGGCAGGTGCTCCAGCGCCGTCAGGATGGAGAGCAGCTCCACCAGGTGCGGCGACTCCGCGCCCAGCTGCTTCTCCAGCCGCTCCAGGCCGTGCTTGAGGATGCTCGCGTACTGCCGCGGCGCCACCGGCAGCCGGTGGTCGTAGTAGTGCAGGTGGAAGGCGCCGGACTCGTAGGACAGCTTCAGCTCGCCGCGCTCCAGCACGATGCCGTACTGGTCCCCCAGGATGGGCAGCAGCACCTTGTCCGCCAGTTCGTCCTTCACCGGCCGCCAGTCCACGTCGAAGAACTTCGCGTAGACGGACGACGGGCCGTTCTCCAGCACGTCCAGCCACAGCCGGTTGTCGCGCTCGATGCCCATGTGGTTGGGCACCACGTCCAGCACCTGCCCCAGGCCGTGCTCGCGCAGGGCGCCGCAGAGGGCCGCGTGGTCCTCCGGCGTGCCCACCTCCGGGTTGAGCCGTTGGTGGTCCACGCAGTCATAGCCGTGGGTGCTGCCGGGCGTGGCCTTGAGGTAGGGCGACGCGTAGAAGTCGCTCACCCCCAGCCGGGCCAGGTACGGCACCAGGGCCTTCGCCTGCTGGAAGGTGAAGTCCTTGTGCAGCTGCATCCGGTAGGTGGACAGCGGCGTGACGCGGCGCGATTGCAGCTCGCGTCGGACCTGCTCGAAGAGGCCCTCCGCCTGCGCTTCCACCGTCGTGTGCGTACCGTTCGCGTCCGTCTGCCGCGCGGAGCGCTCCCCTGCCTCGGAACCGTCGTGGAACATGGCCCCCAGAGGTAGGTCCGACGCGGCGCGTCCGCCAGCAGCCAGATGCGCCTTCGCCCCCTTTTCAACGCTCCAGGCGGGCGCCTGGCACAGAGGGGAAAAAGCGGAGGGCCCGTCCCGCGCGATGCGTGACGAGCCCCCAGGGTCCTTCGGGCGACCGGCGACGGCCCCGACGGGCCCTGCACCGTTCAGCTCAGGTGCTTGTTCACCAGCGCGGTCATCTCGAACATGGTGACGTTCTTCTTGCCGCCGAAGATGGGCTTCAGCTTGTCGTCGGCGTTGATCTGGCGCTTGTTCTTCGCGTCCTGGAGGTTGTTCTTCTTGATGTAGTCCCAGATCTTGCTGACCACGGCGGTGCGGGGCAGCGGCTTGTTACCGACGATCGCCGCCAGCTCCGTGGAGGGCGTCATCTCCTTCATGAACGCGGCGTTCGGCTTGCGGCCCGCGGCCTTCTTCGCGGCAGGGGCCTTCTTGGCGGCGGGAGCAGCGGTCTTCTTCGCAGCGGCTTTCTTGGCGGCCATTCGTCTTGTGTCTCCTCCCCTCCGAAGGGGACGTTGCACGGCGTGCTTGCATCTTCAAGCTAGAGCCGATGGCGCGTAGTAGCACGGCCTAGAGCGAAAAACAGCGTCCATCGCGCGCTTTTTCCCTCTGGGGCTCCTCGGAGCGATGGCTTCGGAGGCTAGAACTCGGCCCCGCAGCGCATTCTTCCCTCGGGAACGGAACCCATGCGGCGCGTCCGGAGCCCTAGAAACCGGCTCCGGAGGCCGTTTTCCCTCGGGGATTGTGCCTCGCGACGCGCCCGGAGGCGGAAAGTCGGCACCTGGAGCGCGCTCCCCCTCTAGGCGGACGGCGCCCATTTCGGCGGTGGACGGGATGTGGCTTTTCGGATGAAACAGCGCCCATGAATGCCCTCATCACTGGCGCCGGCGGCTTTTTGGGGACCTGGCTCGCGCGGGCGCTGGCCGCTCGCGGCGACCGTGTTTCATGCCTGTTGCGCCCCACCACGGACACCCGCGAGCTGGAGAAGGCCCTGGAGGGCCACCCCTGGACGCGGGTGGTGGGCGACGTGACGGACCCCGGCTCGCTGGCCGGCGCGGTGAAGGGCGTGGACGTCGTCTTCCACCTGGCCGGCATCCGCCGCGCCGCGCAGCGCGACGAGTTCATGCGCGTCAACGCGGAGGGCACCCGCCTCATCTGTGAGGCCATGGCGGCGCTTCCCGAGCCCCGCCCCCGGCTGGTGATGTGCGGCTCCCTGGCCTCCCACGGCCCCTCCACCCCGGAGCGGCCCCATGTGGAGGAGGACGCCTTCCATCCGCATGAGTGGTACGGCGAGAGCAAGGCGGAAGGGGAGCGCATCGCGTTCTCCTTCCAGGACCGGCTGCCCGTGACGGTGATCCGCCCGCCTCGCATCCTGGGGCCCGGAGACCGGGAAAACCTGACGTTCTTCAAGCTGGGCAAGAAGGGCATCCGGCTGGAGCTGGCCGGAGGCCCCCGCCCCCTGTCCCTGGTGGACGTGGAGGACGTGGTGGACCTGCTGCTGGTATTGGCGGAGAAGCCGGAGGCCCTGGGCCAGGCGTTCTTCTGCGCGGGCCCGGAGCGGCTGACCCTGGAGGAGATGCAGGACCTGGGGGCGAAGGCCCTGGGCTTCCAGACGCGCACCTGGCGCCTGTCCCCGGCGGTGCTGACGGCCCTGGCCACGGCGGCGGACGGGGTGACGCGGCTCACTGGCCGGAAGCTCCCCCTGAACCGGAAGCTGGCGCGGCAGCTCCTGGCGCCGGCCTGGACGTGCTCGGGGGCCAAGGCTGAACGCCTGCTGGGCTTCCGGCCGCGCCGTGGGCTGGCGGAGAGCATCACTCGCAGTGGTGAATGGTATCGCGCGCAGGGCTGGTTATAGACCCATGCCCCCAAAGGGCCGGCCGCCCACGCCGGCCCATCCGCTTTCGTTGACCGGACCCCCTCCAGGATGGGAGGAAGCCCGACCGCCCATGCCCCCCAAAGTGCCCGCCAAAGCCGCCTTCTTCGACGTCGACGGGACGCTGGTCCGGACGAACATCGTCCACGTCTACGCCTATTACGCGACGAACCGGGGCTCGCTCCGGGGCATCGCGGGCCGCACCCTGGGGACCGCCCTGGGGCTGCCGGTGTTCGGCATCCTGGATGCCGTCAACCGCAAGGCCTTCAACGAGTTCTTCTACCGGTACTACTCGGGCCTGAGCGAGGACCGGCTGGTCACCATCGCGGAGGACATGTTCGAGGACGTCCTCAAGCCCGCGCTGTACGAGCAGACGCAGGACCTCATCGACGAGGCGCGTCGTGCCGGCTGCCGCATCGTGCTGGTGACGGGCGCGCTGGACTTCACCATGCGCCCGCTGGCCCGGCACCTGGGCTGCGACGACGTCATCGCCAACAAGATGCAGTTCGTGGGCGGCAAGGCCACCGGCAAGGTGATTCCGCCCATCATCGAAGGCGCCAACAAGGCCAACGCCATCCGCGCCTACTGCGAGCGCGAGGGCCTGGCCCTCAACCAGTGCCACGGCTACTCGGACAGCGCCTCCGACTACGCCATGCTCGCCGTGGTGGGGCGGCCCACCGCGGTGAACCCGGACCTGCGGCTGCGCTCGCTCGCGCGCGCGTACAACTGGCCCATCCTGGACCTGAAGTAACCCCCCACCCCTTCCGCCGTCCCTCAATCCATGCGCCCGCTCAAGACGCTCCAGAAGCTGTACGACGAGGAAAGCCAGGTGGTCATCACGGAGAAGGGCAGCCCCCCGCGGGCGCTCTTCTACGGTGAGGGCTTCCTCCAGGAAGACCTGCCCGTGGGCACCCGGGTCATCTTCCCCCGCCCCCCGCTGGAGGGCGTGCCCAACGTGAAGGCCGCCATCCGCTGGGCCATCAACCACCCGGAGGGCATGGACCCGCTGCACGCGCTGCTGCGCCCCGGCATGCGGCTGACGTGCGTCATCGACGACATCAGCGTGCCCCTGCCGCCCATGGTCACGCCGGACGTGCGCCAGTCCATCCTGGAGGTGGTGCTGGAGCTGTGCGCGGACAGCGGCGTGGATGACGTGCACCTGGTCATCGCCAACGCGCTGCACCGCCGGATGACCGAAGGCGAGATGAAGCGCATGGTGGGCGAGAAGATCTTCGACGCCTACTACCCGGACCGCTACTACAACCACGACGCGGAAGACCCGGACGGGATGACGGAGCTGGAGCGCACCAGCCACAACGAAGTGGTGGCGGTGAACCGGCGCGTCGCGGAGAGCGACCTCATCGTCTACGTGAACATCAACTTCGTGCCCATGAACGGCGGGCACAAGTCCATGGGCACGGGCGTGACGAACTACGCGTCGCTGCGCCACCACCACAACCCGAAGACCATCCGCGAGTCGGACTCCTACATGGAGCCGAAGGCGAGCGCGCTCTACACGAAGAACTCGCGCATCGGCACGGTCATCGACAACACGCTGAAGGTCTTCCACATCGAGACCACGCTGAACAACCGCATGTTCGGCGCGCCCACGGACTTCCTGGCGAAGAAGGAAGAGGACTACACGGAAGCGGACCGGCTGAAGTTCCAGGCCCTGCGCTTCACGCTGTCCAAGCTGCCCCGCGCGGCGGCGCGCAAGGTGCTCAACGCCATCCCCGCGCCCTATGACGTGACGGGCGTGTTCGCGGGGGCCACGGAGCCCACGCACGCGAAGACGCTGGAGCAGAGCTGGAAGCAGTACGTGGTGCCGGTGGAGGGGCAGAGCGACATCGTCATCTTCCCCATCCCGTTCGTCAGCCCCTACAGCGTCAACTCCATCTTGAACCCGCTGCTCGTGCAGGTGATGGGGCTGGGGTACTTCTACAACCTCAACCGGGGCGTGCCGCTGGTGAAGAAGGGGGGCGTGCTCATCCTCCTGCACCCGGCCTACGACGAGTTCGACCCCGTGCAGCACCCCAGCTACATCGAGTTCTTCCACCGGCTGCTGCCGGAGACGCGGGACTCCATGAAGCTGGAGCACAAGTACGAGAAGGAGTTCGCGGAGAACCCCAGCTACGTGCACCTGTACCGCAAGGGCAACGCCTACCACGGCGTGCACCCCTTCTACATGTGGTACTGGGGCGAGAACGGCCGCCAGCACGTGGGCAAGGTCATCGTCGCGGGCGCGGAGAACAACCACGTCCCGGCCCTGCTCGGCTGGGATCGCACCGACACCCTCTCCGAGGCGATTGAAGAGGCGCGCGGCTTCATGGGGCGCTCGGCGTCCATCAGCCTGCTGCGCATCGCGCCCACGGTGATGGTGGACGTGAAGTGAAAGGGTCGCACACGGACATGGCCACGCTTCCCCAGCTGAACGTCACCGAGGTCTTCACCGGCAAGCGCATCGTCTTCGTCGGCACCACCGGCTTCGTGGGCAAGGTGACGCTGTCGATGCTGCTGGCCCACTACGGCGACGTGCTGGACCGGGTCTACGTCGTCGTGCGCAAGGGCAGCGCCGCGTCCGCGGAGCGCCGCTTCTTCGACAAGGTGGCGCCCAGCGAGCCCTTCCAGCCGCTGCGCGACCGCCTGGGCGACGACGGCGCCATGGAGTACCTGAAGCAGAAGTGCACCGTCCTGGACGGCGACATCACCGACCCCCTGGTGGGCCTGGAGGAGGCGCAGGTCGCGGCCCTCACCGGGCAGGTGCACGCCATCGTCAACTGCGCGGGCCTGGTGTCCTTCAACCCGTCGCTGGAGGTGGGCCTCAACGTCAACACCCACGGCGTGAAGAACGCGGTGGCGCTGGCGCTGCGCTGGAGCGTGCCGCTCATCCACATGTCCACCGCGTTCGTGGTGGGCAACCGCAGCGGGCTCGTCTTCGAGGACGAGCCGGTGCTGGGCTACTTCCCCAAGCAGGGGGAGATGGACGGGCGCGACTTCAGCCTGGAGCAGGAGCTGGCGGACGCGGACAAGATTGTCGCCCGCCTGCGCGAACAGGCGGATGACAAGGCGCTCACGTCCCTCTTCCGGCAGAAGGCGCTGGACCGCCTGGAAGAAGAAGGCCGCGACGCCACGGATGAGAAGACGCTGCGCCTGGCCGTGGGCCGCGAGCGCAAGCTGTGGCTGTCCGGCGAGCTGGTCCGCGCGGGCATGGAGCGCGCGCAGCACTGGGGCTGGCCCAACACGTACACGTACGCCAAGCACCTGGGCGAACAGGTGATGGCGGGGACGCCGGGGCTTCGCTACTCCATCGTGCGGCCCTCCATCGTGGAGAGCGCGGCGCACTTCCCGTTCCCCGGCTGGAACGAGGGCTTCACCACGTCCGCGCCGCTGGCGTACGCGGGCATCAAGGGCCAGCGCGGCATCCCCGCGGGCGACCACGCCATCCTGGACATCATCCCGGTGGACCAGGTGGCGGGCGCTACGCTGGGCATCACCGCGCACGCGATGCAGGTGGAGGAGCGCCGCGTCTACAACCTGGCGTCGGGTGACGTGAACCCGTTCCTCGCCAGCCGCTCCGTGGAGCTGGTGGGCCTGTACCGCCGCCGCTTCTACCGCAACCGCGAGACGGGCAACTCGCTGGTCAACGCGCTGCGCTCGCGCATCGAGCCGCAGCCGGTGAGCAAGCAGGAGTTCCAGCTGCTCAGCGCGCCCATGCTGGCCAAGGGCGCGAAGCTGCTCAAGAAGGCCATGGACGAGGTGCGGCCCGCGTGGGGCGCGCCGCGCGTGCAGGCCATGATGGACAAGGCCCGCGTCGCGCTGGACGAAGTGGAGTCGCAGGCGGGCAGCCTCTCCGGCCTCATCGAGCTGTTCCTCCCCTTCCTCTGGGAGAACCGCTACGTCTTCCGCTGCGACAACACGCGCTCCGTCTACGAGCGCATGGTGCCGGCGGACCGCGCGAAGATTGACTGGGCGCCGGACCGCATCGACTGGCGCGAGTACTTCCTGGGCACGCACCTGCCCGGCCTGGAGAAGTGGGTGTTCCCGGGCCTGGACGAGGAGCGCGAGAAGCGCACCGCCATCCCCGCGCACCGCGACCTCTTGGAGCTGTTCGAGGCCACCGTGCACGCGTACCGCCACCGGGTGGCGTTCCGCATGGCCGCGGGGGAGAAGGAGGAGCGCTTCACCTTCGGGGAGGTGCACCGCTACGCGGCCCGCGTGGGCAGCTACCTCATGGCCCAGGGCATCAAGCGCGGCGACCGCGTGCTGCTGGTGTCGGAGAACCGGCCGGAGTGGGCCATCAGCTACTTCGGCATCCTGCGCGCCGGTGGCACCGCCGTCCCCGTGGATCCCGCGCTCACGGAAGCCGAGGTCGTCAACATCGCGAAGCGCGCGGCCGCGAAGCAGTGCCTCGTGTCCGAGCAGGCCGCGCAGGACTTCCCCGGCCTCTTCAGCGCGCTGGGTGAGGGCGTGGGCGTGGCGAGCCTCGCGGAGGCCATGACGGGCGACCCGGCGTTCCCGGACCGCATCGGGCCCGTGCGCAAGTCCGCCGCCGCCGACGACGTGGCGAGCGTCATCTTCACCTCCGGCACCACCGGCACGCCCAAGGGCGTGATGCTCACCCACCGCAACTTCGCGTCGCTGGTGGCGAAGCTGGCGGGCGCGTTCGACGTGGGCGTGGGCGACGGCGTGCTGTCCGTGCTGCCCCTGCACCACACGTTTGAATTCTCCGCCGGCTTCCTCACGCCGTTCATGCGCGGCGCGGAGATCACGTACATCGACGAGCTCACGTCGGACCGGCTGGGCGACGTCTTCGAGACGGGCCGCGTGACGGCGATGATTGGCGTGCCCGCGCTCTGGCAGCTCCTGCACCGCAAGATCACGCAGGAGATGGCCGCGCGCCCGCCGGTGGTGGAGCAGGCGCTCAAGGCGCTGATGGCG
Source organism: Corallococcus caeni (assembly GCF_036245865.1). Taxonomy (NCBI): domain Bacteria; kingdom Pseudomonadati; phylum Myxococcota; class Myxococcia; order Myxococcales; family Myxococcaceae; genus Corallococcus; species Corallococcus caeni. The sequence continues at coordinate 302,515 of NZ_BTTW01000006.1, read as the reverse complement.
GCCAACGGGGAGCTGCGCAACCGCAGCTCGCTCAACCTGGGCAAGCTCTTGTTCTGGCCGGTGCACCGCAAGTTCGGCGGCCGGGTGAAGGTGCTGGTGTCGGGCGGCTCCGCGCTGTCGGAAGAGGTGCACCAGGCCTTCCACGAGCTGGGCTTCACCATGCGCGAGGGCTACGGCCTCACGGAGGCCGCGCCGGTGCTGGCGGTGTCCGAGGCCACCAACAAGCGCGTGAAGGGCACGGTGGGCAAGGCGCTGCCGGGCATCGAGTTCAAGATCCAGAACCCGGACAACGACGGCATTGGCGAGGTGCTGGCCAAGGGCCCGAACGTGATGGCGGGCTACTTCGGGGACCGCGAGGCCACCGAGGCCGTGGTGAAGGACGGCTGGCTGCACACCGGCGACCTGGGCCGCATGGACGACGAGGGCCGCCTGTACCTCATGGGCCGCGCCAAGGACGTCATCGTCGACGCCAACGGCAAGAACGTCTACCCGGACGAGCTGGAGGAGCTGTACCAGGAGCACGAGCACATCAAGGAGCTGTCCATCGTCGGCCTGCCGGAGGACGCGGGCGGCGAGAAGGTGGCGTGCCTGTGCGTGCCGGACTTCAAGGACCGCCCGCGTGAGGAGGTGCGCCACGAGCTGGAGGAGCACTTCCGCAAGGTGAGCGCGGGCATGCCCTTCTACCGGCGCGTGAAGGTGCTGCGCTTCTGGGACGGTGAATTGCCGCGCACCTCCACGCGCAAGGTGAAGCGCAAGCGCGTGGTGGAGGAGCTGCAGCGGCTGGACCGCGTGGCCGCCAGCGCGGGCCGCGTGAAGGAGAAGGCGCAGGCGGCGTCGCCCACGGGCGGCGTGTCGGACTGGCTGCACCCGCTCATCGCGGAGGTGTGCCACCGCCCGGTGTCGGACGTGCGGCCGGACGCGCAGCTCATTGGCGACCTGGGCTTCGACTCGCTGATGCTCACGGAGATGTCCGTGGCGCTGGAGGGCGCGGGCGTGCCGCTGCCCGCCATCGAGGACCTGACGCAGGTGCAGACGGTGGAGGACCTGCGCAAGCTGGTGGTGGCCTCCGGACGCCGGCCCTCGCAGGAGACGCGGGCGCGCGACATCAAGAAGCAGGCCGAGCGCGCGGAGGAAGCCGAGATTCCCGTGCCGGAGTCCGTGTCCGCGCTGGGCCGGCAGCTATTGTCCTTCGGGCAGAAGGTGCTCTACGGCGGCGTCTTCGACGTGAAGGTGACGGGCAAGACGTTCATCCCGCAGAACCGCAACTTCCTCGTCATCGCCAACCACGCCAGCCACCTGGACGCGGGGCTGGTGCGCGTGGTGCTGGGTGACCAGGGTGAGCGCATGGTGTCGCTGGCCGCGCGCGACTACTTCTTCGACACGCCGCTCAAGCGCGCGTGGTTCGAGAACTTCACCCACCTCATCCCCATCGACCGGCAGGGCAGCTTGCGCGAGTCGCTGCGCGTGGCGGGCGAGGCGCTGCGGCAGGGCTTCAACGTCCTCATCTTCCCGGAGGGCACGCGCTCCAAGACGGGCGAGCTGATGGAGTTCAAGCCGACGCTGGGCTACCTGTCGCTCACCTACGGGGTGGACGTGCTGCCGCTGTACATCCACGGCGCGTACGAAGCGCTGCCCAAGGGCTCCATGTTCCCCAAGACGAAGGAGCTGGAGGTGCACGTGGGCCCGGCGCTGGAGTACGCGTCGCTGAAGGCCCGGGCGCAGGGCATGGCGCGCTCGGAGGGCTACCGCTACGTGACGCACATCGCGGAAGAAGCCGTGCGCGCGCTCAGGGCGGGCAAGGTGCTGGACCTGGAGCAGGTGGGCGCGGACCGGGACTTCACCCCGCCCGCCCGGGCCCTGCCGGAAGGGAAGGACGCGTGAAGCTGCTCGTCACCGGAGGCACGGGGTTCCTGGGCACGCACCTGGTGCCCAGGCTGGTGGAGGCGGGCCACGAGGTGCGCCTCATCGCGCGCTCGAAGCCGTCAGGCCCCGCGTTCGCGAAGACCGAAGTCCAGCAGGGCGACCTCAAGGACCGCGACGCCGTGCGCCGCGCGCTGGAGGGCGTGGACGCCGTCTACCACCTGGCGGGGCTCGTCTCCTTCCAGAACAAGGACGCGCGGCGGATGTACGAGCTGCACGTGGACTGCACGCGCGAGCTGCTGCGCGACGTGCGCGAAGCGGGCATCCAGCGCGTCATCCTGGGCTCCACCTCCGGCACCATCGCGGTGTCGAAGGACGACCGGGTGGGCACGGAGGACGACGACTACCCCATCACCACCGTCGCCAACTGGCCCTACTACCTGTCGAAGATCTACGAGGAGAAGCTGGCGCTGGAGTACTGCCGCAAGCACTCCGTGCCCCTCGTGGTGCTCAACCCCAGCCTGCTGATGGGCCCCGGGGATGACCGCCTGTCGTCCACCTGGACGGTGGTGAAGTTCCTCAACCGCGAGATTCCCGCCATGCCCGGCGGCGGCATCTCCTTCGTGGACGCGCGCGACGCGGCGGACGCCTTCGTGCAGGCGCTCACGAAGGGCGAGGTGTACGGCCGTCACCTGATGGGCGTGAACATGGCCATGTCGGACTTCTTCGACCGGCTCCAGCGCCTCACCGGCGTGCCCGCGCCGCGCATGAAGCTGCCGCGCGAGCTGAACATCTGGGGCGGCAAGCTGCTGGAGCAGTTCGCGAAGATGCGTGGCACCGTGTCGAAGCTCGACCCGCAGGAGGTCGAGATCGGCGAGCACTTCTTCTACCTGGAGCCCGCCAAGGCCGAGCGCGAGCTGGGCTTCAAGGCGCGCGACGTGCACGAGACGCTGCTCGACACCGTCCAGTACCTCTACGGGAAGATGCCGCCCGGGAACCTGCCCGGCACCCGCGGCCGGCTGGCCGAGTCTCGCGAAGGCACCTAACGTCCGTTGAAGCGGGGCGCGGCGGTCCTAAGGATTCGCCGCGCCGCCGTGCACCCGGCCGCCGCTCACGCGCTCCACCAGCCGGGCGGCGTTCGGATCCGAGTCCTTGCGGTGCCACACCCAGGCGGCGCCCAGGAAGGCCACGCCCAGGAGGACGAGGATGAGCCGGGCCAGGAAGGACGGACCGCCGCCCGCGTCCGCCATGGCCTTCAGCCCACCACGCGGTTACGGCCAGACTTCTTGGCCTTGTAGAGGTTCGCGTCCGCCACCTTGATGAACTGGGCGGGCTCCGACATCTCCGGGGCCACCTCCGCCACGCCGATGGAGATGGTGACGGGGATGTCCTTGTCCTCGAAGACGAAGCGCTTGTCCTCCACCAGCTTGCGGATCTTCTCCGCGAACAGGCGCGCCTTGTCCGGGCCGTCCTCCGGCATGACGACGGCGAACTCCTCGCCGCCGTAGCGCGCGAAGCACTGCTCGCGGCGCACCAGCCGCTTGATGGACTGGGCCATCTCCCGCAGCACGTGGTCGCCGGCCAGGTGGCCGTGCACGTCGTTGATCTGCTTGAAGTGGTCGATGTCGAACATCATCAACGACAGCGTGCGCTGGTACCGGTGCGAGCGGCCCATCTCCCGCTCCAGGTACTCCAGGAAGTAGCGCTTGTTGTTGATGCCGGTGAGACCGTCCGCGATGGTCAGCGTGTAGATGGTCTCGTGGTACTGGGTCTCGATGTTGTCGCCATCGAGGAACTTGAAGATGGAGCCGCCCACCTTCACCAGGTCCCCGCTGCGCAGGGGCTGCGCCTGGAGCACCTCCCGGTCGTTGAGGTAGGTGCCGTTGGTGGACTGGAGGTCCTCCACGAACATCTTCCCCTGCCGGCCCCAGATGCGAGCGTGGCGGCGGGACACGTTGTCCAGGTCCACCACGATGTGGTTGTGCTGGTCGCGGCCGATGGTGAACTCGGTCTCTTCCAGCACGTACTTCTTGCCCAGCTCAGGGCCGTGGATCTGCACGAGGCAGCACTCGGTGCCGCGCTCGGGACCCGGGGTGAGGCTGGAGATCTTGGTGACTCGCGTTTGGTCGCCAGACATCGCGCCGGCCACGCTAGCACGCAAGGTCCGGGGAAGCCACGCAAGCTGGGAGGACGCACGGGGTTGCGCCCCTCCTCCTACATGCCGCGAAAACGGGAGGTCGCTTTCCCCCCATCCACCCCGCCCGGTTGGGCACTCAACGGAAAAGCATGCACGGGCGGCACGGCCATTGTGGGGAGGCGGCCGGCGGCTAACGTGGCCGGCACCTATGTCAAAGCTGCTGGCAATGATCCTGGCGGGAGGCGCGGGCACGCGCCTGGAGCCCCTGACCCGTGAGCGCGCGAAGCCCGCGGTGCCGTTCGGCGGGCGCTACCGCATCATCGACTTCGTCCTGTCCAACTTCGCCAACTCCGGCGTGTACCGGATGAAGGTGCTGACCCAGTACAAGAGCGACTCGCTCAACAACCACCTGTCACGCACGTGGCGCATGACGGCGTTCCTGGGGCACTACGTGGAGGCGGTGCCCGCGCAGATGCGCACCGGCGTGGACTGGTACAAGGGCAGCGCGGACGCCATCTACCAGAACCTCAACATCATCACGGACGAGGAGCCGGACCACATCTTCGTCTTCGGCGCGGACCACGTGTACCGGATGGACGTCCGCAAGATGCTGGACTTCCACATCGAGCGGAAGGCCGCGTGCACGGTGGCGGCCATCCCCGTCCCCATCGAGCAGGGGCGCGAGTTCGGCATCATCGACGTGGGGCCGGACGGGCGGATGCTCCAGTTCCTGGAGAAGCCCAAGGACCCGCCGCCCATGCCGGGCAACCCGAAGATGTGCCTGGCCTCCATGGGCAACTACCTCTTCACCACGGACACGCTGGTGAAGGAGGTGGTGCGCGACGCGGCGGACGAGAAGAGCGCGCACGACTTCGGCAAGTCCATCATCAGCGAGCTCTACAAGCACGAGCCCGTGTACGTGTACGACTTCGCCCAGAACACCGTGGCCGGCCAGGAGGACAAGGAGCGCGGCTACTGGCGGGACGTGGGGAACATCGACGTCTACTACCAGTCCAACATGGACCTGGTGGAGGTGGACCCGACGTTCAACCTCTACAACGACCGCTGGCCCATCCACACGCAGCCCAACAACTACCCGCCCGCGAAGTTCGTCTTCGCGGACCAGGACAACCGGCGCGTGGGCAAGGCGACGGACTCGCTGGTGGCGGAGGGCTGCATCATCTCCGGTGGCAGCGTGCACCGCTCGGTGCTGTCGCCCAAGGTGCGGGTGAACTCGTATTCGGAGGTGGAGGACTCCATCCTCTTCGAGAACGTCACCATCGGCCGGCGCTGCCGCATCAAGCGGGCCATCATCGACAAGAACGTGGAGATTCCGCCCGGGATGACCATTGGCTACGACGCGGCGGAGGACAAGCGCCGCTTCCACGTCACGTCCGGCGGCGTCGTCGTCATCCCCAAGGGGATGAAGGTCACCTGAGCGGACGAAGGCACGAACGGGCGCTCCCGGAAACCGTCCCGGGGCGCCCGCGCCCGTGTCACTTCGAGCGGAACGCCGCCTTCACCTCCGGGCGGTTGAGCACGACGAGCGACCAGATGCCCGGGATGAGCCCCAGGCCATACGCCGGACCGCAGCACGGGATGCAGCAGATGATGGCCACCGCGATGGCCAGCCCGTGGAGCTGGAGGTTCTTCATCTTCCACGCCCCGAAGACGACCAGCCCGTTGAGGCAGAGTCCGGGCAGGGCGCTGAAGAAGAGGAAGGTCGGGTTCAGGAAGGGGCCCACGATGGCCCGCGCCTGCACCCGGAGCTCCGGCGGGTACACCGCCAGGGCCTTGTCGATGGTCGCATGCAGCTGCTCCAGGCCCGCCGGGGACAGCGTCTGGTAGAGCCCGAAGAGCGAGTACAGGACCCACAGGCCGCCCATCCCCATCATCAGGAGGGCGGGAACCTTGAGGGCCTGGGCCGCCCTGGCTCGCGCGGGGTCGGCGTCCGGCGCCGGGGCAATGCCCTGGGTTTCGTCCATGGCGTGCAATCAGGCCGGCTGGCGCATGGCCGCGACGGGGCGCTTCTCGAAGGCGGCGAGCGTGGTGGCGATCTCCTGGTTCACCTGCCGCAGCATGTCCTGCTTCTCCCGGAACGGGAGGAATGCGCTCTTGAAGCCGGACACGATGATGGTGGTGAGGTCCTCCAGCGACAGGCCCAGCTGGCGGTGGGCGAGCCACAGCTCCTTCGTCACGGTGGTGTCGGTGATGAGGCGGTTGTCGGTGTTGATGGTCACCCGCAGGCCGTAGTCGAAATAGAACTTGAGCGGGTGGGACTCCAGCGAGGACACCGCGCCCGTCTGGACGTTGGAGGACGGGCAGACCTCCATGGGGATGCGGTGGTCGTTGACGTAGTTGAGCAGGTCCCCGTCCTCGCGCAGCCGGGTGCCGTGGCCGATGCGGTGCGCGCCCAGCGAGTGGATGGCCTGGGAGATGGACTCCGGACCGTAGGCCTCGCCCGCGTGCGCGGTGCAGTTGACGTTGTTCTTGAGGATGAGGCGGAAGGCGTCCAGGTGGTCCTTGGCGGGGAAGCTGGCCTCCGCGCCCGCCAGGTCGAAGCCGACGACGCCGCGGTTCTTGTACGCCACGGACAGCTCCGCCAGCCGCATGGACGTCTGCGGGTTGATGTGGCGGATGCCGCAGACGATGACGGCGCACTTGATGCCCGTCTCACGCTTGGCGGCGCGCAGGCCCTCCAGCACGGAGTCGATGACCGTGGTCATCTTCAGGCCCTTCTGCAGGTGCAGCGCGGGCGAATAGCGCACCTCCAGCCAGCGCACGTTCTCCGCGGCGGCGTCCACGGCCAGCTCGTAGGCGGCGCGGTAGAGGGACTCGGCGGTCTGGAGCACGGAGAGCGTCACGTCGAACGCGACGAGGTACTCCTCCAGGCTCTTGCACACCTGGCCCATGTGGATGGCCTTGGCCAGGCCGTCCTCGGTGTCGGCCATGAGCTTGATCTTCTGCTGTTCCGCCAGCTCCAGGATGGTCTTGAGCCGCATGGACCCGTCCAGGTGGCAGTGCAGGTCCGTCTTGGGGAGCGCGTGGAGCAGCTCCTCCGTCACCGCCAGCGTGGGGGGCGGGATGATGTCCGTGCGCCGGGCGGATGAAGGGATGCCGGTGGCGTTGGGGGTTTCGTCGTCACGAATCGTGGGCATGGTCGAAGTTCCTCGCTTGCGTCATCCTCTCCCAAACCATGCCGTCCCGCGCCTGTCCACGCCTGCTCCTGGTGCCCTGCCTGACGTTGACGCTGGCCGTCATGGCGTGCCAGCGGGCGCCGGTGGAGCCGGCCTTCCAGTACTCCAGCGATGCGTCCTCCCGGACAGGGCTCACGGCCCTGGTGGACGGGGTGCTTCTGGGCAACGAGGCGGGCGCGGTGGTGCGCCTGGACCGCGGGGGCCGGCCGGTGTGGACCACCCGACTGGGCCGCGAGGTGGCGGTGGCCCCCACAGTGGCCGGCGACAACGTCATCGTGGGGACGGTGGCGGGGGAGCTGGCCTGTCTGTCGCTTCAGGACGGCAAGGAGCGCTGGCGCCTGGGCGGCGAGCCTCCCGTGCTCACGCCGCCCGTGGTGGACGACGCGGGACACACCGTCTTCCTGGTGGCGCCCGACGGCGCGGTGCACGCCCTGGCGGTGGACTCCGGACAGGCGCGCTGGAAGCGCCCGGCCCCCAGGGCGCCGGGACAGGCGTCACCGGCGCAGGCTCCGGCGGCGCAGGCTCCGGCGTCCGCTCCGGCGGAATCCTTGGAGCCACAGGTGTCCGTGGCCCCGGCGCTCAGGGCCGCGCCGGTGCTGCTGGAGGGTGTGCTGGTGGTGCCGCTCGGCTCCGGGCTGTGGGCGCTGGACGCGCGGAGCGGTGAGCCGCGCTGGTCGAAGCCGGTGACGGACGTGGTGGGGCTGGACTCCGAGCGCGACACCGTCTTCGTGGCCACGCGCCCGGGCCGGCTGCTGGCGCTGTCGGTGAAGGACGGGAGCACGCGCTGGGAGCAGCGCTTCGCGGACGGGGTGACGGGGCCGCCCGCCCGGGCGCTGGGCGCGCTGTGGGTGGGCGTGGGGCCGGCGTCGCTGGTGGGGCTGTCCACCGCGGAGGGCCGGGAGGTGGCGCGGGTGGCGCTGCCCTCGCCGCTCGTGGGCCGGGTGCAGGTGGGGTTGGAGGACCTGCTGCTGGTGCCCACCTCCGGGCGCGAGGGGCGTCTGGTCGCGCTCAAGGCGCCGGGCTGGACGCCCGCGTTCACGGTGCGGGCGGACACGCCGCTGCGCACCCGGCCGGTGGTGCGCGGGCCGCTGGTGTTCGTGCTGGGGCTGGACGGCCGCGTGCTGGCGTGGCGGCTGCGGGTGCCGCCGCCGGCCTGACGTCTTTGCGCCTTCAGCCGGCGCGCGCGTTCGCGTTCGCGCTCGCGGGGTCTGCGGACTCCACGTAGTCCAGGTCGCGGTGGAAGGTCTCCGCCAGCCGCGACAGGGCGACGAGCGCGAGGAGGAAGCACACCGCGCCCACCGCGAGCGCCGCGTGCGCCACGCCCAGGGGCCCCTTGAGCTGGCCGAAGGCGGTGGCCGCGAGCACCGCGGAGCCGCGCACGAAGTTGGGCACGGACGTCGCCACGGTGGCGCGGATGTTGGTGCCGAACTGCTCGGCCGCCATGGTGATGAGCACCGCCCAGTAGCCCACGCTCAGGCCAATGAGGAAGGTCAGCGCGTAGACGAGCGTGGGGGTGAGCCCTGGCACGAGCCCGTACACGAGCACCAGCGCGAACCAGGCGCACAGGCTGAAGCCCACGGCGCGCTTGCGGCTCTGGAGCCACTGGCTCAGCACGCCGGACAACAGGTCCCCCAGCGTCAGGCCCACGCTGCCGAAGAGGATGGCGTTGCCCGCCGTCACCGTGCCCTGCACGTGGAGGCCCGCCGTCAGCTCCGGGGCGAAGACGAAGAGGATGCCGGTGGTGAAGTAGATGGGCACGCCCACGAGGATGCAGCCCAGGTACCTGGGGAAGCGGCCCCCCTGGAGGAGCAGCAGCGCGTTGCCCTTCACCGGGCCGGCCTTCTGGGTGAAGAGGACGGACTCGGACACCTTGAAGCGCGCGAAGAGGAGCGTGAGGCCCAGCACGCCGCCCGTCACGTAGGCCGTCTTCCAGTGCAGGTGCTGCGCGACGAGCGCCGCGACGACGACGCCCAGCATGCCCAGCGTGGCGACGACGGTGGTGCCCAGTCCGCGCTTCTCCTTGGGCAGGGACTCCGCGACCAGGGTGATGGCCGCGCCCAGCTCGCCCGCGAGCCCCAGGCCCCCGAGGAAGCGGCAGGCGGCGTAGCTGTTCACGTCCCAGACGAAGGGGTTCAGCAGGTTCGCCGCCGAGTACAACAGGATGGAGCCGAACATCACCGACAGGCGTCCCCGCTTGTCCCCGAGCAGGCCCCAGACGAGGCCGCCCACCATCATCCCCGCCATCTGCGCGTTGTAGATGAAGAGCCCCTTCTGGAAGATGTCCGAGGGGTCCGTGAGGCCCAGGTCCTTCAGCGACGCGACGCGCACCACGCCGAACAGCGTGATGTCGAAGAGGTCGACGAAGTAGCCCAGCCCCGCCACCAGGACGGTGAGGTTCAGGACCGAGCGCAGCTCCCGGAGGCGGTTCATGGCGCGCGACCCTACCGCTTCCGGCCCCGCGCCCGCCCCTTCTTCAAACACAGACATCCCCCGCCGCCGAGCCTGGCCACCCTGCGGGTCCGGGAGGACAGGCGCGGGTGGCCTCCGCCCTTCCGCCCTCCCCTCCCGAGCGTGACAGACGACCCACACGTGGCGGTGCTTCCAGAAGAATTCCCTGGAAGGTAGGTTTTACTGCATGTCCGTGTTGGAGGTCGTGGCGTGGCAGCGCGTGGTGGGACTGGCCTTGTGGCTGGCGCTCGGCGGCTCCGCGTGGGCGGCCGGGCCGTGGCGGGCGGTGGCGCGCGTGGCGTCCTCCGAGGACCGCGCACTGCTGGAGCGGGTGCGGGGGCAGAGCAGTGACCTGCCGGTGGTGTTGCGGGCGGAAGCAGGCGCAGCCATGGAGGCGAGCCCCGGCGGGGCGTGGCGTGAGGCGGAGCGGATGGCCATGCGCCAGGACGCTCGCGCGGTGCTGTGGTTCACGCGGGCCGGGGCGGAGCTGCGGGTGTCGGTGGCGGCCCCGCGCACGGGTCACCTGTTCTTGCGGAGTGCGCGGGTGGAGGGCGCGCCGGAGACGCTGACGTGGTCCGTGGGCGCGGAGGCCCTCGCGTTGGCGGTGCGTTCGGCGCTGCGCGCGGTGGAGGAGGGTGAACCGCTGGGCGAAGTCGTCGCGTCCCCTCCCCCGCCGCCCGTGGTGGCGGCTGCACCTACGCCGCCGGCGCCGGCTCCGGGGGCCAAGGCACCGCCGGGGGTGCCTGCGGATCCGGTGGCCAAGGCACCGTCGGGAGTGCCGACGGATCCGGTGGTTAACGCACCGTCGAGTGTAACGACGGCTCCGGGGGCCAAGGCACCGTCGAGTGTAACGACGGCTCCGGGGGCCAAGGCACCGCTGGGAGTGCCAACGGATCCGGAGGCCAAGGCACCGCCGGGGCTTCCGACGGATCCGGTGGCCAAAGCACCGTCGAGTGTAACGAAGGTTCCGGGGGCCAAGGTACCATCGGGTATGGCGACGGCTCCGGTGGCCAAGGCACCGTCGGGTATGGCGACGGATCCAGGGGCCAAGGCACCGTCGGGGATGGCGACGGCTCCGGTGGCCGAGGCACCGCCGGGGCTTCCGACGGCTCCGGTGGCCGAGGCACCGCCGGGGCTTCCTGCGAATCTGATGGACGGCGCCTTCGTACAGGTGGGCCTGCACGCGGCGCTGGACGGGTATCACCCTGCGGGACAGCAGGGCCTGTCCGTGGGCGCGGGGTGGGCGGGCCCGATGCTGCGGCTTCGCGCGCAGGTGCTGGCGGCGCTGCCAGTGCACCTGCGGGACGCGTACACGGACCTCCGCCTGGCACAGGGTTCAGCGCTGGCGTGGGTGGACGTGCCCGTCGTGAAGGCGGGGGCGTGGGAGGGCACGGTGGGCCTGGGCGCGGGCGTCGCGGGCTTCTGGCGGCGCACGGAGGCGCGGGCCGCGGAGGTGGAGCCCGCGCCGTCGCGACTGCTCGCGGCCTTCGTCATGGGGCCGGCGGTGCGGGTGGCGTGGCGGGTGGGGCCGGCACTCGCGCTGGAGGCGGCGCTGTCGGGCGAGGTGCTCCTGGGGCGGCCCCGGCTGGGCTACGCGGTGGATGGCGGCTTCGTGCTCCGGGAGGACGGCGCGTCCGTGCGTCCCCGACTGGGAGTGGGGATGGTGATTTTTCCGTGAGCACCGATGACCCGATTTCGCGCCGTCCCTCCTCCCTGCGGGACATGAGGAGCTCGGGCTCACATGCGACCGTCGCGCCCCGTGGCGAGGACGCCCGGCTGATGGCGGCCATGCGCGGACAGCGTGACGCGACCGAGTCCCTGCTCCTGGAGCTGCTGCCCCGGGTGCGCAACCTGGTGCGCTACCTCGTACGGGGGGACTCGGACGTGGAGGACATCGCCCAGGAGTCGCTCATCGCGCTGGTGCGGGGCCTGCCCACCTATCGCGGTGACGGGCGGTTCCACGGCTGGGTAGACCGGGTGGTGGTGCGCACGACGTTCGCGTGGATCAAGCGTTCACGCGGGCGCGAGGCCCGTTACAGTGAGGATCCGGTGGAGTTGTTGGCGGTGCCGTCCGACGAAGCGCCGGCGGACGAATACCTGCATCGCCGTCACCTGGTGGCGTTGCTGGACAGGCTGTCGACGGAGCAGCGGCACGCGCTGGTGCTGCACCACGTCCTGGAATTGAGCGTGCAGGAGATTTCGACAGAGCTGGGCGTCCCCTTCGAGACCGTGCGCAGCCGGCTGCGCCTGGGACGCACCGCCCTGCGAGCGCTGGCCTCGGACGGTGAGACGCCAGAGGGAGAGTCCTCATGAGCTCCCGCCCCCCCGACGACGGTGACGCGGAGCCGCTGGACGACCTGCTGCGGCCCCTGGATGACGGCAGTGGACCCGCGAGGCGGCTGTCGCGGCAGCGCTCGAGCGCGCTCGTCCAGGCGGCGCTGGACGCGGCGCTCCAGCAGGCGCCGGAGCCGCCGCGAAGGCGCAAGCGGCCTCCCGTGTGGCTGATGGCGGGCGCGGCGCTCGTCTTCACCGGGGCCGCGGCTGCCGCGGTGTGGCGTTACTCGCGCCCCGCGCAGCCGCACCCGGTGGTGCTGACGCCGGCCGTGCCGGAGCCGACGCGGGTTGCCACGCTGGAGCCGGTGCCCCTGCCCGACAGGCCGGCCCCACCCGAGCCCTTCACCATCGAGCATCCCCGGCCCCTGCGTCCGAGCATCGCGGTGAAGGAGTCGTCGAAGCCGGAGGACCTGTTGCGGCAGGCCAACGCGCTCCGTTCGGCGGGGAAGTGGAAGGAAGCGGAAGGGCTGTACCTGAGCGTCATCCGCGCGGAGCCGTCATCGCTGGCCGCGTACGTCGCGCGCGTGGCGTCGGGCTCGCTGCGGCTGGAGCACCTGGGGGACGCACGCGGCGCCCTGCGTCAGTTCCAGGATGCGGTGCGACTGCAACCCGGTGGCATGTTGGATCCGGAGGCCCGCCACGGAGTCGCCGAAGCCCATCGCGCCCTGGGCGACACGGCGGCGGAGGCCCGGTCGCTGGGTGAGTTCCTCACGCTGCATCCGGACTCTCCGCTGAGCGCGGCGTCCCGTGCGCGGCTCCGGGAGCTGTCTCCGCCATGAGGCGCGGCCCACCGTGGAGCAGCCGCACGCCGAGGCACGGGCTGGCGCCCAGGCCTTCGGACATGAAGTCCGTTCCCATGGATGCGCAGGGGGAACCCCGTGGGGACAGCCCGTCCGCGCCGCACCGCACGAACTCGTCCGACAGTCGGACAGGTTTGAAGACCCGCCTCACCTGCCGTGGCCGGGGGCATCCACGCCCACCGAGCAGCGAGAGCCTGTCCGACAGTCGGACAGGTCGGGGGCACGTCGAGCCGGAGGTGGACCGCACGGATGACCGGGGCGTGGGGCCTCCGGAGCTCGTCTTGCCCGCGCGCGGTGCGCATGCCGTCGGCAATGTGGCGATTGCTCTTCAGGAGCCTCCCACGCATGGCGTGGCAAGGTGACGGCCCCATGAGACTTCGCATCACGCGGTTCATGCCGTGGGCAGCGGTGCTGGGCGCCGCGTGCACGGTGAACGACCCGGTGGCCACACTGCACTCGCCCGACGCGGGCACCGACGTTCCGGATGCGTGGGCGAAACACTGCGCGGACAGCGGGCCTCCGCTCCTGCTGGGCAATCCCGCATCAGGGCCCCTGCTGTGCAGCGGCAAACTGGCGGAGACGCTGTTCCGCCGCGCGGCGTGTTCCTGCGAAGGCCTGTCCCTCAGCGCTCCGTTCGCCGTGGATGCATTCCGGAGTTCACTGGGGCCCTACGCTCCTGGAAGCACGGGCGGCGACGTGGGCGTGAATGGCGGCCTGTCCGCGAACGATCGCGTCACGGTGGGCGGCTCGCTCCGGGTGGGTGGCGTCCAGCTCAGCAGCCCGCTCACGGTGGGCGGCAGCCTGGACAGCAACGGTTCCCTCTCCGGTCCTGGGACGTCCGCCACCGTGGCTGGCGACGCGCGGGTGAACGGGGACGTGGCGCTCGCCGGACTCACCGTGGGGGGCGTGCTCACCGTTCCTCCGGAGTTCTCCCCCGGCCCCGCCCAGGCATCGGAGCTGCGCCGTGAGCCCGTGCCCGCGGTCACGCCCTGCGACTGCGCCGAGGGCTCCCGCTTCGACCCGGCCGCGCTCATCGCCCACCACACGGTGGACAACGACAACGCGGCCATCGGCCTGGACCCGGCGGCGCTGGGAGACGTCACTGGCGAGCGGTTGCTGGAGCTCCCCTGTGGCCGCTTCCTGCTGACACGCATCGCAGGGTCTGGCCACGCCACGCTGCGCATCCGGGGTCGCACCGCGCTGTTCATCCCCGGGGGTGTGGACCTGGTCGAAGCGCTCACGGTGGACGTGCAGCCTCCGGGCGAGCTGGACCTCTTCCTCGCGGGAGGCTTCGTCGTGTCCGGCCAGCTCACGCTGGGCTCCACCACCCTGCCCTCGCGGATGCGCGTCTACGTCGCGGGCACGCAGGCCTTGGACATCTCCGCGGGCAGCACGCTCGCCGGCAACCTCTATGCGCCCCAGGCCCAGCTCAACCTGAGTGGCAACGCGGAGGTCTTCGGCTCGCTGTTCGTGCGCCACCTGGAAGCCTCTGGCGCGGTGCGGATACACCACGACGCGGACGTGCTCGACGCAGGCGCCGCGTGTCCTGCCCACTGAGCAGGGAGCCGGAAGTCCCTTGGCACATCCGGAGCGGAAGCACGATTCAAGCGGCTGCGTGCGAGGTCAATCGACACAGTCACTCTCCCTCATTCGAGGGCATGCGGCAGCGCATGCGAGCGGACGCGACGTGCCGTCGCCACTCACGAAGCTGGGAGCCTCAGGGAACGGGTAATGAAGCCCCAGAGGCGCGCAGCCCACCGGCGCAGAGGGCCCTGGGTGCCGTAAAGCGATCCGCTTGCATTGAGCACCGCCACGTGGGCCTGCCCGCCAGAATCAGCGGGTGGAGCCTCAAGCTGGGGGACAACGTCCGGGGACGAAGCGTCCCAACCTGTCCGACTGTCTGACAGGTTGCTCAAGGCCGAGTCCGTCACCTCGTCACCAGGGCCCTCTCCACCAGCCACGCAGGATGCGAGTCCCGAGGTGACTGGAAACAGCCGTGCCTCGTTGTCGGGTTCTACGGAAAGGCCCTGCACAGCGGGACAGGGAGCAGCACTGAGCGCCTCGTGTTCCTCGATGGATGGCGCAAGGCGATTGAGGCCAACCTCCTCGACGAAGGGGCGTGTCTGCAATGCCTCGTCCTGGTCAGGGGCCGGGGCGGGGGAACCAAGGCCACGCTCCTCAACGCAAGGAGGTGCCTCCAATCCATGGCCCGGCCCGGTCGCGGACGTGGGAGCACAGAAGGAGGCCTGAGCCAAGTGGGCCTCGGAGACCGCAGGTTCCTGAAAGGAAGGGGCGAAGGCGTCCAGCACGCCCTCATCGCATGCCTTCAGCAGTGCCGGCAGTTGGTGCTGAATCGTCCGCGTGTCGCGCTCGCTCAGGGCGTGCATCGCGCACACGGCCCACTGGCGCAGCGACTCTCCGCCAATGAAGGACATCAGCCGGGCGGCTTTGCCCCTCATGGCCCGTTGCAGTGACTGGATGAGGAGCAGGTGCCCGGGGCGGGCCGCCGCCTGGGCCGCCAACCGCAACAATTCGAATTCCAGCTGCGCGCACCGTGCCCCCGGCTCCCAACGCGCCAGGTCCCAGAGATTGAAGCAGGTGGCCTCCAACTGGTGCCGGTCCGCCTCGGAGGCACTCGCGCAGCAGTCGACCAGCAGCTCCACCAGCACCTGCCGCTTGAGGCTGAAGTAGCCCTCCAGGAGCCGCCGGCATTCCTCGGAGCGCTCGTCATGCAGCGCCATGCCCAGGTTCTCCAGCGTCAGCGACTCGTCCAGCGCTACCGCACGCGCCACACGCCCGGGACGCTGCACCACCAGGCCTCGCGCCGCCAGCCGCCGCAATGCCTCGCGCACGGTGCTTCGGCTCACTCCATAGCGACGCGCCAGCACCTGCTCCGAGCCCAGCTGCCCGTTCCTCGGCAGCCGCCTCAGCGATATCTCGCGCTCCAGCTGCTCCTCGACGTACGCCACGAGCCCCACCTGCACCATCACCGTCCGCCTCCTCGCCCAAGCCTCGCCCATCCAACCAGAGGGGTCTGACATGGACGCGAGGGCCTACCGTCCTCTCCAACTTCCGGACCGGCGTGCCCCTCGGCCCCAGGCAGTGCGAACCTGTCCGACTGTCGGACAAGTTTGGCGGAACCGGGATCCCGGTGGGCTCCTCTGTCCGGGGTCATCGCTGGCGCCCGCACGTGCACCCCGTCGAGGCCCGCCGCTTCGCTCCGCGAGGTATGTCTTCGCGGCGAGCCTCGGGCTTCGCGGTTGGTTCACGAACCGCCGGTGACCTGCTTCGCTCAGCGGAACACGACGGTCTTGTGACCGTTGAGCAGGATGCGGTGCTGCACGAACCACGTCACCGCTCGGCCCAGCACCACGCTCTCCACGTCGCGCCCTATCGCGGTCAGGGCCTCGGGCGACAGCGTGTGGTCCACTCGCTCCACGTCCTGTTCGATGATGGGCCCCTCGTCCAGGTCGCCCGTGACGAAGTGGGCCGTCGCGCCAATCAGCTTCACGCCCCGGTCGTAGGCCTGCTGGTACGGCCGCGCACCCTTGAAGCTGGGCAGGAACGAGTGGTGGATGTTGATGAGCCGCCCGCGCAGCGCATCACACGTCTCCGGCGAGAGGATCTGCATGTACCGGGCGAGCACCACCAGGTCCACGCGCTGCTCGCGCACCAACTCCAGCAGGCGCGCTTCCTGCCGCGCCTTGTTCTCCGCCGTCACCGGCAGGTGGTGGAACGGAATGTCGTGGGACGCGGCCAGCTGGTAGAAATCCCGGTGGTTGGACACGATGGCCGGGATCTCCACCGGCAGGATGCCGCTGCGGTAGCGATACAGCAGGTCGTTCAGGCAGTGGCCGATCTTCGAGACCATCAGCAGCACCCGGGGCTTCTCCGCCGCGTCGTGCAGGTGCCAGTCCATGGAGAAGCGCTGCGCGAGCACGCCAAAGGCATCGCGCAGCGCCGCGGACTCGACCTTTCCCTCTTCATCCGTGAAGTGCACACGCATGAAGAACAGCCGCGTCTGCGGATCGCCGTACTGGGCGCTGTCGAGGATGTTGCAGCCGTGCTCGGCGAGCCAGCCGGAGACGGCATGGACGATGCCGCGCTGATCCGGGCACGACAGCGTGAGGATGTATTGGGCAGGACGCTCGGTCATGGGCGGCGGTGACTATAGCTTCGCCGGGTACACGCTCGTCCCCGGGCGCGGTAGGGATTGTCAGGTGCATGGCGGGCGCCCCTCGCCCTTCCAGGTCCTGCACGCGCTGTCCCTCGAGCCGCTCGCCGAGGCGCTGGACGGCCACGGACTGGCTCAACGGCTGGAGTGAACAGGACCGTCCGCCCGGGTGGCATTCCGTGCGCGGGAGGCTTCCCTCTCGGCGAAGCGAACCTAGACTCTGGCCTGTCATGGCCGACGCCACCCAATCCGACGCGCCCCGCCGCCAACGGCCGGTGCCGGAGTCCCTGCGCGAATATGGCCGGGGCATCGCGGGCGGGCTGCTCTTCAGCCTGCCGCTGCTCTACACGATGGAGGTGTGGTGGGCGGGCTTCACGTCCCATCCGGGCAGCGTGCTGGGCTACCTGGTGGCCACGTACGTGTTGCTGCTCGGGTACAACCGCTACGGCGGCTTCCGCCGGGACGTGTGCTGGTTCGACGTCTTCACGGACTCCCTGGAGGAGCTGGGGCTGGGGCTGCTCGTGTCCGTGGTCGTGCTCGTGCTCATCGGCCGCATCGGAGAGGGCACGTCGCTCCAGGAGGCGGTGGGCATGGTGGTGGTGGAGGCCGGCACGGTGGCCATTGGCGTGTCGGTGGGCACCGCGCAGCTGGGCGGCCAGCACCGCGAGGAGAACGAGGAGGAGGACAAGAAGCGGCTGGAGTCCGCGGATCACGTCCCCGGGCAGCTGGTCATCGCGTTCTGCGGTGCGGTGCTGTTCGCGGCCAACGTGGCGCCCACGGAGGAGATCGTGATGATCGCCGTGGAGACGCAGCCCTGGTGCCTGCTGGGGCTCGCCGTGCTGTCGCTGCTGCTGGGCGGCCTCATCCTCTTCCAGAGCGACTTCACCCGCGCGCACCGCTTCACGCGCCGCCGGCTGCGCCGGGACGTGCTGGCGGGCACGGTCGTCACGTATGCCATCGCGCTGCTGTCCAGCGCGCTCGTGCTGTGGTTCTTCGGCCGGTTCAACGGCAATGGCCTGAGCGTCCGCATGGCCCAGGTGGTGGTGCTGGCCCTGGCGTCGACGCTGGGAGCTTCGGCGGGGAGACTGCTCATCCAATCATGAGGACGAACTGGAACTGGCTGGAGGGCGTCGTCTTCGTGTCGAGCTGCGTGCTCGTGGCGCTGGTGCTGGGCTACCTCGCGGTGGATGCGTGGAACACCGGCAGCGGCCCGCCGGACCTGTCCGTGCAGGTGGGCACGCCGGTGGCGGCCGCGAACGCGAAGGAGTGGCGGGTGCCCGTCACGGTGACGAACCACGGCGACACGGCGGCCGAAGAGGTCCACGTGCGCGTGTCGCTGCGAGGCGGCCACGAGCCGAAGAAGGAGGCGGAGTTCGTGCTGGCGTACGTGCCCCGCCACTCCCAGAGGGAGGCCTGGGTCGCCTTCCGCGAGGATCCATCCCCCGCGGGCGTGGAGGCGCACACCGTGGGCTTCGCCGCCCCCTGACGCGCGCTGCTATCCTGACCGCGCATGCGCGCGAGGAAGCTGGGGTGGTGGGCGGCCGTGCTCGTCCTCGGACTGGGCGTGGCCGTGGTGTCACTCCGGGCTCCGGAAGGCCGTGACCCCTCCGCCAGTCCGAGCAACCCGAGCGCGAACGCGGTGGGCGCGGGAGCGCGCGACATGGCGCCGCGAGCACCGCGTGCGGAGGGCTCGCTGCGCATCACGGGTGTGGTGCGCGATGCGCGCGGTCCCGTCGCGGGCGCGCAGGTGTCGGCCTCCCAGGTGGATGCGGACACGCTGTCGGAGCGTCTCTTCCCGGAGGCTTCACCGGCCCTTCATTCCGGCTCACGGGAGCCGCGACGGGCGGACGCCCCCTTCCTGGCGCAGAAGGTCGCGCGGCTCGTGGAGGCCCGCGAGGGCGAAGCGCCCGAGTTCGCGCGGACGGCGACGGCGGAGGACGGCACCTTCGTCCTCGAGGGATTGCCGGCGGGCACCTTCACCCTCTGGGCCCTGGGCGACACGGGCGCGACGGTGCGGGCGGACATCCAGGCGGGCAGCAACGGCGTGACGCTGACGCTGGAGGAGGGGGTCTTCATCTCCGGCGTGGTGGTGGATCGGCTCCAGGACGATCCCATTCCAGGGGCCCTCGTGACGGTGATCCACGAGGCCGGGTCCCGCTACTTCGATGCGCTCACGGATGCCCAGGGGCGCTTCCGCGTCGGGCCCCTGCCGCCGGGCCGCTACCTGAAGGTCGCGAGCGCGAAGGGCTGGCGGACAAGGGCCTTCCGTGAGGACGTCTGGCTCGACGCCGACGTGGACGTGACGCTCGAGCTCCAGCCTCAGCTCCGGCTGGAGGGCGTGGTGCTGCCCCCCGAGGGCCGGCCCGCGAGCGGCCTGGCCGTCCACATGGCCCCCCGGGAGGACGTTGACGACACGCGAACCACCCGGAGCGATGCACGGGGCAGGTTCGCCTTCGACGACGTTCCCCTGACTTCGTACCAGCTCTGGGCTCGCTCCGAGGACGGGACCACCTTCGGCGAGGCCCTGGCCACACCGCCGAGTACCGTGGTCCTCCGGATGAACCCCGTCCTGTTCATGGAGGGCACCGTGAGGGACGAGCAGGGCAGGCCCCTGAAGGGCGTGCGCCTGAGGCTCCGGTGGCAGGACCTGGGAGGCCGCCCCTCGCCCATGGCCGTCACCGATGAAGCGGGCCATTACCGGATGGGGCCGCTGCTCAAGTCCAGCACGAGGGTCCTCCTGCGGTGCGAGCACCATCTCGATGCCTGGCAGGACATCAAACTGGATGGGCCTCATGCGGGGCCATGGGACTTCACCCTGCGGCGGGCCCTGTCGGTCGAAGGGCTCGTGGTCGACACCGACGGAGCGCCCCTGCCAGGGGTCGAGGTGGAGCTCAGACGTACCCGCGGCGCCTCCGAGGCCCCAGGGGACTTCGACTCCGACCTCGAGACCGCCCGGTCCGACGACGCGGGCCGATTCATCGTGGACAGCGAGGAGGGAGGCGCGGGCCACCTCCTCGTCGACGCTCCAGACTTCCGCGCCGTGAAACAGGCGGTGGTGATTCCGTCGACGGGCGTCCGCGTGGTGCTGGGCCGGGGGGCTTCCGTGTCCGGCACGGTCGTGGATGCGAAGGGACGGCCCATGTCCAACGTGAGCCTCCGGCTCTGGGACACCGCGCCCCAGAGCGAGAGCCCCCGCACCACGCTCGTGGACAAGGCGGGCGCCTTCGCATTCCAGGGTCTGGAGACCGGCCACTACGTGGTGGAGGCCCGGCTCCAGACGCCGGGCATCGAGCACACGGTGTCCCAGGCCGTGGACCTGGAGGAGCGGACTCAGGCGCGCGTGTCGCTGCGCTTCGAGGAGGGACGCACGATCCAGGGGAGGACCGTCGACACCGAGGGACAGCCAATGCCTGGCGCCCGGGTCCACGCCTGCCTCACCCTGGAGGACATCCCACCGTGGCGGACCGGTGGGCCTGATTGCCGCTCCCATGGCGAGCGCGGCGTGGTCTCCGGAGCGGATGGCCGCTTCGTCCTCAAGCACCTGACAGCGCCGAGCCATCAGCTCATCGCGTGGAAGGAGGGCCATGACTTCGCGCCCGCGCGCTCCCGGGGCGGAACGCCCGACCCCGCCACGCTGATTGTCGCGACGGGCGAGGAGGACATCCAGCTGGTCCTGGAGCGAAGGCCCCACCTGCGAGGACAGGTCGTGAATGAAGACGGTGCTCCCCTGCCTTACACGGTCAGGGTGGGGTCCTCGACCGTCCATGGCCCGGATGGGACGTTCGACCTTCCGCTGCCGGCGGATGGGCGCGCACTCCTCATCGTGAGTTCGAAGGGCTTCCTGGACTCCATGAGGGAGCTCGTCGTGAGCCCGGGCCAGGACATCGACCTCGGGATGCTGCGGATGACCCGTGGCCGCGAGGTGCGCTTCCTCATCCTGGATGAGGCGACCCGCGCGCCACTCGCGGGTGTGGGCGTTACCATCGAGGCCACCGACGAGCGCCCTTTCTCCGCCCGCACCTATCTCCTTCCCATCTTCATGGGGAGCCTCGATGCGGAGGGAGGCGCGGACCTGGACGGACTGCCCTTCGCCCCCGTCGTCTTTTCCGTCCAGAGGACGCGGAGCACGATCGCCCAGGAAGTGATCGTCGGAGCGAACCAGGAGACCGTCACGGTGCTGCTGCCCGACCCGACCCGCTAGCGGCTATCCTGCGCCTTCGCACCTCGGGAGACGCGGCGCATGCGCAGGGGAAATCGTGCAGCCGGGGTCGCGGTCGTCGCCGGAATGCTGCTCGTGGCCTTCTTCGCCCTGCGCGGGGATGAGGGCGCTTCGGGTCCTGCGTCCCAGAGCTCCACCCGCGCCTCCGGCTTCTTCGCCCGCTTCAGCGTGGGACAGGCTTCGTCCAACTCCGCCGGAGGTCCGCGCATCACCGGCGTCGTGCGCGATGCGCGAGGGCCCGTCGCGGGCGTGCGCGTGTCCGCTTCGCGTGTGGAGCCGGAGGTCACGCTGTCGGAGCGCTCCTGCCCTCTTTCCGACAGCGCGCCTTCGGTTCCCGGTGAGCCGCCGCTCCGGCTGATGCAGTGCCCGGATGAAGCCTTCGACGAGCTGGTGGAGCAGGTGGATCAACGCGAAGGAGAAGCCCCCACCGTCGCTGAGGCCACCAGCGCGGAGGACGGCACCTTCTTCCTGGACGGACTTCCCGGGGGAAGCGTCACGCTCCAGGCCACCCGCGGCCAGAGCGTCGCGATGCGCCCTGACGTGACGACGGGCCAGCAGGGCGTGGTCCTCGTGCTCGACGAAGGCCTCTTCTTCGAGGGCATCGTCCTGAACGAGCCCCCGGGGAGCGAGCCGGTCGTGGGTGCGCGCATCACCGTCTTCTCCCACGAACACACGCACTTCTTCCCCGCGACCAGCGGCGCGGATGGACGCTTCCGCATCGGGCCCGTAGCTCCGGGCGACTACGGCATCCTCGTCACGGTCGAGGATCGCGGCCCCCTGCTGCGCATGCGGGCGGATCCCCTGGAGGACGGCACCTTCATCCTGGACCGCCCCGCGAAGTACGCGGGCACGGTGCTGACGGAGCAGGGGGCACCCGCGCCCGGCGTCTCCGTCCGGCTGGACACGCCCAGCGTCACGCCCGAGTCGCGCACCGCCATCACGGATGCGCGGGGGCGCTTCTCCTTCCGGTCCGTCGAAGGCCCGCCCGGCCAGCTCTTCGCGGAGACGGCGGCGCATGACGGTTTCGCCTCCGTCAGGACGGAGCCCCGCGAGGACGTGGTCCTCACACTCGGGCCCGGCATGGTCATCCACGGCACCGTCAGCGACGACGCCGGAAGGCCGATTCCCGGCGCCCGGGTCCAGGCGGATCTCCGGGATGCGAACGCGCCGTCCCAGCGCGGGCAGACCGTCACGGATGCGCAGGGGCGCTACCGGCTGGGCCCCCTGTTCCGGCTGCCGCATTTCGTGGCGGTCCGAGCCGAGCACCACGTCGACGTGGAGCCGGAGTACCAGGAGCTCGGCAAGGTCGAGGAGTCGCTCGACTTCACCCTGCCGCGCGCCGCCTCCGTGGAGGGCATCCTCGTGGACGAAGCGGGCCAGCCGCTGGCGGGCCGCACGGTCCAGCTCCACCCGGGCCCGGTGTCGCCCTCCGAGGTGGAGTTCATCACGGACCACGCCGTGACGGACGAAGCCGGACGCTTCGTCCTGGACGCGGCGGCGGAGGGTCCCGCGTGGCTGGACGTCGACGACGCGACCTTCGTGCTTCAGCGCCTCGCCGTGGAGCTTCCGTCGGAGCCCGTGCGGATGGTGCTGCGCCGGGGCATCCCGGTGTCCCTCACCGTCCTGAGCGCGGCGGGAGCGCCAGTGCGTGGCGCCCAGGTGACGCTCTGGAAGCGCGACGCGCGCGGCGAAGCGGACCGGGTGGAGGTCACGGACGCCCACGGGCAGGCCACCCTCCAGGGCGTGTCCCCGGGCAGCTACGTGGCGGAGGCGAGGGTGCCTGGACGGGCCGTGGACGTGCACGCCTCCCAACCCCTGGACGTCCAGACGGGAGAGGCGCCGTCCGTCACGCTGCGGCTGGAGGAAGGCCGGACCCTGCGAGGCGTCGTCGTGAGCCTCCAGGGGCGGCCCCTGCCCGGTGTCGCCCTCCGCACGGAGGTCCTGGAAGCGGACCGGCCCCGCTACCGGGGCGAGCAGTCCAGGCCAGGACTCGTCCCCGAGGGCGTCCGCACGGACGCCGAAGGCCGCTTCACCCTGCGCTCCCTGAGCGCGGCCCGCCAGGTGCTCACCGCGAGGCTGCCGGAGCACGTCGTGGCCACCTCCGCCTCGCAGGGGGTCCTTGCCGGCGGCGACGACACGTCCGTCGTGGTGGGCCGCGACACGGAGGAGGTCCGGCTGGTGCTTCGGCGCATCCCGCACGTGCGGGGCCGGGTGGTGGCGGAGGGCGGCGTGGCGCTGGAGTCCTTCGACGTGAATGGCCTCCGGTACACGAACCCGGACGGGCGCTTCGACCAGAGCCTGTTCGAAGCCACCGGCGCCCAGCGGCTCCTCGTGCGCTCCAAGGGCTTCGCGCCCGAGGATCGCACCGTCACGCCGGACGGGGAGAACGACCTGGACCTGGGCACCGTCACGCTGACGCGAGGCAGGACCGTGAGGGTGCTCCTGCGCGAGGCCTCGACGGGGAAGCCGTACAACGGAAGCAGGCTCGACGATGACGGGCGTGAGTTCACGGCGGCCGTCAGCTGTCAGGTCCACGCCGAAGGCGCCGCGGACGGGCCGCCCTTCCAACACCCCAGCTGGGTGGCGCCCCGCGAGGATGGCACGCTGCTGCTGGAGCACATGCCCCTCACGGCGTTCACGCTCTTCGTGAACACCCAGTTCCACCTGCCGTCGCGGGCGAGGGTGGGCGCGGAGGAGGAGCGCATCACGCTCCCGCTCGACGCGGGCGCCCGGGTGAAGGGCCACATCCGCGACGCGAAGGGCCAGCCGCTCAAGGCCCGGCTCACCTTCACGCGCTCGGACAGGCTGACGCAGTACCAGGATGTCGGTCCGGGAGACTTCACCCTGAGCCCCGTGCCCCCCGGGCTCTACACGGTGACGGCCTGGGCGGTGGAAGCGGTGCACGACACCCTCTTTCCTGCCCGCAGCGTGCGGATTCCGCCCAGCGGCGACGTCACCCTCGACTTCGACGCGCTGGACAGCGGCGCCACCGTCACGCTCCGGTTGACGGAGGACGTCGACAGCGTGGTCCTGCTGCCCGGCCAGCCCTCCGCTCCCGCCAGCGCCAGGGACCTCGACCTGCTGGGCCTCCAGCGACGCCCCCTGGAGGAATGGACCGGCAGGTCCGTCACGTTCCGCCGCGTCGCCGCGGGCCACTACACCGTCCTCGCGAGCACCCGCGACAAGGACCGGCTCCACCGCGAGGAGCTGGACGTGCCCGCCGAAGGCACGCTGTCCCGCGACGTGCGGCCCGTGTGGCTTCCCCTCGCGCGCTGACGCACGACACAGGGGCCCGCTATCCTGCCGCGCATGGGGACCGCGAGACGAGGGGGACTGAAGCCCTGGCTGGGAGCAGGCGCGCTCGCCGTCGCCGGGCTCCTCGCGCTCCTGATGTGGACCCCCTGGCCCGCGTCGTCCGCGAAGGACGCGCCTCCGCCCACCTCCGCGGCCGCCGTGACGCCGAAGCCCCGCGTGTCCCAGCTCACGACGCCCCCGCGTCCCGTGGGCACCGCGCGCATCGCGGGCCGCGTGCTGGGGACCCACGGCGCGGCGGCGGGCGTGCGCGTCTCCGCGTCCCGAGTGGAGCCCGGGGTCACGCTGTCGGAGCGGCCCTGCCCCTCCCCCTCCGGCCAGGATGACGCGCGGGCCCCGCTCCTCAAGACGGGGCGCTGCGGCTTCGACTTCGAGCGCATGCAGGGCGAAGCCGTGGAGGCCCGCGACGGCGAAGCGCCGGTGTTCGCGGAGGCGACCACGGACGCGGAAGGGCGCTTCGCGCTGGACGGCCTGCCCGAGGGCAGCGTGACGCTTTGGGCCCTGGGCGATACGGGCGCGGTGTCACAGGGCGGCGTGCCGGTGGGCTCGGACGACGTGGAGCTGACGCTGGAGCAGGGCGTCCTCTTCCAGGGGCGCGTCACGGCCCCGGACCAGACGCCCATCCCCGATGCGCGGGTGACGCTCGTCTCCCGCTGGCACACGCGCTTCTTCGACGCGACCACCGATGCCGAGGGCCACTTCGTCGCGGGCCCCCTGCCCCAGGGCCGCTACGCCGCCTTCGTCACCGCGGACGGCGCGTCCTCGTGGTTCCAGCCGGAGCTGGAATCCGCTGACGGCCTGGACCCCGTGGTGCTCGCGCGCACGCTCCCCGTCGCGGGCCAGGTCGTGTCCGAGGAAGGCACTCCAGTGCCGGGCCTCCAGGTCCTCCTGGAGGGGGACACCGCGACGGCCTCCGTCCAGCGCACCACGACGGATGACGCGGGGCGCTTCCGCTTCACCGCGCCCGCCGTCGCCCACCAGCTCAGCACCGGCTCCGGCGGCGCGTTCGCCACGCTGGACGTGACGCCTCCCATGGAGCACGTGCAGCTGCGGCTCCAGCGGGGCGTGATGCTGGAAGGCTCGGTGCGCGACGACACGGGGCAGCCCATCCCGGACGCGCGCGTGGAGACCTACCGGGAGGACGGCGGGCCCCTCGCCGCCGAAGCGGACGCCGTGACGGACGCCGCGGGCCGCTACCGGATGGGGCCCACGCGTCCCGGGCCGCATACCTTCCGGATCCTCGCGCCGCATCACCTGGACCTGGAGGTCACGGCCCAGAAGCTCCAGCCGGGCATGGCGCCGCTGGACTTCACGCTCCGGCGCGCGAAGAGCGTGGAGGGCCGCGTCGTCGACACGTCGGGCGCTCCGCTCGAGGGCATCCGCCTGGAGCTCTCCGGCATCCTGGGAGACTGGGACGACCTCCTCGCCAGCGGGGCCCAGCGCTCGGACGCCGCGGGGCGCTTCGTCCTGGATGTCCAGCGCGCGGGGACGGCGCGGCTGCTCGTGGAGGATCCCTCCTTCCAGAGCCTCACCATCGACGTGCGCGTCCCCTCGCGGGAGGTCGTGGTGGTGCTGGACCGGGGCGCCTCCGTCTCCGGCACCGTCACCGACCCCCGGGGACTGCCGCTGCGGGACGCGACCGTGACGCTGTCGAAGGACGGCGAGGACGCGGAGGAGTTCCTGCCGGAAGAGCAGCCGCGGCAGGCCATGACGGATGAGCAGGGCCGCTTCCAGTTGCAAGGGATTGCCCCGGGCCCGTACCACCTGGAGGCCGCCATCCGGGGGGACCTGATGGAGGTCTCGGTGTCGCAGGCCATCATGTTCCAGGGGCGGGAGCACCGGGACGTGTCCCTGCGCCTGGAGGCAGGCCGCGAGCGCTCTGGCATCGCGGTGGATGGCGCGGGCCAGCCGCTCGCGGACGTCGCCATCACCGCGGCGCTCCCCGACGAGGAGGAGTCGCGGTGGGGTGGGAGCTCGGACGAGGAAGTCCCCCCCGGCCTCCGCACGGGCCCGGACGGACGCTTCACCCTGCGCGGGCTCGTGGCGCCCCGCTACGCGCTGTGGGCCTCCCTGCCGGGCCACTCCTTCCGCCCCCAGCGCTCGCAGGGAGGAGAACCCTCCCCGGAGACTGGCGGCCTGTGGGTGGACTCCGGCGCGGCGCCGCTCCGGCTGGTGCTGGAGCGCGACGGACGCCTCCGGGGCCGCGTCGTGGAACCCGGGGGCAAGGCCGTCACCTCCTTCCAGGTGAAGGGCGCGGGACTCCAGACTCAAGCGCAGCCCGAGGCGTGGCCGGACGGCGTCTTCGACCTTCCCTTCGACACCTCGGGGCCGGCGACGCTCACGGTGCAGGCCTCCGGCTTCACCCCGCTGCAACGCGACGTGACCCAGACGGAGGGCTTGGACCAGGACCTGGGCGTGCTGACGCTGGATCCGGGCTGGACGCTGCGGCTGGTCCTCCACGACGCGGAGACGGGAGACGTCCTCTCCGACGTGGGGACCCTCAAGGCGAAGCTCACGGAGCCCTCGGACCCTGACCTCGCCCGTGCGCTGGCGCGGCCCCGAAACGTCGTCCCGCAAGACGGGGGCTACACGCTGACGCAGTTGCCTCCCCCGCCCTTCGTCCTGGAGCTCAAGGCCCACGACGCGCGGCCGTTCCAACACGAGGTGACGTCCCGCGTGGACACACTCACCGTGCCCCTGGACCTGGCCGCGAAGGTGCGCTTCACCGCCCGGGACACGGACGGCCAGCCGCTGCCCGCCTTCATCCGGCTGCGGTACGTGGAGGGTCCCGTGGGCTTCCCCTACCAGGAGTTCGCCCCCCAGGGCACCGTCCTCGCCCGGGGCATCGAACCGGGCGAGTACCTCCTGGAGGCCCGCCCCATCGATCCGGAGTCCGAGCAGCGCTTCACGCCCCGCAGGGTCCAGATTCCACCCCGGGGCGAGGTGGCCTTCACCGTGGAGGCGGCGCCGCCCTGAGGCCTCCGGGGGGTGTTTCCCTGGATCCGCGTGGCGGGCGCGCTGCGCACCTCCATCGCGCGCATGTGCCACCCGTCGGCCGTGCTGGACGTGCGCCCCTTCTTCGCCTGCGCGCGGGAAGTCCCCGGGCCGCCCCTCCGCTGGAAGGGCGGCCCGTTCCATGTCCAGCGCGAGGCGCGCTACGGCACGCGCTCCCACGCGTCCTGCCAGGCCATGCCCGTGCCCGGCGCGTAGTACGACGCCACGCCCTTGCACCAACCGGAGTACGGGAAGGGCTTGCAGCGATAGATGAGCCCGTCCGTGCCCTCCACCAGCGTGCCCGCCGTGTAGCTGTCGATGCCCGCCGGGTACTTGTATTGCGCGCTCCCGCCGGTGCCGCCGTCCGTGCCGCCGTCGCTGCCGCCGGTGGAGGGCTTCTCGATGTCCACCTGGAACGTGTAGCCCGTCTCCTTCGCGTACACGCGGTTGCCCAGCGCGTCCTGCACCGGCGTCACGGTGCCCGTCGTCTGGAGCACGCCCACCTGCACGCGGCTGGAGCCCGCGTTCACCTGCTGCGCCAGCCGGTACATCCACGTGGCCGCGGGCGTGGCCGCGTCGAGCGTCAGGGGATGGGACTCGGCGTCGCGGCCCGCGCTGTCGAAGAGGCGGAACGTCACCTTGCTCGCCTTGGGCAGATCCTCACGCGCCTGCACCTGGCCCAATTCCTTCCACAGCACCGGCGGGGGCGGCGTGTCGCTGAACTTCACGTCCGTGCAGGCGTAGAAGGCCTCCGGGCTGTCCGCGCGCTGCCAGATGGCGTAGATGACGTGCGCTCCCGTGCGCGCCGCAGGGAAGGGGCAGTCAAGCCGGTAGCGGTTGTTCACCGCGGACACGTTGGTGACGTTGCAGAAGGGCGACGCCTCCAGGTCCGACCACTTCAGGGGCAGAGCGGGGTTGTAGCCCTCCTTCGTCACGAAGAGCTGGAAGTAGCCCGTGGCGTGCACCGCGGTGGCGTGGAAGACGAACTCGAAGCGGCCGTTGCCGTCCGGGCTGATCAGCGTGGACGGCCAGTCCGTGCGCGCCAGGTCCAGGCCCTTGTGGCTCTCATTGGCCGCGCTGCACAGCTTGCCGTCGGGGATGAGCTCCCGGTGGCGCCCGTTGGCGGCGCCCTGCCGGACGCCGTTCCAGTCATACAGCGCCTGCGTCCCACCGGCCTGCACCGCGGCCTTGCACGCGGCGGACTTGGGACTCTCCGGCCCTTCCTTGAAACATCCGTAGACGCGGCTCAGGGGAACTTCCATGGAGCCGTGCGCCGCCGCCGGACCGGCGGACAGCAGGGAGACGAAAGCGAGCGATGCGGTGAAGGCCCTGCGGATTGCTGGGAACATCCCTTCCTCCTCTGTTCGAAAACAAAGGAGGAAAGGCGGAGGCAAATCGGGTCAACGGCCGCTCAGGCCAGCAACTCCGTCAGCAGGCCCTTGGGCAGCGCCGGGTCGCCGAAGTCGTCCAGCGGGCCCCCGGCCGCGTTCTTCAGGCCCACCGCGGCGCCAATCGTGTTGAGCATCCTGTTGAGGTTGGGGTTGCTGTTGCCGCTGGCCACGGTCACCGCCACGCCCTGCTTGAGGTAGCCGTTGCAGCTGCCCGCCAGGATGAAGGGCACGTTGCGCGCCGAGTGCGCCGGCCCGTTGCCCAGGTCGTTGAACCAGACGGACACGCCCTGGTCGACCAGCTTCTTGCCGTCCGGCATCGAGTAGGCCGCCAGCCGGTCCAGCAGGTAGTTGAAGGTCTGCGCGAACTGCGCGTCCACGCGCGAGTGCAGCAGGTCCGACCCGGCGATGACGCTGCCCTGCGCGTCGTGCGACAGCCGGCGGTGGGAGATGTAGTGGAAGTTCTCCATCAACTGCCCCGTCGTCGGGTCGCGGTAGCGCGTGGAGCCGTCGTTGCCGTCACCCACCTGGATGGCCACCGAGCGCGTGGTGCCGCACGCCACCGCCAGCACCGCGATGTCCATGTGCAGCCGCACCGAGGCCAGCACCTTGTCGCCGTCCGTGCTGTTGTAGCCGGGCGCCTCGTTCTGGAACCGCAGCTCCTCGTCCGCGCGGGCGCGGCAGCTCAGGGCCACCTCCAGGTCGCGCACGTTGGACAGGTGCAGGTCCAGGCGCTGCCGGTCCGTGCTGCTCAGCTCCGGCCGCGACTGGAGCGCCTTCAGCTGGCCCGACACCAGGTCGTTGAGGCTCTTCTGGCGCACCAGCAGCTGCTCGCGCGCCTCCGGCGTGAGGCCTCCGGGGCCGCCCACCATGGTCTGGTAGGCCACCCACGGGTCATGCAGCGCGGCCCGGCGCGAGGCGCTGCCCCGGTGGGAGATGCAGGGACCGCCCAGCCACCCGCCGGCCCTGCCCGCGTAGAGGAAGAGCGAGTCGCGCTTCTGCGGGTTCAGCTCGCGGCCGATGCGGTGGTCCAGCGACTCGCCGGACGCCTCCGAGTTGCCGCCCGCGCCCTCCACGGCGGGGCCCCGCGCGGTGAGGCACTGGAGCGCGCCCCGGGCGTGGCCGTCCCCGTAGTTGTAGTCCTTCATGTTGACGTTGCGCACCACCAGCAGGCGCGCGCGGTGGTCCGCCAGCTCCAGCAGCGACTTGCCCGCGAGCGTGGTGGTGGTGAGGTTGCCCAGCGGCTCCGGCCAGAAGCGCTCCGGCTCGCTGCCCAGCTCCGAGGTGGTCTGCGCGGTGGCCACGCCATCCGCCTGACGAAGGAAGATGGCGTACGGAAGCGCGCCGGGTTCCGCAGCCTGGGCCTTCCGGGGCAAGAGCCCCTCCAGCACCGGCAGGCCCAGCACGACGCCACCCAGGCCCTGCAACACGCGTCGACGGCTCAGTTTCACGGCAGCTCCTCCGGGTGGCGATTCACGAAGCCCACGCCCGTCACGACCTCCACGACCAGGTCCACGATGGACAGCTGTCCCGCCTGCGACAGCTTGCCCAGCCGCTGCACCAGCGCGTCGTCCTCCGCCACCGCGGGGCGTCCGCTGAGGAACTCCACCCAGTGGCGCGCGTAGCACGCGTGCACCGCCTGCGCGTTCGCGAGCGCGTCCGCCAGGTCCAGCGCGTCCTTCACCGGCACCTTCTGCCCGCCGATGCCCGGCGAGGAGGACGCGTCCACCGGGTGCCCGTTGTCCGTCGTGCGGTAGCCGCCCACGGCGTCGAAGTTCTCGAAGGGGAAGCCCAGCGGGTTGATGAGCGTCGCGTGGCAGGACGCGCACACCGTGCCGGGCCCTTCCGTGTGCGACGCCACCACCTCGCGGTTGGTGCGGCCGTTGGGCGCGGGCAGCGCGGGGATGTTGGCCGGCGGCGCGCCAATCTTCTGGCAGAGCAGGTGCTCCGACAGGAACACGCCCCGGTGGATGGGGTCCGGGTCCACCGACGTCGCGTGCGACGCGAGGAAGCCCACCTGCGTGAGCACGCCCCGCCGCTGCGTGCCGTCCAGCGTCACCGGCACGAAGGCGGAGGTGAACGTCCCGGTGAGGCCGTAGATGCGCGCCAGTTCGTCGTTGACGAAGGTGTCGCGCGACGTGAGCAGGTCCGCGAAGCGGCCCTTGCGCCCGAAGACGACGTCCTCCACGAAGAGGGCGTTCTCCTTCGCCGCGGACTCCGCCAGCTTCGTGGTGACGTTGGGGAAGCGCGTGGGGTTGGGGAGGATGCGCCCGTAGCGGGGCACGTCGAAGACGACCTGGTGGTAGGCGTCCACCACGCCGCGCGCCCGGGGGTCCGCCATCATCCGGCGCGCCTCGGCGGCCACGCCCTCGCGCTGGGACAGCAGGCCCTCGCGGGCGGCGGCGAACAGCGCGTCGTCCGGCATGGAGTTCCAGAGCGCGTAGCTCAGCCGGGAGGCCACCTCGAACGCGTCCAGCGGCACCTTCCCGTCCGCCGCCTGCGTGCTGCGCTCCACGCGGTAGAGGAACAGGGGCGACTGGAGGAAGCCCTCCAGCACCATCCGCAGGCCGCCCTGGAACGCGGCCATCGTCGGGTATGCCTGCGGCCCCTTGCGGTACAGCGCCAGGTACGCCTCCACCTCGTCCGCGCTCAGCGGGCGGCGCAGCGCGCGCAGGCCAAAGGACTCCACGAACGCCTTCGCGCGCGCCTCGTCCGTGGTGCTGCCGGGAGGAAGCAGCTTGCCCAGCTTCGTCGCGTCCGTGGCCACCTGCCCGGCCAGGTCCGCCGCCGCGCGCTGGTACGCGCCCCACAGCGCTTCATCCACCGACAGCGCGCGGGCGTCGTTGTCGAAGAGGAAGCCGCTCTGGGACGGATCCGCGCGGAACGTCTGCGCCAGCGCCGTGGGCGCCGCGTCCAGCTTGAGCAGGTCCTTCACGCTGCTCACCCACTGCGCATGCGTCAGCCGCGCGACGCGCACCGAGCGCGCCGGCTGCTCCACTGCTGGAGGGGGATTGTTCGTGCCGTCCGGGTTGCCGCCACCGGAGCCAGGATTGCGCGGATTCGCCGCGTCAGAAATCTGGCCTTCGCAGGCAGTCATGAAACTCAGGGAGGCCGCGAGCAGCGCGGAACTCATCCAGTATCGACGTCGCGCCATGGGGGGAAGCGCCTCCGTTCGTTGGAGGTCATCCCACTGGGGAGGCGTCAGGAAGTCAATCCGTACACCGGCCGGCCGAGCGTCGCGTCACATCGGTACTGGAAACGGCTGTCGACACCGGATCCACCGGCCGGCCCGGCCCTCAGCCTGGGATGAGGAAGCGAGCGATGACGCGCTTGAGGCCCACGTTCCCGCCGAACTCCACGGTGACCTTGGCGTTGGGGCCGGACCCTTCCGCGGCGACGATTCGGCCTGAGCCGAACTGTTCATGCCGCACGCGCATGCCGCGCACGTCGCCGCCCACTCCGTCCATGTCCGACGACGCCTGCGAATAGCTGCGGTCCACGCGCGGCCCCGTCTCGTCGTCGTCCCAGTTGCGGCGGCGCTGGGGCATGGCGGCGGCGCGCGGCGGGGGCGGCAGGTCGTTCTCCTTGAAGCCGAAGAGCGCCTGCGGCACGTCCGCGAGGAAGCGGCTGGGCGGGTTGTACTTGAGCTCGCCGAAGAGGGAGCGGCACTGCGCCAGGCTCACGAAGAGCCGCTTGCGCGCGCGGGTGAAGCCCACGTAGCAGAGCCGGCGCTCCTCGGCCATCTCCTCGCCGCCGTCGGGCTCCTCGCTCTTGAGCGCGCGCGAGTGCGGGAAGACGCCCTCCTCCAGGCCGGTGAGGAACACGGCGTCGAACTCCAGGCCCTTGGCCGCGTGCAGCGTCATCAGCGCCACGCGCCCCTCGCTGACCTCCGCGTCCGCCTCGCCCACCAGGCTGATCTGCTCCAGGAAGGCCTGCAGGGGCGGCACGTCCGCGGTGAGCGGCGCGGAGTCCACGCCCTCCGGCGCCTCCTCCTCGCGCGCCTCCACTGCCTGAGCGGTGGCCACCATGTCGGACGCGCGCTTCAGGTCGAACTCCTGCGCCGCGCCCAGCAGTTCCTTCAGGTTCTCCGCGCGGGTGAGCGCCTCGTCGCTGCCCTCGGCGACGAGCGTCTCCACGAGCTTGGACTCCTTCAGCATCTGGTCCACCGCGCCCGCCGCGTCCTTCGCCGTCAGCGAAAAGGCGTGCAGCGACTGGAGCAACTGGTGGAAGCCGCCCAGCCGCTTCTGCGCGGTGGCGTTGAGGGAGGGGATGCGGTGGCGCTCGCCCAGGGCCTCGTAGAGGCTCAGGCCCTGCTCGTTCGCGAAGTCCGTCAGCCGCTCCTCGGTGGTGTCACCGATGCCGCGCGCCGGCACGTTGAGCACGCGCAAGAGGTCCGCGTCCGAGCGCGGGTTCACCATCAGCCGCAGGTACGCGGACGCGTCACGCACCTCCGCGCGGTCGTAGAAGCTGCGCCCGCTCACCAACTGGTACGGCACGCGCGCCAGCCGCAGCGCCTCTTCCAGCACGCGGCTCTGCGCGTTGGTCCGGTAGAACACCGCCATGCTGGAGAACTTGATGAAGCCCTCGCGCTGGAGGGCCAGGATGCGCCGGGCCACCTCCTGCGCCTCCGCGCGCTCGTCGCGGTGCAGGAGCAACTCCAGGTTCTCCCCCTTGGGCCGCTCGCTCCAGAGCTTCTTCGCCATGCGGCGCGGGTTCTTGGAGATGACCTCGTGCGCGGCGGTGAGGATGTTCTGGTCGGAGCGGTAGTTCTGCTCCAGCTTCACCACCGTCGCGCCCGGGTACTGCAAGGGGAACTGGAGGATGTTGTCCACGTCCGCGCCGCGCCAACGGTAGATGGACTGGTCGTCGTCGCCCACCACCACCAGGTTCGCGGACGGCGGCGGCGCCAGCTGGCGCAGGAGCGCGTACTGCACGGGGTTGGTGTCCTGGAACTCGTCCACCAGCACGTGCGTGAAGCGCGTGCGGTAGCGCTCCAGCACGTCCGGCCGGTCGCGGAAGAGCTTCACGAGCAAGAGCAGCAGGTCCCCGAAGTCCACCGCGTTCGCCGCGCGCAGGAGCTTCTGGTAGCCCGCGTACACGCGCTTGACGATCTGCCCGCGCACGTCCTCCTGCTCCACGCGCATGTCCTCCGGCAGCCGCGCGGCGTTCTTCTCCTGGTCGATGCGGTGGAGGATTTCGCGCGGCTGCATCACCGGCTCCACGCCCGCGTCGCGCATGGCGCGCTTCACCAGGCTGAGCTGGTCGCTGTCGTCGTAGATGACGAAGGACCGGGTGAGGCCCACGGCCTCCGCCTCGCGGCGCAGGATCATGGCCGCGGCCGAGTGGAACGTGCTCACCACCAGGTCGTTGGCCTGCGCGCCCAGCAGCTGGGTGAGGCGCTCGCGCATCTCGCGCGCGGCCTTGTTGGTGAAGGTGACGGCCAGGATGCGCCAGGGGAAGACGCGGCGCACCTTCACCAGGTGGGCCACGCGGCGGGTGATGACGCGCGTCTTGCCGCTGCCGGCGCCCGACAGCACGAGCAGGGGGCCGTCGCCGTGGAGCACGGCGTCCGCTTGCGGCGGGTTCAAGTCTTCGAGGAGGGCGGTTTCGTGCGCGTTCACGGGGGTTTCCACCGGGGGGAAGAACCCCGCCTTCTAACGTCTTTCGCACGCCGGTGCCGGGTCTTCCGCCAACCCTGGCGCACGCCGGGCCGTCCGCCCCCGGGACAGGCAGGAGCGTGGGATATAAGGAGGGCCCACCGCCATGTCCGACACCCCGTCCGTCGCCCCATCCCCTCCGTCCCAGGCCCAGCTCGACCGCTTCGCGGAGCTCTTCAACCAGAGCCTCACGCTGCGCCACTTCGGCGCCCGGATGTCCTTCCCCGAAGGGCGCAAGGTGGTGGTGGAGCTTCCGGAGGTGCAGCCGCAGCACCGGGGCGGCCTGGGGGCCTCCGCCGTCAACGGCGGCGTGCTCTCCGCCCTCTTCGACTTCGCCATCGGCTGCACCCCGGCGCTCAGGGACCCCACCCGCCGCTGCGCCACCGTCCAGCTGTCCATGAGCTTCGAGCGCCCCGCCACCGGCCCCCACCTCCGGGTGGAGGCCGTCATCGACAACGGCGGCCCGTCCACCGTCTTCGCCTCCGCGAAGCTGATGGACGCCGAGGGCCGGGTGTGTGCCCGCTGCCAGGGCGTCGTGCGCGTCTCCTCCCAGCCGTGGGCCTCCGGCGAGAGCCCCGCCACCAACTGACATTCTCCCACCCCGGGCCACCCTTGCCCCTTTCCGTCGATATGCCCGGCCTGGAGGCGCGTTTCCCTGGGAGCCCGGGGCAACAACGGTCCCCGGGGGACCAGCGCGGCTCGCAACGGGAAGACGGCATGGATGCAGCCGTACAGGGCTTGGGGATGACGACCCTCCAGTCACGGCAGGGCACAGACAGGGTCGCGCGGCCGGCGGCGCCGGATGAAGAGGCCCTGTCCCGGCGCGCGCTGGCGGGAGAGCGGGCCGCGTGGGACGCGCTCATCGCGCGGCACCAGCGCCGGGTGGTGGTGTCGCTGCTCGCGCGGGGCATCCGGGTGGACCGGGCCCAGGAGCTGGCGCAGGAGACGTGGGCGCGGCTCATCCAGCAGCAGCAGCGGGGCCTGCTCACGGAGCTGAGCCTGCCCTACCTCGCGCTCACCCAGGCGGCGTTCCTGGCGTCGGATGACGCCCGGCGCACGCGGCGCGAGTCGGTGGACGGCACGGTGGAGGACCTGCCGGAGCGCCAGCAGCCGGTGGACCCCGCGCAGTCCGCGGAGAAGCGCCTGTTGTCGGAGGAGCAGCTGGCCCGGGCGCGCGACGCGCTGGAGCAGGTGTCGCCGGGCGCGCGCAACGTCTTCCTCCTGGCCTGTGACGGCCAGGGGCTTCCCCATGCCGAGGTCGCCTCCCGCGTCGGGCTGTCCGTCCAGCGCGTGCGACAGATTTTGTGCGAGGTCCGCAAGAAGCTGCGCACCGCGCTCGAAGAGGAAAACCATGTCTAGCCCCACGCCCCACCTCACCCGCGACCGCACGGAGCAGTACCTGCTGGGCGCGCTGCCGCCCGAAGCCGGGGCGGAGCTGGAGGCCCACACGCTCACGTGCGAGCCGTGCGCGCGGCTGCTCCAGGAGGAGGCCCTGCTGGAGGAGCAGCTGTACGAGGTCGCCGCCGCCACGCCCCGCGACGCCGTCGTGGTGCGCCCCGCGCGCTGGCACCGCCCGGCCGCCGTCGCGGCGGCGCTGGTCGCCGTGGCGGCCTCCGTGTTCCTGCTGCTGCGGACGGGAGGGACCGTGCCCCCCCCGCCCGTGACGCCCGTGGAAGCGCCGGTCGTCGCGGTGCAGGACGTGGAGGAAGGGCCCCGGGACATCGTGGTCGCGTGCCCGGACCTGGCCACGCAGGAGCACTGCCTCAAGTCCGCGAGCGCGCGCGGGCTGCTCGTGTACCACCCCGGTGGACAGGGCGAGGTCCCCCGCTACGACGCGTCCAGTGGGCTGACCCAGGTGGCGCTGAACTCGCGGCCGGCCGCGCTGTGAGGACTTCCGAGATGACCTTCCGACGCTCCTGCATGTCCGCCCTGCTGCTGGCGCTCTGGGCGCCCCTCGCGGCGGCCCAGACCCCGTCCACCGCGGCGAGCGCCTCCACGACGGCGCTCGCGTCCACCTCGGAGGCCACGCCCGAAGCCGCGGTGCCGAAGTCCGGCGCGACGCCGGCGGCCACCGGCTCCACGGGACCCGCCCTGAAGTCCGGCGCGGCACCGCTGACCACGGCCTCGGTGGCTCCCTCTTCGACGGCCCCTGGCGCGGCAGCGGCCCCCGCGACGCCTCCCGCCTCCTCCGGCGGCATGCCCGCCGCGCCTGGCGCCACGCGCGCGAAGCTGCCGCAGGGCTGGTACGTCACGGAAAGCGCGCCCCAGCACTACGAAGCGGGCGTGGACGAGACCGCCCCGTGCGAAGGCACGCGCAGCGCGTTCCTGCGCTCGCGCACCCAGGCCACGGACAGCTTCGGCACCTTCATGCAGGCCTTCAGCGCGCAGGACTTCCGGGGCAAGCGCCTGCGCTTCTCCGCCGCCGTGCGCCACCAGGACGTGAAGGGCTGGGCGGGGCTGTGGATGCGCGTGGAAGGCGCGGACCCCAAGCAGCCGCTCGCCTTCGACAACATGCAGTCGCGCGCCCTCGTGGGCACCCACGGCTGCAAGCGCTACGACGTCGTGCTGGACGTGCCCCTGGAGGCCACCACCATCATGGCGGGCCTCATCATGAGCGGCACCGGCCAGGCGTGGCTCGGCGGCGTGCGCTTCGAACCGGTGGACGCGTCGGTGAAGACGACGGACCTGCTCGCCACCTTGCAGCCGCTGCCCTCCGGCCCCCAGGGCCTGGAGGAAGCGCCCCGTCCCCAGGGCGGAGCGAACGCACCCCTGGGACGCGTGGGCACCGCGTGGTTCGACACGCAGCGCGTGCAGACGGCGACGCCGCTCGTGCGCGGCAAGGGCCCCACCTGGAAGGGCGAGTTCGACGACGAGCTCTTCGAGCACGGCATCGAGGTGAACGGCGTCTACGAGCGGCGCGACCTCGCGGTGAAGGTGCGCGCGGGCGGCGCCGCCACGCTCATCGAAGGCACCTGGGGCGGAGAGCCGCTGTCCATCCGGCTCGCCTCGGACTCGCTCCGCATCCGCTGGGGCACCGATGAGCAGCGCTTCGAGCGCGACCTGGGCGCTTCCACGCCGAAGGGCTGCAATGCGTACCTGCAGAAGACGGGGCGCTTCGAACGGCAGTGGCTGGAGGTGTGCGGCGTGGCGCTCGCCACCCGGCCACCGCTCACGCAGCTCGTGGCGGCCTTCCTGTCCGGTGGCGTGCGGGCCGGCGCCTCGCGAGGCCCCATCCCTCCGCCCCGCATGCCCGTGCGCTCGCCCCAGCCGTACGACTCGTCCGGCCGGGACGTGCCCTCCTCGCAGCTCCAGTGAGACAGGGCGGAGGCGGAAGGAAGGGCCCTGCCCTTCCTTCACCGCTGGACGTCAGAACGCGAAGTCGCGCTCCAGCGTCTCCTGCCCGGCCTGCACCGTGAGGTGGGCCGCGTGCGCGCCGGTGGCCAGCGCCGTGGACAGGTCGAAGGACAGCCCCTCCGGCCCCTGCGTCGGCTTGAGCGACGGACGCCCCGGCGACAGGAAGACGGCGGCCGTCACGGCGCGCGTGCCCAGGGGCTGCACCAGCAGCCGCACCCGCTGACGCTCGCGCACCAGCACCACGCGGAAGTCGCGCCGCTCCTCCAGCACCTCGCGGTGCTCCGGCAGGCGGGCCGCGCCCGGGCGCCGGGCCACGTCCGCGCGGGAGTCACGCGCCGCGCGCGGGGCCTGCGCCCCGTCCTCATCCAGCTCCAGCGCCTCGTCGATGGCGGCGTCGCCCTCTTCCAGCGCCAGCACGGCCTGCGCGCACTCGCCACAGCCCGCCGTGTGGGCCTCCACGCGCTCGCGCTCCTCGCGGCCCATCTCGCCCGAGTCCAGCCGCCACAGCTCGTCGTCCGTGAGGTGACGGCGCGGGGGGCTGTCCACCACCGCGGTGTCCGCCCGGTCCGCGCGGCAGCTGGCACAGTCCTTCAGGTGCTCCGGATCCTTCATGGGGCGGCCCGTCCAGGACGCCACCAGGTCATCGCAACCGGCCCGCGCGGAGAACCACCACGCGCCGGGACGCTCCACCGGGTCCAGCAGGTCGCGCTCGGCGCGCCGCTCGGCGTTGAGCGGGATGAACCAGCGCGCCCGGGAGCGCAGCGCGGTGTCCAGGTGGCCCAGCGCCCCGAGGAGCCGCTCGCGAGCGGCGAGTGCGTCCCCGTCCAGCGGGCCCTTCAAGAGCTCCCAGGTGGCGAGCGCGCGGGCGGCGGAGGCGGCCCGGTCCCGGGCGGCCAGTCCTTCCAGCGCGGACGTGCGCCACAGCTCCGCTTCCTCACCCTCCTCACCCAGCGCCACCTCCATCGACTCCTCGGCGGCACGCAGGAGCAGCGGCTGGAGCGCCTGCGGTTTCTGCCGGGCAAGCCAGGCTTCCACTTCGGGGCGGTCCAGGCCCTTCAAGGCCTCTTCCACCCCGTCGGTGCCGAGCCGGTCCGAGCGGCGCAGCACATCCCCCACCAGCTCCAACAGCTCGCCCACCGGGAGGGGGCCCGCGCCCAGGCGCGCGTACCGGGCCTGGTAGCGGGACAGCGCGTCGCCCTTCATCGCGACATCCCGGGCAGGGCGGAGGACATCTGCCCCCCGCGGGGCGTCACGACGGCTCCTCCGGCAGTCCGTCCCGCTGCAACTCCAGCAGGTACAAACGCAGGTATGCCTGGGCGCGGCTGACGCGCTTGTAGGAGTTCACCACGCTGATGTCCAAACGGCGTGCGCATTCCTCGTGATCCTCCACGTCCTCGTGGTGATACAGCTCCCATGCGGAAGCCTCCTTGGGGTGCTCCTGCTGGAGCCTGGCGTAGGCGGCCCAGTACAGCTCCTGCGCCTCGGCGCGCTCCTCGCGACGCCGTGCGCCTTCCACCGCCCGGGCCACCTCGGACGGCGTCTCTTCCATCACGTCGTCGGGCGAAGACGGCGCGGGCGCCAGCTCCTCCCGGTGCCGCCGGTAGAAGTCGATGGCGACGTGCTTGACGATGCGCAGGAAGAACGTCTTGGGAGACGCGCTCCTGCCCGGCATCTGCTCGGACACGCCCCGGAACTGGTCCAGGCCCCGGTCGAGGAACTTCCCCACCGCGTCCTGGAAGAGCTCGTCGGCGTCCGCCGGGGAGCCGCGTCCGTAGCTGCCCTGAATCCTGCTGATGACGTAGCGGGCCGGGCGCGCCCATCGCGCGCACAAGGCCCCCAGCGGGGTCCCCACGGCCTCGCCCGTGGCGCGGCGGCGGGACACCTCCGCGAACAATTCCTCATCCGTGAGCTGCTCGTACACCGGAGGACCCTGGAGGCTGTCCCGGGACGTCCTCATCCCGAGAGGTTGGGTTACGGGGATGTGGCGCGGCAAGGTAGCACGTTGCATCCGCGGACAGCCTCCGACTGGTTACCAGAACCCCCGACGCCAGCCCCCGGCATTTCCTGACGGCCCTTTTTCCGGCCCCCGCGCATGACGCGGCGGGTCTTCTCCTTGGAGGCGCCCGAAGGCCCGGCGCCGGCCCGCAAGGCCCCGGAAATGGTTCCGTCAGGATTCCAGCCCGGGGGGCGTCCAGGGGCGCATCGCTTTCGAGCGCCCGGCCGAAGAGGCCCTACACGCCGTGGTTCGACTCCACCCTCCCGCTCGCAAGGCGGGGGGACCGCCGGCGGTCCGGCACTGAACTCTGGATTCAGCCTTCCGGCTTCCTCACTCGGGCGCTCACCTTTTCCCTCCCAACCCAGGCGGCCCTTCCGGGCATGCCTCCGTCCCGAAAGGGGGACGCCCGCCATGACTGCTCGCACCCAGACGACCCTTCCGGAGACGCAGCGCGGACCGGCCGAGCGGCTGCTCGACGTGGTGCTCGGCGGCTCCGCCCACCTGTGGCAC
Organism: Corallococcus caeni; assembly: GCF_036245865.1. Classification (NCBI taxonomy): domain Bacteria; kingdom Pseudomonadati; phylum Myxococcota; class Myxococcia; order Myxococcales; family Myxococcaceae; genus Corallococcus; species Corallococcus caeni. Next base: position 262,135 of record NZ_BTTW01000006.1, on the reverse strand, counting down.
CACCGCCCGGGCCTGGACGTGAACGGCACCTGGGTGGCCGCCGCCAACGCGGACGCGAAGGCGCAGGCGCGCGGCCGCAAGGTGGCGCCGGGCCTGTTCGTGCCCGCCGCGGTGAAGCTGTACGGCCAGCTCCTGGAGCTCCACCGCCTCAACCCCATGCTGATGGCGCACTTCGCGTCGTACGCGCTGACGCAGACGGACTGGCGCGACCTGAAGGTGGCCACCTGCGCGCTGATGCTGGTGCAGGAGCACGCGGGCCAGCCCGTGCGCGACGGCCAGGGCGCCATCGCCTTCCACGACGACGACTACCGCGCCATCGGCGAGGCCATGGTGCTGCACTACGTGCGCCGCTCCACGCGGATGCTCACGCCCAAGGCCGTGCTGCGCGTGGCGGAGCTCTTGGAGACGCCGGAGATCGCGCGCCTCAACCGCGCCGCGGGCTTCGGAGATCCGGCGTCGCGCAAGCCGCCGCTGGGCCGCTGGAAGCGCGTGGCCCAGAAGTGGCTGGCCGCGCGCGAGGCGAACCTGCCCATGCTCCAGGGCCTGGTGAAGGCGGGCTACAAGGAGACGCTGAAGCGGCTGGCGCGCAAGGCGGGCTACAAGCCCCAGTCGCAGGGCTTCTTCGAGGTGCTCGGCTGGAAGCAGAAGCAGGCGGACGGGGGCCACCGGCAGGTGGGCCTGCAGGGCCTCACGCTGGTGAAGCGCGAGCGCTTCGACGGCCTCTCCGAGGCGGAGATCTGCGAGTGGATTGAGCTGGAGCGGCTCTCCTACAAGGAGGTCGTGGGCCGGCTGCCGAAGGACGTGGGCCTCACGCCCGCCATCCTGGCGACGCTGCTGCCGTCGTTGTCGGACCGCGACCTGCGGCTGATGACGCCCACGCTGGAGGACCTGGGCCTGTTGCAGGAGCCCTCCGTGAAGGCGCGCTGGGAGCGGGCGGTGGCGAACGCGACGGATCAGCGCTCGCTGAACATCGCGAAGAACGTCCGGAGCGAGGACGTGCGCCGCAAGCTGGAGGAGGCGAGCGACAACGCGGTGAAGAAGGCGGTGGCGGAGGCGACGGCGGAGACGGACGTGCGGGTGATGTTCCTCATCGACAAGTCGGGGTCCATGGAGGGCGCCATCGAGCAGTCCAAGGAGGCGCTGTCGCGCATCCTCGCGGGCTTCCCGATGAACAAGCTGCACGTGGCGGCGTTCGACACCATGGGCACGGTGCTCCAGCCCAAGGCGCCGAACCGCACCGCGGTGCAGCACATGCTGGCCGGGCTGAAGGCGTCCGGCGGCACGGTGCACGCGGCCGGTGTCCACGCGCTGCACCGCTCCGGCGTGCGCATCCCGGCGGAGGCGAAGCTGGTGGTGATGGTGGTGGGTGACGAGGCGGGCGAGGCAGGCGACCAGTTCGCCCGGGCCTTCCACGCGTGTGGCTACAGCGTGGCGGCCATGGCGCTGCTGGTGAGCGTGGCGGGGGCGCGCGGCAACACGGTGCGCTCGGGCGCGAAGCAGTTGGGCGTGCCCTTCAGTGAAGTGAGCGTGGGGCAGTTCGCGGACCCGTACCAGGTGCCGCGCGTGCTCCAGGCGCTGATGGACGCGCCGCGCGAGGCGGGGGCCAGCCAGTCCGGCTGGGTGGACCGGGTGATGAGCACGCCGCTGTTGAAGGTGGCGTGAAGAAGGAGGCAGGGGCGTGGACTACCGGAAGCTGCTCGGGAAGGTGGAGTCGGCGGTGCTGCCGTATTTCGGCGGCGGGACCGTGGACGCGCCTTCACGCCGCCTGCGCGTCACCTGGCCCGTCGCTCCGGGCTGGTGGCGCTTCGAGGTGAAGGGCCGCGAGGCCACCGCGCGAGAGCCGGCCGGTCCGGAAGGGCTGGAGGCGCTGCCGCGCGTGCGGGGCCATGTCTGGGGGACGCGGCTGGTACGCGAGGGCGCGCTGGCGGAGGCGCTCGCGTTGATGCCGGAGGAGGAGCCGCCGCGCCTGTCGCCGGTGACGGCCCGCCGCTGGCATGACGGCACGCTGCTCTTCGAGGGCGTGGAGTTCGAAGGCGAGGCGGAGGAAGCGGCACGCCGCGCGCTGGAGGAGGACCGTGCGCTGGGGGATGCGCGAGGCGTGAGTGCATCGCTGCGCGCGGCGTTCGGCTTCGCGGTGCTGGAGGCGGCATCGCGCGGCACGGGCATCCCGTTCGCGCCCATGGAGGCCCGTGCGCGAGTGCTCGACGTGGCGCGCGAGGGACGCGCGGAGGCGGAGCGCTGCCTGCGAGGGCTCGCGGAGGAGCGTGCGCGCTTCCTCCGGATGCAGGCGGAGCAGGAGTCCCGGCGCGAAGCAGCGGAGACGCGTGCGTGGACGCACCGCGAGCACGGTGCGCCGGAGGTCTGGCGGGACGCGGAGGGACGCGAAATCGCCCGGCCGCTGTCAGGGCGTGAGCGCGAACGATGGGACGCCCTGACGCGGATGCGCCAGGAGCCCGGCCCGTCGCCGTTCCCGGGCGACCCGGACGGGCGCGAAGCAGCGCGGGCCTGGTCAGAGCGGGAGCACGGCGAGGCGCGGCGGAACGGACGAGGTCACACGCGACACACGCACCGGCGCACGGAGTCGGACGTCGGCGCGTGGGTGGAGCGCGCGCTCGACAAGGCCGGCGCGCGGCTGCTGGCCCAACGCCGTCTGGGCGATGGCCTCGTGGAGGTCGTCTACACGTTCATGGGCGAGCGCTTCGTCACGGTGGTGGAGGCCGCGACGCTGCGCGTGCGCGACGCAGGCGTGTGCCTGGCGGGCGCGGACACCCAGGTCACGCTGGAGAGCCTGCCGTCGGTGCTGAAGGAAGCCATCGACACGGACGCGCTGGTCATCACCCGGCACGTCTGAAACGCGCGTGTCCGACCGGGCCCGTTCCCCACGTCGGTACGGACCATTCGGGAGGAAGGACTTCATGTCGACGACGCGCGAGGTGTGCCTGCTCATCGGGCCGGAGGACGCGGTGCTGTGGGGTGACTCCTTCGACGACCCCGTGGCGCTTCCGGACTCCCGTCCACGGTGGGAAGCCATCTGGAGCCTGCGGGACACGCTGGTGGAGATCACCCACAGCCACCCGGAGGGCCCGCTGGGCTTCTCCCAGGAGGACGAGACCACCATGGCCGCGCTCCAGGTGGCGCTGGGCCGGCCGCTGCGCTTCTCCGTGGTGGCCCCCGACGGCATGTTGGTCCGCATCGGCGGCGAGGACGTACTGGTGCGCGACGAGCCCGCGTGGGCCGCGCCGCTGCGCATCGCCTCGGGGCTCTTGTACGGCCGTCCCCGGCCCGCCCCGACCCTCCTCCAGGAGGACGGCCTGCTCCTGGACAGCGCCCACCGCAAGCCGTGAACCTCTTTCAGCCCGGCAGCAGGATGATGCGGGCGATCTCCGGCGGCGCGGCGACGCGCATGGGCGGGCCCACGAAGCCGCAGCCGCGGCTGACGTAGAGGTGGGATTGGGCCAACTGGCTCAGGCCCGCGTTCTGGTCGCCCCAGATGAGGTGGCCTACCACGTTGCCCGGGAACATCTGCCCGCCGTGCGTATGGCCTGAAAGCTGGAGCCCCAGGCCGCGCTGGGCCACCACCTCGAAGTTGGAGGGCTGGTGCGCCAGCAGCACCGACGCGCGGTCCGGCCTGCGCCCCTGGAGCGCCGCGTCCAGGTCATAACCGGGTTCACCGAACCGGCTCGCGCTCCAGTCGTCCACGCCGATGAGGTCGAAGGACGCGCCCGCGTCACCAATGGACACCGTGCGGTTGCGCAGCACGGTGATGCCCAGCCCCCGGACGAACTCCGTCCATGCCTCCACGCCAGAGTAATAGTCGTGGTTGCCGGTGACGAAGTACGCGCCGTGCCGCGCCCGGAGCGCGCCGAAGCCGCCCACGTACCGGCCCAGCTCCGGCACCGTGCCGTCCACCAGGTCGCCCGTCACCGCGATGAGGTCCGGCTTGAGCGCGTTGGCGCGCGCCACCAGCTCATCCACGAAGCGGCGCTGCAACACCCCGCCGATGTGGATGTCCGTGAGCTGCACCAGCGTGAAGCCCTCCAGCGCCTTGGGCAACCCGGGCAGCCGCACCGGGATGTCGCGCACGTCCGGCGGATGGAACGCGCGCCAGGCGCCGAAGCTGCTCACCGTCGCGCCCGCCACGGTTGCGCCCGCGGCCATCCCTCGCGCGAGGAAGGCCCGGCGCTCGGGGGACGGCGGCTCCGGGGCCCTGCGCACGCGGGCGAGCACGCTCCGCACCACGTCCAGCCCCAGGGTGAACATGAGCAGGTAGAGCACCAGCCCCATCCACACCAGCAACGCGATGCCCGTCCACCACGCCACTTCGGAGGAGAACATCGCCCCCACCATCCGGGCACCCAGGGAGCCCACGAGCCCCCCGGCGAAGAGCCCCATCCCCCCGCGGCGCAGCGCCCTGCTCGGCGTCACGTCGCGCACCAGGCGGCGGTACAGGTAGACGTGCGCCACCGCGAGCAGCGTGGTGACCGGCACGAGGAACAGCGCCATCCGGAGCCATTGAGGCATGAAGGCCGTGTCTTATCCGCGCAGGAGCCGGTCCACGAGCGCCACGTACTGCTGCTTCGCGGCGTCCTTCGCCAGCCCCTTGCGGCCCGCCCACGCGTCGTACTTCGCGCGCCCCTTGATATCGAGCATGCCGGGGCGCTTGCCCTGCACGTCCCCCTCGGTGCCCTGCTTGTAGAGGGAGTACAGCTCCAGCAGCGTGTCGTTCGAGGGGGCCTTGGACAGCGTCTTCACCCGGGTCTGGGCGGCGCTGAAGTCATCATCGAGGGCCATGCGCGGTCTCCGGCAAGCGTGTGCCGGAGACCTTAACAGCCCGCTTCACATCGTCGGCAGCCAAAGGTGGCGGATGTCCGGTGGCAGCTGGGCGCTCACGTCCTCCGCCTCGCCTTCGCTGATTTGATGGCGGACGGCGTCCATCACCGCGCGCACCACGGGCTCCACCGCGTCCGGATGCAGGGCCAGGTCGTCGCCCACCTGCTTCAGGAGCTCGTCGCGGCCGAACTTCTCCGGACGGGGTTCGGCGTCATGGCGTTCACAGCGATGCAGCAGCTCCGTGAGCTTGCGCGGCAGCTGGGCCTCCAGGTCGTGTGACTCCTCCACCTGGATGCGCTGCTCCAGGCCGCAGAGCACGGAGACGGCCGCTTGCTGGGCGACGCTCGGGGACATGCCGCCCCGCTCGCAGAGGTGGTCGATGAAGCGGGCATACGTCTGACTGGCCCGCATCGCACTGCGCCGCGCACGCCGCTCCTCGATGGACAGCTCGCGCCGCTCCTCCGCGGGCTCTTCGTCCTGGGGTGTGCCCGAACGGCGCTGCGGATCACGGTCTTCAGCCATGGGGGTTCCTCCCTGTCAGTCCCGGTGGGTAACAGGGTGCCCATGCCCGCCCCGGAGGGCACGCCATCGCGGACTGCTGGACTGTCCGCCGGCTGCCTGACTGCTAGGCGGCCACGCGCCGGACGTAGGTGTCCCAGAGGGCCCCGAAGAAGAAGCCGCCGAAGCGCGCCAGGGCCTCCGCCCGGTGCACGCCGTCCCGGGCGTTGAGGACGCGCAGGGTGGTGAGCTGGCGGGCGAACTCCTCGGCCGTCAGCCGCAGGAAGCCCCGGCCGATGCACGGCGCCTCCGGCCCGTCGCCCTGGTGCAGGGACACGAACAGCGTCGTGGTGTCCTTCCACAGGTCCAGGCCCGGGTCGTCGTAGAGGTCCTTGTAGCCCTCCAGGTAGTACGCCTCGCCGGCCTCGCTGAGCAGGTGGAGCAGGTACTCCATCCGCTGGCCGCCCGGCCGCGCGTGCTCGCGGGTCATCAGGCGCAGCTCTCCGCGCTTCACCACCAGCGGGCGGGACGACACCACCGGCGCCGTCACCGTGCCCATCAGCTTCAGGGGGTGGCGCGCGTCGCGCAGCGTCGCGTCCAGGTCCTCCGCCGTCACGGTGAGCACGAAGCGCAGCGGCGTGGCGTCATCGCGCTCCGGGTCCCCGGCCTCCAGGTGCGGGGCCTTCACGTCACCGGACACGAAGCCGTGCATCGTCTCCGTGAAGCGCACGCCCACGGGCCCGGGGGCCGGACGGGCGTCCGCCTCCGGCAGCGGCGCGTAGTCGATGGTCCACCCGTAACGCCGGGCCATCAGCGCGCAGGCGCGCTCGGCGACCGCGGAGATGGTGAGCAGCGGGTTGATGCCCAGCGAGCGCGGCACCACCGACCCGTCGGACACGTACAGCCCTTCGTGCACCGCGCGGCCGGAGGCGCCGGAGAAGACGCGCCCCTCGTGGTCCACCACGCCGTCCTCCGCCCGGTCGGCCATGACACAGCCCCCCAGCGGGTGCGTGCACAAGAGCTCCTTGCCGAAGGCCTCCGACCAGAGCGGGTAGCGCACGAAGGTGCCGCCCAGCGCGGCGGTGGCCCGGCGCAGGCGCTCCTCGACGCGGGTGAGCTGCGGATCGCGGCCGGCGTCCGGCCAGTGCAGGCGCACGCGGTCGTGCTCCAGCCGCAGCTCGCCCTTGGCCTCGTCGTGGGACATCACCATCAGCGTCTGCGTGTGCTCCACCGCGCCGTGGTCCGGGCCTCGCACCAGGCTGTCCGCCTGACGCAGCCGCTCCTGCACCCAGTCCAGGATGCCCTCGTCGGTGTCCTCGCCCACCAGCGCCGCGGCCCCCGCGAGCGCCGCGGGCATCAGCGACGCGAGCGCGCCGGGGATGGCGCCCTCCTCGATGATCATCCCCTCGTCCAGCCGCGCGGTGTCGCGCTGGTCGATGACGCCCGCGATGCACGGACCCACCGGGTCGCGCGTCTCGTGGTCCTGCTCGCCGTGGCCCACGCCGTGGACAGGCATGTCCAGGTTGTAGCCGAAGGCCAGCACGTCGCCGTTGCTGCTGAAGCGGTGGCCCAGCTTCGAGGACAGGGACAGGCCGCGCTCGCGCGAGCGCAGGAGGATCTCCGCCGTGCCCATGGTGCCCGCCGCCAGGATGACCCGGTCCGCGGTGAGCCACGCGTCGGGCGCGTCGAAGCGCTCGCGGCCGGTGTTGAGGGGGCGGTAGTAGACGCGCCACTTCGCGCCGTCCGGCACCACCGCGCGCACCGCCACCTCCGTGAAGATGCGGGCCCCGTGCGCGTGGGCGTCCGGCAGGTAGTTCATCAGCACGGTGTTCTTCGCGCCGGTGTTGCAGCCCGTGGCGCAGTCCCCGCACAGCGAGCACCCCGGCTGCCGCACGCCCGCGGCGTTGACGCCCGCCTCGAACGTCACCGCCACCGGCGGCCGCGTCAGCCTTCCGCCCAGCTTCTGCGCGGAGATGCCGAACGTCTTGAGCTTCTGCAGGGGCGGATGGTCCTCCGGGTACGGCAGCGGCCGCAGCATCAGCTCCGCGTGCGCGAAGCCGTCCTCCAGCAGCCCGTGCACGTCGGCGCGCAGGGCCTCCGGCCAGCGGGGATCCTCGAACACGCGGGGGTCGGGCCGCATCGTCACGCCGGCGTTGATGAGCGACGTGCCGCCCAGGCCGCAGCCGTCGATGACGGACACGTCGCCGTTGCGGTGGACCTCGATGAGGCCCGTGGGGCTGCCCACGTCCAGGTCGCCCTGGCCCGGAGCGCAGTGGAGCTGGAACTCCGCCACGGCCTGCGCGGGCGTGCGCGGCATCTCACCCGGGTGCATCTCCCGGCCGCGCTCCAGCACGCAGACCTGTTGCCCCGCGCGAGCCAGGCGGCTGGCGGAGATCCCCCCGCCATAGCCAGACCCCACGACGACCACGGGGTAATGGGATGCCAGCTCGCTCCACGGGGATGACAGCCTGCGCATGCTCACTCCTGGCGGCCTGACCGCCGCCTTTTTCCAGAGACCGCTTTTTATTCCCTACCGCTGACGCCAGGAGGGGTCCGCATGCTGCGCGGTTCAACGGCGCGGATCCACTCCCCGTCTGGCCAGCCCCTCCGCCTGTCCTCCAGGACAGGCCCCCACCTGCCCGCCCGGACAGCAGGCGGCCCACCTGCCCGGTCGGGTCCTGCCGGACAGACGCGAAGGGCGCGCGTTCTTGAGTGGAAATCCTCCCGGGCCCCGGCCCCGGTCGTCCCCAACTGGTCCGACTGTCGGACCAGTTCGCACGGCGCGGCGCTGACAGGGCCAGGACTCAAGTCCTGAGGAATCAGAAGAAGCGGCGCAGCACCCAGGCGCCCAGGCTGAGCAGCACGGAGATGACGAGCATGGACGCCAGCGGCGCGAAGAAGCGCGTGTTGCCGCTCTCCACGCGGATGTCACCCGGCAGCCGGCCGAACCAGGAGAAGGCCCCGGCCCACACCAGCAGCCCCACGACGACGAGCCCCAGGCCCGCCACCACCAGCATCAGGCCCATGGACTTCATGCGGGGCTCCCCTCCTCCAGCTCCGCAGCCTCGCCTCCCGAGCGGCGGAAGGCATTCACCAGCCGGTGCGCGTGGCGCGTCGTCTCCGGCTCGCGGTAGCGGGGGCTCGCCTTCAACACCCACTCCACGGCGGTGTCCAGGTCCATGCGGTGGCCGGGAGAGACGTACACGGGGCTGACGCCCGCGCGGGTGCGGACCGCCATGCCCACCACCTCGCCCTTGTGGGTGATGGGGGAGGTGGCGCCCCGCCGCTCCGCGAGCTTCCCGGGCGTGCCCACCAGCAGCGACTTGGCGCAGCCGATGGACGGGATGTCGAACAGCAGCCCGCCATGACAGGCGATGCCCACCCGTCGCGGGTGCGCGGTGCCCTGGCCGTCGAAGATGAGCACGTCGGGGCGGACGGTGAGCCGGGCCCAGACGGCGGCCAGCACCGGCAGCTCGCGGAAGGACAGCAGGCCGGGGACATAGGGGAACGTCAGCGGCACCGCCGCCACGGCGCGGGCCACCGGCGCGAGCGTCGCGGCGTCGAGCACCACCATGCCGCCATAGCCCGTGTCGTTGTCCTTCTCCGTGGAGATGTCCGCGCCCGCCAGGCGGGTGACGCGCAGGCCCGGGGGCGGCTCGAGGATGAGCTGTTCGCGCAGGCGCTTCTGCAGCGCCACGGCCTCCGTGGGCGTCACGTTCCAGGCATGCGGTGCTCGCGGTGACTCCATGGGTTCCCTCCCGTGAACCCAACACTGTGCATCGCCTGGGCGCGGTGTGACCGCCGCTCCCTCCCCCTGCGTGCAGGAGCGGACGGGCAGGGACCGGGCCGGGTTGTCAGGCAGGGCCTGGGGGCGCCGTCCCGGGGCAGGGTTCCCTTCCTGGAGGCTCGAAGCCATGGCGACGCTCAACATCACCCTCGACGGACACTCGGCGGACGTGCCGGTGGAGCTGGAGCGGCACATCAGTGACACCGACGTGCGCCGCATCGCGGTGGAGCTGGTGCGCTCGGGCGGCGTGCCCGGCCTGCACCGCTTCGAGCTGCGGGACGAGGCCTTCCAGCACTACGTCGTGGACCGCTTCCGGGGCGCGCACGGCGAGGAGCGCATCTACCTGCGTCCGAAGGTGCCCTTCGGGGCGTGCTGAGGACCGCCGCCATGCGCATCGTCTTCTGTGGCGTGGGGGCCATCGGGTCCGCGGCGGCGCTGCTGTGCCGCAACCTGGACGCGACGCGGGTGTTCATCGACTTCGACCGGGTGGAGTCGAAGAACCTGCTGTCGCAGGCCTACGTGAAGCCGTCCGTCGGGAAGAACAAGGCGGAGGCGCTGAAGCTCCAGCTGCACAACCTGCACGGCGTGAAGGCGGAGGCCTTCGGCGTGCGCCTCACGCGCGACAACGTGGAGGCGCTCTGCAAGGGCGCGGACCTGCTGGTGGATTGTTTCGACAACCAGGACAGCCGCCAACTGCTCAGCGACCACGCCCGGAAGACGGGCACGCCGCTGGTGCACGGCGCGGTGTCCGCGGACGGCACGTTCGGGCTGGTGCGCTGGGATGAGCGCTTCACGCCCGACGCCGAGGACACGCGGGGCCAGGCCACCTGCGAGGGCGGCGAGCACCTGCCGCTCCTGGGCCTGCTGGCCGCGACGCTCGCGCGGGCGGTGCAGGACTTCCACGAGCACGGGGTGAAGCGGGACGCCTTCGTGAACCTGAACGCCGTCACCCCGGTCGCGGGTCAGGGCTGAGCCTCCAAGCCGGCACCGTCAGCCCGCCCGCGCCAGGGCCTCGCGCTCCTGGTCGAAGCGCACGAGCGCCTGGACGATGTCCTCCTTCGAGTCCGTGAGGAGCAGGTGGCGCGCGTACTCCTGTCCCCGCGCCAGGTGCTCCAGCAGCGGGTACACGGGCCGGGTCTTCGTCCAGAACTCGCGGCCCAGGAAGAGCATGGGGCTGATGACGCCCACGGTGTTGTAGTGGTTCTGGCAGGCGTCCTGGAAGATCTCCTGCACGGTGCCCGCGCTGCCGGGTGAATAGACGACGCCGCCCCGCGCGATGGTGAGCAGGCCCTCCTCGCGCACGCTGTTGGCGAAGTACTTCGCGATGCGCGTGGCGAAGGGGTTGGGCGGCTCGTGGCCGTAGAGCCAGGTGGGGATGCCCAGGCTGTCGCCCATCGCCGCCGCGTCGCGCAGGGGCCAGGTGGCGCGAACCTCGAAGGCGCGCGCCAGCCAGTCCCGGTCCTTGTAGGACGGAGCCCGCGCCAGCACCGCGAGCGCCCCGTCCAGGTCCTCGTCCGCGCGTCCCGCGAACCACGCGCCCAGGTGCGTGGCCTCCATGGCGCCCGGGCCGCCTCCGCTCACCAGGAAGAAGCCCAGGCGCGCCAGCGCCCGGGCCAGCTCCGCGACGGAGCGGTAGTCCTCCTGCCCCCGCAGCATCGAGTGCCCGCCCATGATGGCCACCACCCTGCGGGGCCTGCCCTGGTCCAGCAGCGCCTCCTCCAGCGCGTCGCTGATGGCGTGGTCGTGAAGCCGCTGCGCCAGCGTCTCCAGGAGGGACGGCGGGTGGGCCCCACCGCGCGAGTTCCAGTGCGCGTAGATGCGCGCGTCCAGCGTGTCCGCGTACGTGTCCGGACGCGTCGGGTCGAAGCCCGCGTACAGCTCCTCCGGCGTGTAGAGGCTGCCCCGGTACGGGCAGTAGGGCAGCCCGGTGAACGGCGGGAACACCATGGCGCCCCGCGCGAGGACCTGTTGCAGGGTCGCGGGCTCCAGGAGGCAGCCCAGGAAGACGGTGCCGGTGAGGTCCGCGCGCAGCAACGCGCCGCTCGACGCGCGCAGGTCCAGCCCCTGGAGGATGACGTTGGCCAGGCTCCGGCCGTCGCGCAGGTGCTGCTCGAAGGCAGCCAGGGTCTCGAGCTCCGTCATGTGAACGCTCCGTGAAGGGGGATGGTCCCGGCGGATCATCCCCGATGGACGCAAGCGTGTCAGGCGCGCCGTGGAGTCCCCTACTTCACCGCCACCTGCCGGCGCGGCGGCTGCGCCACCGGCTGCTGCGGCAGGGCCTTCACGGACGCCTTCGCGCTCGCGATGTTGTCCGCGGTGGGCGCCACGCTGGTGTCCTGGAGCGGGGCACTCGAACTGTCCGTGTAGACGCCGTCCGCGAAGGGTCCCACGTAGATCTGGGGCGTGGCGGGCAGCGCCTGGGTGAGCACGGTGAGGTAGTTGTCCATCTCGTGCCGGATGGTCGCTTCCTGCGTGCTGGTGTCCCCGAGCTTGTGGAAGAAGAGCACGTCGAACTCCACGCCCACCTGCGCGTAGTTCGGCGCCATCCACGACGGCGGCAGCGTGGGCACCACGTCGTACTGGTTGACCACACGCACCGTCGCGGGATTCGTGACGTACTGCGCGTAGGCCGTCCCCCACGAATCCGCGAGCCCCGCCTTCGGCGCCGCGAACGTGACGGTGGTCGCGCTCAGCGACGGCTGGCTCACCGCCAGGTCCAACGCCAGGAGCTCCGCCAGCCCCCCGCCCAGGCTGTGGCCCGTCACGTAGAGCGTCTGGATGCTGTTTGCCTTCAGCCACGCGAACACCTGCGCCTGCATCGACTGCGGCACGCCGGTGCCCGTGCCGGTGTAGATGCCCCAGAAGCCGCTGTGCACCTGCGGCACGGGGGACATCGCCGCGCCGGAGAAGGGCGCGAAGGACGTGGTGGCGTACTGCTCGTCCGCGCTCGTGTCCGCCGCCGTCACGGTCCCGCGCAGCGCCAGCATCGCCGTGCTCGAGTCCGCGTTGGAGGTGAACCACAGGCCGAACGCCTCCGCGACCCCGCCCTTGTTCGGCACCCACGCCGTGAGGCTGTCCGCCTGCGTCCAGCCCGACGGCGCGGAGGAGTCCTTGCCGTTGAAGGAGGAGTAGGCCGCGACCACGCCCTGCCCCAGGCCCAGCACCTGGGTCGCGTTCAGCACGGGCTCGGGCGGCGTGGCATGCGGGCCCGGCTGCGGACGGGCGGCGGCGGCAACGGTCGTGGTCGTCATGATCAACTCCGAGGAATGTGGCGGGTGGAACGGGGCGAGGCATGTCGCCAGCCGTTGCCGGAAGCTGATTGCAGCGCCCATGCCACACGCCGCTTCCCTCGGAAGACCTCGCGGAGTGGGCTTCCCCGCGCGCTTTCGACGCGTCGACCGACACGTCGGAGCTGGGCATCACGCAGGGCGTGCAGGCCACCGCCCAGAAAAATATCGAGGCGTGACGGCGATGAGCCGTCACGCCTCAATCACATCACGTCTTGCGACGTCCTTCGCGGCTACTCGATGGACGCGACCTTGTCGTCCTTGCCGAACTTCACCCGCACCTTGGCCGTCTTCGACTTCCAGTACGTCCAGGTGCTGGAGTTGAACGAGGGCGTCTCATGCGGGGGCGGAGGGCCCCACGCCATGCGCACGGCCTCGCGGCTCATGCCGGGCTCCACCTCCGACGCGGAGACCTTCTTGCGGTCCTCCGGCGACAGGGCCTCCAGCTTGCCGGCCTGGTCCTCCGGCGCGAACGCGGCCTGGAACAGCTTCCACGTCTCAGAACCCGAGCGCGCGTCGTTCGCGAACTCCAGCTCCGAGCCGGTCTCCACGACCTTGAACTTCACGGAGGACGAGCCCTTGTCCAGCACCTCGACCCGCGCGTTGAACGGGATGATGGGCCCCTTGAGGTAGTTCACCCAGGACACGGTGCCGTCGTCGAAATGGAAGTTCGCGGTCGCGTGGTAGTAGGTCTTCTCCACCACCGGCGCGGGAGCAGGCGCGGGCGCGGGCTCGTTGCCAACGGACGCGACCTTGCCGTCCGCGCCGAACACCACCTCGAACGTGGACAACTTCGAGCTCCAGTACGTCCAGCGGTTGCCCTGGAGCGACGGCGTGCGGTGCGGCGGCGGCGGACCGGCCGTCAGCAGCACGGCCTCGCGCGACATGCCCCGGGCCAGCTCTCCGGCCCGGACCTGCTTCTGGTCCTCGGGCGACAGCGCGGCGATGCGCGCGGCGGGGTCCTCCGGCGCGAAGAAGCCGGCGAACAGCACGTTGATGGGCTTGCCCAGGCTCCGGTGCGTCACGAACCGGAACTCGGCGCCCGAGTCCATCACCTTGCAGCGAATCTCGTCGTCGTCCCGCTCGATGACCGCGACCTTCGCCCCCACGGGGATGGCCACGCCCTTGCCGCGGTAGTTCACCGCGGAGAGCTGGTTCTTGTTGAGCAGGAAGGTGGCCTGCGCGTACACCACCTCGGCCTGGGCACTCACCGCCATCAGCAACCCCAGCGCGAGCAGCGCGCCAGGGACATTCTTTCGATACACGTAAACCCCCTCGGGTGAAGCAGCGGCGCGTTTGTAGTGGCGTCACACGCACACTTGCAAGAGGGGCCGCCGCGCTTCAGGGCCCGCGCGGCGGTCCAGCCCGGGCAGCTCAGGGGATGTAGCCGCCGCCGATGTTGAGGTTCGGGTCGCCCGTGCGGCCATCGGCGCTCGAGACGCCCATGTTGATCAGCCCGAACATGTTGATGAGCTGCTCGGGGATGGCCCCCGTCAGGGCGGAGTCCCCGAAGAAGGGGTCCCACGCGCCTTCGATGATGGCGCCGGAGAGCTTCGTGACCGCGTCCTTGCTCGCGTCCGCATCGCCGGCGAAGTGGTTTCCAATCCAGTCGAACACCTTCTCCACGCTCGCCTGATCCCCGGTGCCGCTCTTGAGCTGGGAGTACGCGCCCGCCACCGGGCTCGCCTCGATCGTGCTCTCCACCAGGCTGCCCATCACGTCCACGATGGCCTTCTTGCGCGCCGCCTCGTCCTCGATGTTCGCGAGCGCGCTCCGCGAACCCTGGAAGAGCGAGCCGAGGACGAACCCCATGTTGCGTGCCAGGACGTTGCCACGGCTCGCCATGAACGCGTCGGCGCCCTTGTTCGCGGCCAGCTCGTCCACGATGCCCTGCTCGGCCCCCACGCCCAGGTACTTCTTCAGGGCATCCGTCACCAAGCTCCGGCTGTCGTCGCTGCGGAAGGCGACATGGTCGAAGAACTTCGCCAGCGGCTTGTCCCCTGCCTCGGCGAAGCGGTTCTCCGTGTTGGCGGACGCGTTGACGATGCCCTCCGTGTCCGCCGCGAACATGGTGGCCAGCGCGCGGTGGGTCCCCGGGCTGTCCTGGAGGAAGTCCCCGTCCACGGCCAGCGCGGCCTGCTGGAACGCGTCGATGCGCAGGTCCCTCGCGGCCTGCGGGTTGGAGAAGCTGCCCGGGTTGAGGAGGGCCACGTCCATCAAGAACTCGTTCACCCCGGCCCGCGCGGCCTCCTGGAAGTGCGTCCCCGTCTGCAGCTCCGGCGCCTCCGCGGCGGTGAGCGTGCCCAGGAACTGCGTGCGCTGCGTGTCGGAGAGGTCCACGATGGGCCCCAGCCCGTCCGTCGGGCTCTGGGTCATGGAGCCCAGGGCCCACGCCACGGCGCGGGCCTCCTCGGGAGCGAGCGACGACGGGTCGGCCTTGAACGCTTCCAGGTAGCCGTTGGCGAACTCGCTCCGCAGCGCATCGCTGCCCGAGTTCGCGACGATCCACGCCGCGGTGGAGGCGCCGGGTGCGTCACATTCCGGCCTGCCCTGCTGGATGCCCGCCAGCGCCGCCGCGGCCTCGGCCTGGCCCGGCGAGCCCGGGGGCAGCGAGTGGAGCGCGCCCATCATCCTGGAGAGCCCCTGCATCCGGGCCTCGTTCGCCTCCCGGTCCGTCCCCAGGGGGTTGCTCGCGTTCTGGACGCCCCAGGCCAGGGCCTCGCCGAGCAGCTCCGGTCCCAGCGCCTGCACCAGCTTGCCCTGGTCCTCGACGGAGTAGGACTCGGTGGCGGCGGACAGGAGGGTCCTGGCGAGCCCCGGGCCCTGGTCCGGCAAGCCGCGCAGCTGGGTCATCAGCTGCGCGACCCGGTCCGAGCCCAGGGCGGCCATCAGCTCCCGGCGGAAGGCGACGTCCTCGGCGCTCGTGCCGCGGTGCTCCCCCAGCAGGGTGGTCAGGCCATAGGGCTGCTCCTCCGGCGGGAACGCGTTGAGGGTGTCGACGGCCGCCTGGACCTCCGGAGAGACCGCCCCTGCCTGGGTGGTGGGCGTGGGCGTGATGACCTGTGCGGTCGAGATGATGGGGCCGCCCGGGGGAAGCACGGTGCCGCTGACGGTGCCGCCCGGAGGGACGGGGGTGCCGGCCGGGGGCACGGGCGTGGGCGTCCCGAAGGCCTGGAAGGGGGTGCTTCCGCCCAGGAGCCGGGCCTGGCGCGTCCGCGTATCGGTCGTGAAGGAGTCCTCGTTCCGCCGCTGCTGGACCGGGTTCGACACCACCGGCCGCGCGGGAGGCGGTTCGACCTTCGCCAGGACGGGCTTGTTCTCTTGCAACGGCTGCGACTGCGCGGGACCGCGGAACTGGATCTTCACGAAACACTCCCCCTCGACACGCGTGGGCTCACGCTTGAGACGTGGCTCTACCAACGCGTCCGGGGGGAGCGTGCTTAAACGCGATTAAATGCGGTTAATCAGGCCGCGGCGCTGCCGCGCGCGCCGTCCCAGTCCTCCACCTCGTAGAGGAACTTCGTGCCGCCCTTGAGCTTGCGGTTGGCGGACGTGCTCTGGACGAAGACGACGTACTTCTCCAGGCTCGCGGGCCGGATGCGCACCGTCTCTCCCGGCGGCAACCCGAGCATCTCCCGCGCGCGCTCGCCGCTGTAGAGGTCACCGGACTTGCGGTCCATCAGCACCACCTCCTTGCGGCCCTGGATGGTCTCCGTCTTGGTGAACTCGTAGAAGCCGCGCCCCGTCCTGAAGCCCAGGCCGTTCTCCGTCACGAACTCCTTGATGGCGCTGTCCGCCTCCACCTCCAGCACCTGGAAGCGCCCCGGCGGCACCGCCCGCAGGTCCGTCTCACCGAACAGCGTGGACGCGGCCCGCTTGAGCATCGTGTTGAACATCGCGTTCAGGCCGCGGTTCATGCGGCCCTCACGGGACACCTCCGCCTCGTAGGCCTGGAGCTGCGCGTCCGACGACTGCTTGTAGCAGACGGCCAGCAGCATGTCGGTGACGTGCGCGAACTGATCCAGGCTCAGGTGGAAGCCGCCCGACTTCTCCGCCAGCTCCTTGTAGAACGACGTCGCGTGACGGCGGTTCAGCGCCTGGACGCCATACACCGGCACGCCCATGGCCCCCAGCGCGGCCACCTCCTTGCGCCAGTCCAGCTTCTTCGGGTTGTGCTGGGGCGGGTGCGGCACGTCGTCGCCAATGAGCACGAACGCCTTCGTGTAGCCCTTCGTCCAGGACAGGCCCTGCGCCTCGTGCAACACCAACTCATAGCACTCGGGCGCGTCGCCGCCGCCCGTCTGGCCCACCTTCTCCACGAAGCGGGTGATGGCCTTCGCGTCATCCGTGAGGTCCAGGGCCTTGGTCACGTAGGTGGACCCCGCGTCACAGTAGTCCCCGTGCGCGATGATGCCGATGCGGATGCCCGGGATCTCCTTCGTCAGGCGGGCCACGGCGGCCCCCAGCTTCTTCCGCACCTGCGCGAGGCACGGATACATGCTGCCCGTGGTGTCAAAGCTGAAGACGACCTCGACGCGATTATCAATCACAGACATCGTCATGGCGCACTCCCCCTCGTTCGTTTCCTCGCTGCGACGGAAGGAACAATACGTGCGGGGTCTGACATGGAAGGGGGCCGCCGGCGTCGGATTCCGGGCGGCCTCGTACCTCCGTGCGTTGCCAGACCGGGCCCCTCGTTGCGTAGTGCCCTGGCGGGGTGTCAGACCCCCGTGAACCACCCAGGGGGAACCATGAGGAACATCGGCATCATCGGCGCGGGCCAGGCGGGACTGCAGCTGGGCTTCGGCCTGCTGGAGAAGGGCTACACCGTCACGGTCTACTCGGACCGCACGCCCGAGCAGCTCTTCAACGCCCGGCTCGCGGCGACCACGTACCTCTTCGGCCGCGCGTACCAGTACGAGCAGGAGCTGGGGCTGGACTTCTGGAAGGGGCCGGGGGAGTACGCCCGGGGCGGCGACCTGGACGTCTGCGCGGCCCCCGGCCAGCGGGCGCTCCGCGTCCAGGGGCGCATCCTCCATCCGGGCAAGGCCCTGGACCTGCGGGCGAAGTACTCGCGCTGGCTCGCGGAGTTCGAGCGGCGCGGCGGCACCGTGGTGGTGCGGGACGTGGACGTGGACGCGCTGGAGGCGCTCGTCCCGGGACATGACCTGGTGGTCGTGACGACGGGGCGCAACAGCTTCACCCGGCTGTTCGAACGGGACGCCGAGCGCAGCGTCCACACGCAACCGCAGCGCCACCTCACGGCAATGATTGTCAGCGGCATGAAGCCGCTGCACGAGACGCCCTACCCCGCGCTCAAGTTCATCCTGGCGGCGGGCCACGGCGAGTACTTCTCCATGCCGTACTTCGACCGCATCCGGGGTCCGCTGAACTGCATCCTGCTGGAGGCCATCCCCGGGCAGGGGTTGGATCGCTTCGGCGGCGTCAACACCGCGCGGGAGGCGCTGGAGCGGATGAAGCAGGTGCTGCGCGACTTCTCTCCCTGGGTGGCGGAGCGGCTGGAGGGCGCCGCCATCGTGGACGAGTCCTCCTGGCTCACCGGCGCGTTCACGCCCACGGTGCGCAAGCCGGTGGGGCGGCTGCCTTCGGGCCGGGCGGTGATGGGGATGGGGGACGTCGTCATGCTCAACGACCCCATCGCGGGCCAGGGGCTCAACAGCGCGTCGAAGCAGGCCCATGCGGTGACGCGGGCCATCCTCGAGCACGGCGACCAGCCCTTCACGCCGGACTGGATGGAGCAGACCTTCGAGCACTTCTGGCGGACGGAAGGTCAGTTCATCACCGCGTTCACCAACATGCTGCTCCAGCCACCTCCGCCCCACGTGCTGCGCTACCTCGGAGCGGCCTCGGCGGTGTCCACGCTGGCGGACACATTCTTCGACAACTTCGGAGAGCCGCAGCGCTTCTGGCCCTGGATCGTCAGCCCGGCCGAAACGGAGGCCCGCATCCAGCAGGCCTCCGCCGCGTAGGTCCCCGGGGGCCGGCTTTTGGGGCGGGCCGGCCTCCTTTAAGATGACGTCCCCATGGGGGACGCAACATGAGTGGTGAGGGCTCGAAGCCCGTCGCGGCCGTGCTGGTGGGGCTCACGAACTTCCGGCTGGGACGCATCCTGCTGTGGACCACGACGGTGTTCCTGGGGCTCCTGGCGCTCGTGCCGGGGCCTGACAGCGGGACCCTGTGGCGCATGGCCGCCATTCCGGGCGTGCTCGCCCTGATTGGGACGGGCACTGCGTGGTGGAAGGAGCGTCAGGACTCCCGGTCCAGCCCCATTCCCTGGCTGCTGCCCCGGCTGGCCGTGGGGGCGGTGCTCTTCGGCGCCGCCGCGCTCCTGATGTGGTGGCGGCGTCGGCGTGAGCTCAAGTCCGACGTGCCGGTGTCACCGCCCTCCGCCGAACAGGTGGACCAGTGGGCCACGGCCGAGCTGGGCCTTGCATCCATGGAGCGCTCGTCATGAGCCAGGCGGCGTTGAAGCAGAGGACCTCGGACGAGGAATCCCTCGCGGCGCCTCCGCGTGAGTCCATGGGGGGCATGGCTCGCGCGGGGTTGCGGAGCCTCGTCGCCATGGTGCCCGCGCTGCTCGGCTCCGGCGTGAAGGGTGTGCTGAAGGGCTTCTTCGTCTTCGGGTGCTTCGGCCTCGCGCTGGCCGGCGTCTTCGTCCTCGCGCCGCGCTGGACCGGCGCGGCCCCGACGCCGGCCTGGTTGGACGTGCTGAGCGTCGTGCTCACGCCGTTGGCCCTGGCCGTGGCGGGGGGCTACGTGTGGATGCTCCACGGCGTCAGCTCACGGCTCGCGAGCGAGGTCCGGGCGCGGGGGCTGATGGGCTACGCGTACGCCATCCTCAAGCCCGCGACGTTGCAGGTCGCCCGGCGCCTGCGTGGGGCCGGTACGCCCAGCCGCGCGGAGCTCACCCGTGCCATCGAACAGTCGGTGGCGGAGCGCATGCTCGAGCCCGAGCAGGAGTCGGCATCGTCCCGCGCCGGGTGGCTGGAGGGCTTCCTCATGGAGCAGTCCCGCCGGGTGCTGGGGCTCATCGCCCTGCGAGCGGTGCTGACGTCGCCGGACATGCCTTCCGCGGTGCGGGAGCTGGAGACGCTGGCCATCGACCGGCTGGAGGGAGTGCTGGAGGAGACACTGGAGGACCTGTTCTTCCTCCAGATGGTGCTCGCGCTCGGGGTGGGCATCCTCGTCGCCGCGGTGCCCACGCTCCTGCTCCTCTTCCTGCCCCGCTGACAGCGAGGGGAGCCGGGCTCTGCTAGCCTCCCGCCGTCCCACCTGGGTGGGACAGGAGGCGACGCCGGGATGGACTCACTGGACGCGCGCATGGAGCGGCTGGAAGGCCGGCTTCGAAGGTGGCAGGGCCTCACCCTCGCGGCCTTCGTGCTGGCCGGGGCGGGGCTGGGAACCGCGGCCCTGCGTGACGAGGCACCGCCGCCGCACGCGGGGGAGCTGGTCGCCTCCCGCCTGGTGCTCAAGGACGCCAGGGGCCGCACACGGGCCAGCCTGGAGGCGAACCGCCAGGGTGGCGCGGCGCTGGTGCTGAACGACAGCGAGGGCCGCCCCAGGGCCCTGCTGGGCGTGGGCGAGGACGACTCGCCCCGGCTGCGCTTCTCCACGGCGGAAGGCGAGTCGTTGGCGGAGCTGATGGTGTTCTCGGACGAGGCGCCGCGCCTGACGCTGTCCAAGTCCGGAGGCGCGGAGCTGTTCTCCGTGGGGCTCCAGGTGGACGGCTCGTCGCGGCTGGAGCTGGCGGACGTGACGGGACGGCCCCGGGCCATCCTGGGCGCGGACGAGGAGGGCTCGCCCGGCCTGCTCCTGGTGGACCGGCGAGGCCAGCCCCGCGTGGAGCTGCGCGTGGGCAGCTCCGACGAGGCGAGCCTCGTGCTGGAAGGCCGCAACGGCCAGGTGTTCCGCGCGCCCGGCGTGCAGTGACGCCGCGTCATTTCCGTTAACCGACGGACGTCGTCACTGGCAGGGAGACACACACCGGTGACGGCGCCCACGGACAGCATCCTGTTGATCCTGGACCTGGATGAGACCCTGGTCCACGCGAGCGAGCAGCCTCTGGCCCGGGAGGCGGACTTCCAGGTCCTGGGGTACTTCGTCCACGTGCGCCCGAACCTGGAGCCCTTCCTGCGGGAGTGCGCCACCCGGTTCCGGCTCGCCATCTGGTCGGCAGGGGCCGACAAGTACGTCGCGGAGCTCGTGAAGCGGATCGTTCCGCAGGGGATTGAGCTGGACTTCGTCTGGGGGCGGAGCCGGTGCACGTACGGGCTCGACCGGGCCGGCGTGCAGCGGGACGGGTTCCTCGACCCGGGCGTCCACTACGGCTGGGTCAAGAAGCTGCGCAAGCTGAGGCGGCGGGGCTACCGGCTGGATCGCGTGCTGATTGTGGACGACAGCCCGGCCAAGTGCATCCACAACCACGGCAACGCCATCTACGTCCACGAGTACGAAGGCCAGGAGCACGACACGGAGCTGCTCGACCTGGGCCGGTATCTGGCGACGCTCGCGGACGTGGACAACGTCCGGTGCATCGAAAAGCGGAACTGGCGCGAGCAGCCGTGTCAGGACTGATTTTCCGCCGCGTCCCTCTCTAGCAAGAAAGGAGTGATGCCCATGACGAAGCGCGACGAGCTGAACCCGCTACCTACCACCGACATGGAGCCCACTCCGGACAGCCTGGACCTGGCCATCGCCTCGTTCCGCGGCAGTCCCCCCGGCACCTGACCCACGCCGCCACCCGGTAACCCCGGGACGGGCATGGACAGAGGCCGGGATCCCGAGGGGGGACCCGGCCTCAGTCATGTCCGGGTCCTCCCTCGAGGACGCAAAGCTCATCGGGATGTAGCTCAGTCTGGTCAAGAGCGTGTGCCTCGGGCGCACAAGGTCGCTGGTTCGAATCCAGTCATCCCGACTTCACCTCAAAGACAAACCCCGCCGGGGTAGCCCAACTTGGTAGAGGCGCCGCGCTCAGAACGCGGAGGTTGCGGGTTCGAATCCCGCCTTCGGCACTGTTTCGCCCTGTATTTGCGAGTGGTTGGCAGCACCCTCCCCGCGTGTCGCACGTATGTCGCACGCCGGAGCG
The DNA here is from genome assembly GCF_036245865.1 of Corallococcus caeni. NCBI lineage: Bacteria > Pseudomonadati > Myxococcota > Myxococcia > Myxococcales > Myxococcaceae > Corallococcus > Corallococcus caeni. Next base: position 240,627 of record NZ_BTTW01000006.1, on the reverse strand, counting down.
AGCGGACGGTCCAGGACGTTGACCGCCGTCCTGCGGCTGTCAGGGCTCAGGTGGGCGTAGCGCATCGTCATTTCGATGGTGGCGTGCCCCATCAGCTCCTGAATCACCTTCAGCGGAACCCCGTTCATCGCAAGGTGGCTCCCGTAGGTGTGCCGCAGGTCGTGCCAGCCGATTTGCCCCACGGCGCGGGTGATGCCTGCATCCCGAAGTGCACGGCGAAGAGGCCCGGCCATTCTGCCTGGGGTGAGGTGCTCTCCGTTCACTTGGCAGAACACGAAGCGCCCCCGCAGGTGCCGGTGGGCTTTGAGGGCATCCACCACCGACGCAGGCAGTTCGACTGACCGCTCGCGCCCACCCTTCGGCAAGCCCTCCACCCCGCGCCAGATGGTTCGGCGGACGTGAAGCGTGCCGCGCGGCAGGTCCAGATCGTTCCACTGGAGCCCGACCAGTTCGCCCTGCCGCAGCCCCGCTTTGACGGCGACCAGCAGCACGGGGCGCCACTCCGGATCAGCCGCAGAGACTAGTCGCTCGGCCTCATCGAAGGTCAGGAAGTCGAAATCAGGCTTCCGCAATTTCCCGAAGTGCTTCACACGCGGGGCCTGTGGGACGACCCGCTGCTCCTCCGCGAGCGACAGCAGCTTCTGGAGTACGGCCAGAACGTTGTTGATGGTCTTCAAGCTCAGGGGCTTGGGTTCCACATTCAACCGCTTCCGGAGCGCTGACTTCGTGGCGATTTCCTTCCGGGGATGCGCCGCAGACTTCTTCTTGCGCATGAGCGCCTTGAAGTCCTCGATCTCAGCCGACCCGATGCTCGCAAGCGCCAGCGTCCCGAAGAACGGCAGGATATGGTGCGCGAGGATCTGCTTCTTGCTGAAGACGCTGGAATGCTTGTTGTTGTTCTCGCTGTAGGTGAGGAATCGCGGCGTGAACTCCGCGAGGGTGATGGGGCTTTCCTCGCCACACTTCTCCTTTCCGAAAGTCCCGTTGAGAAGAGCGTTGCGCAGTTCACGTTCGTATTGCTCAGCACCCCGGCGGGTCTGCACGGGCGAGAACTTCACGACCCGTTGCTTTCGTCCGTCCACGTGCTGAAACACGAAGTCCACTTGCCACGCCTCCTCTGGCTTCCCGTCCTTGGTCTTCCACTTCCGCAACCTGACGCTCATCGTTGCTTCCCGTCGTCAGAATCGCGGCCCTTACCGGAGGAAGACGCTACCAGGGAGGCACGGCGGATCCGCAGCGATTTGCCTACGCGAACGACCCCGGGAAGTTGACCAAGCCGAATCGACTCATAGAGCGTCTTTCGGTTCACGCGAAGAAGGGCTGCGACTTCGTCCACGGTCAGGAATTCGGGCAGGTTCACTGGCTCGACCGGCCTCGAAACGGGAGCGTGACGGGGAACTTCGTTGCGAGCTTCGGCAGCACCACGCGGGGCGATGTGGCAGGGGGCGTGATCATCTTGCACCTTGATTGCTGGGAGTGCGGGCGGTGCGCGATATGGCCCCGCTCGCAATCTCTAAATGGGTGCGGATTCTGGCCGTGGTTCAGGCTGCGCGCTTCGCGGGTGGTGCCCAGACAAACAGGCGTCCCAAGCTGTCGCCGACGGTTACCGAATCATTCGCGAGTGCACAGCCGCGATTGTCAATCGGCACGGCATCGAGTTCGCCGAAACGCAAGCGCCACGCCTCCGGATTCCTCTTCTCGCTGATGTCGAGGCCGAAGTGGCGCTTCACAAGCAACGCAAGCGGGCATCGGGCCCCTTCGTCATTCTTGAGCTTGCGCCCGGTCGTCGGATCGACGCCGTGAAGGCCCTTCGCGATGTCGATCAGGGCTTCGCGAATCTGGACGCAATGCAAACGTCCCGGGTCGAGCGCTTCGAAGATGAGAGCAATCAGCCGCGGGTTGTCCGCAGCCATCACTCCCAGGTCGTAGGCGAAGTTTGCGCCGACAAGGTGAACGTCGGGGTCGGCAATCGTGTTGCTGAAGAAGTGCCGGGCCTGCGCCTTGTCGAGTAGCCGCTCGCTCCCGAGGTCGCGCGTCGCAACGCTGCCGCACACGAGCGGGGGCGCCAACAGGCCCGGCTGCTTGCGATGAGTCCCTGTGTCAAACGACCAATACCTCAACGTACATCCTTGTCAGCGTTTGTCTGGCTCATCAAGGGGCGTGAAATCGAGCTCATCGGTGAACTTCTCGATCGGCACACTCTCCTGGATGCAGAATCTCGCAATCAGATCCATGATGTTCCAGCCGTCCCATCTTGAGATGTATACGGCTGGCTCGTCACCATTGTCCGTGTTCATGGGCTCAAGGCCTCCAAGACCGTAGGACTCAAGCTCTTTGGCTTGTTCTACGACACCGTCACGCGACAGCTTGAACGCTCCACGCAGGTCGCTGATGAGAATTTTGGTATCGCCGAACCGAGGAATGCTTACTGCTCTGGTGTCCCTCATGCGCTGCGCACGCATCGCAAGAGCGCCCAGGAAGTGACGTGCGGGAGGGGGAACCCGGCTAAGCCGTTCAAGGTATTCGTTGAGCTTATCCGCCGACCCCTTGCGCTCTTCGTCGTCGAGATTCATTTTCATGACGACGTTTGCGCGTTTGATGTTCTGAACAGGCTTGGCCTGCTCAGTCATCGTCCAATCACTCAGCGTTTCGAGAATCGCTCGATCTGGATGGGAGAACCGGCGTTCATGGTCATCTTTGAACTTCCGAAGGACTTCTACAGGGTACTTTTCGACGTCATCTGTCTTCCTGTGGTGCGGCCCGCACATCAACATCAAATTCGACGCCGATCGCCGCTCTTCGTTGTCCATCGCGGGATTGAAGCGTTCTCCTTCCTCTTCAGCGGCCTCGATGTGACAGACCTCGCCTACGAAAGAGCCGTCAGCATCCATCATTAGTGTCTTGCAGTTCGGGAATGCACACAGGTTTCCGGACTTTAAGAACAGCTCGCGAAGCGTATTGGGCAAGGGGGCGAGTCGCTTAGGTTTTTCGCTCATGGTGAAACCGAACTTACCTCCTCGGCTTCGCCATGTGAAAGGGCTGGCAGCGCCTTGCCTTGCGGGTGCCCGTCGTATGAATGCGGCCGAGCCACACCAAGCAGATGCAGCTCGGCCACCGTAGCCGCTACTTGAGCGCGTCGGCGAGCGTCGGGAGCTTGCTCGCCGTGCGCGACTGCTCGACCTGGGCGAGCTGCTCGTCGTTCAGCTCGACGTGAGCCCAGCGGTAGCCGCTGATCACCTTGCCCGGCTGGCCGTCCTTCGGGGGAGCTGCTTCGGGAAGACCTCGTACCGAATCAGCAGGTGGGTTCCGGCCTGGCGCTCGTCGAAGAACTTCTTCAGCGCGGCCGGGTTCGCGAACTCGTATTCGTCCGCGCCGACGAGCGTCATCAGGAACGACTTAAAGCGCCCGCCGCCCTTCTTCTGGTCGGTCAGGCTCTCGACGTAGTCGACCGTCTCCCCCGGCTTGCTCGCGGTCTCGCCGGGCGGCAGGGCCTCGGATTCGCGAACCTTCGGCTCGGCGATCGCGCTGTCGCCCTTGAAGCCTTCCTTCGTGCGAATGACCTCTACTTCCAGGAGGTAGCGACCGAAGCGCGGATAGCGCCCGCCCGCCGCCTGAGCGGTTGCGATCTTCGTCAGCGCATTGTTCACGTTACGTGGGCCCTTCGACTTGGGTTGCGTCAGCCACGATTCGTGCTGCCCCCACGTAAATGCGTGTGGATTCTCGGAGTGGTTCGCTTGGACGGAATATCAAGTGGGAGTCAAGACCCGTGGCGGCTTGGTCGCCCCGGGTTGCGGCCTCGCGCGGACTGAGTCAAATCGAAGTAGGCTAAGCTTCATATGGCGTCGGATGGCGCCATTCGTGCGAACGAAGTCGGGAGGAAGACTTGGATCTGGCTAACTATAAGAACGCATACCTGACTTTCGCTTTGTCGATCCAGCAAACAAGAGTTGTTTCGATGGCGGCGGGCGGGGCGCTGGAGAGTTTCCCTAAGAATCTCCCTAGAGCACACAAAGACTATGTCGTGGATGCCTCTGCCAAAATGTCTGAGAAGCTCAAGCCAGTAATGAAGGGGGTCTCGGGCAGCTCCTTTGAGATGGAATTCGATCTTGATGATGGAAACCCATACCTGCTTCCGTTGGTCGGCATTCTTTTTACTCATGTCGCAGGGCTGGGAGGGAGCCCAAATGTTGACTATGGCGGTCTCCTTAAGGCGCAGGAGGTGGTTATGTTGTTTGCCCACCTGGAGGCATTTCTTGCGGACAGCATCAGGGTTATTTGTCTGAAAGAGCCTCGTGTTTTGAAGAAAAACAAAAAGATGCAGTGGGATACGATCTTGGAGTGTGGAAGCTGGGAGGGCGTGATTGACAAAATGGTTGATGAATATGTCTTTGAGGCGGGATGGGGTTCTATCAAGGACAAGATTCGCAATATGCGTTCGGCCTATGGATTGGAGATCGGGGTATCCGACACTGTTTTGAATGCCCTGGATGCAGCAGAGCAGTTGCGGAATGTTCTTGTGCATAATGGTGGCAGGGTCAGTCGAGAGTATCTGGAGAGGACTGGGCGCAATGATGTTCGGGTTGGAGACATGGTACCTTTGGATGGGTCGTATATTGAGAAGTTGAGTGCAACTGTTACGGTGCTGGGCGGAGATGTCTTTTCGGCGATTGCTGTGAAGTTCTTTGGGGCGCGTCCGGATGAATTGCGGCTTGTCTTCAAAGGGGCGGGGACTGTGCTTGAATGAGCAGACAGGGACTTAATCGCAGTGTGTTTCTTCAGCTTTCGGGGCTACAACAGGCTGCGAGTTTTAGCTTTGCGGCGTGCCTTCGGTCTGCTCAATGAAACGGGCAAAGTCACGAGCCTTTGCAAAGGCGTCCGTTAGCTCGTCGGTGTGTTGGTACAGCTCGACTTCGCACTCGTCGGCGAGCTGCCCCTGACGGTGGATGCGGCCGATTGCCTGTTCCCACGCGGCGTCATCCGCAGGCGGATTCACGAAGAGCATTCGCGAGAACATCTTCGATGCCGCCGGGTTGGCGAACTCGAATTCGTCCGCGCCGACGAGCGTCATCATAAACGACTTGAAACGCCCGCCGCAGCCCTTCTTCTGGTTGCGCAGGCTCTCGACGTAGTCGAACGTCTCGCCTGGCTTGCTCACGGTCTCGCTGGCCGTCAGCGGGGCGGACTCGCGCAAGCGAAGCTCGGCGATGGCCGAACCACCCTTGAAGCCCTCCTTTGTGCAGATGACCTCCACTTTCGGGAGGCAGCAACCGATGCGCGGATAGCGTCCGCCCGCCGCCTGAGCAGTTGCGAGCTTCGTCAGCGCATTGTTCACGTTACGTGGGCCCTTCGACTTGGGTTGCGTCAGTAGCGAGTGGCGCTGACCTCAGGTAAATGAGTGCGGATTCTGGGAGTGGCACAGAGAACCCAGCACGTTCGCTCGGAACACACGTTGGCGAGGACTCCACGGGTGGGCAAAAATTGGCTACCGCACAGCGCGAATGCTAGATTTTTCTCAGCACAGGGCGAATCACGGAGGCGCACAACACGATGCTCACCTTGGGCAATGTCAAGGAAATCAAGGAAATTGCAGCAGACAGCAATTCCTCGCTTGCGGTGTTGTTGGCGTTGGATGGCGTTGTTCTCGCGGACATCGTAGCCACACGCGCGACCCAGGTCTCGCTGTTTAGCTCGCAATTCTTTTTGCTTCCAGCAGAGATGAAGTATCAGGTAACGGCATTAACGGTGGGTGCATTGTTGGTTAGCACCATCGCTCTGCCTATCGTTCGGCTGGCCTTCTGCTGGGCCAGAACTCTTGTCGAGCCGTGGCTGAATTTCGTTCTTAGGCATGACCGCGACTCTGCGATGACTAGACACCGATCCGCAGGGCGCAATCGCGTGCGCAAAGGTGAACTCCTGAGTGTCGCCATTGACAAGGGAAATGGGATAGCACTCCAGTTGCATGATCGACACGAACGCGACTGCGAGCGCAAAGAAAAGACTATCACGTCATTCTTTTCACTCTTGCTACTACTAGTGGCCAGTTATCAACTCGGAGATGCGGGACATGTGACCGCTGTGTACACCCTGTGGGGACTCCTTGGTCCTGGGCTAAAACTACTCGCAAGTCTCGTCATGACTTGGCTCTTCTGGGTCAGTATCGACGTTGGTGAGGGAAACGACGACCTTGTGTATTTGCCGGAGTCAACGTTGGTTCCGACCATGGATGCTAAAGAAGAGGCGACGGCAGCCGCAGTGAAGGCGCTCACGAGAGTCAGGCCCGGCGATGTATGAGTGCTCGGTCGAAAGTTTGCCGCTCGCGTTTCAATCCAAACTTCTGTCTGAATGGTCAGTCGCGAGACTTGCCTTCTGTGGTGTACCTTACGTCTGTTCGATACGTAAATGAGTGCGCTTATTGCGGGTGGCTCAAGGACACCGGCACCGACAGGCGAGTTTGCTCGGCTCGATCTTGGCCCGCCGGACCTAGCACTCAGCAGCCGCCCTTTTGGTGGGCGGACCTGGAGACGTCCCCCGGCTACGATTTCCGCAGCGAAGCCACTCTGGACCGTGCTCGGCGGTCGTACACGCTGGGAAAATTTCCAAAAAAACCAGTGGGCCTGGGGAACTGTCGGTTTTGAGGGGTGGAGCGCTAGTTCCTCAGCGGCCTTTAGGCGAAACCCCGCGTAACTGACCGGCTGCTGTCAGGGGCGTGGATGCAAGCTGGGCAGGCGGCCCGTCCCAGCACGCTCCACATGCCCCGCCGTGACGCTGCGCGCTGCGCCCGTGGCCCGTGGCCCGGGGCCCGGCTTCCGGCTGTGTCGGCTGCGGCGCTCCTGGAGCCATTCAGGGCCCCGCCGTGGCGTTGCTCGCGCCCTGGTGCTCCCCCACCCCCTCCCGCATTGGTGCGCCATTTCTAGCGGCCTCCAAGGCCCGCCGTGACGTTGTTCGCATCCCGCTGCCCCCCCTTTGTCCCGTATGCCGGTTGCCGCGTTCCTAGAGCCTTCCAGGGCCCTTGCTGCGTGTCGTGACTGCCGCCCCGCTCGCACAGTTCCACCGGCCCGAATTGCTGGTGCGTGCGGCAGTGTTTATGCGGCCGGACCGCGCCTGGGTGCTCGCCAAGACTCCAAGGCGCCACAGCCACGCGGCGGGGGCTGTCTCCGTTTCGTGCCGTGGTTCGCGCACGCGCCCCTGCTATCGGCACGGGCGAGCGTCAAGGGCTGCTCACGTCAAAACCGCGTTCCCCAAAACCCCTAAACGCGCGCACCTCATAGGCGCTCACCTCTTCCTTATCCCTACTCCTACATCAACTTTCTCTATGGGGTTATAGGAACAGAGGTTTGACGGCTTGACGTGACATGGGGCTACACGGTGCCGCGGTGCCGCTTCGTTGCGCTGAGGGGTCAGCCGCGCTTGCCGTAGGGGCTTGGGACTTCACTTCGCTAGCCCGCTTGCCGTTGTCTTTGGTGACGTTCCTGCTCGCGCCTCTTGACGCCCGAGCTGTCGCGCATCGGCGTGCTTCCAGGTATCCACGATATTCTCGGATGCTGGCATACTCCGCAGTCGGCCAGCCTTACCCCTTGGCTCGCTGGTTCGACTGAAAGGACGTGACCATGCGACTCCGCGCCTGCGCCGCACTCCTGCTCTTCCTCGCGGCTTGCGCCACGCCGGCACCAAGCCCCAGGGCGCGCGCGTCCCGGAACCCGAGGATCGCCAACCTCCAGCGTGCGGCGGCGCTGCCGTGGACTGACGGAGGACGGTGCGTGGTCCGCGAAGCGTCGCAGTCTTGGCCGGTTCTGGTGGAGAGGTGCTATCGAGCCCTTGACCATGACCGGATCAAGTTCCACGACACTACGGGAAGATGCGCGGTCGCGTCCGCTGACGCCGCAGCTGTGGGAATCGGTTTCTGCGTGCTGGCGGCTCCTGAGATTGCCGTGGGAGCCGTGATCGTGCTTGGCGTGGTAGTGGTCGGCTTCGCCATCAAAGAAGCGCTGGACGCATATGAACTCCGCCATGCCTACCCCGAAGAGGCTGGGGCCTCACGAGGAACGAAGGTGTCATCCCGAGAAGCTGAGGTGCAACGCAAGCCCAAGCTGAAGCCCGAGCCAGCGGGGCAGGATTGGCTCCCTCCGGTTCCGCCCGAATCACCGGATCGCGAGCGCCGTTCCGAATGCAGGCCCGTCCCGGTGCGACATTTGGGCGGCAACGATCCACACAACGAATGCGCTGACAGGATCCCCAACAACAGCTTTCCTGGTTGGGATGTACTCGTCAATGGGAAGAACTTCGACGGGCTGGTCCTCATCAATCGCACGCTGTGGGATATCAAGACGGATGATTTTGAAAAACAGCCACCGCGCTCCCAAAGGTTCTTTGTCAGGATGAAGCTGCCTGAACTGAGGCGCGAGGCCAAGCTCGCAAGGGACTGCGGGTACAACTTCGTCATCGGAGTGCGAAGCGCCGCTCATAAAGCCGTGCTGTTCGACGAAGACCCAACCCTCAAAGTTGTCATCATGGACTGGTGTTGAAATGACGGCCGCTCACAGAACCCTCATCGTCATCGCCCACGCGCCTGCGCTCCAGGATGATGACGACCGCCCGACCGCAGTTGTCCATGCAATGGAACGTGCGCTGCCCGGCTTACGCCTGGGGTGGACGATGTCGGAAAAGGGGGACCTCGTCGCCTTGCCTCAACGCGACGAGTGGGTAGCGGCCAATACGACAAACGGCGGTTTCCCGTTCCTCTGCAACGATGATGACAACCAGCTCGTGACGCTGGCCGGACAGGAAAACCCCAATGGCCTTGCAGCAGGAAGCCCGCCGCATTTTGAAATCCATGCGGACCTGCCGCTCGACGCAGTCGGCCTCTCAGGGGCTGCCGATGTGCTTGCAGGTGTAGCGGAGGGCGCTCGCGCCGTATGGGGGCATGCAACGCCGAGCGGTTATGGTGGAATCGTGGCGCAACAGTTCCGCCATCCCGGCGATGCGCTGCACGTTCCGCCCCATGGACTGCCCTCGCTCAAGCTCCCATGGGACAGGTCCACGCCTGAGGTTCCGCACTTCCTCGGATGGCTGAACTACTGGTCTGCCGCTGCCGCACGGGCCATCGGGTTCCCAGACCTGGCTCGGGACGCGGACCTGCTTTCACGGGCGCGGCGCACGGCATCGGGCGGCTGGGTCGTGCAGCTCACCAACGCGCCGCTCGACCTGGACAACCCCGCCCACCTGGATGCGCTCCTTCGGGCCTATGAGCGCTTCCCGGAGATCGGCGGGCGTGCAGCGCCTTGACTCGATTCAGGGTCTTGGGATGCCGCTCCGCCTGTAGGACAGAGACCCACTGCGCAGGCGTCCGCGATGGTAGCCTTCCCATTCGGGAGGTCATGCACCATTGCTCCAACCGTTCAGATTGGCTCTCGCGCTCGTGCTCGTCTCGGGAGCTGCTGCGGGGGCTGAACCGGCCACAGGGGCGCGCGTTGATCGTAAGCGCTCCGTGACCATCGCCAGCACGCCCGCCGAACCGCTGCCCGTCGTCCATGTCGCGGCGGATGCCCGGACGGTGTTCCTGTTCTCTGCGCCGATCCAGCGGAAGACTCTCACCTTCGACGAATCCCGGATCCGCGTCCTGGACGCGGGCGAGCGGTCGATCATCGTTCAGCCCGTGGTCAATCTCGGCGACGGTGAGCGACAGGAGATCGGGGTCTTCTTCGCCGACGGCCGAGCGCCCACCCGAGCCGCCTTCGTGCTCGTGACAGACCCGCGCGACGTTGATGCACTGATTGACGTGCAACGCCCGGAGCCGCCGAATACGGCCTGCCAGCCCACGGCCCAAGCCCCGGTGCCGAAGCCGGAAGACTTCGTGCTACTCGGCTACGTGGACGCGAAGGGCGTTACGACGTCCCGCCGCAAAGGCACGCGCGATGCTGTACAGGGGTTGAGTTTGGACAGAATCGTAGCCTTTCGGGGCACGGGGTGGATTCTGGCGGACGTGACGATTTTTAACCGCCCTGAGCACCCCGCCTGGACACCACGAGAAGCGATGTTCGTGGGGCGAGTCGGCATGCCCCTGCGGGCGCGACTCGTAGCGAAGACGCCGGGAGCAATCCCTCCGGGGGAGAACGGGCGCGTTCTGGCGGCCGTGGAAGTGCCAGAGGCGGAAGCAGACCTCGTCTTCACCCTGGAGGTGCGTGGGGATGGGGAACGGCGGCTCACGATTCCAGACGTGCGTTTCATGAAGCCCGCCGCGGAGGATGCCCAATGAGCGCGACGCTGCTCCACGTTCCGCCCGGTTCGTTGATTGACGGGTGGCAGGTTTCCAAGCCACTCGGTGACGGAGGCTTTGCGTTCGTCTTCCTTGGCGAAAAGAACGGCAGGCACCGGGCCATCAAGGTGGCCCAGCATCGGGAGTCCAGCGGCGACCCCAAGCAGACCCATGCCCGGACGCTGCGGGAGCTGACGGCGCTGCTCATGCTGGACCATCCCCACATCGTCCGGCCGCAGGGGTACGGCGTGGCGGAGAGTGGGAACCTGTACCTCGCACTCGACTACGTGGACGGCTGGACGCTCGCGGAGTGGGCGGAGCGCAAGCACCCGACCGTTCGCGAAATCCTCGGGGTCTTCGAGAAGATCGCCGGTGCGCTGGCATACATGCATCGCCGGGGCATCCTGCATCGGGACTTGAAGCTGTCCAACGTGCTCGTCCGCAAGAGCGACGGTGAGCCCGTCATCATCGATTTCAGTTGCGCGACCTACACCTTCGCCGAAGGCCTGACGGATGGGGGGTTGCCTCCAGGGACAGACCGCTATCGCGCGCCCGAGCAGTTCAAGTTCCTGCGCGAGCACAAGGACGAGCACCGGGCCCGCTACGCCTTCCAGGTCGCCGACGAAATCTTCGCAGTCGGCGTCATGCTCCATGAGCTGCTGACAGACCCACGCCCGACGGAGTTTCGTCCGCGCTTCGACTTGAACAGCCCTGCCCTCCCACCGCCGCCCCCTCGATTGGCGAATGCGCGGGTGCCAGCGGCCCTGAGCGACCTCGTCGAGACCATCCTGGCCCGAGACCCCAAGGGGCGTCCGGTCGATACCGAAGCGCTGCGCCGCGAGCTGGCGGATCTCCGTGCCGAGCGCTCCGCTGAGTATGACGTGCCGGCCCATCCACCCGCTGAACAGCGTCACGGAGGGCCAACACCTGGGGCACTGGCGATGCCCCCCACGCCGCAATCCCTCAAGCGGCATGTGACCATGATGGAGCAACCGCTTCGCGCGGGAGGGTGGCTCGCAGGCGTCGTTTGTATCGTCGCGCTCGTCATGGCTGCGGCCCTCTGGCGCTCGTCAGGGAGCGCCCCCGGCGGGACTGCCGGGTCGCACGACGCCACAGCCCCACGCCCTCCTCCTGCCACCACCCAATCCGCGCCGCCCCAAACACCCCCTCCTGCTATGACACCTGTTGGCCCTTCGTCCGTGACAGTCCCGGGGCCAGTCATCGCCGCTGCCCCGAAGGAAGGATCCGCCTTGAAGAACCCAGCACCCGAAGCCTCGCCCCCAGGACGTGCGCCCCGAATGCCGAAGAAGTCCGTTGCCGCCGTCGAGTGCGCGTCGCTGTCGCTTGTCGCGGCGCTGGCGGTGGGCTGTCCGGGTGCCCAGATCCGACCCGAGTCCTTTACCTGCCCGGCTGGGGCGGATGAGGCCATGCGGGAGCAGCTTCACTGGAGGGACGGAGACTCATTCATTCTTCAACTCGACGACCGCCAATCGATGCTTGAAAACGTGTGGTTCACCGCTGGCGCGGAGGTGGTGGGGGTGGTCCCCAAAGGCATCAACGACGACCGGCAGGCCGCGGTCGCCCCTCGTGGGACGCGCTTCTACGGCAAGGCCTACTACCTCTCCGACAAGATGGGGCGTGTGGATGGGCCGGCCCTCGTCGTCCGGTACGACCGAGTGAAGCTCCCGGGGCAGGAGGAGCAACCCATTTGCTTCGTGGTGGAGAACGAAGCCGTGGCGTTCAAGGACGGCAGGGTGAAGGGATACAATCGGGGCGCCGGGACAGTCGTGCACCGCTGGCCCTGAGCAGCCCCGGGGCGACGTGGTGGGTAGGTGCTTGATTTCGCCCCCTCCTCCTCAAACGCGACATGACCTCCCAGGGTCGTTCCACGACGGCCCATCCCACGGGTAACGTCGCCCACGACGCGTCGGCCTTCGGATGCCTGCGCGAAGAGGAGGAAAGAGCATGTCGGAAAGTGAGTTCAGGCTTCCACGCGGGGCGATTCTCTTCACGCGGGATGGCTTCCAGTACGAGTTCCGCGAAGACCTGGGAGAGGTCCACCACGGTTTGAGTCTCCTGCTGGCCCGGCGCCGCACCTCCGAGGGCAACATCCGGGGCAAGGTGCTGCTCAAAGCGGTGGGCGTTCCGAAGTTGATGGAGCTGCCTCGCATCAAGCGGGCGCGGGCGAAGCTTGAAGAGCAGGTGCGCCTCGCGACGTACCTCGACCATCCGGGCATCCTCCGTGTCCATGGGCTGCACAAGGCGGAGGGGTGCTGGTACGTCATCACCGAGCATCCGTCGGGGCACAGCATCAACACCCTGTTGACGCTCTCGGGGGAGTGCGGTCGCCGGTTCTCTCCCCTCTTCACCCTCCACGTCGGGGCGCGCGTCGCCGAGGCCCTGGAGCATGCCCACGAGGCAAAGGACGAACAGGGGCGCTCCCTCAACATCGTCCACCGGGCGCTCGACGTTGAGCACATCTTCGTCGATTGGAACGGTGACGTGCAGGTCTCCGACTTCGGGCTCGCTCTGTCGGACCTGCCCGGCCGCGTTTCGTCCACGGTGCGCCAGCCACAGGGGGATGCATTCTACTCCTCCCCGGAAATGCTCCTGACGGGCCGCGTGGATGCGCGCTCGGACCTCTTCGCGCTTGGCAATGTCCTGCTTGAACTCGCGACGGGGAAGAACCTCCTGGATGCCCCGGACGCCTTGACCGAAGAGGTGAAGGACTCGCTTTCAGTCAGGCAGCGCGTGCGGGTCCGACGTGCCGTCAGGAGGGCTCGGCTCGCTGGAAGCCCTGTTGGCGTGGAGGACGCGATCTGGCGCGCGGCGACCTACTCGCAAGCGGACCTGGAGGCGTTGACGGAGCCGCTTCCGCAGGGACTGGGCCTGGCTCTGCGCAAGCTCCTCCAGCCCCGCCCGGAAGCCCGCTACCAGACAGCGCGGGAACTGGCGGCGGACCTGCGCCGCTGGCTCGGAGAGGGAGACGCCTACGGTCGGAAGGAAGCGGTGTCGGAGCTGCACGAGATGGCGAAGCGATCCCGCGAGGTGATGGTCGAACTGGGCATGCGGCGCCCCCGTGGCCTCCAGGTGTCCCAGGACGAGATCAGCACGAACTAGCCACGCTGCCTGGGAGGAGGCCCAACTCCAGGCCCGCCATGTTGCACGTATGTCGCATGAAGCTGCGGCATGGGGTGGAACATGGCGGGACAACAGGTCATGCGGCGGGATATCGAATCCGAGTCGCTCCGAGCGGTAGCGAGGTAAGGGCGCGATCCTGCTGGGAGTTTCGCACCGCCCGGTGCGGGTTCGAATCCCGCCTTCGGCACATCTTCAAGCCCAGCAATCCCAAAGCGGCCTTGCTCCCCGCTATTGAACCGTCACGGAGATCGCCGCGGACGTGGTGACATTGCCCGCCACGTCGGTGGCCCTGGCCGTCAGCGTGTGTTTGCCCTTGGCCGCGCTCAGGAGGTTCCAGCTCACGCTGTAGGGCGCGCTGGTGTCCGTGCCGAGCACGGTGCCTCCATCGTAGAACACCACCTGGGTCACACCGGCGTTGTCGCTCGCGCTGGCCTGGATGGTGGTGCTCAGGAACAGAGCCATCAGCGTCGCCCCATTCGCCGGAGAGGTGATGGCCACGGTCGGAGCGACGTTGTCCACGGTGACGTTGCGCGAATCAACCTTGACGTTCCCGGCGGCATCATAGGCCCTGGCGTAGAGCGTATGACTGCCATTGGCCAGCCCCACCGTGTCCCAATTCACTGAGTACGGCGCGGTGGTCGCGGTGCCGATCAGCACCGAGCCGTCATGGAACTCGACCCTCGTGACGGCCCGGTTGTCGCTGGCGCTGGCCGTCAGCTGCACGCTCCCCCGAACATAGGTGGCCGCGGGAGCGGTGAATGACACCGTGGGAAGGGTGTTGTCGACGACCACCAGGACCGCCACGGAGGTCCCCGTCCGGCCCAGACCATCGTAGGCCTTCGCCGTGAGCGTATGGGTGCCCGAAGCCACGCCCTCGGTATTCCAGCTCATGCCATAGGGCGCCGTGGTGTCCGTCCCCAGCAACGTCGCGCCGTCATAGAACTCGACCTTCGTCACACCGGTGTCGTCCTGCGCCGTGGCCGTCACCGTCACCGTGCCGAGCAACTCGGCATTGCTGGCCGGAGCGGTGAGGGCCGCCGTCGGAGCGAGGTTGTCGACAATCACCGAGACCCCGGCGGAGGTCCCCGTGAGGCCAGCGCTGTCGTAGGCCTTCGCCGTGAGCGTATGGGTGCCAGCAACCACGCTCGCGGTATTCCAGCTCACGCCGTAGGGCGCCGTGGTGTCCGTCCCCAGCAGTGTCACACCGTCATAGAACTCGACCTTCACGACGGCCAGGTTGTCGCTGGCGGTGGCCGTCACCTGCACGATCCCCTGGACCTGGCCCGCGGCCGGAGCGGTGAGCACCACCGTCGGAGGCGTCACGTCCGACTCCGGCGGGCCGACCGCGAACATCAGGTCGTCATGATCATCATAGGCGCCGGTGCTGCAGGCCGAGGCCGTGCTGCCGCCAGACAGGTAGCTGGCGCGAACCGCCTGCACGCTTCCCGTGGGCAACACGTACTCCGTCGAGAGGACCTGCGAGCCACTCGCGCTCGCCCGGAGCGTGGTCAGGTACGTCCACACGGGGGCCGCGGCATCGCGCGCGTAGAAGAGAGCGACCGCATCGGAGTAGCTGTTGTCGACCATGGCCCCGACCTCGAGCCGGACGCGCCTGCCTTCCGCCAGGGAAGCCCCGTTCACGCAGGAGACCGCGATCCAGCCGACCCGCCCGGACGGGTACGAGCCCCCCGCTCCATCGGCACAGCCATCCAGCGTGTTGGGCGGGTGGAGCTCTGGGAACTGGGAGACGACACCGCGGCCCTGCAGGAGCGACTCGGAATCACAGACACTGGAGACCTGGGCGCACGCAGGGACCTTGCGGGTGGCGTCGTACACGGCGGTACCCGGCTGCGCCACGCTCACCGTGACCGGGGCGCTCGTGGTGAGGTTGTTCGCCGCGTCATAGGCCTTCACGGTGAGGGTATGGCTGCCATTGCGCACCGCGTGGCTGTCCCAGGTCATGGCGAAGGGCGGCGAGTAGCTGGACGTGGCGTAGCTGCCATCGACGTAGAGATCGACCCCACGCACGCCACGGTCGTCGCTCGCGCTCACCTGGATGGAGACCCGTCCCGCCAGGCTCGCCCCCTGCGAGGGCGAGATGAGGGACACCGTCGGAGGCGTGGAGTCATTGTCCACGATGAAGGAGCGCGTGGCCGATACGCCTACGTTGCCGGCGCCGTCGTAGGCCTTGGCGATCAGCGTGTGAGCGCCGTTGGCGACACTCCGGCTGTCCCAGGCACGGCTGTAGGGTGAGCTGTTGCCGCCTGCCCCCAGCAACTGTCCATCGAGGAAGTAATCCACCCTGGCAATGACATCATCATCGGCGGCGTTCGCCGCGAAGAAGGCATAGGAGCTGACGGTGGCGCCCTCCGCCGGTGAGCTCACCGAGACCGTGGGCGCGGTGACGTCGCTGGCCACCGTCACCCCCACCGCGGGCGAGGTCCCCACGTTGCCATAGGAGTCATATGCCTTGACCGTCAGCGTGTGGCTGCCATTGGCCATCGAGCTCGGATTCCAGGAGATCGCGTAGGGCGAGGAGGAGTCCGTCCCAATCAACGCACCGTCCACGTAGAGCTCGACCCGGACGATCTGCGTGTCATCGGTGGCGGTGGCCTGGACCTGCACGGTCGAGCGGACCGTGGCACCCGCCGAGGGCGAGGTGATGGCCACCGTGGGCGGAGTGTTGTCACGCACGACGGTCACGTTCACCGGCGCGGACACCTCCACGTTGCCCGATACGTCGTACGCGCGGGTGGTCAGGGTGTACGGGCCGGTGGGCTCGGCGAAGGTGTTCCAACTGAAGGCGTAGGGAGACGTGGAATCAGTGCCGAGCAGGCGCGTGCCCGCGTACAGCTCGACCCGCGCCACCTTGCTCGGGTTGCCAGCCGTGGCGGAGAGCGTCACCGTTCCCACCAGGGTCGCCCCGTCCGAGGGGCTGGTGATCGTCGTGAGGATGGAAGCGTGGTCGTTGTTCACCGACACCACCACGGGGCTCGAGGGGCCCGCGTTCCCCGCGGCGTCCCGGGCCACCGCCGTCAGCGAGCGGCTGCCGTTGGGCGTGTTCCAGCTGTTCCAGCTCACGCTGTACGGCGGCGTGTCATCGGTGCCCAGCAGGGTCGTCCCCTCGTAGAAGTCCACGCGCGCCACGTCGTAGTCATCACTCGCGCTGGCCGTGGCCGTGGCCATCCCTGTCAGGACCGTGCCCCCGGCCGGAGAGGTGAGCTGCACGGAGGGCGGCGTGGTGTCCGGCTCGTCGGCGAGCGTGAAGACCAGGTCATCGTGGTCATCGTCATTATTGGAGCCGACGCTGCACGGGGATTGGGTGTGCGTGCTGAACCAGTAGCTCGCGCGCACGGCCTGCACGCTTCCGGAGGGCAGCCGGTACTCCGTGGAGACGGTCTGCGGGCCATAGTTACCCTGCACGAGCGTGGTCAGGTACGTCCATGAGGGGTGGGCCGCATCACTCGTGTAGTAGAGATCCACCCCCTCACGGTTCGGGCTGAGGGCATTGATGGTGACATCGATCCGGACCCGCTTTCCGGCCGCCAGGTTCGTCCCATCCGGCCGATACACGCGGATCCGATCGATGGCTGTCGAGGTGCCCGGATAGAAGGTCGCGGTGCCGTCGGCGCATCCATCCAGGGTGTTGGGCGTGTGGGCCTCGGAGGCAGAGCCCCTGTTCGCGAGCAGCGTGACCGAGTCGCAGTAGTAAGACGGCGTGGTGCAGACCGGGACCTTCAGGGTCGCATCGTACGCCGCGGCGCCCGGGTTGCTCACCGTCACGGTGACGGAGGCGCTCGTCGAGCCATTGCCCGCGGCATCCATGGCCGTGGCCATCAGCGTGTGGCTGCCATTGGCCTGGAACGTCGAGTCCCACGTCAGCGCATAGGGAGCCGAAAGAACGGTGCCGAGCAGCTTGCCATCGACAAAGTAGTTCACCCTCCCCATCTGCCGATTGTCATTCACGGAGACCTGGAGGGCGACCGTGCCGCTCACATTCGCGCCGGAGGCCGGCGAGACGAGGGCCACCGTCGGAGGTGTGTTGTCGTTGTCCAGTACGACGTTCAGCGGCCCCGCCATGGTGGCGTTGCCCGCGGTGTCATAAGCCTTCACATAGAGCGCCCAGGAACCGTTCGTGAAGTAGCGGGCGCTCCAGGTCACATCGTAGGGCGCCGTCGAGCTGCCGCCGATGAGGCGATAGTTGGAGGGCGGGAGCAGATAGTAATACTCGACCCGCACGTTCCCGCCCCGGTCATCACTGGCACTGGCGGTCAGGTGGACATCCCCGCTCACGGCCGCGCCCTCCGCGGGCGAGAGGAAGGACACCTGCGGCGCGACGATGTCGTTGTTGACGATGACGTCCACAGGGTCCGACGTGGTGTCGAGGCCCGCCGCATCGTAGGCGCGCGCCGTGAGGCGATGGGCGCCGTTGGGCCATCCCTTCGTGTTCCACGTCAGGGAGAAGGGAGGACGGGTGGCCGTGTCGACGAGGGTCGCGCCGTCGTACAGCTCGACGCGCGCCACGCCGAAGTTGTCGCTCGCCGCCACCCCGACGGTGACGGTGTTCTCCACCGCCGCGCCCGCCGTGGGCGAGGTGATGGCCACCGTGGGCGCAACGGGGTCCGACTCCTGTCCCACCGCGAAGACCAGATCATCGTGGTCGGAGCGGGAGTCCGGGTTGCACGCCTGGGCACTTCCTCCGGTGCGGTACACCCCACGAATGGCCTGCAGGTTGCCCGGAGAGAGGAGGAATTGGGTCGAGAGGACCCGGTCTCGATAACCGCCGGGAGAGAGGGTCGTGAGGTATGTCCAGACGGGGTTGCTCGCGTCGGCCGCGGTGTAGAGGTCCAGGGCTTCCTGCCCGTACTGGTGGCTGGCCCGGACCGTCGCCTGGATGGTCACCCGCTTGCCCTGCGCGAGCGCATCCCCCGCGTCCCGGAAGACAGCGAGCCGCTGCAGCGCGGGGCTGGGGAGCTCCGGCCGGTCCGTTCCATCCGCGCAGCTCCCCGTCAGGGTATTCGGGGCATGCGGCTCGGGGCCGAGCGCTCCCCTCCCCTCGAGCAGCCACACCGAGTCACACCGGCTGCTCACGCTCGCACAGGCGGGCACCTGCCACTGCGCGTCGAAGGCCGCGTTGCCCGCGTTCTGCACCGCCACGTCCACGGGCGCGCTCTGCGTCCAACCACAGCCGTCGTCGTACGCCCTGGCGGTGAGCGTGGTGGGGCCGCTGCTGGCGGTGGTGGTGTCCCAGGCCAGCGCGTAGGGGGGCGAGGTGACCGTGCCCAGCAGGTGCGTGCCCGCGTAGAACTCGACCTTCGTGACGCCCACGTCATCCGTGGCGTTGGCCGTGAGCGTCACCGTGCCGCTCAGCGCCGCTCCGGCCGCCGGCGCGGTCAGGGCCACCTGCGGTGACCAGGTCGCCTCCAGCACCGAGCACGGGGTGTACAGCAGCCGGTTCGGCGCGCCCTCGGTGCCGGAGACCTTGTCCGGCGTCACGCGGCTGATGAGCCTGTTCGCGACCTCCTCGGGCGTGGCGGTGGGGTTGGCTTCCAGGTAGAGCGCGACCGCGCCCGCCACATGGGCGGCGGCCATGGAGCTGCCGCTGGTCAGCAGGGTGTCGCTGTAATGACCATAGGTGCCCGTCGCACCCGGCCAGGCCGAGGTGATCTGCGAACCCGGCGCGAACAGGTCCACGCAGCTGCCGTAATTGGCATACGAGAACCGTTGGTCCGTGTCGGTGGTCGCGCTGACGGTGATCGCCGCCGGAAGCCTACCGGGAGAACGGGTGCACGCATCCGCGCCGAAGTTGAAGGGGCCGCCCTCGGTGTCGCCCGCGGCCACGACGTAGGGGATGCCCGCGTTGATGGAGCGGGTGATCGCATCCTCCAGGGCTTGCGTGTCCGCATAGGCCGTCAGGCTCAGGTTGGCCACCGCCGGCTTGATGTGATTGGCCGTCACCCACTCGATGCCCTGGATGGCATCGGACACGTAACCCGCGCCGTCGCAGCCGAGCACGCGCACCGCGTGGAGCTTCACCCCCTTGGCGACGCCGTAGGTCTTGCCTCCGATGATTCCCGCCACGTGGGTGCCGTGGCCATTGCAGTCCGGGTTGCCCTGATTCCAGCTGTAGCTGGCGACGTCGTATTCGAAGCGGGCGCGACCCTCGAACTCGGTATGGGGCGTCCAGATGCCCGTGTCGAGCACGTAGACATGCACCCCGCTGCCCGTCCGGCTGTAGGAATAGCCCTGGTCCAGCGGCAGGTCGTGCTGATCAATCCGATCCAGGTTCCACGGAGGAGACGGCTGCGTGCTGGCAGCCCTGATCATCCCGTCCTCTTCGACGTAGCGCACGCGCGGGTCCAGGCTCAGCCGCCGTGCGTCGGCATCGGTCATCGTCGCGACGAACCCCGGGAGGGCGTGCGAGTACACGTGCCCGACCTTCGCCCCGTGGAGCGACGCCAGTTCGGAGGCTGCGGACGCCACGCGCTGCGTCGGCGCCTGGAGCGCGGCCAGCGAGGCCTTTTCCTCGAGGACGACGATGTACCGCCCGGGGAAGGCCTTCTCGGTCTTCAGCAACCGGGTGCCGGCGACGAACGCCTTGCCGCCCGGGCTCGCGCGCAGCGGGGAGTCGGCCTCCGCCGCGCCGGAAGAGGTCTTCGAGTCGCAAGCCAGGAACGCGAGGCTGGCGGCCACCAGCATTGAAAAAATCCGCATTCTCTAAATTGAGCGACGAACGCGAAATGGATCGCGCTCCGGATGCGACGCGAAAGGACGCAGGTTCGAACCCCGCCTTCGGCACATCAGGACAGCAGCTCGACGTAACCGTCCGTTCCGTGCACGCGGATCCGCTGTCCATCCCGGATCCGCCGGGTGGCCTGCTCCACCCCCACGACAGCTGGCAGGCCGTACTCCCGCGCGATCACCGAGCCGTGAGACATCAGGCCTCCGACCTCCGTCACCAGGCCCTTGACCGCGACGAACAGAGGGGTCCAGCTGGGATCCGTGTAGGCGGTGACCAGGATGTCGCCCGCTTCGGGACGGGCCTCCGCCATGTCCAGGATGACTCGGGCCCGCCCCTCGATGGTCCCCGCGGAGACCGGCAGGCCCACCAGCGCGCCGGCCGGCACATTGTCGCGCCGGTACACCCCGGTGATGACCTCGCCATCCGACGTGAGCACCCGGGGCGGCGTGAGCGCTTGATGCGACCGGAACGTTTCCTTGCGCTGACGGATGAGCCGCGCATCCACCTCGTTCGTGCGCACGACGTCCTGGAGCTCCTGGAACGTGAGGTAGAAGATGTCTTCCTTCTCACGCACCACGCCGGCCTGCACGAGACGCCCGGCCTCTTCCAACAGGGCCTGCCTGTAGACAAAGTATCGGTTGATCTTTCCGTACTTCGGATACTCCCGATAGCCGGCGAAGGTCCGGACCCGGTCGATCATCCGCTTCGTCTCCTCGGCCTTCGCTGCCCCGTCCGGCAAGGCCCGCAGGCGCTCCAGCACGTCCTGTTCCTTCTTCCAGGCCTCCTGCCGTCCCTGCTCGAAGCGCCGCTTGCTGGCGCCCGGCTCGAAGTTCTGGATGTTGCCGAGGATGAGGGGCACCAGCGTACTGGGGCGTTCGCTCCAACGCGGCTTCGTGATGTCGATCTCACCGACGCAGCGCATGCCGTACTTGTCGAGCCACGCCTGGATGGCGTCTCGCGCCTCCCGTCCGCCAGCCAGCCGGGGCAGTTCGTCCAGGAAGCCTTCGTCCTTCACGTCCTGCAGGAAGGCCACCACCTCCGGATGCGGGCGGATCACGTCCGCGACGTCCAGGAGCGCCAGCCCCATCTCCGACGTGATGTTGTTGGGAACGGACTGCGTGAGCGTGTCGGCCGCGTTCTTCTCACCCAGCCACGCCTGGAGCTGGTCGTTGAGCCACCAGGTGGCCTCCATCCCCGCCATGATCACCTGGAAGCTTCGCGGCTCGAACAAGAGCCGCTTCAGCTCCTGGAGGTCCGCCAGGATGAAGTCGAGCAGCGCGGTTCCTGACTTCGTCCGGATGTCTCGCTTCAAGACGGCGAGGGAGGCCTCGCTGCGGTTGATCAGCTCGTCGACGATGGCCGGGTCGGTCTCGAGCGGAGCTGGGGCGCCGCCAGCCGGCGCCGCGCGAGGCCCTTCGTCCGGGAGCTGCCGGATGAAGTCGCTGCGTCCGATGACGGTCCGCAGCGCGTCCCCGGTCAGCGGATCGGATTTTCCCGCGAGCCCCAGGAGGCCCGCGCGGCCCGCGGGCGTGGCCAGGTTCTGGGTGACGTCGACGAACAGCCTCCCTCCGGCCTCGTACATCGGCCGCATGGCCGTCAGCTGGAACAGGGAGAGCCCCAGGGGCTTCATGGCGTCGGTCATCATCTGCTGATGACCAACGGAGAGGTAGACGTGGTTCTCCGGGTCGTTGGCCGCCGGGATGGGGAACAGCGTGGTGATGGGCCGGCTCTGGACGAACTGGAAGTCATCGTCGGACAGGCACCATTCGATGTCCTGGGGACGGCCGAAGTGCGCTTCGATCCGCCGGCCCAGCTCCACGAGCCGAACGACCTGCGCATCCGTCAGCGCGGACTGCCGCTGCCGCTCCGGCTCGATGGCCTGTTCGTGCGTCCCGCCTCCCGGTGAGGCCTGGATGGCGAGCTGCTTGGTGCCGACCGCCTTGTCGATGACCTCGCCGTCCCGCACCTTGTAGACGTCCGCGTTCACCCGGCCGGAGACCAGGGCCTCGCCGAGCCCGAAGCTGGCCTCCACGGAGGCGATCTTCCGATGGGAGGTGATGGGGTCGGCCGTGAACAGGATCCCGGCCGCTTGCGGGAAGACCATCCGCTGCACCACCACCGCCATGCGGACCTTCCGGTGGTCGAAGCCGTTGCGCAGGCGGTAGATCACGGCCCGCTCGGTGAAGAGCGAGGCCCAGCACCGGCTGACGTGCTGGAGGATCGCCGCCGGCCCCACGACGTTCAGATACGTGTCCTGCTGACCCGCGAAGGAGGCCGTCGGCAGGTCCTCCGCCGTCGCGCTCGACCGGACGGCGTAAGCGGCCTGCTCTCCTGACTGGACGAGCTGCCGGGTGATGGCTGCCGCCAGTTCGTCAGGCATGGCGGCCCCTTCAAGGGTCTGACGGAGCTCCGCGCTGAGCGCGCGGAGCTGCTCCTGGTCGTCCTGCTTCAGGCGCGACAGCCGCTCCAGCTGAGCGTCGAACGACGGTGCTTCCACGAGGACCCGCTGGAAGGCCTCCGTCGTCACGCAAAAGCCAGCCGGCACGCGGATGCCTTCAATCCGTGAAAGTTCCCCCAGATGCGCGCCCTTGCCGCCAACGAGCGCGACCTGCGTCTGGTCTATCTCCTGGAGACCCAACACATAGCAGCCCATGCGAACACCGCCCTTTCGCGAAAGGGCAGCACTGTACTCCTGACCGCGCAGCGGGCGCTGGTGTTTGGACTGTGGGAAATCATCACCGGGAATTCGCCGGAGCTTGATAGAATGGTCATCAATGGCTGGCGAACGTCCGTGAGCCGTTCGCCTACCGCCGCGCCTTCATGGCCCCGGTGGACCACAGCGCCCACCCCATCAGCACGGGCTGGAAGAACAGTCGCACCAGCCGCTTGGTGTCCGTATCGAGGCCGAACGCGGAGAGGTGCTTCGCGTACTGATGCAGGTTGCCGGGGAAGACCGCCGCGAAGAAGGCCGCCAGTCCCAGCCCCACGAGGGCCCGGTGCCGCTTGTTGAAGAGCAGGGTCAGCCCGAGCCCTATCTCCACCACTCCGGAGAGAAGGACCACGACGTCCTTGTCCATCGGGACCCAGTCCGGCACCTGCGCCTGGAAGGGCCCTCGCGCGAAGGAGAGATGTCCCGTGCCGGCCCCGACCATGAACGAGCCCAACACCCCGCGTCCCACGTTCTGCAAGGGAGTGGTCCTGGTTTCCTGCAGCACGTGGCACCTCCGCTCCGGGTCAGCCTCTCTGGAAGATGAAGAGGGCACGTGACGGGTGCAAAGGCAGGGTCGAGCCTGCCTGGACGCTGGGCCTCCGGGGAATAGACTCCCCGCCCATGATCAAGCTCTACCAGTTCCACCCTTCCGGGAATTGCTACAAGGTCCGTCTGCTGCTGCATCAGCTCGCGATCCCGTTCGAAACGCAGGAGGTGGATCTCTCCGCGGGAGCGACGCGCACGCCGGAGTTCAAGGCGATGAACCCCATTGCCCGGACCCCTACCGTGGAGCTGGAGCCCGGGGTCTTCCTCGCCGAGTCCAATGCCATCCTCTGGTACTTCGCCGAGGGCACGCCCTTCATCCCCACCGACCGGCTGGAGCGGGCGCGGATGCTCCAGTGGATGTTCTTCGAGCAGTACAGCCACGAGCCCTACATCGCCGTGGCCCGGGCGTGGCTCAGCTTCTTCGGTGTCCCCGCTGGCAAGGAGAAGGAGCTGGAGGAGCGCATCCAGAAGGGCTACGCCGCGCTCGACGTCATGGAGGGAGAGCTGAGCAAGCGGCCCTTCTTCGCGGGCGAGCACTACAGCCTCGCGGACATCGCGCTGTATGCGTACACGCACGTGGCGGAGGAGGGCCGCTTCGACCTGTCCCGCTATCCCGCCATCCGCGCCTGGTTCGAGCGCGTGCAGGCCCAGCCCCGCCACCTGCGCCTCACCGACGTCATCAAGGCGCCGTAGGCACCACGGCCCTCGGCCAGAAGTCCCGACATGGTCGACGCGAACAGCGCGATGACCTGCTCGTTGGGCGCCGCGCCCTCCCGCTGAGGGAGCAGGGCGGCGGCGCCCACGGGTCGCCGCCTCCGGACGAAATCCGTTTTCGCTCCGCGCGGGCGACCATTAACCTGGGTTCCCCAGCAGCCCTGTCCCACCTGGAGACGATATGTCGCGCGAGTATCCCGAGGAGCAGCTCCTGGCGTTCGTCCAGGCCATGGCCAACGTGGCGGCGAGCGATGGCCGCGTCACCGAGGACGAGCGTCAGCAGCTCGATGACGTGGTGAGGGGCATGGGGCTGTCGCCCCGGGATGAGCAGGTCGCCGCGGTCATCGAAGCGGAGTTCAAGAAGCCCGGCAACCTCACGGACATCGTCCGGAAGATTGAAGTCCGGGAGCTGCGTGTCTCCCTGCTGCGCATGCTCGTCGAGGTGGCCTGCGCCGACGGCGAGATCGCGAACGAGGAGCGCAAGGCCGTGAAGGATGCCGCCAGCGCTTTCGGTTTCGACGTGTCCGCCGCCGACGAGCTCATTGGCTGGACGCTCGATTCCATCAAGCTGGAGCAGCGCGAGCAGCAGATCATGTCGAAGCTGCTCTGAAGTGACGGAGGTCCGGTGCGGGACACGGGTCCCGCACCGGGGTTCTTCCGGGGATGGCTAGAGCTCGAGCTTGCAGGTGGAGCCGCAGCCGTCGCCGCTGACGGTGTTTCCGTCGTCGCAGTCCTCGCTCTGGTCGAACTGCACGACCCCGTCGCCGCAGCGGACACCGAGCAGGCACCCCGGAGCGCATTTCCCGTAGCCTCCGTGGTTCGTGCCGTCGTCGCACTCCTCTCCCGCGTCCAGCGTGCCATCGCCGCAGGCCGAGGTGCACACCCCGGCCTGGTTGGCCAGCTTGAACGAGGACAGCCGCAGCCCGTAGTTCGAGCCCGTCGTGTGGCGCTCCGCCTGGAACACGGCGACCTCATAGATGTGGGCCGGCTGGAGGGCGAAGTCGGCGGCCCGGGCCGCCAGGTCCACGTTCCCGGACGCGCTGCCGTGAACCCCTCCCATGTCGATGGCGAGCCGCCCGTTGACGAAGATCCAGACGTCGTCGTCCCCCGTGAAGTCGATCCGCTCCACGCCCCGGTACTCGAACCAGAAGCGCGTCTCGCTGGTGAAGCTGAAGTTGCGCGGAGTCCCCGCGCTGTCCGAACGAAGCGGTTCCTCTCCCCGGGCCACCCAGCCCGCGTTGTCGAGCGGGAAGAAGGTCAGGTCCTCGAACAGGTAGGTGGTGGGAGACGTCTGATTCATGCGCATCGTGGAAGCGACGGTCTGGTTGACGTTGGTCACGTCGTGAAACCATTGATCGAACGCCACCTGCCCATGCGTCGTGGCGGAGGAGACGCCTGTCTTGGCATAGGCGGGCTTGCCGGTCGGCCCCAGGGTGGACTGGACGATGCCGGTCTCCGCCCCGGTCGCGTTCTCGAAGTCGATGTGGCCGCCGGGCAGGTCCTTCCCCCGGAAGTCGCGGTAGACGATGGGAAGCGTCAGCATGGACGGAGGAGATGGAGGAATGCGGGGGCAACTGAAACCCTCCTCGATTTGACAGACGGAGGAGCAGCCGTCGAACTCGCGCAGGTTGCCGTCGTCACACTGCTCGTCGGCAGCGAGGACGCCATCGCCGCAGACGTTCGTGCAATTCCCTCCCGTGCAGCGGGGCTCCAGCTGGCACGACGGCGAACAGCCATCGCCCAGGTCGTTGTTGCCGTCGTCGCACTGCTCGGTGCCTTCCGTCTTGGCGTCACCGCAGGTCGTCTTCACGCACGTCTTGCCCACGCCGTCGCACTTGTAGCCCTGCTCCAGCCGGCAGCTGTCGTTGCAGCCATCGCCGCTGGCCGTGTTGCCGTCCTCGCATTCCTCCGGGGCCGCGATGATGGCGTCGCCGCAGCGCGCGGCGTGGCACCTCAGGCCGGTGGCGCCACAGTTCCACCCCTGCTCGACCTGGCAGCTCGCGCTGCAACCATCGCCGCTCTTGGTGTCCCCGTCGTCACAGCCCTCGTCACCCTCCTTCACCCCATCGCCACAGCTGGACGGGGAGCCCGCATCGACAGGGCCGGTGCCAGCATCGGTGGTGCCCGCGTCCGTCGTTCCGGCATCCAGGGTGCCGGCATCGGTGGTGCCTGCGTCCGTGCTGCCCGCGTCCGTCGTCCCGGCATCCGTGGGGCCCGCGTCCGTGCCTGCATCCTCATCGGGCTGCGTCCCCGCATCCACTCCGGCGTCCACATGGGAACCGGCGTCCGGAGTCGAGGCATCGGGCCGGGGGCCCGCGTCGGCGTCCGTGGCGGTGTCACCTCCACAGGCCGCGAGTGAGAGCAGGAGGACGGCGCACAGCGCCCTCGTGAACAGGGATTTTCGAGAGCCGGTCTTTGTCATACGGGGCGCCCATGCTGGGAGCCCCGCAGGCAGGTGTCAATGGTTGGACATTGAGCCGCAAAACCTTCTTCCCATTCAATATTCGTTGAGGACGTTGATCACCTTGCCGTCCTGCGCCACCACGCGAAGGCGGCTGAAACCCCAGACCTTGCTTGTCTGAACGGCCTTCACATGCAGCACGCCGTCCTGCTTGCTTCCGGAGAGCGGAATCTCCATTTCGGCGAGCGCGTCATCGTTGCGAGACTGGGTCCTGCCGGAGAAGAAGAAGCCGCCACTCACGGGCGAGCCCAGCGACTGGACCACCTGGCGGTGGTTCACCACCCGCGCCAATGCCTCCTCATGGGGAAACTGGCTCCGGAACCACATGCCGCCGCAACCGCAGCACATCAACGGAAGTCCCACGAGAGCTCCGAGCACCCACTTCAGCGTCGGCGACATTCCTGGCTCCTGGCCCATCCGGGCACGACGACGTGGCCAGGAGCATCCTAAATGTCTGCCAATCCCGGCGAAAACGGGCCAGAGCTGTCTTTGGCGGGCGGTGCTTCGGCGCCCTGGCGCTCCGCTCAGGAGCCGCTGCGCCGGCGGGTGTGACGGGGACCCGAGTCTGGGGGCTAGATTCGGCGCCGTGAGCTCCTTCCCGACCGCCCTCCCCTCCGTTGACGCCATCCCCTTGCGTGGAGGTCCCGTGCTGCGCTGGGGCGTGCTCGCGCCCGGCCGGATCGCGGGGGGCTTCGTCTGGGCCCTGCATCGGCACACCGACCAGCGCGTCCACGCGGTCGCCTCTCGCGACCCGGAGCGCGCCTCACGCTTCGCCGCGCAGTACGGCATCCCGCGCGTCCACGCGTCCTACGAGCAGCTCGTCCGCGACCCCGACGTCGACATCGTCTACGTGGCGTCTCCCCACAGCGAGCACAAGCGCCAGGCCCTGCTCGCCATCGCCGCCGGCAAGCATGTCCTCGTGGAGAAGCCGCTCGCGCTCAACGCCGCCGAGGCCCGCGACATCGCCCGGGCCGCTCGCGCCGCGAACGTCTTCGCGATGGAGGCCCTGTGGTCCCGCTTCCTCCCCCAGACGCTGCTCATCGAACGGCTGCTGCGTGACGGCGTGCTCGGGGACATCCGGCTCGTCGCGGCGGACTTCGGCGGCCGCTTCGACTTCGACCCCGAAGGCCGCGTCTTCAACCCCGCGCTCGGCGGGGGCGCCCTGCTCGACATCGGCATCTATCCCATCTGGCTCGCGCACTTCGTGCTGGGCCCGCCCCCGCACGTCCACGCCACGGGCTCCCTCACCCAGACCGGGGTGGATGGGCAGGCGGCCCTCGTCCTTACCTACGCCATGGGCGCCCAGGCGCTGCTGCACACCACCCTCTTCGCGGAGACGCCCCAGGAGGCCGTCATCGCGGGGACGCATGCGCGCCTCCAGCTCGACTCGCGCTTCTTCACACCCGGCGGCTTCACGCTGAAGGCCGCGAGGTCGGACCAGCGGCTGCGCTGGACCGACCCCTCCGGGCTCCAGGGCAGCGAGGGTCTCGCCTGGCAGGCCGTCGCTGTCGCGAGTCACATCGCCGAGGGACGCAGGGAGTCACCCCTGCATCCGCTCGAGCGCAGCATCGCCCTGCTCGAAACCATCGATGCCGCGCGGGAGCAACTGCGCGCCGCCGGTCCGAGCGCCCACGGGCATCTGTTCACGCGCTGACGCCGGGCCTCCCAATCACCGGGCACGCGCCCCGGGTGACCGCGACGCGGACGGGGCGGCCGTACACTGCGCGCTTCGCCACGCTCGGAGGACGTCATGGGTTTCCTGCGGCCCCACGCTGAACGCATCTACGCGCTGCTCCGGATCATGGCCGGGCTGATGTTCATGCAGCACGGTCTTCAGAAGCTCTTCGGCCTGTTCGGCGGCGTGCCCCCGGGGGCGCCGCCGTTCGTCGTCTACGGCGCGGGCATCATCGAGTTCGTGGGCGGCGCGCTCATCGCGCTCGGATTGTTCGCCGGCCCCGCGGCGTTCATCGCCAGCGGCACGATGGCGTTCGCCTTCTTCCTCGGGCACGTGGCGCCTCACGGGGGCAACCTCATGCCCATCGTGAACCAGGGCGAGCTCGCGGCGCTCTACTGCTTCGGGTTCCTCTACATCGCCGCGCACGGCTCGGGCATCTGGAGCGTCGACGCCGCGCGCCGGGGGCGATGAGCGTCCGCTCGCCTTGCCGGAGGGCACGCGAGCAGCCGTGCCCGGGTTGGGGGCCGGACGGTCGGCCTCCAGAGCCTGCGTCGAGGGGCCAACCTTCGTTCCAGGCGCTCCGCCTGCCCCGTTTGCGCGTGTGGTAACGAACGCTCTTGATGAGCTCCTCGCCCCGCCCGAGCGTCACTGCCTCCAGCGAACCCGAGACGTCGGACGTGCGCCACCGCGAGGCAGCGGCGGTGCTCGAGGGCGGAGGCGAGATGGGCGCGCTCATGCGCTCCATCGACTGGACGCGGACTCCCGTGGGAGCGCCCGGGACGTGGCCCCAGTCCCTGCGCACGGCGGTGAGCATCCTGCTGGAGTCGCGCTTCCCCATGTACATCGCGTGGGGACCCCACCTGGTCCAGTTCTACAACGACGGCTACCGCCCGGTGCTGGGCGCGACGAAGCACCCGGCCGCCATGGGCCACAGCGCGCAGAGCACCTTCGCGGAGAGCTGGCACATCATCGGCCCGATGTTCGAGGGCGTGAGGCAGGGCACGGCGGTCGGCTCCGAGGACTGGATGCTGCCGCTGGACCGCAACGGCTACCTCGAGGAGTGCTACTTCACCTACTCCTACAGCCCCATCCGGGATGAGACCGGCGGTGTCGGGGGCGTGCTGGTCACCCTGACGGAGACCACCGGCCGGGTGCTGGGCGAGCGGCGGCTGCGGACGCTGCGGGACCTGGCGGCACGGGCGGGGACGGTGAAGCGCGAACAGGACGCCTGGCGCGAAGCGGCGGCCGCGCTGGAGACCAACGGCTTCGACATCCCCTTCGCCCTGCTGTACCGCCAGGGGGACCCAGGCCAGGGCCTGGAGCTGGTGGCGACAGCGGGCTGGGGCCAGGACACCGCCACGCCCGCCGCGCTCTTCGGCACCGACGGCGCCGCGTGGCCCTTCGCGGAGGCGACCGCCGCCCAGGGACCCCGGTTCGTCCCGGACGTGCAGGCGCGCTTCGGGCCGCTGCCCGGCGGCAGGTGGCCGGAGTCTCCCCGCACGGCGTGGCTCTTCCCCATCACGCGGGCTGGCGCCGAGCACCCCTATGGCTTCCTCGTGGCGGGCGTGAGCGCGAGGCGCGCCCCGGACGACGACTACCGCGGGTTCCTGGGGCTGGTGGCGGACCACCTCGCGACGGCGCTCGGCAACGCCCGCGCCTACGAAGAGGAGAAGAAGCGGGCGGAGGCCCTGGCGGAGCTGGACCGCGCGAAGACGGCCTTCTTCAGCAACGTGAGCCACGAGTTCCGCACGCCGCTGACCCTGATGCTGGGCCCCATCGAGGACGGCCTCGCGGATGACCGGCAGCCCCTGCCTCCAGCGCAGCGGGAGCGCCAGGAGGTGGTGCGCCGCAACGGCCTGCGCCTGCAGAAGCTGGTCAACACGCTGCTCGACTTCGCCCGCCTGGAGGCGGGGCGCGCCCGGGTGTCCTTCGTCCCGACGGACCTCTCCGCGCTCACCGTGGACCTGGCGAGCAACTTCGACTCCGCGATGACCGCCGCCGGGCTCACCCTGCGCGTGGACTGCCCGGCGCTGCCCGAGCCCGTCTACGTGGACCCCTCCCTGTGGGAGAAGGTCGTCCTCAACCTCCTCTCCAACGCCTTCAAGTTCACCTTCCAGGGGGAGATCCGCGTCGCGCTGAAGTGGCTCGGCGAGCAGGTGGAGCTCACCGTCCAGGACACGGGCATCGGCATCCCGGAGGAGGAGCTGCCCCGCGTCTTCGAGCGCTTCCACCGCGTGGAGGGCGCGCGGGGGCGCAGCCACGAGGGCACCGGCATCGGCCTGGCGCTGGTGCAGGAGCTGGTGCACCTGCACGGGGGGCGCGTGACGGCGACCAGCACGCCAGGACAGGGGAGCACCTTCCACGTCCTCCTGCCCACCGGCTCCGCGCACCTTCCCCGGAAGCCGGACGCGCAGGAGCCGGCGCTCCCGTCCACCGGCATCGGCCCCGGTGCGTTCCTCGCGGAGATCTCCCAGTGGAGCGCCGCCGCGCCCGTCGCGCCGCAATCCACCGTCCGCGCGGACGCCCGCGTCCTGGTGGTGGACGACAACGCGGACCTGCGCGCCTACCTGACCCGGCTGCTGGAACCCCGCTGGAGCGTGGAGGCGGTGAGCGAGGGCGGGGCCGCGCTCGCCGCCGCGCGCGCCCATCCGCCCGACCTCATCCTCTCCGACGTGATGATGCCAGGGGTGAATGGCCTGGAGCTGGTCCAGGCCCTGCGCGCCGACGAGCGCACGCGCGCCATCCCCATCATCCTGCTGTCCGCGCGCGCGGGCGAGGAGGCCACCATCGAGGGGCTCGACAGCGGCGCGGACGACTACCTGGTCAAGCCCTTCTCCGCGAACGAGCTCCTCGCGCGCGTCAACGCCCAGCTCACGGTCGCGCGGCTGCGGCGGGAGACCCTGCTCGCGGAGCGCGCGCACGCGGCGGAGGCGGAGCGGCTGCTGGAGGAGTCCCGCCGCGCCACGCGGCTGCGCGAGGAGACGCTCGCCGTCGTCAGCCATGACCTGCGCTCGCCGCTGACCGCCATCCGCGCCGCCACGGAGCTGCTCCAGCGGCTGCCGCCCGAATCCGAGGCGACCGCCCGCGCGCGCAAGCAGGCCGACGCCATCCGCCGCTCCGTGGACCGGATGAACCGGCTCATCGAGGACCTGCTCGACCTGGCGAGCATCGACACGGGCACGCTCGCCATCGAGCTCCGCCCGCAGCCGGTGGAGGCACTGCTGCGCGATGCCCGGGAGCTCTTCGAGCCCCAGGCGACGGAGAAGGGCCTGCGCCTCATCGTGGAGCAGGAGCCCGGGCTCACCCTGTGGTGCGACCGGGAGCGCCTCCTCCAAGCGCTCGGGAACCTGCTGTCCAACGCGCTCAAGTTCACCCCCTCCGGGGGCAGCCTCCTCCTGCGGGTGGGGAGCGAGCCCGGCACGGACGACCTGCGCTTCAGCGTGGCGGACACCGGCCCGGGCATCCCCGCCAGCGTGCAGCCGCACCTCTTCGACCGCTACTGGCACGCGTCGCAGCGGCGGCGCGACGGTCATGGCCTGGGCCTCTCCATCACGAAGGGCATCGTGGAGAGCCACGGCGGGCACGTCTGGGTGGAGAGCGGACAGGGCGGGGGCACCACCTTCCACTTCACCCTTCCGCGCGAACAGCGGCCCCGGTCCGCCGCCACGCCCGCCCCGCGCGCGCCCCTCCCGGAGCCCACGCCGTCGGCGCGGCCGGCCACGGAGGAGCCCTTCCTCCAGCACGGCGGCGACATGGGCGCGATGATGCGGGCCCATGACTGGTCCACCAACTCGCTGGGCACGCCCGAGCAGTGGCCTCAGTCCCTGCGGACGTCCGTCAGCACGATGCTGCGCTCGCCCTACCCCATCATCCTCTTCTGGGGCCCCGAGCTGCGGATGCTCTACAACGACCCGTTCCGGCCCATCCTGGGGGCGAAGCATCCCCAGACGCTGGGCGCGCGCGGCAGCGAGGCGCTCGTCGAGGAGTGGGGGCAGTTGGGCCCGTTGATCCAGCGCGCCCAGGACACGGGCGAGCCCATCTACATCGAGGACGGGAACGTCAACTTCGCGCGCCGCCCCGGCGGCCTGCGGGAGGAGTCCTACTTCACCTGGTCCTACAACCCGACCATCGGCGAGTCGGGGGAGATCGCCGGCATGTTCGCCATCGCCAGCGAGACGACGCGGCAGGTGGTGGGGGACCGGCGGCTGGCCATCCTCCGGGAGCTGTCCATCCGCACGGCGCTGGACAAGACGGTCGAGGGCGTCTACCGCTCGCTGGAGGCCGTCCTCGCGCAGGCGGCGCACGACGTTCCCTTCGCGCTGCTCTACGTGGTGAAGGCGGAGCAGGCGCGGCGGGTCAGCTGCGCGGGCCTGGAGCGCGGGCTGGCCGCCGCGCCCGTGACGCTGGCGGCGGGCGACACGTCCTCCTGGCCCCTCGCGCGCGTCGCGGAGACGCGGCAGGAGGTCCTGCTGGAGGACCTGGCACTGCGCTTCGGTCCCCTCCCCGGCGGCCCCTGGCCCGAGCCCACGACGCGCGCCCTCCTCCTCCCGGTGCCCATGGGCGCGGAGACCGACACCCTGGCGGTGCTGGTGTCGGGCCTGAGCCCTCTGCGCGCGCTGGACGACGAGTACCGGGGCTTCCTGCAACTGCTGGCGCGGCAGCTGTCCGCCAGCATCTCCAGCGCTCGCGCCTACGAGCAGGAGAAGCAGCGGGCCGAGGAGCTGGCCCGGCTGGACGCGGCGAAGACCGCGTTCTTCAGCAACGTCAGCCACGAGTTCCGCACGCCGCTCACGCTCATCCTCGGGCCCGTCGAGGACGCGCTGACGCGGACGCCGAAGGCGCTGGAGGGAGAGCCGCTGGAGCTGGTGCGCCGCAACGCCTTGCGGCTCTTCAAGATGGTCAACACGCTGCTCGACTTCTCCCGCATGGAGGCGGGGCGGGCCCAGGCCCGGTACGCGCCCGTGGACCTGGCCTCCTTCACCACGAGCCTCGCGAGCGCCTTCCAGTCCGCGGTGGAGAGCGCGGGCCTGCGGCTGGTGGTGGACTGCCCGCCCCTGCCCGAGCCCGTCTACGTGGACCCGGAGATGTGGGAGAAGGTTGTCCTCAACCTGCTCTCCAACGCGGTGAAGTACACCCACCACGGGGAGATCCGCGTGAGCCTGCGCTGGGAGGACGCGCAGGCCGTCCTGCGCGTCGAGGACACGGGGGTGGGCATCCCCGAGGAGGAGCTCCCGCGCGTCTTCGAGCGCTTCTACCGCGTCCGCGTCACCCAGGGCCGCAGCCACGAGGGGACGGGCATCGGCCTGGCGCTGGTGCAGGAGCTGGTGAAGCTGCACGGGGGCGGTGTCGCGGTGACGAGCGCGCTCGGCCAGGGCACCACCTTCACCGTGCGGCTGCCCCAGGGGACGGCCCACCTGCCCCCGGAGCGCGTCGAGCGCTCCCTGCGGCCGGGCCCGGTGCCCACGGGCGCCGCCCTCTTCGTGGAGGAGGCGCGCCGCTGGGCCACGGACGTCATCGCCCCGGACGTCCCTGGCGACGACCGCACGCTGGAGCCCCTCTCGCCGGAGACCTCCGCGGAGCTCGCGCGCGCCCGCATCCTGCTCGTGGACGACAACGCCGACCTGCGCACCTACGTCACGGGGTTGCTCAAGCACGACTTCCCGCACGTGGAGACCGCCAGGAACGGGCAGGACGCGCTGGAGCAGGCGCGCGTCCGGCCGCCGGACCTCATCCTCTCCGACGTGATGATGCCGGTGCTGGACGGCTTCGGCCTGGTGCGCGCGCTGCGCGCCGACGAGCGCACGCGCGCCATCCCCATCATCCTGCTGTCCGCGCGCGCGGGCGACGAGGCCACGGTGGAGGGCCTGAAGAGCGGCGCGGATGACTACCTGGTGAAGCCCTTCTCCGCGCGCGAGCTGCTGGTGCGGGTGCGCACCCAGCTGGACATGGCCCGCGTGCGCCGGGAGGTGGTCCGCAACGAGGTGGAGCGGGATTCGCTGCGCGAGTCCCTGCGGGCGCGCGACGAGTTCCTCCGGCTGGTCAGCCACGAGCTGCGCACGCCCGTGAGCGCCCTGTCGCTCAACATCCAGTCCCTGGTGCGGAGCCTGGACGTCCCGGACGCGGACGTGGCGCCGGAGGCCACCCGGGGCAAGGCGCGCACGACGCAGAAGCATCTCCAGCGCCTGGCGCGCCTGGTGGAGCAGCTGGTCGACGTGTCGGAGTTCGTCACCGGGCCGCTGGACCTCTCCCGCGAGGAGGTGGACCTGGCGCAGCTCGCGGCCGCCGTCGTGGCGCGGGCGCGGGAGAAGGCCCTTCGCGCGGACTGCGTCCTCACCCTGGAGGCGCCCCTGCCGGTGGTGGGGCGCTTCGACCGGGCGAGGCTGGAGCAGCTGCTCGACAGCCTGGTGGACAACGCCCTCAAGTTCGGGACGGGCAGGCCCGTGGAGGTCCACGTGGCGCGCGCGGCGGGCCGGGTGAGCCTGGCGGTCCGGGACCATGGCGACGGGGTGGGGCAGGAGGACCAGGAGCGCGTCTTCGGGCGCTTCGAGCGCGCGGTCTCCGCGAACCACCACGGCGGCTTCGGGGTGGGCCTGTGGATGGCCCGCCACATCGCGGAGGCCCACGGGGGCAGCATCCACCTGGAGCCCACGGAGGGCGGAGGCGCCACCTTCACCACGGTGCTGCCGCTGGACGTGCCGCTGGGAGGGTGACCTCCGGTCCCTGGAGCACGGCCCCCCCGGGCTGTGCTAATCCAAAAGGCCCGTAGACGACGTCACCACCCTCCTCTCCCGGAAGACCTCCATGGCAGGCAGCAGCCTGATTGCGCTCATCGACGACATCGCGACCATCCTGGATGACGTCTCCATCCTGACGAAGGTGGCGGCGAAGAAGACGGCGGGCGTGCTGGGTGACGACCTGGCGCTCAACGCGCAGCAGGTGACGGGCGTGAACGCGGACCGCGAGCTGCCCGTGGTGTGGGCGGTGGCGAAGGGCTCCCTGGTCAACAAGGCCATCCTGGTGCCGGCGGCGCTGGCCATCAGCGCGCTGGTGCCCTGGCTGGTGACGCCGCTGCTGATGGTGGGCGGCGCGTTCCTCTGCTTCGAGGGCTTCGAGAAGCTGGCGCACAAGTTCCTGCACAGCAAGGAAGAGGACGACGCGCACCGCGCCGGGCTGCGCGAGGCCCTGACGAATCCGAACGTGGACCCGGTCGCGCTGGAGAAGGACAAGATCAAGGGCGCGGTGCGCACCGACTTCATCCTCTCCGCGGAGATCATCGCCATCACGCTGGGCACGGTGGCGGACGCGGACTTCGCCACCCGCGTCACGGTGATGGTGGGCATCGCCCTCATCATGACGGTGGGGGTGTACGGGCTCGTGGCGGGCATCGTGAAGCTGGACGACGCGGGGCTGTACCTCAGCCGCAAGGGCGGGGGCTTCGCGAGCGGCCTGGGCAGGGGCATCCTCCGCGCGGCGCCGTGGCTGATGAAGTTCCTCTCCGTGGCGGGGACGGCGGCCATGTTCCTGGTGGGCGGCGGCATCCTCGTGCACGGCATCTCCGGCCTGCACCACGCGGAGGAGTCCTTCTCCGCCTGGGCCGGGCGCGTGCCGGGCGTGGGCAGCGTCCTGGGCGGGCTCGCTCCCATGCTGATCAACGCCGCGGTGGGGCTGGGCGCCGGCGCCGTGCTGGTGCTGCTCTTCACCCTGGGCCAGAAGCTGTTCAAGGGCCGGGGCGCGAAGAAGTAGCGCGCGCTACCGGCGGCGGGGGCCGGGCACTCGCGCGCCGTGGGTGGGATTGCAATAAATCAGTAAATCATGCAATCACGGGTGCTGGATGTCTTCACGAGTCCGGCAGAGGGGGAGTTCCATGCGATTGCGTTCATGGCTGCGGGGCAGCCTTGCCTTGTTGTGTCTGAGCTGTGGTCCCACGTCGTCGGAAGACGCCTCGGAGCCCGAAAAGGCTCCGGTCCGGACGCGGGCCGAGCAGCTCGTGGCGGAGCGCGGCTTCGACCCGAAGGATGTGTCACTGGTACCGGACGCGCAGGGGCGGCGGCAGGCGCTCCACTTCCGGGGCGTGCCCATCTGGGGGTTGGAAGCGAAGACGGCACTGGACCAGACCCTCTTCTCCAACGTCCGCTTCCAGCCCACCGGGGCCGTGGAGACGGAGGCCCGGCTCACCGAGGCCCAGGCCCGGGACGCCGCGCTCGCGGCGATGAAGGACTCCAGCGCGAAGGTGGAATCCGCTCGGCTCGTGCTCCTGCCCACCGAGGCGCGCCAGCTGCGGAAGGAGGCAG
This sequence comes from Corallococcus caeni, assembly GCF_036245865.1. NCBI lineage: Bacteria > Pseudomonadati > Myxococcota > Myxococcia > Myxococcales > Myxococcaceae > Corallococcus > Corallococcus caeni. The sequence continues at coordinate 204,095 of NZ_BTTW01000006.1, read as the reverse complement.
CGCCGCGCGTCGCCGGCCCCCGGAACGCCGCGGACTTCGAGCGGGTGGTGACGGGCCTGCGGCTCATCTACCGGCTGAAGCTCTCCACGGGAGGGGACGCGCGGCGGCGGTGGAGCGCGCAGGTGGATGCCCGCTCCGGCGAGGTGTTGCGCCTGGAGCCGCTCGAACACACGGGCCTGGCGGGGCAGTTCAAGAAGGCGCGGGGCACGGGCTACTACGCGGGCCCGATCTCGTTCGTCGCGTTCTATGAGACCTACGGGCAGGTCAACCGGCTGCGGGATGCGCACAACAACGACTACGAGGCGTACGTTCCCCAGTCGCCAAGGAGCGGCACCTACGAGCTCTACCAGAGCGCGGACCTGATTTTTGGCGACGGGCTCCGCTACAGTGGAGGGGGCCCGCTCGGGACCAATGGAGAGACCGCGGCGGTGGACGCCTACCACGCCGTGGGCCTGGCCTGGTCCGTCTACGAGACCTTCCTGGGGCGCGCGGGCCCGACGGGCAACGGCACGACCTTCCGCGTCCGGGTGCACGTGCCCGCGGAGAACGCCTTCTATGACCCCGACGAAACCGAACCCGCCATCCGGTTCGGCTATCGCGCCCTCAATGCCAGTCCCAAAACCCCGTTCACGACCACCGACGTCGTGGGCCACGAGCTGGCCCATGACTTCTTCGCCCGGGAGCTGGCGGGTGACCCCTCGGACGTTCCATCCAGTGGCTCGGAGCAGGCCGGACTGAACGAGGGAACGGGAGACATCTTCGGCTTCGTCACCGAACTGCTGCGCGACGCGAAGCGGGTGTCGTCCACGTCGACGAACATCGATGGGGTGACGGTGAAGACCTCGAACCTCACCGTCGCCGAGGAGACGGGCGTCGTGTCCCGCAACCTCCTGTCGCCCATGTATCCGGAGTGGTTCGACTCCATCGGCTTCGCGGACGAGCACTTCTCCTCGGGCCCCCTGAGCCGGATGTTCCTGCTGCTGGCCTATGGCGCCAGCTCCCAGCCCCAGAGCCCGTGGTACTCCTACCTGGTGCCCGAAGGGTTCAGCGGCGTGGGGGCCGCGGAGGCGCTGCGCATCTGGGCGCTCGCCGTGCAGCTGATGCCCCTGGGCTCGGACTACCTGGATGCCCGCCAGGCGGCGCTCGCGGCGGCGACCACACGGGACGGCGTGCAGGGAGGCCCCCGGATGCTGGCCGTGGCCCGCGCGTTCGCGGCCGTCAACGTCGGCTACAAGCCGGACTCCGTGCCGCCGCAGACGACGCTGAGCTGCCGGCAGGTGAACGAGGACATCGAGTGCACCGGCACCATCACCGACGCCGAGGTGCCGGGGCAGTACACCACCGCGCCGCGGCTGGTGCTGGACGGCGGCACGCAGATCAAGTCGCTGGCCGGCTGGCAGTTCACGCAGACCCTCCCGGGCACCGCGCTGGCCGGTGGAAGCCACACGGTCCAATTGCAGGCGTGGGACTACTGGCAGAACCTGGCCACGAGGACGGTGACGGTCGTGTTGGACAAGACCCCGCCCGACTTCTCCTTCCTCCGCTCCGGTACGCCGAAGCAGCCCTTCTACACCGTCATCCCGAGGGACACCTCCGGCATCCGCACCGTGGACTTCCTCGACGGCAGCCGGTTCCTGTACGGCATCTTCGTTCCCCCCTACGAACAGGCGCTGGACACCTCCACCTGGACCGATGGCACCCACGACCTGGTCATCCGGGTCTACGACGAATACATGAACGTCACCGTCCGCCACGACACCTTGAAGGTGGACAACACGCCCCCCAGCGTGACGATGACGGTGGGCACGGGGGACGAGTCTCCGTTCCCGGTGAATGTCTCGGTGAGCGACGCCTCCCCGGTGGCGCGCGTGGACTTCAAGGTGGACGGCATCGTGTTCGCCACGCGGACGAACCCCGCCACCACGTACCAGGCCAGCTACACGCCCACGGATCCGCTGGTCCACAACCTCATCGTGGAGGTGACGGACACCTTCGGTAACAAGCAGACCGTGTCCCAGGGGGCCCCGCTCGACCGCAGGCCTCCGACGGTGAGCTTCGCCAAGACCCAGCTGGGCGCCCTGGTGCGGCTGACCTTCAGCGCGGCGGATGGCTGCGGTCTCGAGTATCCGTATGCGCTGTATGTGGACGCCAACCTGGTGGCGCAGCCCACGACGCCGTCCTACGTGCTGGACTTCGGTGAGGCGATGGCCGCGGGGGCGCACACGTTCCAGGCCATCGTCAGCGACCAGTGCGGCAACACGACGAACTTCCAGACGGCGTTCGTCAAGGACCTCACCCCGCCGGTCATCACGGGCATCACCCGGGACGACACCCTGCCGAAGAAGCCGAAGTTCACCGTGCAGTGCACGGACACGGAAGGGGTGCACCACGTGGAGCTGCGTGAGGGCGGGGTCATCACCCAGACGGACACCACCGCGCCCTACGAGTTCGTGGTCGACACCTCGGGCCGGACGGACGGGGACTATTCGCTGCTGTTCCAGTGCACGGACATCAACGGCGTCTCCAGCTCTCCGGAGACGCGCACGGTGACAGCGGACAACACCGGTCCCACCATCAACCTCACGGTCTACGGCTCGCGCCGCGCGTACCTCGTCTCAGCGGAGCCCGTGAGCGACCCCCGCGGCATCCAATCCGTCACCCTCACCGGCGGGCTGGTGACGCCCGCTTTCACCACCACGCTGACCCAGGCACCCTGGTCCGTGCTGTGGAACATCCCTGGCACGACCACCATCCAGACGGAGCTGCCGTTCTCGGTCACCGCCAAGGACACATGGGGGAACACGTCCAGCAAGTCACTGTGGTGCGCGGTGAATACCGCCTCCACCACGTCTCAGTATCTGGTCTGCCACACGTAGTGAGCCTGCACGGCCCGGGAGCCCGTCCCCATGGAAGCTGGGGACGGCTCCTGACGTCTCAGTGAGCGAGAGGAGCATCCAGGGACGTGGGCCGGTGGACACCCGGGCAAACATCCCGGAGAGTTCACTTGAGGGACACCTTGAATTCCGTGAAAGAAGAGGAATGCAAAGGAGCCTCTCGATGCACATTCGTTACCTGGTGGCCGGACTCCTGGTCGCCGTCGTGGGTTGTGAAGGAAAGCCGGAGGACGCCCCCGAACTCCAGGCACAGGACGCCGCGGTGACCGCGGGCACCCGGCTCATCGGCGTGCAGTCCGGCCGCTGCCTCGACGTGGCGCAGAACAGCCAGACGCCGGGGCAGGAGCTCCACATCTATGACTGCCACGGGCAGGCGAACCAACGGTTCCTGTTCACGCCCGAGGGCGAGCTGCGCGTGTTCGACGGCGCCCGGTGCATCCAGCCGGAGACCGCCGGCGCCGGAGCCCGGGCCGTCAGCGTCGTCTGCGATGGGACGGCGAACCAGCGGTGGGTCCGCAACGCCAACGGCGCGGTCGTCCACACCGCGTCCGCGCTGTGCCTCGACGTGTCCGGCCAGGCCACCGCCAACAGCTCGAAGGTCGTCGTCTGGAATTGCAACGGCCAGACGAACCAGCAGTGGTCGCTGCCGCCCGACACCCAGCCCCCCACCGTGCCCACGGGGCTCGCGCTGTCCAACGTGACGTGCAACACGGCCACGCTCTCCTGGTCCCCGTCCACGGACAACGAGGGCGTCGCCTTCTACGACGTCTACCACGACGGTCAGCTCATGAAGTCCGTCTCCGGCGCGGTCGTGTCCACCGGGCTGACCGTGGTCCCCGGCGCGACCTGGGGCCTGTATGTGAATGCGCGGGACGCGGCGGGCAATGTCTCCCAGGGCAGCGCCACGCTCTCCATCACCCCGCCGCCGTGCCAGGTGGACACGCAGGCGCCCACCGTTCCGGCCGGCGTCACCGCCACCGCCTCCGGCACCAGCGTGACCGTGACGTGGAGCGCGTCCACCGACAACGTGGGCGTGACCGCGTACGACGTGTTCCGCGGGGGCGTGAAGATTGGCACGTCGTCTGGCTCGCCGCCCGGGACGACCTTCGTCGACAGCGGCCTGTCCCCGAACACGGCCTACAGCTACGCCGTGCTCGCGCGTGACGCCCAGGGCAACGCGTCCGCCCAGAGCCCGGCGGCGACGGTCACCACCGGCCAGGCCTGCGCGAACCCCGTCTGCTCCGTCACCCAGGTCGCCACCGACACGGACATCCCGTGGGGCCTGGTGAACCTGCCGGACGGCTCGGTGCTCTACGGCCGCCGGGACGCGCAGGACATCGTTCGCCTGGATCCGGCGACGGGCCAGAAGACGTCCGTGGGCACCGTCCCCAACGTGCAGAGCACCGACGGCGAGGGCGGGCTGATGGGGCTGGCCCTCTCCCCCACCTTCTCTACCGACCGGTGGCTGTACGTGATGCACACCTCCCCCACCGACAACCGCATCGTGCGCCTGCGGTATGAGAACGGCACCCTGAACACCGCGTCGCTCCAGGTGCTGCTCCAGGGCATCGGCCGCAACAAGTTCCACAACGGCGGGCGCCTGCGCTTCGGGCCGGACGGCAAGCTCTACGCGTCCACCGGGGATGCGCAGAACGGCGCGTACGCGCAGGACGTCAACAACCTGGCCGGCAAGGTGCTGCGGCTCAACGCCGACGGCACGGTCCCGTCCGACAACCCCTTCGGCAACTACGTCTGGAGCTACGGCCACCGCAACCCGCAGGGGCTGGCGTTCGACTCGCAGGGCCGCCTCTGGGAGCAGGAGTTCGGCAACTCCGTGATGGATGAGACCAACCTCATCCAGAAGGGCGGCAACTACGGCTGGCCGAACTGCGAGGGCACGGTGTCGCAGGGCGGGTCGGGCTGCGCGACGGCCGGCTACATCGCGCCGAAGCAGACCTACTCCACGGCGGAGGGCTCCTGCTCCGGCATCGCGGTGGTGCGCGACGTCCTCTACGTGGCCTGCGCCCGCGGCACGCGCCTCTACCGCGAGGTCATCAGCGGCTCCAGCCTGACCAACGTGCAGCAGTTCTTCGTGGGCACCTACGGCCGGCTGCGCACCGTCGAGCCGACCCTGGACGGCAACCTGTGGCTGACCACCACCAACCAGGGTGACAAGGACAGCATCCCCAACAACAGCAACGAGCGGATCTTCCGCGTCGTCCTGGGGCAGTAGCGCACGGGCTCACGCATGGCGCACCGCCGCGCCATGCGTGAGCCACTGTTCATCAATCCGGCCAGGTCCAGTCGGCGATCTCAGGCCGGTCCCGGCCGTGCTCGTGCGCGTAGGCCAGGTTGTCGAGGATGGCGTTCTTCATCTCCTCCTTCAGGTGCCCCGCCTTCACCGTCAGCCCCGGCACGCGGTCGATGACGTCGATGACCAAGTGGAAGCGGGAGGTCTCGTTCAGGATCGCCAGCTCGAAGGGCGTGTTGATGTTGCCCTTCTCCCGGTAGCCATGCACGTGCAGGTCTTCGTGGTCGATGAAGCGATACGCCAGCTTGTGGATGAGCGAGGCATAGCCGTGGAAGCTGAAGATGATGGGCTTGCCCGGCGGGAACAGGCCCTGGAACTCACGTTGGGTGGACCCGTGCGGGTGGTCCGCCGACGACTGCAGCTTGAACAGGTCGACGACGTTGATGAAGCGCAGCTTCAGGTTCGGTGCGCGCGCGCGGAGGATGGAGGCGGCGGCCAGGGCCTCCTGCGTCGCCACGTCGCCGCAGCAGGCCATGATGACGTCCGGCTCCGCGTCCTCGTCCGTGCTGGCCCGCTTCCAGATGCCAAGCCCCTTGGCGCAGTGGGCGACGGCCTCGTCGATGCTGGTGAACTGAAGGTGCTTCTGCTTGTCCGCGACGATGACGTTCACGCAGTCGGTGCTGCGCAGGCATTGGTCCGCCACCACCAGCAGCGTGTTGGCGTCCGGCGGCAGGTAGATGCGCGTGACCGTGCCGGACTTGTTCGTCACCAGGTCGATGAAGCCCGGGTCCTGATGTGAGAACCCGTTGTGGTCCTGACGCCACACCGTCGAGGACAGCAGGATGTTCTCCGAGGCGACCGGCGCCCGCCATTTCACGTGGTTCTTGCTGATGTCCAACCACTTGGCGTGCTGGTTGAACATGGAGTCCACGACGTGGGCGAACGCCTCATACGTGTGGAAGAAGCCGTGCCGCCCCGTGAGCACATACCCCTCCAGCCAGCCCAGCAGCGTGTGCTCCGACAGCATCTCCATCACGCGGCCGTCCCGCGCGAGGTAGCCCCCGTCCGCGTCCTCCGGCAACAGGTTGGCCATCCAGGTCTTCCCGCTCACCTCGTAGATGGCCTGGAGGCGGTTGGAGGCGGTCTCGTCCGGGCCGAAGACGCGGAAGCTCGCCGGGTTGTCGCGCATGATGTCGCGCAGGAACTCGCCGAGCGGCTTCGTGTTCTCATGCAGCGTGGTGCCGCGTGTGCCGACCTTGACCGCGTAGTCGCGGAAGTCCGGCAGCTTGAGCGCCTTGCGGAGCAGGCCGCCGTTGGCGTGGGGGTTCGCGCTCATCCGCCGGTGTCCCTTGGGCGCGAGCGACCGGAGCTCCGGCATCAGCCGCCCCTCCGCGTCGAACAGCTCCTCGGGCCGGTAGCTGCGCATCCAGTCCTCGAGCGCCTTCAGGTGCGCCGGGTTTTCGCGCACGGCGCCGAAGGGGACCTGGTGTGAGCGCCAGGAGCCCTCCAGCTTGTGCCCGTCCAGCTCCTTCGGACCGGTCCAGCCCTTGGGTGAGCGCAGGACGATCATGGGCCAGCGGGGGCGCGTCGGCGTGTCCGTCAGCCGCGCCGTCTTCTGCAGGGCGCGGATCTCCGCGACGGCCTGCTCCAGGGTCTCCGCCATCTTCTGGTGCATCTGGGCCGGGTCGCTGCCCTCGACGAAGTAGGGCTTGTAGCCGTAGCCGACGAACAGGGCCTCCAGCTCCTCCGGGCTGATGCGGGCGAGGATGGTGGGGTTGGCGATCTTGTACCCGTTGAGGTTCAGGATGGGCAGCACGGCGCCGTCCCGCACGGGGCTGATGAACTTGTTCGAGTGCCAGGCCGTCGCGAGCGGCCCCGTCTCCGCCTCGCCGTCACCCACGACGCAGGCGACGATGAGGTCCGGGTTGTCGAAGGCCATGCCGTACGCGTGGGAGAGGCTGTAGCCCAGCTCGCCGCCTTCATGGATGGAGCCCGGCGTCTCCGGGGTGACGTGGCTGCCGATGTGGCCGGGGAAGGAGAACTGCTTGAAGAACTTCTGCATCCCCTCCGCGTCCTGGCTCTTGTCCGGATAGACCTCCGAATAGGTGCCCTCCAGGTACGCCGGCCCGAGCACGCCCGGGGCGCCGTGGCCCGGCCCGGCCACGAAGATGACGTCCAGGTTCTGCTCCACGATGAGCCGGTTCAGGTGGACCCAGGTGAACGAGAGCGCCGGGCTCGCGCCCCAGTGGCCCAGCAGCCGGTGCTTCACGTCCTTCGGCACCAGGGGCCGCCGCAGCAGCGGGTTGTCCTGGAGGTAGATCATCCCCACCGCCAGGTAGTTGCACGCGCGCCAGTACGCGTTCATCAGCTCCACTTCCCTGGCGGTGAGCGGTCCCCCGCCCCGGGTCCGCTCGCGGCCTGGTGCGGAGGGCCCCTGGCCGTGCTCCCTTGCGGACAAGGGCCGCCCATACTCAGACGCTTCCGTCCCTTCGGGGTGTGCCATGACATGCCTCTCATCAGTGGTGGGTGGGGTGTGCTTCTTCGGCTGGGGCGAAGCCCGGCTCGCCCTCCATGTCCGCGGTGTAGGCGCCCAGCACCGCCGCGCTGTCGCACCAGGCGCGGTGGTGGAACGCCCGCTGGGCGGCGGGCACCTGCTCGCTCCGGCCCCTCCAGGTTTCGAGCGCCTCGTCCTGCAGCGCGCGACCGAAGGAGAAGCTCAGCTTCCAGGGCTTCGGGCCCTCCAGCGCATTGATGGCGTTGAGGTGCTTCGTGGCCAGGACCGCGTCCTGTCCGCCGGAAAGGAAGACGACCCCGGGGACCGCGGGCGGCACATGGTGGGTCAGGACGCGCAACGTCGCCTCCGCCACCTCCCGCACCGGAGCCTGTCTCGCGAAGCCCTGGCCCGCGGTGATCATGTTCGGCTTGAGCAACATCCCCTCCAGGGCCACCCGCGCGACGAAGAGCTCGTTGAAGACCGCTTGCAGCACGCGCCCCGTCACGTCCTCACACCGCTCGAGCGCATGCGCGCCGTCCATCAGGACCTCGGGCTCCACGATGGGCACCAGGCCCTGCTCCTGGCAGAGCGCGGCGTAACGCGCGAGCGCGTGCGCGTTCGCGTGGATGCACGTCGCGCTGGGCAGCCCGGCGCGGATGACGAAGACCGCGCGCCACTTGGCGAAGCGCGCCCCCAGCTCGCGGTACTCCGCAAGCCGCTCGCGGAGCCCGTCGAGCCCCTCCGTGATGGACTCTCCCGGCGCGCCGGCCAGGGGGCGGACACCGGCATCGACCTTGATGCCGGGGATGATGCCGCGGTCCGCCAGCAGCTCGATCAGCGGAGTGCCTGCCGCGCTGTCCTGCCGGATCGTCTCGTCCTGCAGGATGGTCCCCCCGATGAACTCGGCGATGCCGGGCGTCGTGAAGAGCAGCTCCCGGTAGGCGCGGCGGCTGTCCGCGGTCGACTCGATCGCGCGCGCGGTCAGGCGCTTCGTGATCGTGGAGACCGTCTCGTCCGCAGCCAGGATGCCCATTCCATCAGCGATGATGGCTCGCGCGGTTTCACCGAGCCCTGGCATCGTCGGCATGTGTTCCTCCCGTCTTCCTGAGAGTGAAGCTGGGGGCGTCCTGACGTGCCGACAACCCGCGAGGTGGCGCTCGGCAACGGGGCTGCCTTTGAGCGCCGGACGGGATGGTGCGACCCACGCCGCGATTGCCATCTTCCCCCTGGACCCCGCTGTCACTGGCGACGCCCGGTGTCGCGGTCACGCCGGCGAGCGGGCGGGCGCTGGAGACAACCATGACCCTCAAGTTGCTCATCGCGGATGTCGACGGGACCATGGTGACGCGGGACAAGCTCCTCACCGCGCGAACCTGCGACGCCGTCGCCCGGCTGCGCGACCGCGGCATCCTGTTCACCCTCACGAGCGGGCGGCCGCCGCGCGGAATGGCAGGACTGGTGGCCCCGCTGAAGCTCACGGCCCCCCTGGCTGCGTTCAACGGCGGCGTGTACGTCAAACCCGACCTGACGACGGTGCTGGCGCAGCGGACCCTGCCGCCCACCATTGCCAGACAGGCCGTGGACTTCATGCTCCAGGCGGGCCTGGATGTCTGGGTATACCAGGGGGCGGAGTGGTTCCTCCGCGCCCCCAACGCCTTCCGCGTGGCGAGGGAGCAGAGCAACGTCGGGTTCGACCCGGTCGTCATCGCGGACCTGCACGGCGTGCTCGACGCCGCCATCAAGCTCGTCGGGGTGAGCGAGGACAAGGAGCGGGTCGCGCGGTGCGAGGCCGAGCTCGCCCTGCGGCTGGGGACGGAGGCCTCGGCGGCGCGCTCGACGCCCTACTACGTCGACGTCACGCACCCTGAAGCGAACAAGGGGATGGTCGTGCGCGAGGCCGCGCGCCTCCTCGGGCTGCCGCTCGAGCAGATCGCGGCCATCGGGGACATGGCCAACGACCTGCCCATGCTGACCACCGCGGGCATGGGCATCGCCATGGGCAACGCCAGCCCCGAGGTCCAGCGGTTCGCGCGCCACGTCACGCGCACCAACGACGAGGAGGGCTTCGCCCACGCGGTCGAGACCTTCCTCCTGGGCCAGCCGCCCCTCGCGCGGACGAAGCTGGGGCTCCCACCCCGCGCGCGCGCCTGCCTCTTTGGACTCGACGGCGTCCTCACCCAGACCGCCAGCCTCCACGCACGAGCCTGGAAGCAGCTGTGCGACTACTACCTGCGGCAGCGCGCGCGCTCCTCCGGGCAGCCCTTCATCCCCTTCGACCTGGTGCGAGACTACAGCCGCTTCTTCGACGGCAAGCCGGCGCTGGAGGGGATCCACGCGTTCATCGACGCCCGTGGCATCGCGCTGCCGGAGAGCACGGTCCACGCGCTGAACGACCGCAAGTCCGAACTCCTGACGGAGCTGCTCCAGCAGGAGCGCGTGGAGACGTATGAGGGAACGGTCCGCTACGTCCAGGCGGCGCGCGCCATGGGCCTCAAGACCGCGGTCGTCTCCGCGAGCAGGCACGGCGCCGGGATGCTCCAGTCCGCCGGCCTCCTGGACCTCTTCGACGCGCGGCTCGACGCCACGATGCCCCCCGCGCTCTACCTCGCGGCGGCCCGTGCCCTGGGCGTCGACACGGAGGAGACGGTCGTCTTCGAGGACACGCCCGCCGGCGTCGCGGCCGCACGGGGTGCCCACTTCGCCTATGTCATTGGCGTCGACCGGCTGGGCCAGCCCGCCGAGCTGCGCCGCCACGGCGCGGACCTCGTGGTGGCGGACCCCGCCGCCCTGCTCGGGCAGGAGGAAGCCCCTTGAGGGGCCACCGCTCGTCCGGGCGCGGGCTCAGTACCGCTCGGGGATGAAGTTCTTCCCCTGGAGCGAGGCGTCGTCGTCATACGCGCCCCGCTCGGAGCGGCGGGGCAGCTTCACCTTGGGACGCTTCACCTGCTTGTGGGGAATCTTCTCCAGCAGGAAGCGGATGCAGTTGAGCCGCGCCTTCTTCTTGTTGTCGGAGCGCAGGATGTACCAGGGCGCGTGCGGCGTGTCCGTCGCCGCCAGCATCTGATCCCTCGCCCGGGAGTAGTCGTACCAGCGCGTCCAGGACTTGAGGTCCATGGGGCTCAGCTTCCACTGCCGGAGGGGGTCGTCGATCCGCGCCGCGAACCGCCGCGCCTGCTCCGCCTTGCCGACCTCGAGCCAGATCTTCACCAGGAGGATTCCGCTCTCCACCATGTACTTCTCGAAGACGGGACACCCCAGCAGGAAGCGCTCGTGTTCTTCGGGAGTGCAGAACCCCATCACGGGCTCCACGCCGGCCCGGTTGTACCAACTGCGATCGAAGATCACGATCTCCCCCGCCGCCGGGAAGTGCGGCACGTACCGCTGCAGGTACATCTGGGACTGCTCCCGGCTTGAAGGCGCCGGGAGGGCCACCACGCGAAACACCCGGGGGCTCACCCGCTCCGTGATGGCGCGAATCGTCCCTCCCTTCCCCGCGGCGTCCCGCCCTTCGAAGACCACGATGACCCGCATTCCCTCCTGCTTGACCCAGTCCTGGAGTTGGCAGAGCCGGGCCTGGAGCTTGCGAAGCGCCTTCTCGTAGTCCTTGCGCTTCAGGGGCTCTGCATGGGTGTCCTGGGCCATGGTCCCAGGGTCGTGCGCCCCGACGACAGGCGCAATGCGTACCGTGGGGAGACGCGTCCGCCAGCTGGAGGAACCCGCTGGAAGACATTGACCTTGTGGGGCCTACGACATCCACGTCGCCCCCGCGTCGGTGTCTTGCATTGCGCAAAGGACAGCGCGGATTGTCCCACGGGGCATCCGGACCGCTCGTACTTCCGTGTGCCCCGCGCGGTGCGGACCCTCTCGTCCATCATCGAGGTGTCTCGGATGTGGGGGGCGGACAACACCATGCAGGGGATGAAGCCGGGGTTCGGTCCCGTCGTCGGCGCATTGCCGCTGCTCGGCCTCCTATCAACGCTGGCCGGGTGCACGGTGGGACCCGACTTCAAGAGACCCGAAGCCGCGATCGCCAAGGAGTGGCGTACCCAGGGCGACCCCCGGCTATTGAAGCAGGCCGAGGTCGACACCCAATGGTGGAAGTCGTTTGGTGATCCGTCGCTCGACCGACTCGTCGAGCTTGCCTACCGGCAGAACCTGCCGCTGCGGATCGCGGGGCTGCGGATCGTGGAGGCGCGCGCCCAGTTGGCCATCCTCACCGGCCGGCAGTATCCGCAGGTGCAGGTGGCCACCGGCAGCGCCGCCGCGGTGGGGCGCAGTGAGAACGCCGCCGCGTCCAACCTGATCGACCTGGCCAACCTCGGCGAAATCGACCGCCACTACCTGGAATACCAGCTGGGCTTCGACGCGCTGTGGGAGGTGGACTTCTGGGGCAAGTACCGGCGGGGCGTGGAGTCGGGAACCGCCGGCCTGCTGGCGTCCGTGGCGGACTACCAATCCTCCCTCGTGTCGCTCACCGCGGAGGTCGCGCGGACCTATGTCCTGGTGCGCACGTACGAGGTGCTCATCGAACAGGCGCGGGAGAACGTCAGGATCCAGGAGGAGGGCTTCCGGATCGCCGAGTCGCGCTTCACCAACGGCGCCACCTCGGAGTTGGACATGACGCAGGCCGCGACCCTGCTGGAGAGCACCCGGGCCACCATCCCCCAGTTGGAAGGCGGGCTGGTGCAGGCGCGCAACGCCCTGAGCACGCTCCTGGGCCAGCCCACGGGCGCCGTGGAGGCCTTGCTGGCGGGTCCCAAGCGGATCCCCCTGGCGCCCGCGACGGTGGCGGTCGGGATGCCGGCGGAGATCCTGCGGCGGCGCCCGGATGTCCGCAGCGCGGAGCTCTTCGCCGCCGCGCAGTGCGCGCGAATCGGCATCGCCGAGGCGGAGCTCTATCCGAGCTTCTCCCTGTTCGGGACGATTGGACTTCAGGCGAGCAACGCCGGCGCGGCCTCCAGCAACCTCTTCTCCCTGGGCAGCCTGGCCTATTCCGTGGGCCCCCGCATCGTCTTTCCCTTCCTGAACTACGGCCGCCTGAAGAACGGGGTGCGGGTGGAGGACGCGCGGTTCCAGCAATTGCTGGTCAACTACCGCAACACGGTGCTCAAGGCGGGCCAGGAGGTGGAGGACTCCCTGGCGGGCTTCGTCAGCGCCCAGAAGGCCATGGCGTTCCAGCAGGCCGCCGTGAAGGCCGCGCAGCGGTCGGTGGAGCTCGCGGTGGTGCAGTACCGGGAAGGCGCCGTGGACTACCAGCGCGTGCTGGACGCGCAACGCTCGCTCCTGGAACAGCAGAACAACCTGGCCCAGACGAGCTCCTCCATCGCCACGAACCTGGTCGCCCTCTACAAGGCGCTGGGCGGAGGCTGGGAGATCCGCCGCGACCAGCCCGTCGTGCCGGAACCGATGCAAGCCGAGATGGAGCAGCGGACGAACTGGGGAGACATGTTGTCCAAGCCGCGGGCGCAGGAAGCCAAGACGCTTTCGCAACCGGGAAAGCAATAGGGAGTCCGCCATGCCCAAGCTTCCGAAAGGAAAGATGAAGTGGATCCTCGGGGCGGTCGCCGTCGCGATCCTCGCGTTCATTGGCTTCCGCTACTGGAAGGGGAAGCAATCCGCGCTGCCGGAGGGAATCGTCTCGGGCAACGGCCGCCTGGAATCGAAGCTGGCGGATGTCGCCGCCAAGGAACCCCTGCGGGTGAAGCAAATCCTCGTCAACGAAGGCGACCTCGTCAAACCAGGTCAGGTGCTGGTGCAACTGGACACCACTACGCTGGAGTCCAGCCTGGCGGAAGCGAACGCGAACCTCGCGGCCATGCAGGAGAAGATGGCGGTGGCCCAGGCGGGGATCGTCCGGCAGAAGAGTGAGATTGAACTCGCCACCATCGAGGCCGAGCGCGCCCGCAGGTTGGTGAAACAGGGAGCCGGCTCGCAGCGGGACGTGGACGTTCGCACGAGCCAACTGGAGACCACCCGGGCCACCCTGGCGGAGGCGGAGGCCACGCTGAAGACCTCCAAGCAGGAGATTGAAGTCGCGCGAGCGAATGCCCAGACCATCCAGACGCGCATCGCGGATGCGACGCTCAGGTCTCCGGTGACGGGACGGGTCCTCTACCGCCTCGCCGAGCCCGGCGAGGTGCTCGCGCCCGGTGGACCGGCGCTCACGCTCGTGAACCTGGAGGACGTCTACATGGAGATCTTCCTCCCGGCCAGCGAGGCCGCCCGGGTGAGGCTTGGCTCCGAGGCGCGCCTCACCGTCGACTTCGAGCCCAACCGCTCCATCCCCGGGTATGTGTCCTTCGTGTCCCCGGAGGCGCAGTTCACGCCCAAGCAGGTCGAGACCAAGAGCGAGCGGGAGAAGCTGGTGTTCCGCGTGAAGCTCCAGGTCCCCCGGGAGCTGGCCAGCCGCTACGTCGAGCGAATCAAGACAGGCATTCGCGGCGTCGGCTACGTCAAGGTGGACCCCTCCGCGGAGTGGCCCGCCCGGTTGCAGAACGTCATCACGGGTGAATCCGCGTCCCGTTAGCCGGCCACCGGGGGGCTCCGCCATGAACGCATCCGTGACTCCAGCATCGCCGGCGGGCGCCTCCAGCAGGCCTGTGGTGTCCATCCAGGACGTGACCCACCGCTACGGCAAGGTCGTCGCGCTCGACGGCATCTCGCTCGACGTGCCCAGCGGCATCATGGTGGGCATCGTGGGCCCTGACGGCGTCGGCAAGTCGACGCTGATGGCCCTGGTCGCCGGCTCCAAGAAGATGCAGCAGGGCCGGGTGACGGTCCTGGACGGGGACATCGCGGACGCCCGGCACCGGCGCTCCGTGGGGCCGCGCATCGCGTACATGCCCCAGGGGCTGGGGAAGAACCTCTACCTGGAGCTCAGCGTCTACGACAACGTCGACTTCATGGCCCGGCTCTTCGGGTTGTCCCCCGAGGAGCGCAAGGCGCGCGTCCCGGAGCTGCTCGCGGCCACGGGCCTGGGCAAGTTCGCGGAGCGCCCCGCCGGCAAGCTCTCCGGCGGCATGAAGCAGAAGGTGGGCCTGTGCGGCGCGCTGGTGCACGACCCCGACCTGCTCATCCTCGACGAGCCCACCACCGGCGTCGACCCGCTCTCCCGGCGGCAGTTCTGGAGCCTCATCGACGACATCCGCGCCGGGCGCCCCGGCATGAGCGTCATCATCTCCACTGCGTACATGGACGAGGCGCAGCAGTGGGATTGGATCGTCGCCATGGACGCGGGGCGCGTGCTGGCGACGGGGACGCCCGCGGAGCTGATGGAGCGCTCCGGGACCCAGAACCTGGAGCAATGCTTCATCGCGCTGCTCCCCGAGGAGAAGCGCCGGGGCCACAAGGAGATCGTCATCCCGCCCCGCGCGCCGGGCAACGCGGAGCTGGCCATCGAGGCCCATGGGCTCACCCGCCGCTTCGGGACCTTCACCGCCGTCGACCACGTCACCCTGTCGATTGAGCGCGGGGAGATCTTCGGCTTCCTGGGCTCCAACGGCTGCGGCAAGTCCACGACGATGAAGATGCTGACCGGCCTGCTGCCTCCCACGGAAGGGACGGCGAAGCTCTTCGGCAGCTCCGTGGATGCCGGCAGCATGGAGGTGCGCAAGAACCTGGGCTACATGACGCAGGCGTTCTCGCTCTACGGCGAGCTGAGCGTCCAGCAGAACCTGGTGCTGCACGCCCGGCTCTACCACCTGCCGCCAGACAAGGCGAAGGCGCGCATCGACGAACTGGTGGAGCGGTTCGGCCTGGGCACGCACCTGGAGGCGCTGGCCGGAGACCTGCCCATGGGCCTGCGCCAGCGGCTCTCGCTGGCCGTCGCCGTGCTGCACGGGCCGCAGATCCTCATCCTGGACGAGCCCACGTCGGGGGTCGATCCCGTCGCCCGGGACAGCTTCTGGGAGCTGCTCATCGACCTGTCGCGCAAGCAGGGCGTCACCATCTTCGTGACGACGCACTTCATGAACGAGGGGATGCGCTGCGACCGCATCTCCCTCATGAACGCGGGGAAGGTGCTGGCGGCGGACTCGCCCCAGAAGCTCATCGAGGCCCGGAACGCGGACAGCCTGGAGACCGCCTTCATCGGCTACATGGAAGACGCCATCGCCGAAAAGGCTCGCGCCGAGGACAAGGGCGCGGCGGCCAGGGACGCGACTCCCGCGCGCGCGCCCGAGGCCCCCCCGCCCGCGCCCGCGCCCGCGCATCGAGTGGACCGGGCGGGCCTCCGGCTGAGACTCGGCCGGCTGCTCGCGTACAGTCACAACGAGGCCATCCAGATCCTCCGCGACAAGGTC
Organism: Corallococcus caeni; assembly: GCF_036245865.1. NCBI lineage: Bacteria > Pseudomonadati > Myxococcota > Myxococcia > Myxococcales > Myxococcaceae > Corallococcus > Corallococcus caeni. Next base: position 188,156 of record NZ_BTTW01000006.1, on the reverse strand, counting down.
CGGCTCGCGTTTGCCTTCATCGGCTCGGCGTTGCTGATGCTCGTCTTCGGCTTCGGCATCACGACCGACGTGGAGAACATCCGCTTCGCCGCGCTGGACATGGACCAGTCGCCCGAGAGCCGCGCGTACATCGAGCAGTTCAGCTCGGCGAAACCCTATTTCGCCCTGACCCCGCCAGCTGATTCCTCGGACCAGGCGCTCCGCAGGCTCCAGTCCGACGATGTCTCGATGGTGCTGGAGATTCCGCCTCGCTTCGGTCTGGACTTGCGCCGGGGCTCGGGACCGGAGGTGCTGGCGCAGGTGGACGGCGCCATGACCTTCCGTGGGGACACCGTCGAGCAATATGCCCAGGCGGTCCACAACCGGATGCTGCGGGATCCCGCGAGCGGTTTCCATTCGGCCAGAGCCCAGAAGGACACGGCCAACATCGAGGAGCGCTACCTCTACAATCCCACCTTCGAGAGCGTCTACTCCATCGTGCCGAGCGTCCCGGCGCTGCTGCTGCTGCTCATTCCCGCGATCCTCATGACGGTCAGCATCGTGCGGGAGAAGGAGCTGGGGTCGATCATCAACTTCTATGTCACGCCCACGGGGAGGCTGGAGTACCTGCTCGGGAAGCAGCTGCCCTACGTGGTCATCGGGATGGCGAACTTCTTCATCCTGACCGCCCTGGCGCTGGTGGTCTTCGGCGTCCCCATCAAGGGCAGCTTCCTGACGTTGGTGCTCTGCACGCTGTTCTACGTCGCGGCGACGACAGGCATCGGGATGGTTACGTCCACGTTCACCGGCAGCCAGGTGGCGGCCGTCTTCGTCACGGCCATCCTGACCATCGTGCCCACCATCCAGTTCTCCGGCTTGTTGCAGCCCGTCTCCACGCTGCAGGGCGGGGCCGGTGTCGTCGGTTCCATCTGGCCGGCCACCTATTACATGCACGCCAGCCTGGGCGCCTTCACCAAGGGGCTAGGGGCGGGCCTCATCCTGAGGGACGTCGCCTTCCTGGCCGTATGCGTCCCCGTCCTCCTGGGTATCAGCGTCATCGGCTTGAGAAAGCAGGAGAAATAGCGGTGAACTCGCTGCTGAACATCCTCTGGCTCGGGCTGAAGGAGCTGCGCAGCCTGCTCAGCGACGCGGTGCTGGTCGTGTTCGTCGTGTATGCGTTCACGCTGGCCATCTATGTCCAGGCCACGGGGACCTCGAGCGAGGTGAACAACGCCTCGATTGCCTTCGCGGACGAGGACGGGTCCGCGTTGTCCAAGGAGCTGCTCAACGCCTTCTATCCTCCCCGCTTCAAGGTGCCGGAGCTCATCTCCCCGGATGCGGTCCAGGGGGACATGGACCGGGGCCGGTTCATGTTCGTCGTCGTGATTCCGCCCCGCTTCGAGCACGACCTCCGCGCGGGGCGCAACCCGGATATCCAGGTGAACATCGACGCGACCGCCATGCAGCAGGCGGGCATCGGCTCCGGCTACATCAAGAACATCATCAACGACCGGATCGCCTCCTTCCTCAAGCGCACGGAGGAGACGGGACCGAAGCCCGTCAACCTGATCGTCCGCAAGCTCTTCAACCCCAACGGGGTCTCGTCCTGGTTCAAGAGCGTGGTGGCCATCATCAACCAGATAACCCTGCTGACGGTCGTCCTGACGGGCGCGGCGGTCATCCGTGAGCGTGAGCACGGGACGCTGGAGCACCTGCTCGTGATGCCGCTGACCTCGTTCGAGATCGCGATGGCGAAGGTCTGGGCCAACGGGCTGGTCATCCTGGTGGCGACCGCGGCTTCGCTCCTGCTGGTCGTGCACATGGTGCTGAAGGTGCCGTTCGCCGGCTCGGTGGTGCTGTGGTTCGTGGGCGTCGTGCTCTACCTGTTCTTCGCCACGGCGCTCGGCATCTTCCTGGGGACCATCTCCCGCTCGATGGCGCAGTTCGCGCTGCTCATCATCCTGGTGGTGCTCGTGCTGATGCTGCTGTCGGGCGGGAGCACGCCCGTGGAGAGTCAGCCGAAGTGGCTGCAGTACGTGACGTACCTCCTGCCCGCCCGGCACTTCGTCAGCTTCTCGCAGGTCATCATCTACCGGGGCGGAGGACTCTGGGCCGTCTGGCGCCAGTTCCTGATGGTGAGCGCGGTGGGCGTGGGGTTCTTCGTCTACAGCCTGGCGCTCTTCCGCAAGTCCATCGCGGTGAGCAAGTAGGACCGCGGGAGCGCCGGGCGCCGTCAGTCCTCCTCGGCGTCGCTGTCCGACGCGTAGTCCATCATGTCTTGATGGACGAGCGCCTGCTGGCCCTGGTTGTTGAACCTTCCAACCTCCATGATCCCAGGCAGCAGTGCTTGATTGAGGTCCTGGATGGCGGGCACCCTCCAGCCGTCGGGAGCGAGCGCATGGGCGCCGCGATACACCGGCCGGAAGAGCGCGCCCTCCCATTCGAAGTACTGGAAGAAGTACCAGGCGCACTTCACACAGGCCAGCTTGGTGTTGCCGAAGTAGAGCGTCGGCTTGTAGTTCAGCTGCTTGCTGGCGAAATCCAGATGCAGCTTTTCGAGCAGCTCCATCTCCGCGTGACACTGCCCCGTGAGGGCGGTCACGTATTTGATCTCCTCCAACTGGGCCACGGTCTTGCGTCCTCCCATCTTGGCGAGACCGCGCTCGGTATAGGACTCGATCGCGCGGATGTACTCCTGCGCGGAGAGCACCATGTTCGTGAACCGCGACTCCTTGAGGTTCCGGAGGTTCTGCTTGATGGCGTCGCGGGACTCCTTCACCTTCCATTTCAGGGCGGTCTCCCTGGCGTTCTTCACGACCAGCGGGAGAAAGGACTCCACCCCCAAGGACGACAGGGCCTCTTCGCGCTTCGCGTTCTTCAGGCTCCCAAGCTCCTCGAGATTGAAAGCGATGTAGAGATGGTCCTTCAGCAGCACGGCGGCGACGCAGTTGACCTTCCGGTAGCCGATTCTCCGGAAGCAGTCCGCATAGGCCATCGCCACCGCATCCGCCTGTCGGGCACTCCAAGGCCATTCCATGGGTGCGAAGGGGTTGGCGGCGATATGTTCAAGCTGGTCCAGCGCCTCTTCATTGCTCAGCGGCACGTGCGCCCCTCTCAGGGAAGTCTGGAGCAGCGTACTTTTCAAGGTCAGGGAGCCGCCACCCCCTGAGTGCCGCCGCGCGCATGACGGCGTGATGGATGTCTGGGTCCTGGACGAGCTGGCACAAGGCGACCATCCTCCTCGGGATGCGACTGCTCCCCCGCCTCCACCTCTTCGAGTTCCTCGACCAGCCGTGGCTGCCCGCGCTGTTGCGCCGGGGCGAGGTCGACTACCTGCACGTCGTGCTGGACCGGACGCGGCCCTATGACGCCGTGGCCCCGCAGCTGGGGGAGCTGCTGCGCATGACCGGCACGAACCGGATCATCGACCTGTGCTCCGGCACGGGCGGCCCCTGGCGCACGCTGCTCCCGGTGCTGCGCAAGGCGCATCCCGAGGCCGAGGTCGTGCTCACGGACCTCCACCCCACCCCGGTGCCGGAGCTGCCCGAGGGCGCGCAGTACCGCGACACCCCGGTCGACGTCACCCGCATCCCGGAGGAGCTGACGGGGCTGCGCACCCTCTTCGAGGCGTTGCATCACTTCCGCCCGAAGCAGGCGCGCGCCGTGCTCGCGGACGCCGCCTCGCGCGGAGTGCCCATCGCCGCCTTCGAGCTCACGCAGCGCTCCCTGCCCTACGTCCTCATCCAGCTGCTGCTCATCATCCCCCTGGTGTGGGGCTTCACCCCGCTCATCCGCCCGGTGCGCTGGTGGCGGCTGCTGCTCACCTACCTGGTGCCCATCATCCCCCTGCTCATCCTCTGGGATGGCGTCGTGTCGTCGCTGCGGACCTACGCGCCGGAGGACCTGGAGGAGCTGACGGAGGGGCTCGATGCCAATGGCTACCGCTGGCACAGCGGCGTCCATCGCGCGCAGGGAATGACCATCACCTACCTCCTCGGGCTGCCTCGGCGCCGGTTCTGAGTCAGGCAGCGCGGGCACGGGCTTTCCAGCCGCACTCGATAAAAACAGTCAAATACTTCAAACAGTCCTACCTCCTTGGGGTACCCCTTGGAAGGCAAAGCCTCGCATCCCACCCTCCGACCTCTGTGGCCGGAAGGGGAAGACATGAATGCAAGGAATTGGAGCACCCTGCTGTGGTTCGGGCTGGCAGGGGTGGGATGTGGGGGCGTGCAGGGCGATGAACCGCCAGGGGTGCCGGCGGTCACGGTGGAGGAGGGCTCCCGTGAGGTGAGCGCCCAGGCCTGCCCTCCGGGGGTGGCGTCCCGGGTGGCGGACCTCACGCCGCCGGACTTCGCGGGCTTCATGGGGGAGCTCACCCAGGTCCAGGGGACGCTCTACTTCGTCACCTCCTCCTTCGACACCGGCTCGGTCCTGTGGCGCAGCAACGGGACGGAGGCCGGGACCGTCCCGGTGAAGATGTTCCCGGGGCCGCCCGGCGTCTACCAACCGACGAACCTGGTCGCGGTGGGCAACAAGCTCTTCTTCCAGGTGCGCACCCCGGACACCGGCATGGAGCCCTGGATCAGCGACGGGACGGAGAGCGGGACCCACCTGATCAAGGACCTCACCCCCGGCGCGGCCGACTCCATCCTGGAGAATGGCTACGAGGTCAACGGCCGCCTGGTGTTCTTCCGCTGGGTGGCGGTGTCTTCGAGCGAGGCGCGACCGGAGCTGTGGCGGTCCGACGGCACGGCGGCCGGCACGCTGCGGGTGCGCAGCTTCAGCACCGTCCGGAACCTGAGCTACTACAAGCTGAAGGTCGGCAACGCGCTGCTCTTCTTCTTCGCCGAGGAGACAGGCACCACGCTGTGGCGCACCGACAGCACGCTGGCCGGCACCACCGTCGTCAAGCAGTTGGACGCGGGGCTCACCTACGTCAGGGATGTGAGCAGCCCGGGAGAGGTTCCGCTGTTCATCCTGGATGACGGCCCCGACCACGAGGTGTGGAAGACGGATGGCACCGCCACGGGCACGGTCCGGCTGGACTCCTTCGGCAAGCCCGTGGACCTGCTCGGGGCGCTGGGCGCGGAGGTCTATCTGACGTCCGTGGACAGCCCGGTGACGAAGCGGCTGCGCATCGACCGGCTCTCGTTGAGCGGCGGCGGCAAGACGCACATCACCACCCTGCCCAACCCCTACGGCGCCGGCGAGTACGCGTACCCCGCCGTGCGCACGGCGGTGGTGTCCGGCAACGACCTCTACTTCACCCAGGTCATCCAAAGCGACGCCCCCGTGCCCGAGAACGTTTCGCTGTGGGCGACGAACGGCACCGCCGCGGGGACCCGCCTGCTCTTCAACAACCCCTATGTGGAGTACGGCTACCGCTACCCCGTGTTCGCCACGGGAACGGGCCAGGTCCTGTTCGGCGGCGCGCCGGACGAGAACCGGCCCGTCGTCCCCTTCTTCACCCGGGGCTCCGTGGCGACGCAGGGCCGGCTGGCGGACATCTTCCTGCCGGACTCGTTCACCCGCGTGGGCCACCGCATCTTCTTCACCGCCCTGGATGCCACCCAGCAGGGCCAGCTGTGGTCCGTGCCGGCCACCTTCAGCTGCCCGCCAGGGCTGACCGAAGCGCGCGAATAGACAGGGCCGGCACCGGGGCACTCCCAGCCGGCGCACGGCCGGGGAGCGAGGAGCGGGGCCGCGAACCCGGCGCGTCGACTCCTGCGACGCGCCGGGTGGGCCTGCCGTCAGTTGACGGTCAGGGTGGCTTCAGCCGGGTAGGGATTGCTGCCCAGGTTGGTCTCCAGGGCGCCGGCGTGAATCTTGTTGCGGAACTGGCCCTTGCAATCGGTGGTGACCTCCACCTTCACCGTGCATGAACCATTGGCGGGGATCGAGCCGCCCCACATGACCACCTTCGAGCTGCCCCAGTAGGCCATGAGGGACCCGCCGCACGTGGTGGTGGCATTGCCGGCCGCGATCATCCCGTCGGGGAAGACGTCGTCGAGCGACGAGGTCAGGGAGGCGGGCTTGCCGTTCGGGTTGCTCAACGTGATGGTGAGCAGGGAGGTCTTGCCTTGCTTGATGGAGGACGGGCTGAAGGACTTGGCGAGCCTGGGCGGGACCTTCATGCCCTGCTTGACGGTCAAGGTGGCTTCCGCAGGTGACTTGTTGCTGCCCTTGTCGGTCTGCAGGGCCCCCTTCGGAATCACGTTGCAGTAACTGCCCTCCTTCTTCGCGGTCACGTCCACGGTCACCGTGCAGGAGCCGTTGGCCGGGATCGCGCCGCCGGTGAGCACCACCAGCGAGCTGCCCGGGGTGGCCGTGACCACGCCTCCGCAGGTGTTGTTCGCGTTGCCATGGACATACAGGCCGTCAGGCAGGACGTCCTTGAGCGGCGCCGTCAGGACCGCGGGCGTGGCGTTCGGGTTGGTCAGCGTGATGACCAGGGTCGAGACGCCCCCCGTTCCGATGGTGGAGGGGTTGAAGGACTTCTGGACCGTGGGCGCCTTGCCCCCGCCCCCCTGCATGGGGACGACGGTCAGGGTCGCGACGGCAGGGGCGGCGTTGTTGCCCTGGTTGGTCCGCAGGTCGCCTGCGAGCAGCGCGTTCACATAGTTGCCGGCAACCGGCGCGGTGACCGGCACCGTCACGGTGCAGGACCCGTTGGCCGGGATCGCGCCCCCCGTCAACGTCACCGTCGAAGCGGTGGTCGTGACCAGGCCGCCGCACGTGGTGGAACCCGGACCGGCGACCGTCACCCCCGCGGGCAGCGTGTCCACGAGCGGCGCCGTCAGGATGGCGGGCATCGCGTTGTTGAAGTTGCTCAAGGTGATGGTCAGGGTCGAAGTGCCGCCCGCCTTGATGGTGGCCGGGCTGAAGGCCTTGCCGAGCGTGACGGCCGAGGGGATGGTCACCGTCAGGGTCGCGATGGCCGGAGCGGTATTGCTCCCATTGCCGGTCTGCAGCGCGCCAGCGGCCAGCGAGTTGATGTAGTTGCCGCCAGCAGGCGCCGTCACCGGCACCGTCACGGTGCAGGAGCCGTTGGCTGGAATCGTGCCGCCGGTCAGCGTCACCGTCGAAGCCGTGGTGGTGACGGTCCCGCCGCACGTGGTGCTGGCCGGGCCCGCCACCGTCACGCCCGCGGGCAACGTATCCACGAGCGGCGCCGTCAGGACCGCGGGCGTGGCGCTGGTGTTGCTCAGGGTGATGGTGAGGGTGGAGATGCCCCCCGGGCTGATGGTGGCCGGGCTGAAGGCCTTGCCGAGCGTCGGCGCGCCCCCGGCCGGAGCATTGACGGTCAGGGTCGCGATGACCGGAGCGACGTTGTTGCCCTGGTTGGTCTGCAGGGCGCCAGCGGCCAGCGAGTTGATGAAGCTGCCCCCGGCGGGCGCCGTCACCGGCACCGTCACGGTGCACGAACCGTTGGCCGGAATCGTGCCGCCGGTCAGCGTCACCGTCGAAGCGGTGGTGGTGACGGTCCCATTGCACGTGGTGGTGGCCGGGCCCGCCACCGTCACGCCCGCGGGCAACGTATCCACGAGCGGCGCCGTCAGGACCGCGGGCGTGGCGCTGGTGTTGCTCAGGGTGATGGTGAGGATCGAAACGCCGCCCGCGTTGATGGTGGCCGGGCTGAAGGCCTTGCCGAGCGTCGGCGTGCCCCCGGCCGGGGGATTGACGGTCAGGGTCGCGATGACCGGAGCGGCGTTGTTGCCCTGGTTGGTCTGCAGGGCGCCAGCAGGCAGCGAGTTGACGAAGCTGCCCCCGGCGGGCGCCGTCACCGGCACCGTCACGGTGCAGGAGCCGTTGGCCGGAATCGTGCCGCCGGTCAGCGTCACCGTCGAAGCGGTGGTGGTGACGACCCCGCCACACGTGGTGCTGGCCGGGCCCGCCACCGTCACGCCCGCGGGCAACGTATCCACGAGCGGCGCCGTCAGGACCGCGGGCGTGGCGCTGGTGTTGCTCAGGGTGATGGTGAGGATCGAAACGCCGCCCGCGTTGATGGTGGCCGGGCTGAAGGCCTTGCCGAGCGTCGGCGCGCCCCCGGCCGGGGCATTGACGGTCAGGGTCGCGATGGCCGGAGCGGCATTGCTCCCGTTGCCGGTCTGCAGCGCACCGGCGGCGATCGAGTTGATGTAGTTGCCGCCAGCGGCCGCGGTGACCGGCACCGTCACGGTGCAGGAACCGTTGGCGGGAATGGCGCCCCCCGTCAGCGTCACCGACGAAGCGGTGGTGGTGACGACCCCGCCGCACGTGGTGGTGGCCGGGCCCGCCACCGTCACGCCCGCGGGCAACGTATCCACGAGCGGCGCCGTCAGGACTGCGGGCGTGGCGCTGGCATTGCTCAAGGTGATGGTGAGGGTCGAGCTACCGCCCGCGTTGATGGTGGCCGGGCTGAAGGCCTTGCCGACCGTGGGCGCGATCGCGGGCTGGGTCACCGTCAGGGTCGCGGCGGCCGGAGCGGCGTTGTTCCCGTTGCCGGTCTGCAGCGCACCGGCGGCGAGCGAATTGATGTAGTTGCCGCCAGCGGCCGCGGTGACCGGCACCGTCACGGTGCAGGAACCGTTGGCCGGGATGGCGCCCCCCGTCAGCGTCACCGACGAAGCGGTGGTGGTGACGACCCCGCCACACGTGGTGGTGGCCGGGCCCGCCACCGTCACTCCCGCGGGCAGCGTGTCGACGAGCGGCGACGTGAGGGTGGCCACCGTGGGGTCCGGGTTGCTCAAGGTGATGGTGAGGGTCGAAATCCCACCCGCGTTGATGGTGGCCGGGCTGAAGGCCTTGCCCAGGGTGGGAGGCAGGGGCGTGACCGGGCCAGCACACGAGGAGATGGTGACCTCGTTGGAGTCCAGCGTGACCGCGCCATTGCGCGCCAGGGCCCTGCCGGCGACGGTCGCGTCGGTCGTCAGGGTGATGCTCGTGAGCGCGAGGATGTTCCCGACGAAGGTCGAACCCGTACCGATGGTCGCGGAGCTTCCGACCTGCCAGAAGACGTTGCAGGCCTGCGCGCCATTGATCAGCAGCACGGACGAGTTGCTGGCCGTGGTCAGGGTGCTCGCGATCTTGAACACCCAGACGGCGTTGGGGTTGCCCATGGCGTCGAGCGTGAGCGCGCCGGTGAGCTGGGCCGAGGCCGATCCGAAACAGTAGACGCCCGGCGCGAGCGTCAGTCCCCCGAGCTCCGCGGACGGAAGCGTGAAGTCACAGGGCTGCCCTGCCAGGTTGTTGTACGCAGTCGTGGTGTCGCTCTGGGCCTGGGCCGCCACCGCATCAGCCGCGTGGATCGTCCCTCCGACCACGATCCCCGGAGGAAAGCCGGTGATCGCGGTGCCTGGGCTGACGCCCAGGTCTCCCGTGACGACGGTCGGACCGGTGTTGGTCACCGTTGAAGCGCCCAGCACGGCGAAGCTCTGGGCCGTGCCCAGCGACGGGGCAGTGGCCACGGCCGCCTCGGAGACGCCGATCTGCTCACCCTCGTGTCCCTCCCGCACACTGCCGCAGGCGGGAAGGAGCGCCAGGGTCAGGACGATGGAAGCCAGTCTTGAAAACAGGCCTCCTCCCGTCCGTGCTTGAGTCATTGTTTTTCTCATTCTCATATCTCCTGAGTGATGACGGATGGTTAATGCAGACAGGTATCTGAGTTTGGGAAAGACATTCCGCAATCGCTCATTCGGGCAGGGCAATGTGCCCGCACCGCTACGACAGGGACGTCCACGCCAGCAGCTTCCGCGGGGAGGAGGAGCGGCCTGTCCCTCGCGGATCACCGCACCGGCGTGGACACCGCTTCGATGCGCAGGGGCCTCCCGAACGCCAGGGGCACGCTGGACCGCGCCGCGAAGACGACCTCGTTCATGGGAACCGCCAGGTGCGGCTTCTTCCGCGTCTCCATTGCCTGCGACCTGGGGCTGGGGACACCGGCGCCAATGTCCTTCCTATTCCAGGAATCAAAACCATCCCATCAATACAGGCACTCTGTTGAAATCCGGAGTCATCCCAGGCTGCCGGGATGGAAGGCATGCGCGCACCCTGTCCGCCGCGACGGAGGGGCGATGCAGTACACTCCGTCGGACGCACCACCACCGTCACCGTGCCCGCGCTGGAATGCCCTCCGACCTGCTGGAAATCTCAGACCTCATCGTCGACTACGACGTCGCGACGCTCCAGCCCCGGCCGGTGTCCCGCTCCGCGGTGGTGGCCCGGCTCGAGGCGAACGGGCAGCGCTCCGCCGCGCGGCTCGTGCGGCGGATTCCCGCTTCCAATGACACGCTCGACGCCGAGGCCTGCAACCTGGCCCTGCTACGCTCGCACATCGAGCTGCAGCGACTGAGCGAGGAGTTCCTGCAGGCGGACCGTCTCCGCTGCGTGCTGCTGCCCCTGCTGCAAGCGCTGCGCGACGCCGGCGTGAAGCCTCCGCTGCGCATCGTCGACGTCGGCTGTGGGCTCGGCTACGTCGTCCGCTCGCTCGCGGCGCATGGGCGGCTGGGGCGCGACGTTGAAATCATCGGCTGCGACATGAACGTGACGCTGATCGAGAACGCCCGGCGGCTCGCGGAGGAGGAATCCCTCTCATGCGAGCTCAAGGTCGCGAACGCGTTCCAGTTGGAGCAGCCCGGCCACGTCTTCATCTCCACGGGCGTCCTGCATCACTTTCGTGGAGACGACCTGAACGCGTTCTTCGCCGGCCAGCGGCAGGGGCACGCCTTCGTCCACTACGACATCCAGCACTCGGTGCTCTCGCCCTGGGGGTCGTGGATGTTCCACCAGGCCCGCATGCGGGAGCCGCTCGCGCGCCACGATGGCGTGGTCTCCGCACGGCGCGTTCATTCCACGCAGACGCTGCTGTCGGCGGCCCGCACGGAGACCGGGTTCACCTGCGCGTCCCTGGACGGCGCCCGGAACCTCCTCGGCGCGGTGCTGCGGCCCATGACCGCCACGGTTGGAACCCGCGCGGAGCTGTGGGAGCCGCTCCTGCGGCACCTGGGACCGCTGCGCGCACGGCTGGGGCCTGCCCGATGAACGCGGTCCTTCCCGTGCTGCTGGCGCTGCTGGCCATCACGGATGCCTCGTTCTGCGGCTTCCGGGTCGCCGCGGGCCGGGATGCGCGCATCTTCAAGGCGGACTTCTACCGGTCCGCGATCCGCCGGGGGATGGGGCGGGGAATCTTCACCACCGCCGTGGTGGGTGCTGGCATCGCCGGAGCCTGCCTGTTCGCGCCGGGCCTGTTCACGCAGCTGCTCGTCTGCGCGCAGGCGATGCTCTGGGTGCTCCTGCCGTACGCGACCCTGACCCTGGTGGGCATGGGCGTGTGGGCCGCCGCGGAGGCCGACGCGCGGACGCTCGCGAGCGTGGTGGTCCTGGGGCCGTTCACGCTGATCCGCCCCTGGGTCATCGCGGCGGCGGCCGTCGTCGGCGCGTGGAAGGCGCCAGGCCTCACGGCCGCGCTCGTCACCATCGCCGCGTGCGCGGCCCAGCTCGCGCTCGAGCCCTGGCTGAACGTGGGCATGCGGGCCCGGCTGCCGGCCGTGGGTCAGGCGAGACCGTGAAACAGGAAGTCGCGCGTTTTTCCTGACACTTCCGGACCCCCGCCCTCCCCTGGCTTGCTCGCTCCCCGGTCCCTTCCTAGGATTCCGGGCTCCGCCGGATCCCCCCTCAACCCTGGAGCATCACCATGCGGTACACGCGCAAGAACGTTTCCGAGCTGCTCGACACCGTGAAGGGCAACCCCGACGTGGTGGGCTTCTGGACCTCCACCGTCGGCAGCTACACGTACAACATCACCCCGTCCGCGGGCGGCTACATCTACCAGGACATCTACAACCCGAACCACCGGATGTGCGAGGACGGCGGCCAGACCGTGTTCGAGGACGCGTCCCAGGTGGGCTGCTACTAGCGCCCCCTCCCTCCACGCCACACCCGGAGCCCCCCCATGCGTTACACGCGCAAGAACGTCAGTGACCTGTTGAGCTCGGTGCAGGGCAGCCCGGATGTCCAGGGCCACGGCACCTCGACCTTCGCCGGTGCCACCTGGACGATGGTCCCCTCCTTCGGCGGCGGCGCCGTCTGGCAGAACTCCTGGACGTACCAGTGGACCTGCGAGGACGGCGGCACCGTCACCGCCGAGGACCGCTCCACGTTCGGCTGCTACTAGCGCCGCGCCTTCCCACCCGCCGTTCCCCCCGCCGCACGGAGGTCCCCGATGCGTTTCACGCGCAAGGATGTCTCGGAGTTGCTGGAGCTGGTCCACGGAGGCCCGGACGTCATGGGCTTCGCCACGTCGAACTTCTCCAGCACCACGTACACGCTCGTCGCCTCGGGACCGGGAACGGTCTGGCAGGACCTGTACAACTCGGCCCACCGGCTGTGTTCCGAGGACGGCGCGACGTCCCCCTATGAGGACTGCAGCGGCGGCATCTAGCCCCGCGGTCCTCGCTGCATCCCCCGCTTCCCCCCGTCTCGCGGTCCCCTCATGAACACGCGCCTCACCCTGATCCTCAACACCCACATGCCGCAGGTGTTGGGCGAGGGGCCCCTCTTCGATGAGCCGGAGAACTGGCTCTTCGAAGCGCTGACGGAGACGTACCTCCCGCTGTTCCGGATGCTGGAGCGCTGGGACTCCCGGCGCTTCGCCGGCACGCTGGTGATGTCCTTCACCCCGTGCCTGGTGGACCAGCTCGTCGCCTGCGAGGAGCGCTACACCGGCTACCTCCAGCTGCTCCGGCGCATCGCCACGCGCGAGCTGGAGCGCACGTCGCGGCTGGACCTCTACAACCGCTACGAGAAGTTCCCCCAGTCGCTGTCGGACGAGGCGCTCGCCCGCGTCCACCGCACCGCGGGCATGTACCTGCGCCGCGTGGAGGACAGCCTCGCGTTCCTGCGGGAGCACAGCCTGCGCGACGTGTTCGCCACGCTGGGGCGCTCGCGGCTGCCGGGCGTGCAGCTGTGGACGTCCACGCCGCAGCACAACTTCCTGCCCTTCTTCCAGCCCGCCATCGCGGACCGGCTGGTGGCGCGGGGCGTGGAGTCCTTCCAGGACGTCTTCGGCCGCGAGCCGGACGGCCTCTGGCTGCCCGAGTGCGCCTTCCAGCCGGGCCTGGAGCGCGTGCTCACGCGCCACGGCATCCGCCGCACCGCGCTCAGCCTGACAGGCATTGGCGCATCACAGCCCCAGGACCCCAGCGGCGTGTTCCGCCACGAGGACCTGGAGGTGCTCGTCCACGACTACCGCATCGGGCTGTACCTGTGGAAGTCGCCCGAATCCACCTATCCCGCCCATCCCGTCTACCGCGAGTTCTTCCGGGACGTGGGCTTCGACCTGCGCCCCGAGTACTTCGAGGAGCTGGGCGTGCCCGTGCCCGCGAACAAGCGGGGCCACGTGTGGACGGGCCTCAAGTACCACGCGGTGAGCGGGCAGAAGGTCGACCTGGGGCAGAAGGCGCTCTACGACGTGGACGCCGCCCGCGCCCAGGTGCCCCAGCACGTGCGCGCGTTCTGGGACCTGCTGGAGTCGCGCCGCTCGCTCGTTCAGGACGGTCAGACGTTCGTGCTCGCGTTCGACACGGAGCTGTTCGGCCACTGGTGGCACGAGGGCGTCGACTGGCTGGAGGGCGTCATGCAGCCCGCCGCGCCGCTGGAGCTTGCGGCCACGCCGCCGGCGCCGCCGCCCGAGCCGCCGTCGCTGCCCCGGCTCTACTATTCGACGTGGGGACGCGACTTCTACAGCGAGCACTGGCTGACGCCGGGCAACGCGTGGATGTACGCGCTCATCAAGCTGGTGGAAGCGCAGTTGCCGGAGCCGGTGGACGCGGAGACGCGGGAGACGTGGCGCCGCTTCGAGGTCTTCAGCGGCAGCGACCTGCTCTTCATGATTCCGGACCCGACCCAGCGGGACCGGGCGCGCGCGCTGTTCCTCGCGCGCTACGCGGACGTCGTGTCGCGGCTGAAGGACTTCTCGACGGAGCTGCTCACGTCCTTCCCGGTGGACCCCTTCAAGTGCGTGCTCATCCACGTGAGCAAGGCCGGCGGGCAGGAACAGCCGCCGTTCCTCCTGCGCCGGCTGTCCCTGGAGGGTGTGAACACGGAAGCGCGCCGGGAGCTCACGCTGGACGCGGAGGTGCTGGAGGTCGCGGGCCTGCGCGTCGCGTTCCAGTACTTCCTCTTGCACCCCCAGGGCCGCTACGCGCTGCGCGTGGAGGGCTCCGAGCGCGAGCACGTCTTCCAGATGCCGGACTACGGCGTGCCGCTGCTCATCGCGCCGGACACCCGTACCTATCCCAAGTACGACCCGGAGGTGCTCTACCGGAAGCTGGGTGAAATCTGGGAGGGCGACCAGCGGCTGCCGCTCAAGATGAACCCCACGCTGCGCAGCCGCCACATGTACACGCGCGCGCAGGTGATGGAGGTGCTCGCGGGCAAGCGGACCGCCGTCTTCAAGTACAACAAAGAAGGCTACGCGCTCTTGCGCTTCCGCGACCGCGGCCCGGCCCCGGCGTGCGTCGTCTTCGACGACTCGGTGTCGCTCAGCGACGCGGGCGCGTACATCCAGGCCGGGGAGTTGTCCGTGCCCGTTGTGAACGACCCGGCGGACATCGCGCGCCACGACTTCGACGCCGTCGTCTTCACGTGCTCGCTCAACTTCGAGACGGAGGTGCCGCACGTCCGGGCGCTCCTGGAGGTGGCCACGCGCAAGCGGCTGCCGGTGGTGTCGCTGTACGACGACATCCTCTATTACGACTTGTTCGACGGGCTGGAGCCGGACCCCGACCTCTTCTGGCGCGTGGCCGTGCCGGAGCAGGACGCGCTCGCGAAGCCGGGTCCGGCGGAGTACGGGCCGCGCAACCTGCTGGGCGTCTTCGGCACGGACACGGTGCAGGGCAAGTTCACGACGCAGGTGTACCTGCGCGAGGCGCTGGCGAAGCACGTGCGCGTGCGCCACCACGCCACGGAGCCCACGGGCATCCTGCTGGGCTCGGACACGGGCTACTCGCGCGTGCTGCGCGTGGAGGGCCCGCAGCGACTGGCGTTCGAGCGGCGGCTCATGGCGGACCTGGCGCGCGACTGCGACCTGGTCATCACGGGCGGGCAGAACGGGCTGCTCTACACGCCCGCCGGCCTGGACCGCCGGGCCAACGCCTCCACGCTCATCTACGAGACGTTCCTGCCGCGCCTGGTGGTGCTCACCGTGTCGGTGGACACGAAGCCGGAGGACGTGGTCGCGACGCGCGAATATCTGGAGATGCTGGCCCGGGAGCATGACGTGCCCTGCACGGTGGTGGGCCTGGCGATGATGGGCGGGCGCAAGCTCCTGGGCAGCCGGTGGACGGAGACGTGGTTTTTGGGCGTGCGCGATGAGGTGCTGGAGGAGGCGCGGCGCAAGATGGAGCAGCACACCGGCCTGCGCGTCCACGCCATTCCCGAGGAAGTGGACGCGCTGGCCCAGAGCGTGCTCACGCACCTGTGATGGAAGCGGGCGGCGAGATGCAGGCGGAAGGCTCCCCCGGGCTGCGGCAGTCGGCGCGCTACCTGGCCGCGCTGCTGCGGCTGCTCAAGCCCGCGTGGGGCTCGCTCGCGAGGAGCGCGCTCCTGGGTCCGGTCATCACGCTGCTCTGCCTGATTCCGCCCTTCCTCACGCGGCTCTTGTTCGACCACGTGTCGTCGCCGCAGGACCTGGGGCTCCTGCACGTGCTGGTGCTGAGCATCCTCGCCGCGTCGGTGGCGGCGGCGCTCGCGGAGACGCTGCTGGGCTATTACTCCGCGTACCTGACCGTGAAGCTGGAGAGCTCCTCGGCGCTCTACCTCTTCAACCACCTGCAGCACCTGCCGGACCGCTTCTTCTCCCGGCGTCAGGTGGGGGAGCTCACCAGCCGCTTCGATGACGCGAAGGCGGGCATGGCCCTGGTGCTGGGGCTGCTCCGGCTCGTCTTCTCGCAGCTCACCTTCCTGCTCGTCATCCCGTTCACGCTCGCGTCGCTCCACTGGGAGCTGGCGCTGGCGGCCCTGGCCACGCTGCCCTTCGTGGTGGCGGTGCCGCTGTTCATGGGGCGCGCCATGGGCAGCGCGTGGCAGGAGGTGATGGGTGTGCACGGTGCGCTCAGCGCGCTCCAGGTGGAGACGCTGCGGCAGAGCCGCACGACGAAGGTGCTGGCGCTGGAGCCGTTCGTCTACCAGCGCGCGGCGGGGCTCATGCGGTCCGTGCTGCGGGCGCACCTGCGGGCCCATGGGGTGGAGGGGCTGCTGCGGCTGTTCGAGCGCTCGGTGGAGGCCGCGCAGACGGCGCTGTTCACCTGGCTGGGCTGGCGGCTCATCCTCCAGGGCAAGCTGACGCTGGGCGGCTTCGTGGCCTTCGTGGCGTATGCCGCGTACCTGCGCGGGCCGGTCATCGAGGCCATCGCCTTCGTCACCAGCCTCCAGCAGCGCGGCGTGCACCTGCGCCGCTTCTTCGAGTACCTGCACGAGACGCCGGAGCAGGACCCGGCCCGCTCGCTGACGGCCCCGGCCCCGCTGGGACAGCGGCTCTCCGGAGGGGTGGAGCTGGAGGCCGTGTCCTTCGGCTACCTGCCGGAGCAGGACGTGCTGCGCGAGGTGAGCGCGCGCGTCCCGCCCGGCGCGGTGGTGACCATCGTCGGCTCCAGCGGCTCCGGCAAGACGACGCTCGCGCGGCTGCTGACGCGGCTGGAGGAGCCGGGCCGGGGGCGCGTGCTGTACGACGGGCAGGACGCGCGGACGCTGGAGCTGTCCGACCTGCGCCGGCAGCTCGCGGTGGTGTGGCAGGACGTGGAGCTGTACCACGGCACCGTGCGCGACAACCTCACCCTGGGCCTGTCCGACGTGAGCGAGGAGGACCTGCGGCAGGCGGTGCGGCTGTGCGCGCTGGAGCCCGTCCTCGCGGCGCTGCCCCAGGGCTACGACACGCCGGTGGCCGAGGCGGGCGCCAGCCTCTCCGGCGGACAGCGGCAGCGGCTGGCGTTGGCCCGGGCGGTGCTCCGCGACGCGCCGGTGCTGCTACTGGACGAAGCCACCTCGCAGCTCGACGTGGAGACGGAGTCCGCCATCGTGAGGGGGCTGCTCGCGCGGGCCCGGGAGCGTGGACAGACGGTGCTGTTCATCACGCACCGGCTGGCCAACGCGCCGCTGGCCGACGAGGTGTGGATGCTCGCCGGAGGACGGCTGGTGGGCCGGGGTCCGCACGCGGAACTGCTCGCGCGCTGCGCGCCGTACCAGCGGCTGTTCCGCGCGGGCATGGGCGAGGCGGACGCCGCCTAGCGCGGACGGAGAACCATGGCGAACGAGCTTCCACGCCCCACCGCGCCGCCGCTGCCCTCGACGCTGCCCCTGCTGGAGGACCCCGACCACGCGGGCCTCTTCGTCGTGCGGCGGATTGGCACCCTCACGTTCGTGCTCCTCGTGGTGCTGGGCGCGGGGATGGCGCTCGCGGGCTCGCTCGTGCATCTCACCGTGTCCGTCCCGGATGCCATCCCGCCCCGCACGGAGTCCGTGTCCCTGGGCACCTATGTGATGCGGCAGCTCCAGCACTGGAAGCCTTCGCGGGCGGGAGGCAGCGCCCCGTGAAGAAGGTGGGCATCATCGACAGCGGCGTGGAGGTGGCCTTCCTGCGCGAGCACTCGCTGCGGCTCGCGGGAGCGGCCTCCTTCACGCTCGACCTGGACGCGCAGGTGCTGGAGGCGCGCGTCTACGAACGGGAGGAGCTGGAGGCGTGGCGGGCCGGCGCGAGCGCGCTGGACCTGGAGGACACGCACGGACACGGCACGGCCGTGCTGAGCATCCTCCACGACCAGGTCCGTCCCTGGCCGGACGTGGAGCTCTACGTGGCCCGCGTCCTCGACCAGAACGTGCGCGGGCACTCGCTGTGCCTCGTGGAGGCGCTGGGGTGGATGCTGGATGAGGTGGGCGTGGACGTGCTCAACCTGAGCCTGGGCACGACCCACCGCGCGCTGGAGGCGCCCATGCGCGAAGTCACGGACCGCGCGGCGGCACGGGGCGCCATCATCGCCAGCGCCGCGGGCGGAGTGCCCACCCTGCCCTCGCAGCTGGAGTCGGTGGTGTCCGTGGGCGACCCCGCCCTCATGGAGCGCGTGGGCGCGGACGTGAAGGTGGACCACGTCGTGAAGGAGCGGGAGGTGAGGCTCTACATGGGCGGCCGCTGGATGCAGGTTCCCATGACGACCAGCTTCGCCTGCCCGGTGGCGGTGGCCGGGGTGCTGCGCGACGGCCCTCCACCGGCCTGGCGGCGCAAGCAGGGCTGAGCGCCACCTGGGGCCTTTACTGCGTGGGCTGGCCCTGCGGTGGGGGCTGCGCCACTTCCAGGGAGACGTCGCCCAGGTCCAGCACCTCACCGTCCTTCACCTTCAGCGGCTTGCGCAGGCGTCCCTGGGACGGGCCGCCCAGGATGACGAGGACGCGGTCGCCCGCGCGAACGCCCGGGAGGGAGAAGCGGCCCTCCGCGTCCGGGGCGTGCTCTGGGGAGGGCGGTTCGCCTTCGATGAAGATGAACGCGTCGGTAATGGGCGCCTTCGTGGCCGCGTTCACCACCCGGCCCTTCACGGTGGCGGGCTCCGTCAGGGGGATGTCCACTTCGAGCACCGCGCCCGTGCCGGGAGAGGCCAGGACCTCTCCCACGGATCCATCCACCGTGCGCGCCGTCAGCTTCACGGGCTCCGGCGGGACGTCGCGCAGCTCGAAGCGATCTCCAGAGAACTCCCAGGGGCCCTCTCCCCGCGGGAGGAATCCCTTCTGGAGTTGGAGCGACAGGGAGAAGCCCCGGACGGGTTCGCCCTTGCGCACCACGCGACCGCGGAGGAAAGCGGAAGGCCGCAACCGCACCACCACCTCCTGCTCGGCGGTCACGGGCACGGGCTCGCTGGAGCGTCCGCCGTTGCGCGCGTCCAGCATCACGCGGCGATTGGCGGGGAGCGCCGTGCGGGAGAGGGGGATGACGAAGCGTCCCTCCTCATCCGTGGGCGTCATCGTCAGGGGAATGCCCTGGCCCTCCACCCCCGTGAGGGTGATGAAGGCGCGGGGAGAGGGCGAGCCGTCCGGCTCCAGGACGACGCCCCGGTATTCGTTCACGTCGCGCTGCTCCTCCCACGTGAGCTCGACCTGGACCGTCCGTCCCGCCTCCACGCGCACGGGCTTGCGCTGTCCCTGAAGGAAGCGGCCGCGCGCCGTGAGCAGGAGCGTGTAGTTCCCTGCAGGAAGGACCATCCGGAAGACGCCTTCCGCGTCCACCCCGGACTGGCCCACGTCCGGGGCCACGCTTCGAGTCGACTCATCCGCCAGGGCCGTCACATCCAGCGGCACGTCCAGGTGGGAGTCCCGGGCCACGCGCACCACGCCCTCCACGGTGCCCGTGCCCTCCAGCGTGAAGTCCGCCCGGGCCGTGCCGTTCGCCTCCACGGAGACGGTCTGGCGGGCGCCCACCGTCGAGCCCTCGTGGCGCGCGGAGAGCGACAGGCGGCCCGTGGCGAGCCCTTCGATCCGATAGTGGCCATCCGCGTCGGTGCGCGCCTCGATGGGCTTCGCGTCCGCGCCACCGCTCCAGCGGTTGACGCCCGAGATGCGGGCCGCCGCCACCGGGGCGCCGTTGCTGTCGCGCACCTGGCCCTCCACCGCGCCGGCGCGAGAGAGCCTGAACTCCACGGGGAAGCGCTCGCCCTGGGTGACCGTCAGCCCGCGGCGCAAGGCAGGCGAGAAGCCGGTGGCGTTCACGCGGGCGTCGTAGCTGCCGGGAGCGAGCCCGCGCACGAGGAAGTGTCCCTCCGCGTCCGACACGGCGACGCCGGGGTCTCCGTCCCCGCCCGAAGGACTGACATCGACGCGAGCCCCCGCCACCGGTCCACCGGAGGGCTCCTCCACCACGCGCCCCTCCAGCACCGCACCCGGTCCCAGTTGGATCCGCACGTCGCGCACGGTGCTGCCCGCGGCGCAGAGGACTGGCAGGTCGAGCGCGCCGGACTCCTCGCCGCGCCGCGCGGACAGGGGGTGGACGCCGGGCTCGACTTCCACGGAGAACCCGCCCTGCGCGCCCGTCGTCACCACCTGGGAGGGATTGCCGCCCACCCGCACCTCTGCGTCCGCGGCCGGGAGGCCCTTCGCGTCCACGACGAAGCCCTCGATGACGCTCGCCAGCCGGAGCGCCAGCGTCAGTGGGCCCTCGGTGGGAATGCGCAGGCGGTTCATCACCTCGCGCGCGTAGCCGGGGGCGCGGGCCTCCAGCAGGTAGGCACCGGGGGCGAGCCCGTCGATGCGGAAGCTCCCGCGCTCGTCGCTCGTCGCATAGACGCGCTCGTCGTCGGGAGCGTCGGCGCGCTGCCAGGCCTCCAGCTCGCGGGCGTGCGCCGTGAGGACGATCTCCACGAGCGGCAGCGGTTCATTCGAGCCGCGCACCACCGTGCGACCCGTGAGTGATTGCGCGGGCTCCAGGGAGATCCGCAGCGCCGTGCGCGACTCGCCATGCGGGCGCACCACGTCGCGCAGGAGTGGCGCCAGGCCCGGGACGCGCACCGCCACCAGGTAGCGGCCGGGGCCGGAGGCCAGCAGGACGTGTCCCTTCGGATCCGTGAGGCCGGAGCCCATCAACGTCCACGCGGACGCTCGCGAGCCCGTTGCGTAGAGCCGCACGGTGGTCCCGGGCGAAGGCTTCCCGCCCGCGAGGACCTCCACGTCCAGGACGCCCTCCGCCTCGACCGGGGATTGCGCCGCCGGGAGCGTGCCGTCCTTCACGTGCCCGGAGTCCTTCGGCATGGATCCGGGGCTCGTGGAGGGCTTCGGCGCGAGTGTGGCTTCCGCGCTGCCCGCCGGAGCATCCGATCCGCCGGAGCGCAGGGCCCAGAACAGCACGAGGCCGCACGCGACCAGGACCGCCACGCCACCGATGAGCCACCTGCGCATGCCCGCCATCCTCACCCCCGCCTCCATGGGGGCACCGACCCCAGTATCACCCGAAGCCGCGTGCACGTCCCGCATCAGCCATCCCGCCCCAGGGCTTGGTGCTCCAGCACGAAGCGACCAACCAGGTACCTGGAGGACGAAGCCTGATTCCGAGACAGGTTCACGCAGGGAGCTGGCAACGACAGGCTCCCGGTCGGCGACGCTCCGCGAAAAGCTGTCCGACTGTCGGACAGGGCTGGTCCCTGGCCGGATGCGGCGACCGGTCCGACTGTCGGACAAGTTTGGAACCGCGTCGGGCGGGAGGTGTCCCGCAAGCGGCGCTCCGCATGAACCTGTCCGACTGTCGGACCGGTTTGAAACCGCGCTGGGCAGGTCTGCCTCCTCGCGGTCGCGGGAGCCGGTCCGACTGTCGGACAGGTTTGGAACAGCTTCGGGCGGAGGTGTCCCGGAGCTTCGAGACAGGACAGTGCTTCGGGTCCGTTCAGGGTCCTGTGCTGGATGCTTCCGGGCTCCAGGTGACAGGTGCCGCACAGGGCTTCGTGGGTCGTTGGGCGTGCCCTTGGCCGCGTGAGAAACTTTCTCCATGGCTGACATGCTGCCCACGGACGCAGCTCCTCCAGGCGGTCTCGACCGCCGCCGGTTCCTGACGTGGCTGGTGGCTTCGCCCACGTTGATGATCGCGGCGCGGTGCGGGCTCGACCTTCCCTCGGCCCAGGCCGCGGAGTCCGCAGCGATGGAGGAGACGTCGCTCAACCTCTACGTCGCCGTCCGGACCGATGGGCGCGTCGTCGCCACCCTGCCCCGCACGGAGATGGGCCAGGGCATCACCACCGCCGTGGCCATGCTCGTCGCCGAGGAGCTCGACACGGGCCTGGATGCCGTGGACGTGTCCACCGCCGACGCGGATCCCCGCTGGCTCATCCAGCTGACCGGGCTGTCCTCCACGATGCGCTACCTGGCCGGTCCGCTCCGCGCAGCCGCCGCGGAGGCCCGGGCCCGGCTGGTCACTGCCGCCGCGCACCGCTGGCGGGTGCTGGCCCTCACCCTCACCACCGCGCAGGGCGAGGTCCGCGCTCCCGACGGCCGACGGCTCGGCTACGGCGAGCTGGCCGAGGACGCCGCACGCGTCCTGCTGCCGGAGGTCTCCCCACTGCCGAAATCTCCGGCTGAATACACCGTCGTCGGTCAGCCCACGGGGCGTGTCGACGCACGGGCCATCGTCACCGGCGAGGCGCGGTACACCCTGGACCTCGACATCCCGGGCGCGGTGCCCACGGTCGTGGCGCGGCCTCCCACGCTGCGCGGCACGGTCCAGTCCTTCAATGCCTCCACCGCCCGCGCGATGCCCGGCGTCGTGGGCGTGGTGCAGCTTCCGTCCGGCGTGGCGGTGGCGGCCCGGACGTTCGCGCAGGCCTTCGCGGCTCGCGACGCGTTGCAGGTCACCTGGGCACCGGGACCCGCCAGCCACCTCTCCGACGCCGACATCCGCGTCCGGCTGCGTGACGCCATCGGGCCCCGGCCGCTGCCGCCATTGCTCACGACGCGAGTCGTGGAGGGGCGCTTCGACTTCCCCTACCTCGCGCACGCGCCCATGGAGACACAGAGCTGCGTGGCCCGCGTGACGGGCGACGTCGCGGAGGTCTGGTCCGGCGTCCAGGACCCGAAGTTCGCGCGGAGCCAGGTCGCCGCGGCGCTCGGCTGGGCGCTCACTCCACAGCGGGTCACGGTGCATCCCATCCGCGCCGGGGGCGGCTTCGGCCGGCGCTTCTTCACCGAGGCCGCCGTCGAGGCCGCGCTCATCTCCCGGGCGCTCGGGCATCCGGTGAAGCTGATGTGGAGCCGCAACGATGACATGCGCCACGGCCACTACCGGCCCGCCAGCCACCACCGCATCCTGGCCTCGCTGGGTCCGGGCGGCTCCATCCTCGGCTGGCATCACCGCGCCGCCATCCCCACCGTGGAGTTCCCCCACGGCTTCGGAGACCTGCTCACCTCGCTGCTCGGTCAGGTCCTGCCGAACGTCACCAGCGCGGTGTTCTTCGCGCTGACCCAGCACGTGCCCTACCAGTTCGGCTGGGTCGCGCAGGAACTGGCCGAAGTGCCGCTCCCCATTCCCACCGCCTCCTTCCGCTCCGTCTTCACCAGCCAGGTGGGCGTGGCCAACGAGGTCTTCGTCGACCAGCTGGCCCGCGAGCTCCAGCGGGACCCCGTGGAGCTGCGGCGTTCCCGCCTCACGTCCCGACGGCTCAAGGCCGTGTTGGACCGGGTGGTGCAAGAAGGCGCCTGGGGCCGCGCGCTGCCATCCGGGGTCGCGCAAGGCGTCGCCGTGCTGGAGGAGTGGGACAGCGCCATCGCCCACCTCGTGGAGGTGGACGTCACCAGCGGGACGCCGCGCGTGCTGCGCGTGGTCATCGCCGCGGACGTGGGCCTGCCCATCAACCCGAAGGGCATCGAAGCGCAGCTCCAAGGCGCCGCGCTGGACGCGATGTCCACCACGCTGAGCGCGGGGCTCCACATCGACGCGGGCGCCGTGCGCGAGGGCAGCTTCGCGGACTACCGGTGGCTGCGAATGAAGCACGCGCCCGCCTCCATCCAGGTGCACCTGGTGCGCTCCGACGACCGCGTGGGCGGCGTGGGAGAGCTGGGCTACCCCAGCGCGGCGGCGGCCCTGACCAACGCCATCGCCCGGGCGACGGGCGCCATGCCCACCCGCTTCCCCATCCTCGACGAGGGAGCCTGACCATGCCGGCCCATCAATTCATGCTCAACGGTCAGCCGGTGTCGGTGGAATCGCCCGCGGACCTGCCCCTGCTGTGGGTGCTCCGCGACGTGCTGGGCGTCACGGGCCCCAAGTACGGCTGCGGCGTGGGCGTCTGCGGCGCGTGCACCAGCCACCTGGACGGCGAGGCCTTCCGCCCCTGCCTCCACCCCGTGGGCGAAGTCGCGGGCCGCGAGGTGAGGACCATCGAGGGCCTCGCGGACGCGACCGGACTGCACCCGGTGCAGCAGGCGTGGATCGCCGAGGACGTGGCCCAGTGCGGCTTCTGCCAGCCGGGGCAGATCATGGCCGCCGTCGCGCTGCTGCGGAAGAACCCCCAGCCGACCGACGCGGACATCGACGCGGCCATGAGCGACAACGTCTGCCGCTGCGGCACCTACGTCCGCATCCGCTCCGCCATCCACCGCGCCGCGCTGCTCTTGCGGAAGGGAGCGAGCCTCCCGGATAGGTGAGCCGCGCCGCCGTCAAGAAACCCCTGCCGGGTGGTGGGCATTGGCGGGGCCTCGTCGAATCGGGTTCCCACTTCCCGGGGTCAATGGCAGACAGGGAGCCCATGCGGTCCCGCTCCTTCCACGTCCTCCTCCTGTTGTGTACGGCACTCGTGTCAGGCTCTGCCTGCGTGGGCATGAAGCCCGTTCCCCTCCCACCGGAGGCCGCGGCTTCACCGTGGAAGTACGCACGCGTGGGAGACCGCGTCGAGTACGACTTCGGCAGCAGCTTCTTCAATCCCTACATCCCCTTCGACGTCCTCGCCTTCTTCCAGGGGAAGATCCGCGAGGAGCCCCGGGGACGTTCGAACCAGGTCGAGGGCCGGATGGCGTTGGAGGTCGTGGCCGTGAGGCCTCCGTGGGCGTGGCTCGCCATCACCTTCACGGACGACCAGGGCCGTCCCCACCCCCATCGCGCGCTCGCCCAGGCCCAGGTGCTGCCCATGCGGATGGAGGAGTCGCGGCCGCGCCCACCCTTCGAGCCCACGGACGGCACCGTCACGCAGGAGCGGTACGCCGCCGGAGGACAGACGTGGGACGCCCGGCGCATCGTGGAGGACTCCCGCGTCAGCGATGGCTCGCTGGAGGTCCGCGTCCACGCCATGGTGCCCGGGCCGCTGTACCTCACCCAGGGCCTGCTCGAAGCCAGCAGCAGTCCCTCCGGGATGGGAGAAAGCGTCTCCTTTCACCTCAAGCTCCATTCCTTCCGTCAGGGCACCCTCGCCGCTGGAGAGGTCCCCACCCTGAAGCACCCCCTGGGCCCGGGCACCTGGTACGACGTGGTGAAGACGGATGACGGCGAGCCCCCGAAGCTGCACCGCTACTGCATGAGCGCGGAGCGCGGTCAGCTGCTGACGACGAAGTGGACGGGCACCCCGGGCACGGCGCCTCCCTGCGGCGACTTCCAGGGTGCGTCCAGCTTCTCGCTGGCAGAGGCCCTGCTCGGCGTCATCGACCAGGCCGCGACCGTGTTTCCCGGGTGGCCGCCCGTCCCGGGCAAGGTCACGTCCACGCGCAGGGAGACGGTCACCCTGGGCTCGCACGTGATCCCCGCCAGGGTCTGTACGCAGTCGTTTGGCCAGCAAGACCCCTCCGACGCCATCTCACAGAAGGTCCAGTACCCGGAGGACCCGTGGGGTGCCGAACTCGACGGCCTCTCCACCTGGGCACGCTTCAACGCCCTGGCGGAGAGCCGCTATTTCGGCCCGACCCGGGATGCGCGTCAGCTTGAGTACTCCACGGCCCTGGGCGACTGGGGCATCTGGTGGAAGGATGGCGGGAACTGACGCCGCCACGCCTGGAGACCGGCTCGCGTCCGGGGCGTCAGGGTGCCCGCGGACGCCAGAGCGCCACGGCCGCGAGCCCCATCCAGCCAAGGACAGACAGGGCCAGGCCCAGGCGGAAGCTCAGCGGGTGGTAGTCGAAGCGGACCGTGTGGAGGCCTCGCGGAACCCGCACGGCGCGCAGCACCAGGTCCGCCCGGTGGATGGGCACCTCCTGCCCGTCCACGGTCGCGGTCCAACCCGGGTAGTGGCTGTCGGACACGACGAGGTAGCTCTCGTCGCAGGCATCCACCTTCAACTCCAGGTGCCGCGCGCCCTGGCGCACCCACGCCACGGAGCCCGTGCACTCGGGCCGCTCCAGCGGCGCGCCCGAAGCGAGGAAGGCCGTGTGCCGGAAGGGCTGAGAGACATCCTCCACCGCCGCGAGCGCCTGGGCATCCGTCACCACGCGGGCGCGCTGCACCAGGAAGGCGCGCGGCAGCGCGGTGCTCGAGCGCGACAGGGTGGTGCCGTCGTCCGCCGTGTTGAGCAGCTCCAGGTCGTCGAAAGGAGGTGGCCCCTGGCGCAGGTAGTGGGTGATGCCCACGAGGTCGTAGAGGGGGCGCTGGCCCGCTTCATGGAAGACATCCGAGAACAGGGGCTCGGGGGCGCCGAAGCCCTCCAGCGCGGGCAGGCGCTCCTCGACGAAGCGGTTGGGGATGAGCCGTTCGAGGCTGCGCTCGATGGTGTCCCCCTTGCCCGCGCGCGTCGGGTCCTCGGGGCTCCGGATGTCCACGCTGATGCGGCCCGGGAGGGGCTGGGGCAGGAAGACGCTCAGGGAGAAGGGCCGCAGCAGCGTTTTCAGGGGCGTGTACTGCGGCCGGCCCAGCAGCGCGTGTGACGCCGCCACCTCCAGCACCGCGAGCATCGCGACGCCCTGCCGCACCCGGCGGGGCCGTGCGAAGCCGCCGCGAGGCCAGAGCACCACGAGCGCGGCCAATCCCAGACACAGGGGCACCCAGGGGGCTCCCGCTTCGGCGGAGGCCCGCATGGACAGAAGGCGGGCCACGGGCCCGATGGCGGCCATTGCGCCCACCATGCCCACGAATGCCACGGCCGCGCGCGTGCGCGAAGGGCGAAGGCGCCGCGCGAGCCGGCCCAGCGCGTCCACCCCGAAGGCGGACAGCACGGACACGCAGAGCGCGGCCCCCACGAAGTACTTCACCGGGTAGCGGAAGAGGGAGAACGGGGGCACGTGCAGCAGCACCCAGGCCGCGGGCGCGAAGTGACGGCCCAGGCTCAGCGCCACGAGCACGAGCGCGCCCACCGCGAAGGGCCGGGCACGCCGGGGCCCCCGCACGGCACCCAGCACCGCGAACGCGCAGGGCAGCGTCCCCAGGAAGAGGCTGAGGATGAACCACTGGTCTTCCCCCCAGTAGCTGCCCCGGGGCCAGTCCGCGAGCGGCCACAGCGCGGACAGCACCTGAGGCCACGACGTGGACCAGACGAGCCGCCAGGGCCAGTCGCCCTGCATGCGGAGGGAGCTCCGCGCGAACTCGGCGGTGGGCAGGAGCGCCACCCCGGCGAGCAGCCCCGACAGCGCGAGCCCCCCCGTCACACGCGCCACCGCGCGCACGCGAGCCCCCGTCACCCGCCGGGGCGCGAAGCCCGCCACCAGCACCGCGACCAGCCCCTGCCACAGCGTGGTCTCCGGCGAACCCGCGAACAGGGACAGCGCCCCGTACACCGCCAGCCTCGCCAGGGGCCCGCGCCCCGGGCGGTGGGTGGCGTCGAGCGCGGCGCCCAGGATGAGGCCGCTCCAGGCGGCGGCGTCGACCAGGTTCTGCTGGGTGCCCAGCCGGGTCATCATCGTCGACAGCCCGAACGTGGCGCCCGCGACGACGGCCGCGGGCCAGGAGGCGCGCAGCTTCCGGCACAGCAGGAACACGCCCACCGCCGCGAGCGCGACGTGCGCCAGCTGCATCACCGTCATGGACACAATGGGGCCCGTGAGCAGCACGGCGGCCCAGCGCGGCGGGTAATACACCTGCGAATAGAGGGTCGCCGCGAACGGCTGACCCAGGCGCGGGTAGGGGTTCCACAGCGGCACTTCACCGGCGCGCAGCGACTCCAGCAGGAAGGCCGAGTCCGGGATGAAGATGCGGAACAGGTCCCGGCCCGCGAGCAGGTGCCCGCCCAGCACCGGCCAGTAGACGAAGGCGAGCAGCGCCAGCAGCCCCACGACGGTGGGAAGCCCTGCCCGTCCTCGCGCTCGCGGCGTCGTCATGCCGGCGGCATCGTAGGGCGAACGCCGCCGCGTCAGTAGACGTACGGCGTCTTGCGCGCCCACTCCGTCTTGCCGTAGCGCTTGTGGAGCCAGGAGAAGGCCTTCTTCGCCTCCGGGGTGTTCTGGCCGCAGCCCCGTTTGCTGGAGCGGACCGCGCGGAACAGCGCGATGGGCGAGCGCGGGTCCTCCGGGTGCGCCTTCGCCCAGTCCAGCGCGACGTTGGAGAAGAAGGCGACGGAGGAGCCCGCCACGTTGAGGGCCTTCCACTCCGCGGTGGCGTCCGCCTGCTCCTCCGGGCTCGCGACCGGCAGCGGCCCCGGAGTCCCCGGCGGGTCCGCGAGGTACTCCGGTCCCGGCATGCACCACCCGTTCCGGAACCAGCTCAGGTCCTCGGTCAGGTCGAGCGCCGGGGCGACATCCGCCAGACGGTCCCTGCCGGGCTGAAGCCTCGCGGAGACAGCCGGCAACCCCATGAGCAGCAGCCGCGCGTCGAAGAGGCGCTCCTCCAGCGTGGGCCGCCCCACGATGGCCAGCAGCTCCGCGCGCGCCTTGGGCTCGGCTTCCGCGAGCGCGAGCGCCTGGGCCTTGAGGTTCGCGTCATCCCCCACCACGGCGGCGCGGGCGAACACGGCCCACGACAGCTGCCGGCGCAGCGCGGGGCTCAGGCCGGGCAGCGCGACCCACTCGCGCAGCCGGCGCGTGGGGACATGGGACTCCAGGTAGCGCGCCCGCTCGGAGCTGAGCCCCATGGGGGCGGTCTCGGGCGCCTGGGCATTCCAGTCCTGGTGCGGGGTCGACTCCTCGTCGACCACGAGCTGGGCCGCGTTGCGCAGCGCCTCATCCCAGCTGTTCGCCAGGTGCAGCCGCTCCTCCCGCAGGAGGTTGTCCGTGGAGGCCTGGTCGCGCACCAGGGTCAGGGGGATGGCGTCCAGCCGCGCCCGGGCCTCCGCCAGCTGGCCCCGCTCCCGCAGCAACTGCACGGAGCGCCACGCGAGCGTCATGCCCGCGGGGGCGTCCACCGGCACCTTCGCCGCGTCCGCGAGCAGCGCGGGCACCTCCGGCGCGTCCGCGCGAGCCGCCAGCAGCGCGAGCACGAGCCAGGGCGTGTGCGCGGTCTTCTTCCAGCGGGCCACGGCGGTCTCGAAGGCCTTCGCCGGCCCCGGCCCCATCGGCGCGCCGTCGTCGCCGTTGGGGGGGATGGACATGAGCTGGAGCCACTCGAAGAGCTCCGCCGCCCGGGGCTTCAGCCCCGGGCAGGTGACCTCGGCGCCGTCCACGGCGGGCCCGGTCGAGATGCCGGCCAGCTCCGACTGCAGCGCGGAGCCCGTCCCCTTCTCCAGCACCCGCGAGAACAGCTCACAGCGCCAGGTCCCCGGCGAGAACCGCCAGCGCACGACGGACAGCAGGCGCCGCGCGGGCCCGTGGACCTCCCGCAGCTTCGGATCCGCGAGCACCTTCTGGATGGCCTCCTCCGCCCGCGTGAAGCGCGCCAGCGTGGTGGCCTCATCCACGCTCGGCGGATACCCCTCTCCATCGGGAAGCCCGAACAGCGCCTGGCGCAGGCGGGTGCGCGCCACGAGGTACACCGCGAGGACGCGATAGGGGGACTCCGCGGAGCCGGAGATGGCCTGGAAGGCCTGCGCCGCCGCGTCGAAGTTCCCGCAGTACAGGAGCATGGCCGCGGCCTGGTAGTCGCGCTCGGCCTGACGGCGGGCCTTCTCGCGGGGCGTCAGCGCCTCCACGAAGCCCGGCTCCGGATCGGACGGGGTACAGCCTTCGCCGAAGACCTGGTCCTGGTTCTCCACCCACTCGGTCAGCAGCGCCGGGCGCTGCTTCCACTCCCGCGCGAGCGCGCGCGCAGTGCTCGCGGCGTGCAGGAAGGCATCGCTGTGGATCCGGGAGTACTGGGCGTAGCCATTGTCCCCCATGAACTTCAGCTCGCGTGTTTCCAGGGCGGGCACCACCTCCTTCCGGGCGGCGCTCCATTGCTGGCTGGCCCACTCCGCGTCGGACCAGCCCGCGTAGTAGTGGGGCTCCGCCAACCGCCAGCCGGTCACCAGGTGCTTCTGCTCGTCCGCCGTGGTGGGGATGCCCATCATCGTGCGCCAGGCATAGGCAAGGTAGCCCTGATCATAGGTGCGGCGAATCACCCCCAGGCGCCCGGCGGCGAAGCTGTCGAAGGGCCGGTCGGGATTGTCGCTGACCTGGAAGCGGGGCCCTGGGCCGAAGTCGGGCCCGCAGGCGTCGGCGATGATGGGAGGCAGCAGGACCGCGAGGCCCACGAGCCCCAGGACTGTTCTTGCGTTCTTCATGACTGGGTCTCCGCCACGGCGCGAGCGAACGCCTCGAGCGTCCACGGCCGGGGGTTGAAGAGATAGAGGGTCGAGACGCCGGGAGGAACGGGCCCCCACTCGTCCACCGCCAGGCCCATGCTGCCGGAGCACGGGGGCGGCAGGCCGCGCGAGAACCGCGCACGCCAGACCGGGGCATCCGGCCCCATGCGGAAGAGCTGCGGCACCACTTCATCCACGGGCGCCCGGGCAATCCAGCCCCCGGGCACGCACCACGACGCGAGCCCCGTGATGGACAGCGACATGCCCGGAGGCAGGCGCGTGCGCAGCCGCTGGAGCAGGTCGACGTAGGTGTCGGACTCCGACGCGCGGGCATCGAAGTCGAGCTGCAACGCCGTCACGTCATGGCGGCGCGCGAGCACGTCCAGGCGCTGGGCCAGGTCCTCCAGGCGCTCGGGGTTGAAGCGCGCGAGCGAGTTCCCCGGGACCATCTGCAACCGCACCGTGGCCTTCAACGCGACGCCCGGAGGAACGCGCAGCGGCTGCCGGCGGGGCAGCTCATGGACGTCGTCATCCGTGAGGTCGAGCGTCGCGAGCAGGAAGGCGACGTCCACCGCGCGGCCCTCCAGGAAGCGCAGGTCCTCCGGCCGCTCCCAGGCCCAGAGGACCAGGCGGGGCGGCGGACCGGGTATCACCGGCGTGGACGCGGACAGCGGCAGGCACAGCAGCGCGAGGACGAGGGTGGCCAGCAGGCCGCGCCGTGGGCCGGGTGCCGCATGCGGGAGGGAGCGTTCGGGGAGCATCGCGGCCAGGGAGCCACGGCCGGGCACCCTGCCCGGCCGACGTGGCGACATTTAGCAACCCCCGCGCCAGCCGCCCATGCCCCCCCGGGTTCCCTCAGGGATGGGCCGCTGGGATGAACGCGCGCACCTCCGCGATCACCTGCCCCGCCGTGTCCTCGAAGAAGAAGTGGTTGGCGTTGGGAAGCCCGACCGTCCGGTGTCTGGGGAAGACCTTCTCGAAGCGCTCGGTGTCACTCTTTGGGAAGCCCTGGTCCAGGTGCGCCCAGAAGAGGAGGGCCTCCTTGTCGGCCAGGCGCGGCAGGCCCGCCTCGACCTCCTGGAAGTACGCCGTCGCGGCGGTGATCTGCCCAGGATAGAAGGCCGCGATGCCCCGGCGCTCCAGTGGGACGAAGGGCTGGAGATAGGTCTCCAGGACGTCCGTGGGCATTGCGTGCACCACGCCGTTCTGGAGGCCGAAGGACGCGAAGCCGTTGAAGTTCAGCTGGAGGAACTCGCCCACGGGGCCACCAGCGATGACGGAGAAGATGCCGCGCGGCTCACCCGTGCTCGTGGGCCAGGCCCAGGTGCTGCCCAGCACCACGCGCTTCACGAGCTCCGGCCGGCGCCCCGCGAAGCCCAGGCCAATCGGGCCGCCCCAGTCCTGCATGACCAGCGTCACGTCACGCAGCTGGAGCTGCTCGGCGAACTCCTCCACGACCAGGCTCTGCTCCCGGGGCGTGAAGCCAAAGCCCGCCGGAGCCTCCGACAGGCCGAAGCCGGGGTAGTCGAGCGCGATGCAGCGGTACGAGCCGCGCAGCCCGCGGATCAGCTCGCGCCACTGGTAGGACCAGGCGGGATTGCCGTGAAGGAAGAGCAGCGTCTCCCCCTGCCCTTGCTCCACGTAGTGGATGCGCGCGCCGCTCGGCAGCGTGATGAACCGGGAGCCCGCGTCCGCCAGCTCGCGCACCGGAGATGCGCGCTCGCTCGACACCGCCCGGACGACGCCCACGACCTCCAGCACGCCCAGCAACAGGAGCGCGGCGCTGCCCACGCGCGACCACCGGGGACGGTCCACGAAGCGCGCGACCAGCCAGGACGCCGCGACAGCGCCACCGAGCAGCGCGGGCGCCGCCGCGAGCACCAGCCCTTCGGGTCCCTGCACCGCCATGCCGACAAGGACCAGCACCGCGAACCCGACGAGCACCGCCGCCAGCATGAGCCGGGGACGCGACGTCCGCCCCACGAGCACGGGATACAGGAAGGCCGCGGCGACGCAGACGAGCAGACACGCGGGCGCGACGACCGCGAAGCGAAGCGCCGGGAAGAAGCCGATGCCACGGACGTGCGGAGCCAGGAGCACGGCGAGGGTCGCGAGGCACACGAGGGGAACGGAGGCGGCCCACCCGGCCCGAAGCAGATGGAAGGGCCGGGAGCGCGTCGCTGTCGATGGAGTGTTCATGGAGGTGTCCTTTCTCCACGCATGGGTAGTCCCGCGACGCTGGACGTTCCATGTGCGAAGCTCCGTGTTTCTCGTCCAATCGTCCGAAGGGAGCGCTCAAGATGGACGTCCTGGCGGATTCGCTTCGCAGCCTGCGGTTGAAGACGGAGGTGTACGGCCGGCTGGAGCTGAGCGCGCCGTGGGGCATCAAGCTCGACCTGGGGCTCCCGGGCTTCTTCCACGCGGTGTCTCGCGGTAGCTGCTGGCTGGAGGTGGAGGGCCAGCGCCTCGCGCTCGCGGCGGGCGACTGGGTCTTCATCCTGGGCAGCGCGCCCCACGCATTGCGCGACGCACCCCGCACGCGCACGCGCCCCCTGCCGGAGCTCTACGAGGAGACGGGTGCCCGGTGTGGCGGCGTCCTGCGCCACGGCGGAGACGGGCTCCAGACGACGCTCATCTCCTTCAGCTTCGGGTTCGCGGGGGCGTGGCTCGACCGGCTCCTCGCGGGCCTGCCCCGGGTGCTGCACGTCCGGGGCGACGGGAGCGGCTCCACGCGTCAGGTGGAGTCCGTCATCCAGCTCGTCGCCGCGGAGATGGAAGCCGGGCGGCCCGGGCACGAGCTCGTCGCCACGCGGCTGGCGGACGTCCTGTTCATCCACGCGCTGCGCATGCACGTGGAGGCGTTCCCCGAAGGCAAGGGCGGCTGGCTGAGGGCGCTGGAGGACCCGCAGCTGGGCCGCGTCCTGCAACAACTGCATGAGCGGCCCCAGCACCCGTGGACGGTGGAGGCCATGGCGAAGCTGGCCAGCATGTCGCGCTCGACGTTCGCGGCGCGCTTCCAGCAGGTCCTTGGCGAAAGCCCCCTGACGTACCTGACGCAGTGGCGGATGCACACCGCCACGCGGCTGATGGCGGAGAGCGATGCGTCCATGAGCGCCATCGCGGAGGCCGTGGGCTACGAGACGGACAGCGCCTTCGGCAAGGCCTTCAAGCGGCACGTGGGCCACACGCCCGCCGCCTGGCGCCGCAAGCTCCACCCGGAGCCCATCACTTCCCGGCCTTGACCCCCAGCATGCGCAGCGCCAGCTCCGCGTGCAGGTCCGCCAGCGCCTCCACGTCGAGCGCGGGCGTGGGCTCGAACCAGTAGGGCAGCCGCAGCCCCATGGCGGAGATGGCCGCGGCGACGACGCCCGCGTTCGGCACGGAGAACACGCCCTGCGCGCGCCCCCGCTCGATGACCGCGAGCAGCAGGGCCGACGACTGCTCCCGCAGCGCCAGCGAAGGCGCCGCCAGCTCCGGCGGCAGGGCATGGATTTCGTCGTTCACCACCACGGCCAGCTGCGGATGGTTCGCGTGCAGCTGCGTGTGCGCCCGGACCAGGGCCCGGAGCTGCTCCACTGGCTTCGCCCCCGCGCCGAGCAGCGCCGTGCGCAAGCCCTCGTGGTGCGCCTCATGCCCCAGGCGCACCAGCTCCGCGAGTACGTGCTCCTTGGAGGGGAAGTGCGCGTAGAGCGCGCTGGGCCGAAGCTCCAGCTCCTTCGCCAGGTCCCGGATGGACGCGTCGTGGAAGCCCCGGCTCGCGAAGAGCTGGAGCGCGGTCTCAAGGATGCGGCGACGCGTGCCATCGGCCGACGCCGAGGCCGGAAGCACCGCCTTGCGCGCGCGAAGCCGGGAGGGAGACGAGGACGCCATGGGGGCCACCTTGAAAAACGAACGGTCGTTCAGCTACGGTTCCACCTGCCCTGGAAGCGTAGTCCAACCCCATGCTGAACGGTCGTTCATCCGACGATGCCCACGTTCTCCCTTCCCGACGGCGTCACCCTGCACTTCCAGGAGTCCGGCGAGGGGGCGCCCGTGCTGCTCCTCCACGGGCTGGGTTCGTCGGGCAGCGACTGGGAGCTGGTGGCGCCCCGGCTGTCGGCGCACCACCGCGTGCTCATTCCGGACGCACGGGGCCATGGCCAGAGCGACAAGCCCGCGGGTGCATACGGCGTGGCCCTCTTCGCCCGCGACATCGCCGCGCTGTGCGACGGGATGGGGCTGTCCCAGGTGCACGTCGTCGGGCTGTCCATGGGCGGGATGATGGGCTTCCAGCTGGCGGTGGACCGGCCGGACCTGGTGCGCAGCCTGACCGTGGTCAACAGCGGGCCGGACATGGTGGCGCGCACGCTGCGCCGGAAGCTGGAGTTCGCGGCGCGCCTGCTGGTGCTGCGCTTCCTGGGCCCCCGGGAGCTGGCGAAGCGCATCGCCCCGAAGCTGTTCCCCAAGCCGGAGCAGGAGGACCTGCGCCGCCGGGCCATTGAATCCCTGGGCGCCAACGCGCCGGACGTGTACCTGCGCGCGACGCGGGGACTGGCCGGATGGAGCGTCCTGGACCGGCTGAAGGACATCACCTGTCCCGTGCTCGTGCTGCACTCCGAACGGGACTACACGCCGCTGTCCACGAAGCAGGCCTATGCGGGCCAGCTCGCGGACGCATGGCTCCATGTGCTGACGGATTCCGGGCATGCCGCGCCCGTGGATCAACCCGGACAGGTCGCCGACGTGGTGGAGAGGTTCCTCCGGGAGGTCGAGTCACCCGGGCGCATGGCGCGTCCTGGCTGAAGCAGGAGGCAGACACATGTCGGTGACTCGGAAGGTCCAGGCCATGTCACGCATGGCGGTGGGGCTGTGCGCGCTGTTCGCGGTGCTGGCGGCCACGCCGGCCCATGCGGGCGAGTGGGTCCACGGCGTCTATACGAACGTCTGGGGCACCCGGAGCTTCCAGCTCTGGGTCCCCACCGGCTACCAGCCCGGCGAGCCGCTGCCGCTCGTCGTCGGGCTGCATGGCTGTCTTCAGAACCCGGATCAGTTCGCCGGCCTCACGCGGCTGAACGCGAAGGCGGACGTGGAGCGGTTCCTGGTGCTCTATCCCAACCAGGCGATGTTCGCGAACGGCACCCAGTGCTGGAACTTCATGTTCTCCTCCAACCAGGAGCGGGGCATTGGCGAGCCGTCACTCATCGTCGGCATGGTGGACTGGGTGAAGGACCACTACGCCGTGGACTCACGCCGCGTCTACCTGGGCGGCGTCTCCGCGGGCGCGGTGATGACCAGCATCTTGATGGCCTGCTACTCGGATGTGTTCACCGCGGGCATGGTGGGCGCGGGCGCCATGTACAAGGCGGCCACCACGGCGTCCGGCAGCCTCTACGCCATGACCTTCGGCAGCATCTACTCGCCGGATGACCGGGGTTACGACGCGTGGGCGTGCTCGGGCAAGCCGCGCCGGAAGGTGCCGGTGCTCGTGGTGCACGGCACGGCGGACGACGTCGTCAATCCCATCAATGGACAGCAGACCGCGCGCCAGTTCCTCCAGACCAATGACTACGGCGACGACGGCGCGAACAACAACAGCGTGTCCAACACCCCGGCCCGGGTGACGTCCGCTGTTTCACCCGGCGGCCGCAAGTACACCGTGAGGGATTACGTCTCCAACGGCGTGCTCCTGGTCCAGCACGTCGAAATCCAGGGCATGGGGCACGCGTGGCCCGGCGGTGACGGTGCCTTCCCGTTCGCGGACCCCGCGGGTCCCGACGGCACCACCCTCATGTGGGACTTCTTCAAGCAACACTCCCGCTGAGCGCGGCCCGTCCGGCGACTCCAGGA
The DNA here is from genome assembly GCF_036245865.1 of Corallococcus caeni. Taxonomy (NCBI): domain Bacteria; kingdom Pseudomonadati; phylum Myxococcota; class Myxococcia; order Myxococcales; family Myxococcaceae; genus Corallococcus; species Corallococcus caeni. The sequence goes on along the minus strand of NZ_BTTW01000006.1, from coordinate 152,295 downwards.
CTACCCGGGAAGCCGTGGACAGCATGTCCACCGCCATGCTGAGTTTCGAGGCAAAGGCACGCATCCCCCGCCCGCTCGCCCCGAGACGCCTGGACCATGTCCTTCTTCGAAGTGCTCTCCCCGGTTCCACGGAAGATGGACATGGGGGGTGACCTCCCCCTGCGCTTCGAAACCCGTCCGCTCGTCGGACAGGTGGTGTGGCCGCTGCTCGGGTTCGTGCTGCTCGTCGTGCTGCCCGGTGCGTACGCGCTGGACCAGGGCCTGTCCCTGGCCCTGCTGCGCGAGCAATGGATGCTGCCGCTGGTGGGCGTCCTGGGCCTGTTCGTGACCGGGACGCGCATCGTGCGGTGCCTGACGACCCGGCTGGAGGTGGTGGTGACGGCCTCGGAGGTGTCGCTGCGCGGCGCCGGAGCGCTGAGCGCCTTCACCTGGAACGAACCCCTGGCCCACTACGTCAGCCTCGACTGCGAGCGGCGCCACCACCCGGACTGGATTGGCGCGCAGGACGAGTACGGCATCGCGCTGACCCACCGGAAGGACCCCGAGCGCAACGTCGTCGTGCACTGGAGCCGCGACTCCCGGCGCTTCGAGGACCGGCTCGCGCGCTACGCCCAGCTCCTCCGGCTCCCCGTCCGTCAGGAGCAGCGCGCGCCCGTCGCGCAGCCGCGCGTCGCCCGGAGGTGACCGCTTCCGCTGACGCGTCGGATGTTTCCGACGCCTCTTGACGCGTCGGACATTCCCGACATATCAATCCCAGCCATGCCCGAAGCGGATGTCTTTTCGGCGCTCGCCAATCCGGTGCGCCGCGAAATCCTGATGCAGCTGCGCAAGGGGCCGCGCGCGGTGAACGACCTGGCGAGCGGCTTCGACCTGGGCCGTCCCGCCGTCTCCGAACACCTCCAGGTCCTGCGCAAGGCGCAGCTCGTCCGCGAGGAGCCGCGCGGCCGGGAGCGCTACTACCACCTGGATCCGCGTCCGCTGTCGGAGGTGGACGACTGGCTCAAGGCCTTCACGCACTACTGGAAGCAGCGGCTTGCCGCGCTCGAGGACGTGCTCGACGAGGAGTCACGCAAATGAATCCCCCCGCCATCATCCAGCTGGACCACGTGTATGCCCATCCGCCCGCCGCCGTGTGGAAGGCCCTGACGGACCCGGCGCTGCACGCGAAGTGGTGGGCCGCGGGCGACGTGCGGCCCGTCGTGGGCCACCGCTTCACGCTCGACATGGGCGCCTGGGGTCAGCAGCCGTGCGAGGTGCTCGTGGTGGAGCCGGAGCGGCTGCTCAAATACAGCTTCGCGACGGGCACGCTGGACACGACCCTCACCTGGCGCCTCACGCCGGAGGGCACCGGGACGCGCCTCACCCTCACGCACGAGGGCTTCAACCTGGACTCGCCCATGGGCCGCCGCGCCTTCGAGGGGATGAAGCCGGGCTGGCCGGGGCTGCTCGCACGGTTGGGAACCGCACTCGGCGTCTGACTGCCCGTCCCCTGAGACGACCCGTGGACGCAAGGGGGGAACGCGGATACAAGGCCGCCCATTGGAGGCCGTCCCCGTGAAGAAGCCCACCCTCGTCACCGAAATCTCGAAGGAGTTCACCTTCGAGGCCGCGCACCGCCTGCCCAACGTTCCCGAGGGGCACAAGTGCTCGCGGGTGCACGGCCACAGCTACCGCATCGAGATCACCCTCCGCGGCCCCGTGCACCCCCAGTTCGGTTGGATTGTCGACTTCGCGGAGCTGAACGCCGCCTGGCAGCCGCTGCACGCCCAGCTGGACCACCGGCTGCTCAACGACGTCCCGGGCCTGGAGAACCCCACGAGCGAGCTGCTGGCCGCGTGGCTCTTCGAGCGCGTGAACGTGCCGGGCACCACCGTCGCCCGCATCCGCGTCGCGGAGACCTGCACGTCCTCGTGCACCGTCTACGCCGCGGAGGGCTGAAGCGGTTTCAGCGCTCCACCTGTCCCAGGTTGGCGTGGATGACCGCGCCATTGAGGACGGGGGTGGTGGCGCAGGTGTAGAGGACGCCGGCGATCTCCTCCGGCGTGATGAGCCGTCCGAACGTCGTCATCCCCGCCACGCTCGCGCGCACGGCGGGGTCCGTGCCCAGGTGCTCGCGGAGCATCTCCGTGTCCGTGAAGCCCGGGCAGACGGCGGCGGTGTGGACCCGCGTCCCCGCCAGGTCCTGGCAGGTGGCCCGCATCATCCCGATGAGCGCGTGCTTGGTCGTCACGTAGGACGCCACGCCCTTCACGGCCTTCTCCCCCAGCGTGGAGGACACGTAGAGCAGCGACGAGCCGTCCGTGAGCAGCGGCCGCGCCAGGCGGTTGAGGACCAGCGGCGCGACGACGTTGACCTCCAGCACGCGGCGCAGGTGGTCCGCGTCCATCGACAGCGCGTCGTCATGCTCGTAGAGGGCGGCGTTGTGCACGACGCACAGGCGCCCCGGGCCCGCGCTGGCGCCATCGCGCAGCGCCGCTTCGACGGCGGGCTCCCAGCCCGGCACGGCCAGGTCCACTCGCACGTTGACGACGTCCGGCACGGGGCACGGGCCGCGCGCGACGTTGATGACGCGCCAGCCCTCCTTGCGGAACCGCTCCGCCGCCGCCCGCCCGATGCCCCGGCTGGCGCCGGTGATGAGGACCTGATCAGGCATCGCGCTTCCACTCCCAGGAGGCCCACTGTCCCGGGCCGGAAGCGCACTTCACCACCAGCCCGGTGATGTGGTCGCGCGCCATGGCGCTGCCGTCCCCCACCAGCTCCTCGCCGAAGACGCGCGCCAGCTCCTCCAGCGACACGTTGGCCACCGGCAGCACCGTCACGTCGCGCGCCAGGAAGCGCAGCTCCTCGCCGTTGAAGTGCGCCACGTGGTTGCCCTGCGCGTCCCGCTCCAGCCGCAGGTGCTTGGAGTGGGCAGGCAGGAAGAAGGTCTCATTCCAGGCCTTGCAGCGGGCGATGATGGCCTGCTTGAGCGGACCGTAGTCCGAAAGCAGGCCGTCCTCGGACACCTCCCCCGTCAGCGCGACGTAGACGGAGAAGTTGTGCCCATGCAGGTTCTCGCGGTGCGTGGCGGAGAAGATGGTGAAGTGCCCCGCGGAGAACTTCATCTCTTCTTTGTGCAGCTCGAGGGTCGTGGTGCGCGGCGCCATGGGATGGCCCCAGGCTTAGCACCCGGGGCCAAGGCCGGACTAGAAGAGGAAGTCCGTGGTGAGGAAATCCGACTCTCTGCGGGTCAGGATGGATTGGACCAGCGCTGTGTTGTCCGGTGTCGTCTTCGTGGCCACCAGCGTGCGGATGGAGAACACCCGCAGCGCGTCCGCCACGGACAGCGTCCCTTCCGCGGAGTCCTTGCGGCCGTTGAACGGGAACGTGTCCGGCCCGCGCTGACACTGGCAGTTGAGGTTGATGCGGCCCACCTGGTTGGAGAACGCGTCGATGAACCGCCCGATGCGCGCCGAGTCCTTCCCGAACAGGCTGAGCTGCTGGCCGAAGTGCGACTCCACCACCAGCCGCACCGCCTCCGCGTCGTCGTCGAAGACCATCACCGGCACCACCGGGCCGAACTGCTCCTCGGTGGCGAGCCGCATGTCCCTGGTCACCGGGTACACCACGGTGGGTGAATAGAACGACCGCGACGCCTGCCCGCCCGTCGCGTTCACCACGCGGGCGCCCTTCGACACGGCGTCATCCACCAGCCCCTGGAGGTACGTCCCCTTGCCCGGCTCCGGCAGCGGCGTGACGGCGACGCCCGGGTCCCAGGGCATGCCGGGCTTGAGCTTGTCCACGGCGGCGGTGAACTTCGCGAGGAACGCGTCCACGATGTTCCGGTGCACCACCAGCAGCTTGAGCGCCGTGCACCGCTGGCCGTTGAAGGACAGCGTGCCGGTGATGCACTCCTTCACCGCGTTATCCAGGTCCGCGTCCTCCAGGATGATGGCCGGGTTCTTCGCGTCCAGGCCCAGCACGGACTTGAGGCGGTGCGGGCGCGGGTGCATGCGCTTCAATTCGCTGGCGCCCTTGTTGGTGCCGATGAAGGCGAACAGGTCCACCTGCCCGCTCTCCATCAGCGCGCCCACCGTCTCCCGGCCGCGGCCGTAGATGATGTTGATGACGCCGGGCGGGAAGCAGTCCCGGAACGCCTCCAGCAGGGGGCGCACCAGCAGCACGCCGAACTTCGCGGGCTTGAACACCACGGTGTTGCCCATGAGCAGCGCGGGGAAGAGCGTGCTGAAGGTCTCGTTGAGGGGGTAGTTGTAGGGCCCCATGCACAGGGCCACGCCCATGGGCGCGCGGCGGATCTGCGCCATGATGCCCTGGTCCTGGACGAAGCGGGACGACGTGCGGTCCAGCTCCTTCAGCGCGCGGATGGTCTCCACGATGAGGTCCACCGTGCGGTCGAACTCCTTCTCCGAGTCCGGCTGCGTCTTGCCAATCTCCCACATGAGCAGGTTCACCACCGCGGTGCGCTGGGCGCGCATGGCGGTGAGGAAGCGCTCCACGTGCTCGATGCGCTCGGCGACCTTTAGGGAGGGCCAGACGCCCCGGCCGGAGTCGTAGGCCTTCACCGCCGCCGCGAGCGCGTCCAGGGACTCGCGCGAGGTGAGCAGCGGCGTCGCGCCAATCACCTTCTGCTTCAGGCCTTCGGGGGTCCGGACGAACACGGGGCTGGCCACGGGGTTGAGCTCACCGGCCCAGGTGCGCAGCTCACCTCCCACCAGGTACTCGCGCTGCTCCAGATAGGCGGGCAGGCGCACTCCGGGAGGAATCTGCTCTTCGGTGGGAAAGAGGGTGTCCAGTGCGGTCATGGACGGCCTTTCTAATCAGACACCCCGCCCCCGGCACGATTTCCCGTCATGATGAAACCATGATGAGGAGACGAGCCCCCCATGCGGTTCGATGCGGGGCGCATCTGGATGATGGCTCCACCCTGATGCGCGAGAGGTGGTCCATGCTGAAGTCCCTCCTGAGAAGTGCCCTGCCCCTGCTCCTGATGACGTCCGCCGCGCCCGTGCTGGCGCAGCCCGACGCGGGAACCGTGGGCAAGAGCGTCATCATCGGCACGGTGATTGACACCGAGACCAAGAAGCCCCTGGCGGACGTGGTTGTCACCGCGACCTCGCCGAGCCTCCAGGGCGAACAGACGGTCGTCACGGACGCCCAGGGGAACTACCGCATCCCCCAGCTCCCCGCGGGCACGTACACCCTGCGGTTCGAAAAGGAATCGTTCAAGCCCTACGCCCGCCCTGAAATCCAGCTGCTCCTCAACCGCACCATCCGCGTGAACGTGGAGATGCTCCCTGAGAGCTGGACGTCGACAACCATCGTTGGCGCCCCTCCCACCATCGACGTGGGCTCGTCGAACCATGGCGTCAACGTGGACCAGGAGTTCATCCGGCGCATCGCGGTGGCGCGCCCGGTGGGCAAGGGCGGCGCGACGCGCAACTTCGAGTCCCTGGCGGAGCTCCCCCCAGGCGCCCGGTCCGACGCGTACGGCGTGTCCATCAACGGCACGTCCGCGCCTGAAAACGGCTACGTGGTGGACGGCCTGAGCACGAATGATCCCGTCTTCGGCCTCAACGGAAGCACCCTCCCCAAGACCGACCGCGAGCGCGCCCCGTCCTGGGCCCTGCCGTACATGCACATCCTCGTCCCGGACGGCACGCCGCAATTGACGTACCGCGCCCCCCAGGCCTCGGAGCTCCCCACGCCGCAGCCCGCGCCGGAGCGCACCGTGGCCCCGAAGAACCAGCGCTTCTTCGACATGTACTTCAAGGGCTACGGCGTGAACCCCACCGTGGACACGGAGGAGGAGCGCTTCTCCACCTTCTCCGTGGACACCGACACGGCGTCGTACTCGCTGACGCGCGCCTACCTGGAGCGCGGCGCGCTGCCGGACGAGCAGGCCGTGCGCGTGGAGGAGTTCGTCAACACCTTCGACTACGGCTACGCCAACGCCCCGGACGCGCCCTTCAGCGTGAACGTGGAGGGCTTCCCCTCCCCCGCGCGCAAGGGCTACCAGGTGGTGCACATCGGCGTGAAGGCGCGCGACGTGAGCCGCGCCGAGCGCAAGCCGGGCCACCTCGTCTTCGTCATCGACGTGTCCGGCTCCATGAACATGGAGAACCGGCTGGGTTTGGTGAAGCGGTCGCTGCGCCTGCTGGTGGACGCGCTGGATGAGCGGGACCAGGTGTCCATCGTCGTCTACGGCGACACCGCCCATCAGGTGCTCGCCCCCACCAACGCCACGGAGAAGGCCGACATCCTGGCCGCCATCGACAGCGTCCAATCAGAGGGGTCCACCAACGCGCAGGCGGGCATGGAGCTGGGCTACGCGCTGGCCGCGAGCCACATGGTGAAGGGCGGCATCAACCGCGTCATCCTCTGCTCGGACGGCGTGGCGAACAACGGCATCACGCAGGCGGACGGCATCTGGGAGCGCGTGAAGGAGCGCGCGGCGGCGGGCATCACCCTGTCCACCGTGGGCTTCGGCATGGGCAACTACAACGACGAACTCATGGAGCGGCTGGCCCAGGTGGGTGAAGGCAACTACGCCTACGTGGACAAGCTGGAGGAGGCCCGCCGCATCTTCGTGCAGAACCTCACCGGCACGCTCCAGGTGGTGGCCAAGGACGTGAAGCTCCAGGTGGAGTTCGACCGCAAGACGGTGTCCCGCTACCGCCTCATCGGCTACGAGAACCGCCTGCTCACGAAGCAGCAGTTCAACGACGACCGCGTGGACGCGGGTGAAGTGGGCGCGGGCCACGCCGTCACCGCCCTCTACGAGGTGAAGCTGCGCGACCCGTCGCAGACGAACTTCGGCACGCTGCGCATCCGCTACAAGGCCCCGGAGGGCGGCAGCTCGCGCCTCATCGAGAAGGCCATGCCCGTGACGCTCCTGCGTCCGGCCTACGAGAAGGCCGCGTCCCCTACCCGTCTGTCCTACGTCGCCGCCGCCTTCGCGGAGAAGCTGCGCGGCTCCTACTGGGCGCGCCCGCTCACCTACGACGCGCTCGTGTCGCTGTGGCAGGAGCTGGGCACGCCGCTCAAGACCCGTCAGGACGTGGTGGAGCTGGGTGAACTCATCCAGCTGGCGAAGAAGCTGGACCGCCGCGAGGACCGCTTCGAGTCCATCTCGCCGGTGCGCACCATGGACGCCGACCGCGTCCCCACCCTCAAGTAGGGACCGTCCGGATGCCGCGCAGGCTGCTGCCCACCCTCTTCGCCCTCGTGCTCGGCCTCGCCGGGCTCGGGGTCGGCCTGGGCTATCTCCACCGCATCTTCGCCGCGGAACGCGAGGATGCGAGGGCCTCGCTCCGCTCCCGGCGCGAAGCCCTGGAGCAGTACGCCCGCGCGTCGTTGGGACAGGCCTTGCGCGAGGGCTTGGACGGCGCGCGCGGCACGCTGGCGGCGGCGAAGGAGGATCCGTTGGTGGCCACGCCGGGGCTGTACCTGCGGGAACAGGGGGAGCAGGTATTGCCCCGGCTGGCGCAGTTCGACACGGCCGGGGACGCCCCCGCGAAGGAGCGCTACGCCAGGCTGCGCGCGGGCACGGAGGTCGCGGACGAGGACGAGGGGCCGTGGAAGGAGCGGCTGGAGCGGATGTCGCTGGTGGAGCAGGCGCTGAAGGCGAAGGACCGGCGGGCCACGCTGCTGTCATTGATGGCGCTGCTCCAGCACCGCACCCGCTTCGTGCTCGCGTCCACGCGGGACCTGCCGTCGCTGCTGGTGGTGCTGGAGGACGTGGCGGCGCGGGGCGACGTGGTGCCGGACCTGATGCAGGCGCTGGTGCGTGAGGGGCTCGTGGATGGCCAGGGCGGTGGACGGCTGGAGGGCTTGCAGCGGCTGCTGTTGCTCAAGCGCTCGCGCTTCACGCCGGAGGACTTCGACTTCCTGCGGGAGAAGGTGTCGGCGCTCTCCGCGCGCGTGGGCGTGCCGGTGGCGGACTTCGAGGCCCGGGCGCGCGAGCTGGCCGCGGCGCCGCTGCCGCTCCCCGAGGAGGTGCTGGAGCCGGTGCTGGCGCGGTCCGGCTGGTACCTGGAGCCGCTCCAGGGAGGCGACGTGCGCGGACTGGCATTGGACCTGCCCGGACTCCTGACGGGGCTGACCCGCGAGATGCGCGAGCGCGGCCTGCTGGAGGCGGATGGGCGCGTGGCCCTGCCGGGGGACGCGCCGGTGCTGACGCTCGCGTCGCTGCCCGTGGCGGTGGAGTCGTCCGCGTGGGCGCGGGGCGAGGAAGCGCTGGAGAGCCGCTACCGGCTCAAGACGTGGATGCTGGCCCTGTGCGCGGCGCTGGCGCTGATCATCGCAGCGCTGGCCTTCGTGGCCCAGCAGCGCAAGTACCGCTTCCTGGAGCTCAAGAGCGACTTCGTGGCCACGGTGTCGCACGAGCTGCGCACGCCGCTGGCGTCCATCCGGCTGCTCGCGGAGACGCTGGAGTGGCGGGTGGCGGAGGGCGCGGACGCGAAGGACTACCCCGCGCGCATCATCCGCGAGGCGGACGGGCTGGGCTTCCTGGTGGAGAACCTGCTGTCGTTCAATCGCATCGACAAGGGGCGCTGGGTGCCGAAGCTCGCGCCGGTGCGGCTGGACGAGCTGGTCTCCAACCTGCGCCGGGACCTGGAGTCCGGCGCGCCGGTGCCGGTGGAGCTGACCGCGGACGTGGACGCGCGCGAACTGAACGCGGACGCGCAGTTGCTGCGGCTGCTCTTGGCGAACCTGGCGCGCAACGCGTGCGCATACAACACCCGCAGCCCCGTGAAGCTGCACGTCCAGACGCTGCCCGGAGGGCGCGTCCACTTCACGGACAACGGCACCGGCATTCCGAAGGCCGAGTGGGAGCGCATCTTCGGCGAGTTCTACCGGCTGTCCGGCCGCGACGGCCGCGAGGTGCCCGGCAGCGGGCTGGGGCTCGCGCTGTGCCAGCGAATCGCCAGGCTGCACGGAGGCACGCTGCGAGTAGCGGCCTCCAGCCCCGAAGGCACCACCTTCGAACTGACCCTTCCCGAGTACCGGCCCGAAGCCCGGAGCACCGCATGACCACCGCCGCCCCCACCGTCCTCGTCGTGGAGGACGACCCGAACCTGCGGCTCGCGCTGCGAGACAACCTGGAGCACCAGGGCGGCTACGCCGTGGAGGAGGCCGCCACGGTGAAGGAGGCGCGCGAGCACCTGTCCCGCCGCGACTTCCAGCTCATCCTCCTGGACGTGATGCTGCCGGACGGAGACGGCTACGCGCTCTGCCGCACGCTGCGCGAGGAGGGCATGAGCGTGCCGGTGCTGATGCTCACCGCGCGCACGCTGGAGGAGGACGTGGTGCGAGGCTTCGAGTCCGGCGCGCAGGACTACCTGGGCAAACCCTACCGGCTGCGCGAACTGCTCGCGCGAGTGGGGGCGCACCTGAAGCGCAGTGGCGGTGTCGCGCCAACGAAGTTGCTGCGCTTCGCGGGCTACAGCGTGGACCTGGACCGGCGGCGCGTGGAGACGCCCGAGGGCGCGGAGGTGGAGCTGACGCGCAAGGAGTTCGACCTGCTGGCCTTCTTCCTGAAGGAGCGCGAGCGGGCGCTCAAGCGCGACGAAATCCTGGACGCCGTCTGGGGTACGGATGTGGTGGTGGATCCACACACCGTGGACAACTTCGTCTCCAGTCTGAAGCGCAAGCTCAAGTGGACCAGCGCCTCACGCTTCTCCATCCAGACCGTGCGCGGCGTGGGCTACCGTATGGAAGTCGAGCGCGGTTCCTGATTCGAAAGGGGTTCCCCGATGAGGTCCCTGCTCCACGTCCTGCCGGTCCTCATGCTGTGGCTGTCCGCCGAGCCTGCGCAGGCCCAGTCCGCCAACCATGGCAACACCATCTTCGGCACCGTCATCGACGTCCACACCCGGAAACCCATCATGGATGTGGTTGTCAGCCTGAACTCGCCCGCCAATTTTCCGCCGGGGGAGAAGAGCGTGATCACGGACGCGCAGGGGAACTTCCGCTTTACGTTCCTGGATCCAGGACGCTACTCGTTGCAGTTCGCCTGGCTGGATCACCAGCCGTACAAGCGCGAGGACCTCCAGCTCCAGGAGGGGCACTCCCTCCGGGTCCGCGTCGAGTTGGATTCAAAGGCAGAGCCGGTCGTCATCGCATGCGGGCCACCGCCGCCAGGCTTCGATGCGGGGCCGATGCCGGACGCTTCCACGGACCATGCCGTCGAGAGCCCCCCTGCCCAGTCCAAGTAGGTGAGCCGCTTGTCAGTTCCCAGGCCCCGGGAAACACTCCCCGCATGGCCTCCGCCCGCCGCGTCCTCGTCCCGCTGCCTGACCACGACTTCGACGTCACCGAGGTGGCCGTGCCCTGGCGCATGCTCACCGACGCGGGCCACGAAGTCGTGTTCGCCACGGAGAAGGGCCACATGCCCGCCGCGGATCCGCTGCTGCTCACGGGCGTCCTCTTCGGGAAGCTGGGCGCGGAGCCGGAGCCCCGGCGCTTCTACGGCGACGTCACGCTCACGCAATCCTTCCAGAAGCCCCTCACCTGGGACGCGGTGACGCCGTCGGACTTCGACGCGCTCCTGCTCCCCGGAGGGCACGCTCCGGGCATGCGGCAGTACCTGGGCAGCGCGGCGCTCCAGGCGAAGGTGGCGGCGTTCTGGGCGCTCCAGCGGCCCGTCGCGGCCATCTGCCACGGCGTGCTGGTGCTCGCGCGCACGAAGGACCCCGCCACCGGCCGGAGCGTGCTCCACGGCACGCGCACCACGTGCCTGCCGAAGTACATGGAGCGCTCCGCGTACCTGCTGACCGCGTGGAAGCTGGGGCGCTACTACCGCACCTATCCCGCCTACGTGGAGGAGGAGGTCGTCGCCGCGCTCGCGGACCCAAGCCACTTCGAGCGAGGCCCCCGCGTCCTGTCCAAGCGCGGCACCGCGACGGACCACGCCCCCGCCTTCGTGGTGGAGGACGGACGCTACGTCTCCGCGCGGTGGCCGGGGGACGCGTACCTCTTCACGGAGCGCTTCCTGAAGCACCTGTGAAGCGGCTCTTCTCTCCGCCCTCTTTCGGATTCCCCGGATTGACTGGATATCACGACCAGTGGCATGAGGCATGGTGACTTTGTTCTTCGGAAGAACAAAGTCACCCTGAGAGGCGCAGCTGACCTCCTAGGAGTTCCTTCACCTGCCGGAAGTACCCACTGGAGACGTCATGAGCCACAAGGGAATGGTCCGCGGTCTGTCGTTGCTGGGAGTCGTGGGCGTGCTGGGCGGCTGTTCGGGCCCGGAGGCCGGAGACGCCGCGCCGGGAGCCGTGGGCCAGGTGGAGAGCGCCGCCGTCGTGTCGACCATCACGGAGGGCGACTACGTCATCCGCTCCGTGCGGACGAACAAGTGTATCGACGTGGCCTCGTCCAGCACGGCGGACGGCGCGAAGGTGCAGCAGTGGGACTGCAACGGCACCAACGCGCAGAAGTTCCACATCTCGCCCACGTCGGGCGGGTTCTGGAAGATCATCAACGTCAACAGCGGCAAGGCCCTGGACATCGCGGGGGTCAGCACCGCGGAGAACGCCGTCCTCCACCAGTGGAGCTACGTCGGCGGCACCAACCAGCAGTTCCAGTTCATCAACCGGGGCGGCACGCAGTTCAGCTTCCACGTGCGCCACACCGGCATGGCCATGGACCTGTCGTGGGGCTCCTTCGACAACGGCACCCAGATCGTCCAGTACCCCTTCTACGCGGACCGCGACAACCAGCGCTGGACGTTCGACCTGGTCTCCGGCGGGGGAAGCGGCGGCACGGGCTTCGCGGGCATCCTCACCCGCGACATGTTCAACGCCATGTTCCCCAGCCGCAACGCCTTCTACAGCTACGACGCGCTCATCGCCGCCGCGAACGGCTTCCCGGGCCTGGCGACGACGGGTGACACGGACACGCGCAAGCGCGAGGTTGCAGCCTTCCTGGCCAACGTGTCGCACGAGACGGGCGGCCTCGTGTACATCGAGGAGATCAACAAGGCACCCTACTGCGACACGTCGTGGGGTCCCCCGGGCTGCAGCTGCGCGCCGGGCAAGCAGTACTACGGACGCGGCCCCATGCAGCTGTCGTGGAACGGCAACTACTGCGCGGCGGGCAACGCGCTGGGCCTGCCGCTCCAGGCGAACCCGGAGCTGCTGGCCCAGGACGCGAACGCCGCGTGGCGCACGGGCTTCTGGTTCTGGACCACGCAGACGGGCGCGGGCTCCATGACGGCCCACAACGCCATCGTCAACGGCGCCGGCTTCGGTGAGACCATCCGCACCATCAACGGCTCGGTGGAGTGCTACGGCCGCAACCCCGCCCAGGTGCAGAGCCGCATCGACAAGTACCTCCAGTTCTGCTCGATGCTCGGCGTGAGCCCCGGCGGCAACCTGGGCTGCTAGCCGTGGCACGCGCTCAGGGAAGCTGCCCCAGCAGTTGGTAGAGGGCCTCGCGCGTCAGCCCCGCCGCGTCGCGAGCCACCGTCTCCAGCATCCCCCTCGCCCGGCCCAGCTGGGCCGGGTCCGCGTCCTCCAGCGCGGCCAGCGCGGCCTCCTGGAGCTCGCGCGAAGCGGCCGGGCCCAGCTGGCCCTTCAACAGGAAGAGGGCCTCCGCCGCCGGAGCACCGGAGCGCACCAGCGCCACGGCGGAGCGGGCCGCGACGTGCGGGCTCTCATCCCGGAGGTGCTCGCGCAGGGCCGCGACGGCGGCGGGCGACAGCGGACCGGACAACCCCAGCAGGGACGCCGCCTCCTGCCGGATGGGCGCCTCCGGCGCGGTCAGCGTGCGCAGCAGCGCGGGCTCCAGGTCCGGCAGCACGGGCACGGGCCGCGCTTCCCCGTGCAGCTCATCCAGCAGGCCTCGCAGGGACACCAGGGCCAGGTAGAGGCGCGCTCCGTCCGACCCGCGCACCTGCTCCAGCAGCCGGGGCGCGGTGAGCTCCGGGGCCAGCGGCGCGAGCGCGGCCAGCGACTCCAGCGCGGAGAGGGCCACGGACTCCTCGTCCTCCAGCAGCTTCAGCAGCCGGGGCAGCTCCGACGCCGCGGCGGTGCCCAGCCGTCCCACGACGCGCGCCATGGCGCCGCGAACAGAAGCCTTCGGGTGCTGGAACATCCCGTCCAGCGCGGCGAGCTGGGAGGCATCCACCCGGCACACCCCGGCGAGCACCCCCGCAGCGTTCTCCAGCGCCGGGCTCTCCGCCTCCATGCGCGCCAGCACCGCCAGCACGCTCTGGACGGCGAGGCCGGTGAGGCCCGCCTGCGGAGGCCACCAGCCGCGCTGCAACAGGAACAGCAGGGGCTCCGCGACCGCCGTCCCGGGCCGCCCCAGCTCCACCAGGAGCGCCCGGGCGGTCCGCTCGCGCGACTCCGGCTCGCCGGACACCAGCGACTCCTCCAACGCCGACAGCGCCTCCTCGCGCGCTCCCGCATCGCGCGAGGCGAGCCGGCCCAGCCACTCCTCCACCGTGCGAGCACGGCCCCTGTTGCGCTCCGAAGACATGGCCCCAGGCTAGCGCAACGCCCCGGGGGTCCAGGGCCCTGACGCTACGGTTCGACCTGGGTGACGTGGCCCTCCGCGTCCACGTCGAAGTGCAGCGTCCCCCGGTTCTTGCCCACCACGTACAATGCGTATCGGCCCCCGGGCTGGAGTGCCCGGGGCCCGTCCAGGACGGTGAAGCCCTGGGGGGCCTCGCCGTACGTCAGCGAGGCCACGCTGGCGAGGTCGCCGAACGGCTCGGCCCGCAGCTGCCAGTACATCTCCCCCGCCCGGTCCAGCACCTGGACGGTGTTGTAGCGGGGGCGGTCCTCATGCTCGGGGTCCTCCACCTGGAAGCGGGGAGCGGGCAGTTGCCGCGCGCCCTCCACCAGGGACACCTGGAGGACCGGACGGCACGCGGTGAGGAAGAGGAGCAGGACCCAGACCCCCCCCAGGCTGGCGACGCGCGACGACCTCATGGCCTACGGAGCCCCCTGGCCGGCCCGCACCTGGGCGACGGCCGCGTTGATCTGCGCCGTGTAGTCCTTGCCGTTGTAGTGGAAGCCGGCGGCGGGGTTGGCGAAGTAGCCGGCGAGCTGCGCCTGCTGGAGGAACTCCGCCTGCTGCTCGGGGTTGAGCTGGCTCCAGGACTTGCCCGCGTCCAGGCCCTTCTCGAAGTCGTAGCCGTCCCCGATGTGCTGGGCCACCAGCGCCTCGCTCATGTAATCCGTGCCGCCGTTCTGGTGCTGCCAGACGTGCGCCGACTCGTGCACCAGCAGGTCCGGCGTCAGGGGCAGGTTGTCCGGCGGGATGTAGATGGTGTTGCCGTGGGTGAACGCGCGCCCGGTGGTGCTGAACAGGCCGGAGTTGCCCTCCTTGATGCGCATCTGCGAGTAGTCGATGGAGTCCCCGTAGACGCTCTTCAGCGTGGCGATCTCACTGTCCGACAGCTTGCGCGCGGGCGGCTCCACGCCAATCAGCGTCTGGATGGCGCTCAGCGCCCGGCCGCCCATCATCAGGAGGGCGTCCACGGGCGTCTGCACGACGGTCTTCAAGAGGCCCAGCCCCATCTGCTTGAAGCCTTCACCGAACTTGCCCTGGAACAACTTGCCGATGCCGCCGAAGAAGGTGCCCAGCCCCTCTCCCACGTTGCGGACCGCGCCCACCACGGTGCTGACGGCGCCGGTGACCAGGCTGCGCACGCCGTCGCCCGCGCGGGTGGCCACCGTCTTGATGCCGCTCCAGACGGTCTTCGCCGCGCCGCCCACCCAGCTCGCCGCGGTGCTGACCGCGCCGCCCACCGCCTTGGCCGCCGTGGTGACCGCGCTGCCCACCGCCTTGGCCGCCGAGGTGACCGCGCTACCGACGGCGTTCACCGCCGAGCCGACCGCGTTGCCCACGGCCTTGGCCGCGCCGCCCACCGCGTCGCCAATGGCCTTGAAGGGGTTCCAGAACTCGACCTCCTTCGCCTTGCCGTCCACGACGATGGTGCCCTTGTCGTTCTCCGCGCGGATGTCCGCCACCTGCGTCGGGGACAGCTTCTCGCCGGACAGGATGCGGCGGAACAGCTCGCCCTCGTCCCCTTGCGTGTCCTCGGTGTTGAGCTTCGTGTCCAGGTGGTGGCCCGCCTCCTCCACGTAGGTGGAGGCCGCCAGCGACGGATCCAGCGACGCGTTGATGAGCACCGTGCCGGATTCCGCGTCGTAGGCGCCGTTGGCCCCGTTCAGCGTCTCCGCGGACACCGTGCGCACCGGCGGCAGCCAGCCGAAGTCGCCCTTCAGGGCCTGCTGCCGGTACTGCTCGGCCTTGCCGGCGTCGTAGCCCTCGCCGTAGACCGTCCGCATCGTCTCGTGGAACTTCTGCTTGTCCGACGCCATGGCGCCGAACTCGCGCTTGAACGTGGACGTCACGTCCGGCTGCTTGGAGACGAACGCGCTCTGCTCGGAGAAGCCCGCCCGGCGCGCCGCCACTTCCGGCGGGCGCGCAGGCGTCCCCGGCGCCGCGGTGTTTCGTGCCGTTCCCGCCGGCTGCCCCTCCGCCGCGAGCCCCTTGCGAGGCTCCTGCGGCGGAACCCTGGACTGGATCCGCATCGTCATCACATCCCCCTGTGTGAAGCATGAACTGTCAGGACACAGGGTATAACCGGTGTCCGACACCGGGTGACATACGACGACCGGCCGATACAGCGCCGCTACACCTGGGCCATCTGGATGAGGTTGCCGCAGGTGTCCTGGAACATGGCGACGGTGACGGGGCCCATCACCGTGGGCTTCGTGTGGAACACCACGCCGTGTTTCAGCAGGCGCTCATATTCCGCCTGGCAGTCGTCCACGCCGAACGACGCCGCCGGGATGCCCGCGTCGAACAGCGCCTTCTGGTACACGCGCGCGGGAGCGAAGGCCAGGGGCTCCAGCAAGAGCTGTGTGCCCTCCTGCGCGTCCGGCGAGACCACGGTCAGCCACCGGTGCTCCCCGCCCATGGGAACGTCCACCTTGAGCACGAAGCCCAGGACCTCCGTGTAGAACTTCAGGGCCTTGGACTGGTCGTCCACCATCACGCTCGTCACAGTGATTCGCATTGCCGTGTCTCCTGGGTGTCGCGTCGGCTCCGCCCAATGCGTGAAGCGTGCCTGGGTTCAGGGCCGCACGCTCAGGGAAAAGTCCGCGCCGCGCCGCTTGAGTGCGCAGTCAACGGCGGGCGGATGCGAGGGGTCCTGGAGGAAGGCCTTCACGATGCTCACGCCGCACGTGTTGAAGGAGGCCGCGTGGCTGCGGCCCCGCATGTCGACGGGGTACGCGTTGGGCATCGAATCGAGCAGCCGGTGGCCCCACTCCGGAGGCGTGTCCGGGTCGAACTCGCCCGCGAAGACGAGCGCGGGCACGTCGCTCTTCACCGGCGTGTTCTCCACGGCGGGCGCGGCGGTGACGTTCCACGCGCGGCACTCCTGAGGTGAGGCCGTCCCCTCGTTCACTCCGCCCAGGCCCATGGAGGGCGAGAGTTGCGCGGCGATGCGCTCCGCGTCCTCGAACGGCATCTCCTCGGCGCACCAGACGGAATAGCGCAGGCCCCAGGCCATGGCCGAAGGCGCCTGGTTGTCGCTGATCAGCCCGCGCAGGGCCTCCAAGCGCCCCTCGGAGGCGTCCACGATGAGCCTGGGGATGCGGGGGATCTGGATGGGTTCGTGCATCGCGGAGTAGATGGCCTCCACCACCTGCGCGCCTCGTATCTCCGCCGGTGCTCCGGCCGCCCGGAGGGCCAGCTTCAAGGGGCGGCGGTCCGCGTCGGCCACCAGCTTCGCGAAGCGGGCGCGCAGGTCGGGATACCGGGCGCCGCACTCGCGGTCCACCGCGCACCCGTCGAACACCTGGTTCAGGACGCGCAGCACGTTCGTGGCGGAGACCTCGTCGAAGTTCACCTCCGGCGGCAGCACCGAATCCAGCACGACGCTCCGGACGCCTCCGGGATGCCGCCGCAGCACGGTCAACATCAGCCGCGTGCTGTACGACACGCCGTAGAGGTTCCACCGCGCCACGCCGAGCACCTTGCGCAGGTCCTCGATGTCATCCGCGGAGGCCTCGCTGGTGTAGCCATCCAGGTCCACGCCCGACGCGGTCAGCGTCGCCCGGCAGCGTCCCGCCGCCTGCGTCAGCGCGGTGGTCGCCGCCACACCGCGCAGCCGGCCCGCGGCGATCTCGCCCTTGAGGGTGGTGGTCTCCGGGCACTGGAGCGACGGCTGCGCGAACTTCACGCCGCGCTGCTCCAGGACGACGTAGTCGCGCTCGTCCAGCAGCGCGTTGTTCTTGCCGGAGGTGATGCGCTCGACCCCGCTGAGGCCCGGGCCCCCGGGCATGAACAGCACCGGATCCGCCAGCGGCTTCGCGGCACGGCTGCGGAAGATGGTGACGGGAAGGCGGATGGGGCGGCTGTCTGCCTTGTGCCGGTTCTCCGGCACCACCAGGAAGCCACAGTCGATGCGCTCCGAGGCGGCGACCTCCACGGCGCAGGCGCCCGGCTCGAAACGGGGGACCACTGGGGCCGGTTCAGCAGCCCCGGCCTTCCACGAGAGCAACAGCACCGCGACGAAGAGGGGCAAGCGCATGCGTTCCGTTAAACCAGCACCCGGCGGACCAGGTCCACCGCCACGACGGCAGCAGTCCAGGCGGCGGGGCTGCAACGAATTGGGCGGATGCGCTAGCATGGAGCCATGAAATTCATTGAGGGGCTCTTCGTGGGGGTCGGAATCGGAGTGCCTGTCTTTGGAGTGCTCGCGGGGCTCCTCGCGTACGCCAAGGTCAAACACGACGAGGATCAGGCTCGCGCCGGTTGGACCCTGGTGCCGGTCCTCGTCGTGAGCAGGGACCTGCGTCCAGGAGACATCCTGGACAACCAGACCCTCGCGATCCGCTCCGTACCGAGCCAGCTGACCACTGCCTCGGTCTTGCGGCCGGAGTCCGCGAAGCATGTGTTCACCCACACCGTCGCGGTGCCCCTCAAGGCAGGGGACCCGCTGCTCACGACGGCGCTGCCCCCCACCGCCGAGTGCGACCAGCAGCTCCGGGAGCGCTCCGCCCCCTCCCGGACCGACGCTTCCGTGGAAGCGATTCGTGAGCGGCTGTCGGGAGCCCAGACGCCATGAGCCCCTTCATTCGAGGAATCGGCGTGGGCCTCTTCGTCAGCCTCCTGGGAGCCGGGACGTTCGGCACGGTCATGGCTCGCAAGTATCTGGCGAAGGTCGACGGGGCCTGGGGGCTACAGCCCGCGCTCCTGCTCACGCACGACGTCCCGCCAGGACATGTGCTCACGAGCGTGGACCTCACGGCGACGGGCATTCCCAGGCAGTTCCTCACGACCGCCTGGGTCCTGGGCCCGGACCGGGCCGCGGTGCTCGGCAAGGCCGTCACCGTCCCCGTGGAGAAGGGCGCCCCCCTGCTCTGGACCAGCTTCGCCGTGCCTTCCTGCCCGGCGCCGTGAACCCCGGGCGCCTCAGCGGTGCCGCACGCCGTGCCGGAAGCAGTCCACCGTGTGGTCGTCCACGATGCCCGTCGCCTGCATCCACGCGTAGACGATGACCGGCCCCACGAACTTGAAGCCGCGCTGCTTGAAGGCCTTGGAGTACGCCTCCGACAGCTCCGTCTTCGCCGGCACGTCGCCCCGGCCCTTCCAGACATTGCGGATGGGCTTTCCGCCCGCCATGCCCCAGACGAACGAGGAGAAGTCCTCGCCCGCCTCCTGCATCTTCAAGTAGGCGCGCGCGTTGCCGATGGTCGCTTCAATCTTCGCGCGGGCCCGGACGATGCCCTCGTCCGCCATCAGGCGCGTGACGTCCTTCTCCGTGAAGCGCGCCACCACCTTCGGGTCGAAGCCCTTGAACGCCTTCCGGAAGGCCTCGCGCTTTCGCAGGATGACGATCCACGCGAGCCCCGCCTGGAAGCCCTCCAGCATCAGCATCTCCCAGAGCGCGCGGCTGTCGCGCACCGGCACGCCCCACTCCTCGTCGTGGTAGGTCTGGTACAGCGGATCCGTCCCCACCCACACGCAACGCTGTTGCATCCGCTCCCTCCGGCTCGTGGCCCGAGGCAGGGCTAGCATGGAGCCTGAACAGGCGGCCAGTCCCCGCGTGCGCCTTTTTCAGCGGAGCCGGGTCAGCAGCGCGAACAGCCCGTCGCTCCACCACCGGCCGCGCAGCCCTGGCAGGAGCCGCTGCCAGTACACGCTGCTGCGCGGGATGCGCCCGGGCAGCGGGTAGTCGAAGTCGATGGACTGGAAGCCCGCCTCCGCGGCCATGCGCCGCGCGTCCAGCTCCGTGATGGGGGTGATGTGCCCCGAGTCCCGGTAGTCCTGCTCGCAGAACGCGGGGAAGTAGCCCCGGACGAGGAAGGACAGCCGTGCCGTCAGACTGTCGTTGTTGGGCGTGGTGAAGAAGAGGTGGCCTCCGGGCTTGAGCACGCGGAAGGCCTCCTTCACGAAGTGGCGTGGGTTGGCCAGATGCTCCAGCACCTCGATGGCGAACACCCAGTCCACCGACGCGTCGCCCCACGGCAGCGCGTCCCGCGACACGTCCCGCTGCTGGAACTCCACGCCCGGCAGGCGGCTGGCGCCCGCGTCGTGGATGTCCGTGCTGAGGATGCGCTCGACGGCCGGGTTGCGCTGCAGCCGGCGGATCCACCCGCCACTGCCCGACCCCACGTCGAGCACCACGCCGAAGGCCCGCTGCCCCGCCACGCTCCAGGCCGCGTCCCGCAGCGGCTCCGGGGACAGCCCTTCCTGACGCTGCGCGTAGGCGGAGGCGTCATGGCCCAGCGGTCCCGCGTTGCCCTTCGCTCCGGAGTCCATGCGCGGGGAGTCTACCCTCCGGAGCGCCGTGGCGCCCGGCTTGCCTCCGGGCTCGTCCCCGGGCGCTTCACTGCATGCCCGGCTGCGCCGGCTCGGGGTTTCGGATGGGTGCTTCCACGGACGACTCTTCGTCCTTGAGCGAGACCCGGATCATCTCGCGCAGCTCGGGGCTGTCCTTCTCGCCGTGGACGGAAATGGCGTGTTCCACCGCCGCCCGCATCACCTCGTCCTCCTCGCCGGTGATGGTCAGCGAGCAGTTGGACTCACTCGGGGCCTCCCGACAATCCATTGTCTTGCGTGACATGGCTGATTCACCTCCTCCTTCTGAAGTGCGCATGTGAAGGGCCATGCGCAATCCGCGCGAGCCGCTATCATCCGCGCGCCAGGTGCGACCGGGAGGCACGGCATGGGACAGGAAGTGGATGTCATCGTCGTCGGCGGAGGGCTCGCCGGACTCGTCGCCGCGACCGAGCTCGCGGACGCAGGCAAGCGCGTCGCCGTGGTGGACCAGGAGGGGCCGCAGAACCTGGGCGGCCAGGCGTTCTGGTCGTTCGGCGGCCTGTTCCTCGTGGACTCGCCCGAGCAGCGGCGCATGGGCATCAAGGACTCGCACGCGCTCGCGATGGAGGACTGGCTGGGCACCGCCGGCTTCGACCGCGAGGAGGACCACTGGCCGCGCCAGTGGGCGGAGGCCTTCGTCGCCTTCGCCGCGGGCGAGATGCGCCCCTGGCTGGTGCAGCAGGGCATGAGCTGGTTCCCCGTCGTGGGATGGGCGGAGCGCGGCGGCTACGGCGCCGTGGGCCACGGCAACTCCGTCCCCCGCTTCCACGTCACCTGGGGCACCGGCCCCGGCGTGCTGGAGCCCTTCGTGCGCCGGGCCAAGGCGGCCGAAGCCAAGGGCACCCTCACCTTCCACTTCCGCTGCCGCGTGGACGAGTTGCTCACCCAGAACGGCGCGGTGGTGGGCGTGCGCGGCATGCGGCTGGAGCCCACGGACGTCCCTCGTGGCGCCAGCAGCTCGCGCGTGACGGTGGGTGACTTCGAGCTGCGCGCGAGCGCGGTCATCGTCACGTCCGGCGGCATCGGCGGCAACCACGAGCTGGTCCGCAAGGCGTGGCCCCAGCGCATGGGCCCCGCGCCGAAGTTCATGATCCAAGGCGTCCCCGACCACGTGGACGGCCGGATGATCGCCATCACGGAGGCCGCGGGCGGGCGCCTCATCAACCGCGACCGCATGTGGCACTACACGGAGGGGCTGCGGAACTGGAACCCCATCTGGCCCCGCCACGGCATCCGCATCCTGCCGGGCCCCAGCTCGCTGTGGCTGGACGCCACCGGCAAGCGCCTGCCGCCGCCGCTGTTCCCGGGCTTCGACACGCTGGGCACGCTGGAGCACATCCTCAAGACGGGCCACGAGCACACCTGGTTCATCCTCAACCAGTGGATCATCAAGAAGGAGTTCGCGCTCTCCGGCTCGGAGCAGAACCCGGACCTCACCGGCAAGGACTGGCTGGGTGTGCTCAACCGCGCCGTGGGCAAGAAGGCCATGGGCCCGGTGGAGGCCTTCAAGGAGAAGGGCGAGGACTTCGTCGTCTCCGACAACCTGCGCGACCTGGTCGCCGGGATGAACGCGAAGACGGAAACCCCGCTGCTGGACTTCACCACGGTGGAGCGCGAGGTGAAGGCCCGCGACATGCAGCTGGACAACCCCTTCAGCAAGGACCTGCAGCTCGCGGCCATCCGGCAGGCGCGCAACTACCGGGGTGACAAGCTGGTGCGCACCGCGAAGCTGCACCGAATCCTGGACCCCAAGGCGGGGCCTCTCATCGGCGTGAAGCTGAACATCCTCACGCGCAAGACGCTGGGCGGCTTCGAGACCGACCTCCAGGGCCGCGTCTTCAACGCCAAGGGACAGACCATCCCGGGGCTCTATGCGGCAGGCGAGGTGGCCGGCTTCGGAGGCGGTGGCGTCCACGGCTACCGCGCCCTGGAAGGCACGTTCCTGGGCGGCTGCATCTTCTCCGGCCGCGCCGCGGGCCGGGCCGCGGCGGGGAGTGTGTAGGCCTCAGGCGACGGCCTGGAAGGGCCACGGCGTGGAGCGCATCCCGGCCGCCCAGTTGTCGTGCCGGCCGTCCCAGTACCCGAAGGTGAGCAGCGACGGGTCCACGTCATCCAGCGTGTTGACGTAGATGGAGACGAACTTCCCGCCCAGCTCCGGGACGTCGCCGTCACCGAAGCACACGACGCCGCAGCGCCCGCAGAAGCTGCGGGTGTTGGGGCTGCCGTCGCGCCCGTACTTCTTGAGGGCCTCCTGGCCCTTCAGGAGGCGGAAGGCGTCAGGCTTCATCCCCGCACCGCCGCCGTAGCCGTACTTCATGCAGATGGTGCAGTTGCAGCGGCTCACGCCCGCCAGGTCCACGGTGGCCTCGTAACGCACGGCGCCACACAGGCAGCCGCCCGCGTAGGTGTGGAGGCCGCGCTGGGCAGGGTTCTTCAGCTGGGTGTCGTTCTGGGTCATGGCGATTTCTCCGGTGCCGCGTTGTGGGAACGCAATCAATGTCGCCCCGGGCCGTGACAGCCTTATGTCAGGTTTGTCGCCGCCCTCTGTTGAACCCGGCGGAGGCTGGCCCAGAGTCCCCCTGTCCGCCGCTCCCGGAGGCCCCATGAACGTCTGGAAGTCCCTGTCCCGCCTTGTCGCGCCCACGCTGCTCCTGCCCCTGCTGGGGGCCGCTCCGCCCGCCGCGCCACCCGCCACGCAGCCCGCTCCGGCGGTGAAGCCGGCCACGGGCGCCCCGGCGGCCCGGATGCCGAAGCAGTACTCGGTGGAGCAGTTCATGGGGTCCACGGAGGTGATGGCCCCGGTCTTCACGTCGGACGGCAAGCAACTGCTCTTCTCGTCGAACGCGTCCGGCATCTTCAACGTGCACAGCGTGCCGGTGGGCGGGGGCAAGCCCACGGCGCTGACGCGCTCGAAGACGGACAGCATCCGCGTCGTCGGCGCCTTCCCGCGCGACAACCGCATCCTCTTCATGCACGACAAGGGCGGGGATGAGCAGACGCACGTCTACGTGCGCACGCCGGACGGCAAGGAGAAGGACCTCACGCCCATGAAGAAGGGCGCCGCCGGCTTCCTGGGCTTCAGCCGGGACGACAGCGCGTTCTACATCACCACCAACGAGCGCGACCCGGGCGCCATGGACGTGTACCGCGTTGACGCGAAGACGTACGCGCGCACGCTCCTGGCCCAGAACGACAAGGGGTTCGGCGTCGCTGGCGTGGCTCCAGACGAGAGCTGGGTGGCGCTGGAGGAGGCGGTCACCACGTCGGACGGCAACGTGTGGCGCTACGACGTCGCGACCAAGACGCTGAAGAACCTCACGCCCCACACGGGCACGGCCATCTACCGGGTGGGGGACATCCACCCCGTGACCGGGGAGCTGTACGTCCTCACGAACGACGGCTCGGAGTTCACCCGCGTGGTGCGCCCGGCGAAGGAGGCCGGCAAGTGGGAGGACGTGGAGAAGGCGGACTGGGACATCGTCGGCACCTCCTTCTCGCACTCGGGGGCGTTCCGCGACTCCATCATCAACGTGGACGCGGGCTTCGAGCTGCGCCTGCACGACATGAAGACCGGCACCCAGGTTCCGCTGACGCAGTTCCCACCCGGGATGATCTCCGAGTCCGTCTTCTCCCGTGACGAGAAGCAGCTGGCGGTCCTGCTGGAGACGGACCGCTCCTCCGCGAACCTCTATGTCCAGGACCTGGCCACGAAGAAGACCACGCGCGTGACGGACACGATGAGCCGCGAGCTCGACTCCGAGGACCTGGTGGACGCGCAGGTGGTGCGCTTCAAGTCCTTCGACGGGATGGAGATCCCCAACCTGCTCTTCAAGCCGCACCAGGCCACGGCCCAGAACAAGGCGCCCGCCATCGTCTACGTGCACGGCGGTCCAGGCGGAGAGACGACCCGGGGCTACCACAACTTCGTCCAGTACCTGGTGAACCACGGCTACGTGGTGCTGGGCATCAACAACCGGGGCAGCTCCGGCTACGGCAAGACGTTCTTCAAGGCGGACGACCAGAAGCACGGCAAGGATCCGCTGCGAGACTGCGTGGAGGCCCGCAAGTACCTGGCCAGCCTGCCGTACGTGGACGGCTCGCGCGTGGCCATCCTCGGCGGCAGCTACGGCGGCTACATGGTGCTGGCGGCGCTCGCCTTCCACCCGGACGCCTTCGACGTGGGCGTGGACGTCTTCGGCGTGTCCAACTGGCTGCGCACGCTCAAGAGCATGCCGCCCGAGTGGGGCGCCTTCCGTCAGGCCATGATGCAGGAGATAGGCGACCCGGAGAAGCAGGAGGCGATGCTCAAGGAGATCTCCCCCCTCTTCCACGCGGACAAGATCAAGAAGCCGTTGTTCGTGGTCCAGGGCGCCAACGACCCGCGCGTCCTCCAGGCGGAGTCGGACGACATGGTCGCGGCGGTGAAGAAGAACGGCGTCCCCGTGGAGTACCTGCTGCTCCCCGACGAGGGCCACGGCTTCAAGAAGAAGAAGAACGAGGCGGAGGTGGACCGGCGCACCCTGGAGTTCCTCGACCGCTACCTCAAGCCCGCCACCGCCACGGCCCCCAAGCCCTGAGGGCCTGAGCGCTCAACGGCGACGGGAGCGGGCTCCGGGAGCGGAGGGGACCTCCGTCGCCGCTTCGGCTCCGCCCAGCGAGGTCCGCGCGACGGCGGCCAGCAGGTCGCGCAACGCGGAGGCCTGGGTGTCGCCCACCGCGCGCTCGAAGTCGGCCTGGGCGCGCAGCCAGAGGGGCCGGGCCTTGCGGTAGACGGCCTGCCCCTCCGCGGTGATGGCGACGGCGCGCTGGCGCCGGTCGGTGCGCCCCACCTCCAGCGCCACGAAGCCGTCCTTCAAGAGAGGCCGGAGGTTGTGGGTGAGCGTGGACGGATCCATGACGAGCTGATCCGCCAGCGCGTTCACGGTGAGCGGGCCCTGGGCCTGGACGCGCTGGAGGATGGAGTACTGCGTCGTCCGGAGGCCGCTGGGCGCGAGCACCTGATCATAGAACTGCGTGACGTGGCGGCTGGCCTGCCGCAGCGCCAGGCAGTTGCAAGGGGTGCGCTGGGGGTCGTCCTGGGACATCGCAGAGCGGAGTATAGGCACGCCGGAGGTGGCGGCTCGAAGGGCCCCGGTCCGCACCGGCCAGGCCCGACGTCCTGCCTGCTCGCCTGTCAGGACTGAATTTCCGCCGCCGTCGCTGGGAGCGAAAGGAGCGGTCCCGATGCGCCAGGCGACGAAGCAGGCCCCGATGAACCTCAAGCACCTGAATCCTTCCGGTCACGGCATCGATGCGTCCTCGCGTCCCAGCCCGGCGACCGCTCCTTCCACGTGCCGCTGGCGGGACTTCGCGTCCTATCGCCTCGCCTCGCCCGGCTCCTGAAGGCGCCCTGCTCTGTCCCTGACGAGGCATGGCCCTGGAGGCCGGGCTCCCGACAAGGGAACCCGGCCTTCTTCGCGTCCGGGCTCCCGCGCTCCCTCTCCGCTTCCCAGTTCCCCCATAGGCCGCGCACCGGGTGCCGTCTGGACTCCAAAACCGGACGAGCAGGGTTCGACTCCCTGGCGGCCTGTTCCGCCCGAAAGGCCCCGTGTCATGGAAACGCTGGTGCTGAGCCAGTCCTACGAACCCGTCGCACGCATCCCGTGGCAACGCGCCGTCATGCTGCTGGTGCAGGGCAAGGTGGAGGTCGTGGAGGAGTACGAGGACCGCGTCATCCGCTCCGTGACGGTGGAGCTGCGCATGCCGTCCGTCATCCGCTTCGTGCGCGCCCTGTGGAAGGGCCCGCGCGGCGTGCGCTTCAGCCGCGAGAACGTCTACCAGCGCGACCAGTGCCGCTGCCAGTACTGCGGCCGCAAGGTGACCCGGCCGGAGGCGACGTATGATCACGTGATGCCGCGCGCGCAGGGCGGCCGCACGAGCTGGGAGAACATCGTCATCGCCTGCGTGCCCTGCAACCAGAAGAAGGGCAACCGCACCCCGGCCCAGGCGCGCATGACGCTGCGCACCGTGCCCGCGAAGCCGAAGCGGCTGCCGGACGCGCTGGTGGTGTCGTTCCTCGTGGAGAAGGGCCTGCCCCTGTCCTGGCGCAAGTTCCTGAGGGACGTGGCCTACTGGCACACGGAGCTGGAAGCGTAAGGTCCAGGCCCACGCGGAAATGGGCCGGGACTTCGCTTCCGCGCCGCAACGGTTAGAGTGCCGCACGTCGAGGGGGCGTTCCGGACCACACCATGGCGACGAGGAAGAGCGAAGACCAGGAGCGGCTCATCGACCGCGACCTCACCGCGATGGCGCGCGAGGGCAAGCTGCCGGCCGCCCACGGCGTGGACACCGCCGTGACGGAGGTGCTGGGGCTGCTGGCGCGTGGAGGCAAGCACCCGCTGCTGGCGGGCGAGCCCGGCGTGGGCAAGAGCGCGCTCGTGCAGGAGGTGGCCCGCCGCATCGCCGAAGGGCGCGTGGACGGAGAGCTGGCCCAGGCGCGGCTCGTGGAGGTGTCCGTCGCGAACATCCTGGCGCGCAGCACCCAGCGCCAGGCCGCGGAGTCCTTCGAGGAGCTGCTCATCCACCTGGGGCGCCACCCCTGCCCCATCGTCTACATCCGCGACCTGCCGGTGGCCCTGGGCGGCCCCCTGGCCCCGGTGGCCGTGCGCGCGCTGCGCACCGGCGGCCTGCGCTTCATCTTCGAGACCGAACCCAAGCGCGTGCAGGAGCTGCTGCGCGCCGACGAGGCCCTGGCCGAGCGGCTCCACCTGCTGCCCCTCAACGAGCCGCCGCTGGACAAGGCGCGCTGGATCGTCGGCCGCGTGGCGGAGGAGCTGGAGCGCGAGCTGCGGCTGCCCATCGACCCGGCCGCGTGCGACCTGGCGCTGCGCCTGTCCGCGAAGTTCCTCCTGGCGCAGCACATGCCGCGCAAGGCGATTGAACTGCTCAAGGAGACGGCGGCGGAGGCCGCGGGCGTGGCGCGCGACCACGTGGGGCCGGAGGACGTGCTCACCCGCTTCTGCGCCGCCACGCGCCTGCCCCGCTTCGTCGTGGACGACGCGATGCCGCTGGACCTGGAGGAGACGGAGCGCTTCTTCGGGGAGCGGCTGCTCGGCCAGACGGACGCGGTGGCCGCGGTGCTGCGCTCGGTGGCGCTGCTCAAGGCGGGGCTCAACGACCCGCGCCGCCCGCTGGGCGTGTTCCTCTTCGCCGGGCCCACGGGCGTGGGCAAGACGCAGCTGGCGAAGCTGCTGGCGGAGTACCTCTTCGGCTCCGCCGACAGGCTGGTGCGCCTCAACATGGCGGACTACCCCAACGACGGCGACGAGAGCGTCCCCTTCGGCGCGTCGTGGGCGCCCGCGCTGGAGACGCGGCGCGGTGAGCTGTCCGCGCTGCTCGACGGCAAGGTGTTCACCGTGCTGCTGCTGGACGAGTTCGAGAAGGCCGCGCGCAGCGTGCACGACCGCTTCCTCCAGCTCTTCGACGAGGGCACCTTCGTCAACGGCGCGGGTGAAGCGGTGTCGTGCAACAACACGCTCATCGTGGCCACGTCCAACGTGGGCTCGGAGGTGTACCGCGAGGCGGGCCTGGGCTTCGCCGCGCACAAGCGCGCCGAGGAGCAGGTGTCGGAGGTGGACCGCCGCATCGCGGAGGCCTTCCGCCCGGAGTTCCTCAACCGCTTCGACGCCATCTGCCACTTCCGTCCGCTGTCGCGCGTGGACATCCGAAAGATCGCCCAGCGCGAGGTGGGCCGCGTGCTGGAGCGCGAGGGCATCCGCGCCCGCGCCCTGGACGTGGAGGTCACGCCGGAGGTGGTGGACCGGCTGGTGGAGCGCGGCTACTCGCCGCAGTTCGGCGCGCGCTACCTGCAGCGTGAAATCGAGAAGACGCTCACCGCGGCGCTCGCGGTGGAGATCGCCCGCAGGCCGCTGCCGCCGGGCACGCCCGTGCGCGTGGAGGCCCGTCCTGGCGGCCGCGTGGTCGCGGTCGCGGAGCCCGTGCCGCCTCCCCGCGAGGTGACGGCGCAGCTGCTCCTGCCCACGCCGAAGGCCGCGGCGGTGAAGCGGCGGCTGGACCGCAAGTCGCTGTTGATTGAGATGGACCGGCTGGTGGGCCGCGCCCGCGCGCTCGCCGCGTCCACGGGACGGCCGGAGCTGGAGGTGCGCCGCGCCGCGCTGCTCGCGGAGACGCAGGCGCCCAACCTCTGGGACGACCCGCTGCACGCGGCGGACGTCATCCGCGCCTTCCGCACGGTGGAGGCGCAGCTGGGAGAGCTGGACCGCCTGGAGGCCGCGTGCCTCTTCGGTCGGCGGCTGGTGCGCGAGGCGAAGAACGAGATGCAGCTCGGCTCCGCCGCGAAGCAGGTGGAGGAGGTCGCGCGCGAGGTCCAGATGGCGGAGGCGCTGCGGGCCGCCGGGGCCACGACGCTGGACAACGAGGCGCTGGTGGACATCTGCGCCAGCGACACGTCGGAACTGCAGAACGTGTGGGTGCAGGAGCTGGCCACCATGTACCTGGGCTGGGCGCAGCGCCGGGGCTACGAGGCCACCGCCGTCGCGGAGGCGGACGCACCCGCGCGCGTGGTGGTGCGCATCGCCGGGCCGGGCGCGTACGGCTTCCTCGCGGGCGAGGCGGGGCTGCACCGCCGCCTGGAGGACGAGAAGCGCCAGCGCGCGTACGTGCGCGTGCACCGGGGCGGGCCGCTGGAGGAGGTGGAGCGGGAGCTGCTGGTGCTGGAGGGCCGTCCGGTGAAGAGCCGCGAGGGCGAGTACCTCCAGCGCGTGCGCAACGAAGTCACCGCGAAGGACGAGGCCACCGGCCGCGTGCTCACGCTCATTGGCGCCGGGGAACTGGACGAGCTCAAGGGCATCGCCGCGCGCGTCGTCGCCGGCCAGGGCGCCAGCACCGACGAGGCCCGCCGCTACTTCCTGGGCCGAGGAGCGCGCGTGGAGGATCCGCGCACGGGCGCCGGGACGCCTCGCGTGAAGGACGTGATGCGCGGGGAGCTGGACGTGTTCATCGCCGCGTGGATCTCCCGGCCTCCCCCGGAGTCCTCCCCCCCGCTCCCCTGAGCGGGCAGGGCCAGCCGGGGCCAGCCTCGCCGCACGTGCAAGGTCAGGGCAGATAGCCCCGAGCCACGCCCAGGCGCATGGCCTCCGCGAGCACGTCCAGGCCCTGCGCGGTGTTGATGCGGGAGTGGGACGTGGCGCCGCTGACCACCTGCACCGCTCCGCCCAGCACGAAAGGCAGGGGCCGGCGTCCCAGCCGCAGCAGTCGCTCGTCGTAGAAGGCGCCCGGCGCGCGCTCGCGCATCAGGCGCGCCAGGGCCACCATGTTCGCGGTGCGCGACGGTTGCATGGCGGGGCCCAGGCACGAGAAGTCGAAGCCCACCTCTGGCAGCACGGCGCCCCGGCCGTCGCGGTCGAAGACGAAGATGAGCTGCGACGTCTCCTCCGAGGCGCCGCGCACGCTCTTCTCCGTCGTCTTCGTCATCTTCAGGCCGCCGGTGATCAGCGCCGCCCCCAGCGCCACCTGCGTCGTCTTCTCCGTGTGCTCGCTCTGCGTGCGCAGGGACGACGCGCCCCGGAGGATGACCGTCACGTCCTCCCAGGCCATCGTGAGCGGAGCCCCCGCGCGAGGCGTGAACGTCGCCTGCGCGGAGCCGAACGTCACGGTGCGTGCCGTGACGCGCTCCGCGGTCTCCGACTCGTCGATGGTGAGCGCCGCGAGCCCCGCGTCCTGGAGGGTCTTCACCAGGGCATCCGCGGCATCGGGAGCCAGGCGCGCGAGCAGGGCGGGAGGCTCCGGCGCCAACCGCATGCGGGCCTCCGCCGGGGCCATGCCCGCCGCTGCGGCGAGCACCTGAGCTGCTTCCGGTACTTCACCGGCCGGACGAACGAGCGCGACGATCTTCATGGCGTTTCCCACCCCTGGCACCGAGCGCGCCATCCTCGCGCGAAAGCAGGGTGGCGCGCACCTGAACCCCGGTGTGGCGGGGACATTCCCCGGATGCATGACAGATGCGGCGTCCGGGCCCGGGAAACGCGGCATGGCGCGGCGTTCACATGCCGCACACAGGCATCGCGCCCCCACGCTCAGTCGAGCAGGTGCGGGTTGCGCAGCAGCAGCACTCCGGCCTGCACCGTGGCGGTGTAGCCATTGAGCTTGCCGGTGCGCACCAGCTCGCTCACGTCGCGCACGCCGGTCTCCGCGAGGACGCGGTCCACCACGCCCTCGCCCTGGTTGTAGGCCGCGAGCGCCAGCCGCCAGTCGCCGTAGCGCGCATACAGCGCCTGGAACAGGGTCGCGGCGGCCTCCGTCTCCCGCGCCACGTCCAGCCGCTCGTCGCGCCCCGCCTCTACCTTCAAGCCGTAGCGACGCGCTGTCTCCGGAATGAACATCCACACGCCCGCGCCCCGCTGTCCCGGCGCCATCGACGGCTCGCGGGACGTCTCCGGCAGGTTGCTCACCGCCGACTCCACCATCGCCACCGCGAGCAACTCCTCCGGCAGCGAGCGCGAACGCAGCGTACCCGTCATCGCCTCACGGTGCGTCTGGAGGTTCGCCAGCGCCTTGCGCATGAAGTCGCGCCCCTTCGGCGTGGTGACGAACCTGTTGAGCTGCTCCACCACCGCGGCATCCACCACCACGGGCAGGTCCCCCTCCTTGCGACCCGCATCGGCCAGCGCACGCGCCTCCGTGAGCGACACCGCGCGCCCCCGCACCGCGCCTTGTGCCCACAGCGCCAGCGGCGCGAGCACCAACGCCAGCGACAACGACAGACCCAGGGTGCGAACGGAGCTGCGGGGACGGGGCTGGAACAACATGCGGATCCTCCTGACGGTGGGGTGGGACATGCCGGTGACACCGGCGGGAAGAGAGAAGGCAACCGGGACCCGCAGCGACGCCTGGAGCAGGCACCGCGCATACGCCTCCGGGACACGCGCTTCACGGCGACGAGCGCCTCGTCACAGGCGAACTCCTGACGCTCCGCCAACCACCGCGAGAACGCCCGGGCGAACGGGTTCCAGAAGAAGGCGCTGTCGAACCCCAGCCGCGCATACGCGAGCACCGTGTCCCGCTGCCGGTGGTGTTGCAGCTCGTGCCGCACCGTGAGGCGGAGCGCCTCCGCGTCCTCCAGCACGCCGGACGGCACCACCGCCCACGCGCCGTCACCGGGGAACCACACGGAGAACGCGCCCTCCGCCGCGTCGCCCAGCACCACGCGCACCCGCCCCACGCGGCGAAGCACGGGCAGCGCTTCCAGCTTCCGCCGCAAGCGCGCGTACCGCCGCAGCTCCCACGCCAGGAACGCCAATGTTCCCACGCCCAAGAAACCCAATCCAAGCGACGCCCAAGGCAGCCCCGGACCCGACGACGCAGCCTCCTGCACGGCGCCGCGCACGGGCCGTGCTTCAGCCGGAGTCAGCGGCGCGACATGGCGCACCAGCGAACGCTCGAACGTGAAGAGCGGCGCCGACGGCAGCCACTCCCGCGCCGCGAGCCCCACGAACGGCAGCAGCACCGCCAGCCCCAGCGTCACCCGCCCCACGCGCAGGGTCTGCCGCGCGTCCAGCCTCCGCTCCATCCCCAACGCCAGCACCGCGCGCAAGAGCCCGAAGCCCACCGCCACCAGCGCCGCCGCCGTGAGGTACGCGGCCAGCACGTCCCGGACGAAGGCGCTCATCCCCGGCCCCCCTTCTTGCCCAGCAGCTTGCGGATCTGCTCCACCTCCTCCGCCGACAGCGGCACCGCCTCCACCAGCCGCGCCACGAGCGACGAAGGCGTCCCGTCGAACACCGTCGCCACCAGGTGGCGCACGCTCTGGGCCTCGTAGGCCTCGCGCGACAGCCGCGCCGAGTACAGGTGCCCCCGCCCCTCCTTGCGGCTGTGCACCACGCCCTTCTGCTCCAGGATGCGCAGCACCGTGGACACCGACGTGTAGGCCAGCTTGCGCTCCGGCGGCAGCGCCGCGAGCACGTCCGCCACGCTCACCTCCCCCAGCTTCCACACGAGCTGCATCAGCTCCAGCTCCACCGGCGTGAGCGGCTTGGACTCCTCGGCGGACGGCGGCTTCGTCACGGGCATGGCCTCCCCGGCTTCGAACTAAAACCTTAGTTCAAACACAACTAAGCCTTTAGTTGGATTCCGTCAAGCAGGCGGGCGGAGGCTCGCGCGGGCGGGGTGTACGGATTCCCACGCACCGGAGGAGCCGGGCCCTTAGACTCCCGGGCACATGCTCCACGTCATACCTCTGGGCGGCCTCGGCGAAATCGGCCTCAACGCCATGGTGCTCGCCTGTCGTGGGGAGATGCTGCTCATCGACGCCGGCCTGATGTTCCCCACGTCGGGAATGCCCGGCGTGGACATCATCGTCCCGGACTTCACGCACCTGAAGCGCAACGCGGCCCAACTCAAGGGCGTGCTGCTCACGCACGGCCACGAAGACCACATCGGCGCGCTCCCCTACCTGCTGGACGAAGTCCCCGTCCCCATCTACGGCACGCGCTTCACGCTGGCGCTCGCACGCAACCGCCTGGAGGAGCTGGGCGTGAAGGCGGACCTGCGCGAAATCGAGCCGCGCACGCCCTTCCCCGTGGGCGGCGTCTTCAAGGTGGAGGCGACGCGCGTGACGCACACCGTGCCGGACGCGGTGGGCTTCATCGTCCGCTCGCCCGAAGGCACCGTCATCCACACGGGTGACTTCAAGCTGGACCCCGACCCCATCGACGGCCTCAAGACGGACCTGGAGCGCTGGGGCGAGGCGGGCGACGAAGGCGTGCTGTGCCTGCTGTCGGACTCCACCAACTCCGAGCACGTGGAGGAGACCGGCAGCGAGCGCGTGGTGCAGACCACCTTCGAGCGCCTCTTCCACGAGACGAAGGGCCGCATCGTCGTGGCCCAGTTCTCCTCCAACCTCCACCGCGTGCGCCACCTGCTGCAGCTGTGCGAGCGCACCGGCCGGCTCGTCGCGCTCCAGGGCCGCAGCATGGTGCGCAACGTGGAGCTGGCGCGGGAGATGGGCTACCTGGACGTGCCCGACTCGCTCTTCGTGCACCTGGACAGCGTGCCGAAGCTCGCGCCCCACCGCGTGGCCGTGCTCACCACCGGCGCGCAGGGTGAACCGCGCGCGGGCCTCACCCAGCTGGCCAATGGCGACGGGCCCGTGCGCCTGGAGCCCGGCGACACCGTCATCGTCAGCGCCCGCCCCATCCCCGGCAACGAGCGCTCCGTGGGCGCGCTGCTGGACCAGCTGCACTGGCGCGGCGCCCGCATCGTCTACGCCCAGGTGGAGCCCGGCGTGCACGTCTCCGGACACGCCAGCCGCCCCCAGCAGCGCCGGGTGCTGGAGCTGGTCCGCCCCCGCAACTTCGTCCCCGTGCATGGGGAAGTCCGGCACCTGCACCGACACCTGACCACCGCGCGCGAGGCTGGCATGGCGCCGGAGGGCCTGCTCCTGGCGCACGACGGGGACGTGGTGACGTTCGAGGAGGGGCGGGGCCGCTTCACTGGCAGCGTGCCCACGGGGCGCATCATGATGGAGCGCTCCGGGGACGGGGTGGTGACGCCGGAGACGCTGGTGGAGCGCAACCGGCTGGCGGAGACGGGCGTGGTGGCCGCGGCGGTGGTGCTGAGGCGCGACACCCAGGCGCTGGTAGGGGGGCCCCAGCTGTCCGGCCAGGGCCTCAGCCCGGACGAGCAGGGCGTGCTGTCGCGGGTGGCCCAGGAGGCGCGGGCGTTCTTCGAGGAGCTCAACCCCCAGCTCCGCGGGGACGACGCCCTGGTGCGCGAGGAGCTGGTCAAGGCGGTGAAGCGGGCCTTCAAGCAGCACACCTCCCGGCGGACCCTGGTGGTGCCCTTGGTCGTCCGGGTGTAGGTATGTTAAGGGCGCGAAAAGGTCCCCCCCATGCCCTCCTTCGACGTCATCTCCAAAATCGATCTGGCTGAACTCGACAACGCGGTCAATCAGACCCGCAAGGAGCTCAGCACCCGCTATGACTTCCAGGGTGTGAAGGCCGAAATCGACATCGCTCCGGATCATTCCTCGCTCACGCTGAAGACCAACAGCGAGGAGAAGCTCCAGGCCGCCAAGGAGGTCCTGCTCGGCAAGCTGGCCAAGCGCGGCATCAGCCTGCGCGTGCTGGAGTTCGGCGACATCGAGAAGACGGGCCTGTCCAACGTCAAGCAGCCCATCAAGCTCCAGCAGGGCATCCCGGTGGAGAAGTCCAAGGAGCTCATCAAGGTCCTCAAGGAGTCGAAGATCAAGGTGCAGGGCTCCATCCAGGCGGATCAGCTCCGCGTCACGGGCAAGAACCGCGACGACCTGCAGGAGGCCATGGCGCTGTTCCGCAAGGAGCAGGACCGGCTGAGCCTGGACATGCAGTTCACCAACTTCCGCGACTAGGGCCCCTTCGCCATGCACGCCGCCCGTCTGGCCACCCTGCCCCTCTGCCTGCTCTTCGCCACCGCCTCGTTCGCGCAGGACGCGGCGCCGCGGCCCAGCAAGCCGGTGCCCGTGCTCAAGAAGGCGCCCCGGCCGGAGAAGGGGCTCAAGGACTTCGGCTCGCCGCTGGTCCTCAAGCCGCTGTCCACCGAAGGCGCCACCGCGAACTTCTCCGCCCGGGTGGGCTGGCGCAAGGACACGCTCTTCGTGGGCGTGGAGGCCACGGACAACCAGCTGCTCGCCGGCGACGTCATCACCCTCACCCTGTTCTTCCCGGACGCGGGCCCCACCGCCACGGGCTACACCTACCGCTTCGCCTTCGACGGCCAGCGCACCTCCGGCGCCGACAGCGGCACGCCGCAATTCGCGCAGGCCCTGGTGAACGCCGCGGTGCACCGCCAGGGCGACACGCTGTCGGTGGTGGCCATGGTGCCCGTGCGCGCCCTGCCCCGCTTCCCCGCGGTGGACCCGCTCGTCATGGACCTCTGCATCACCTACGAGGACCAGGACCAGGTGGGCGCGAAGCCCGTGCCGGTGTCCAACTGCAAGGGCGGCACGATGGCGGACGGTGAGCAGCTGCGCCTGCCGGACGAGGCGCGCAAGAACCTCAAGCTGAAGCCCCCCGCGAGCGTCACCGCCCTGGAGGCGGCGCCCACCGGCTGGCTGGGCTGGGGCATGCTCAGCTACCCGGACTGGGCCCAGGGCGAAACCGCCCTCACCCCCGCCTCGCTGCGCGCGCTGGTGGCCCCCACCGCCGTGGACGCCACGAAGATGGGCGTGAACCTGCCGGAATCTTTGAGCCTGCCGGACGGACGGCCGGTCGTTACCGTGCTCACTGGGAAGAATCCCTATGCCGTCGAGGGTCAATGCGACTCCGACGACGAGCTCCGCATGGGGCTCTATGTGGTTTCAGGGAAGACAGCCCAGCGGGTGCTCGACTGGCCGGCCGCCACCTGTGCGCTGGGTCGCGCCACCTCGGTGGAGATGGAAGAAGAGGGGGCGCTGAACATCGGTTACTCGAACGGCGCCATCATCAACTTCGTTTGGAGTGCGGACCACTTCGAGCGGACGCAACTGGGAAAGCGGTAGACGCGCGTGGAAGAGACCAAGAGTCTGTACATGATGACCCTCGGCTGCCCGAAGAACCGGGTGGACTCCGAGGTGATGCTGGGCACGCTGCGCACCCGCGGCTATTCGCTCGTGCAAGAGCCCTCCGAAGCCCAGGTCATCGTGGTCAACACGTGCGCCTTCATCGGACCGGCGAAGCAGGAGTCGGTGGACTCCATCCTGGAGATGGCGGAGCTGAAGAAGTCGGGCTCCTGCAAGACGCTCGTCGTCACGGGCTGCCTGTCCCAGCGCTACGGCCAGGAGCTGTCCCAGGAGATGCCGGAGGTGGACCACTTCCTGGGCACCAGCGCGTACGCCCAGATTGGCGACCTCTTGGCGGCGGAGGCCACCCCGCGCCAGGTGATTCCGGATCCGGACTACATCCACAACGCGGAGACGCCGCGCATCAACTCGATGCCGAAGTACACGGCGTACCTGAAGATTTCGGAAGGGTGCGACAACGCCTGCGCGTTCTGCATCATCCCCAAGCTGCGCGGCGGCCAGCGCTCGCGCACGGTGGCGGACATCATCGCGGAGGCCCAGAAGCTGGCGGACAGCGGCGTGCAGGAGCTGAACCTCGTCGCGCAGGACCTGACGGCGTACGGGCATGACCTGCCCGGCAAGCCGAAGCTCCACGAGCTGCTCAAGGAGCTGGTGAAGGTGGACGTGAAGTGGATCCGCCTGCACTACGCCTACCCGCGCGTGTTCCCGGACGAGCTCATCGACGTCATCGCCACCGAGCCGAAGATCGCCAAGTACCTGGACATGCCGGTGCAGCACGCCAGCGACAAGCTGCTCCTGTCCATGAAGCGCGGCCGCAACTCGGAGTTCCTCAAGAAGCTGCTGGGCAAGCTGCGCGAGCGCGTGCCGAACCTGGTGATGCGCACCTCGCTCATCGTCGGCCTGCCGGGTGAGACGGAAGAGGACTTCGAGCTGCTCAAGGAGTTCGTGAAGGAGCAGCGCTTCCAGCGCCTGGGCGTGTTCCAGTATTCGGACGAGGAGAACACCGCCGCGTTCGACCTGCCGAACAAGGTCCCGGCGAAGACCATCGAGCGCCGCTGGCGCGAGGTGATGGCCATCCAGAAGCGCATCAACCGCGAGCAGAACAAGAAGCTCGTGGGCCAGAAGCTCACCGTGCTGGTGGAGGGCCCCAGCGAGGAGTCCGAGCACCTGCTGGTGGGCCGCCACGAGGGCCAGGCGCCGGAAATCGACGGGCAGGTCTACATCAACGACGGCCTGGCGTACCCGGGCGAGTTCGTCACCGTGGAGGTGACGGAGGCGCACGACTACGACCTCATCGCCCGCGTGGTGGAGCGTCCGGATCCTAAGCAGCGCGAGCACACCCCGCGCGAGGCTCACCCCGCGCCCATCCCGCTGAAGGCGATGGTGCGTCCGCCGGAGCCGCGGCCGGAGTAGTCCGCATCCACCAAGGCAGTGCCCCGGGCCCGCCCCGTCCTCCTCACGGAGGCGGTCGCGGGCCCGAGCCGTTCGTGGCCCCTACTTCGGATCCTCGGGCTCCAGCTCGCGCTCCTCGACGGGAGGCGGCTGCGGGCCGGAGCCCTTCGTCGGCACCGCCACGCCCTCGCCCAGCGGCGTGGGCTGGCACTCGCAGACGGTGCGCCGCGACGCGGACTCCGTGACGAAGGCGCACGTCGTGGGGCACTCGGGCTGGCGCCCCTCCTCCACCAGCGACACGGAGTAGCCCCGCGCGCCCTTCAGCGCGGCGTGGCACGCGGGCAGGGTCTTCGCCAGGGACGCCCACGGCAGCCGGTGCTGCGTGTTCGCCCCGCGCGTGGCGGTGGGGAAGCTCAGGCCCACCTGACAGCCCGTCTCCAGGCGCTGGCCATCCACGCCCCGGGGCTCCACGTACAGGCGCACGCCCTCGGGCACGTCCCGGAACACCTCGCCGGAGAGGGCCACCGCGCCGTCGGGCTCCGCGCGCACGAAGACGCCGTAGCAGGCCTCCTCGCTGAACGCGCCGCCCTCGCCCGCGCACTGCTGCCGGCCTCCGCCCTCGGGGGTCCGCACGCGCGGCCTGCGCAGCACCAGCGCCCCACCCTGCGCGTCCACCGTGGCGGTGAAGCGGCCCCACACGTCCGGCCCCAGGCGGCCCAGGCTGCTCTGGGACGGCCAGCGCCCCGCGGCCTCCATCACCAGCGGCTTCACGCCCAGGCCGTCGGCCACCTCCACCGCGTCCACCGCGAAGGTGCGCGGCGGCAGGCCCGCGGCCGTCTCCAGCGGCTGGAGCCCCTGCGCCAGCGCGGGGTCCACCGCCAGGCGGGAGAAGGGCTCGCGAGTGCCCAGCACGAAGGGGCCGGTGATGCTCGCCCCGTTCTGCGTCACCTGCACCGCCAGCAGCGGCCAGTCCCCCAAGGGCTCGCGGCTCAGCTCCACCACCTGCGCCTCGCGCACCGCGTCCGTGGAGCGCAGCTCCGCGTCGTAGGCCGCCCGGGGACGCGACGCCGTGAAGGTCACCTCGCGGCGCAGCGGCTCCACCGTGAGGGCGTACGGGGCCAGCACGTCCTGCCCCAGCGTCACCGAGCAGCCCGTCTCACCGGAGAGCAGCAGCGTGCGCAGGGGCGGCGCCACCGGGCCCACCGTCAGGGGCGGGGCCGGAATCTCGGGCCAGGAGCGATGCCCTCCCGAGGGCTCCGGCACGCGCGCGCTCCCGGCGGGCGCGGGCGGCTCGCCGTCGAAGCAGCGGGTGGACACGAGCGACAGCGGCCGCGTCACGTCCAGCAC
Source organism: Corallococcus caeni (assembly GCF_036245865.1). Classification (NCBI taxonomy): domain Bacteria; kingdom Pseudomonadati; phylum Myxococcota; class Myxococcia; order Myxococcales; family Myxococcaceae; genus Corallococcus; species Corallococcus caeni. The sequence continues at coordinate 114,170 of NZ_BTTW01000006.1, read as the reverse complement.
CACCGGCACCGCCCGGTTCCCCAACCGCCCCGCCACCGTCAGCCGCAGCGCGGGCGACGACAGGAGGGGCAGCGTCTGTCCCACGAAGCTCGTGGGACGTGAAGGGCCCGCGGGCGCGGCGGAGTGACACCCCGCGCCCAGCAACACGCATCCCGCCAGCAGCACGCCGCGCATGGAGGGCGGACCGTCCCTACTGCGCCTTCTTGGTGAAGTCGTCCACGCGGGTGCCCTCGGGCGGGTTCAGCTTGAAGCTGTCCGCCGCGATGCCCACGTTCGTCTTCAGGTTGAGGAAGGCGATGGTGTTCTCGCTGCCGTCCGGATCCACCACCGTGCTCTTGAGCACCTGCGCCGTCGCGGGGTCCACCTCCAGGCGCACCTGGCGGAAGCGCGGCTCCTCCTTGAGCGGATCCAGCACCAGCAGCGTGCCCTTGCAGTCCTTGCACTCGCCCTTGGTGATGGCGAACTCGTCCGCCAGCTTCCCCTGGCCGAAGAGGAACGTCACCGACGCGGACAGCTTGCTGGTGTCCATCGCCGCCACCGACAGCGTCTGCGCTTCCGGGTCGTGCATGTACACCTTGTTGCCCGCGAGCACGAACGTCCGCTTGGACGGGTTCTCGTACTCCCAGCGCATCAGGCCCGGCTTCTTGTAGGTCACCGTGCCGGTGGACGTCTGCGTGCGGCGGAAGGCCTTGTACTTGTAGTCCTGCTTGAAGCCCGCCTTGAAGTCGCCCGTCTTCTCGTAGAAGGCCTGCATCCGGTCCACGAGCGTCTTCACCTCCGGCGTCATCGGCTTCGGCGCGGGCTTCGCGGCGCTGGCGGCCACGCTCGCGTCGCCCTGCTTCGCGGCGGGGGGCATGGCGGCCGTGCCGGCATCCTTGGGAGCGGCGGGCTGCGGCGCGGCGGCGGGGGCCTTGGCGGCGGCCGCGGGCTTCGGCGCCGGCGCGGTGGGGGCGGCGGTGGTGGGGGCCTGCGTGAGCAGCGTGAAGAGCAGGGATTCCAGCAACATGGCGTGCGCCTCCGGAGCGGGCACTCGGGGCGCCCGCAGGGTCCATCTACCGCATCCGGACGGACCCCGGGGGGCCAGCATTCACCGCTGTGTGGCTTTGACCAGACGCTTCCGCTGCTTCACGCCCAGCAGGTAGAAGCGCTCGCGCAGCTCCTGGGCCTCCTCGGGAGTCAGGTCCCCGGAGCTCCCAAGGTGCTCGTCCCGCCAGGCGATCGCCCGGGTGATGCTGGCGGACGCAGCGGCGGAGATGTTCAGGCTTTGGCTGAAGCCCTTCATGGGCACCCAGAAGGTGCCATCCACGCCGTTGAGCACGTCGTCGCTCACGCCATAGCGCTCGTTGCCGAACACCATGGCGAACTTCGTGTCGAAGCGCAGGCTGTAGAGGTTGGTGGCCCCCTCGCGCAGCGCCGACGCGTAGAGGCTGAAGCCCCGCCCCTTCAGGTGCTCGCGGCACTCCGCGAACGTCTTGTAGAGGTGCACGTCCAACCACTTGTCGCAGCCCTGGGCCACCCGCAGGTTGGGGATGAAGGGCGCTTCCGGGTTGACGACGACGTGCACCTCCTGCACGCCCATGGACTCACAGGTGCGCAGCACCGCGGCCATGTTGAAGTTGTCCTCCAGCCGGTCGAGCACCACCACGAAGTTGCGCGTGCGCTGACTGACGACGCGGTCGATCTTCTCCTTCCGCACGTCGAGCAGGAACTGCTCCGGCTCGACGGCGTCGCGCTCGAACTTCTCGTAGCGGGGGCCTCCACCAGCCATCGGCTCAGCGCCTCCCGCCGGACTTCTTCGCAGGAGCCTTCCGGGCGGCCTTCTTCGCCGGGGCCTTGCGCACCGCCTTCTTCGCCGGAGCCTTCTTCGCGGCGGCCTTCTTCGCCACGGGCTTGCGCGAGGACTTCTTCGCGGCGGCCTTCTTCGCCGGAGCCTTCTTCGCGGCGGCCTTCTTCACCGGGGCCTTCTTCGCCGGAGCCTTCTTCGCGGCGGACTTCTTCGCCGGGGCCTTCTTCGCCGGAGCCTTCTTCGCGGCGGACTTCTTCGCCGGGGCCCTGGCGGGCGTCTTCTTCGCCGGGGCCTCGACGTGGATCTTCCCGGTGCGGCCGGTGAAGAGCACCTCTGCCACCGCGTCCATCAGGGCCGGCATGCCCTCGCCCGTGGCGCAGGACACCGGGAACACGCGGATGCCCTTGCGGCGCAGCGCCTCCGTGAAGGGCCCCAGGCGCTCGCGGGCCTCCGTCAGGTCCAGCTTGTTGGCGGCCACGACCTGCGGCTTGCTGGCCAGCTCCGCGCTGTACTTCTTCAACTCCGCGTTGAGGATGTTGAAGTCGTCCAGCGGCTTGCGGCCCTCGCCCTCGGCGCCCATGTCGATGAGGTGCACCAGCACCTTGCAGCGCTCCACGTGGCGCAGGAACTGGTGGCCCAGGCCCACGCCCTCGCTGGCGCCCTCGATGATGCCGGGGATGTCCGCCATGACGAAGGACAGGTTGTCCTTGTACTGGACCATGCCCAGGTTCGGCACCAGCGTGGTGAACGGGTAGTCCGCCACCTTCGGCCGCGCCCGGCTCACCCGCGAGATGAACGTGCTCTTGCCCGCGTTGGGGAAGCCCAGCAGGCCCACGTCCGCCAGGAGCTTCAGCTCCAGCCGCAGGGTGACCTCCTCCCCCTTCCCGCCGTCCTGCGCGAAGCGCGGCGTCTGGCGCGTGGAGGTGGCGAAGTTCATGTTGCCCAGGCCGCCCCGGCCGCCCTTGGCCGCCACGTACTGCTGGCCCGGGTCGCTCAGGTCCACCAGCAGCTCACCCGTGTGCTCGTTGCGGATCAGCGTGCCCACCGGCACCTGGAGGATCATGTCCTCGGCCCCGTGACCGTTGCAGTCACTGCCCATGCCGTGCTCGCCGTTCTTGGCGCGGTGGTGCTGCTGGTAGCGGTAGTCCAGGAGCGTGGTCAGCTGCGGGTTCGCCACGAACACCACGGAGCCGCCGTTGCCGCCGTCCCCGCCGTTGGGGCCGCCGCGCTCGATGAACTTCTCCCGCCGGAAGGCCACGGCACCGTTCCCGCCGTCTCCCGCCTTCACGTAGATGCGTACTTCGTCGACGAACTTCATGGGGCCAGAGCCCTCCTGGAAAAACACAAAGCGGGCCGTCCTCGCATCCACCCGTCCCCAACGGGAACGGAAGGACCGGGAACGACCCGCTCGGTAAGCCATGCCCCGGGTCGCCCCGGAGCCACTGACTAGGCGCTCGCCTGCTCGGCGGCGGCCGGGTACACGGACACCTTCTTCTTGTCGCGGCCGAGGCGCTCGTACTTCACCACGCCGTCCACGGTCGAGAAGAGGGTGAAGTCGCGACCGAGCTTCACGTTCGTGCCCGGGTGGATGACCGTGCCGACCTGACGGACGAGGATGCTGCCCGCCGTGATGGTCTCACCGCCGTACACCTTGACGCCACGGTACTGCGGGTTGGAATCACGCCCGTTGCGCGAAGAACCCTGACCTTTTTTATGGGCCATGACACCTGCTCCTTGAAGTTCGTGTGGGGAATGACCGGAAAGGCGACTAGCCGGAGATCGAGGTGACCTTCACCTCGGTGTACGGCTGGCGGTGACCCCGACGGCGGGTCCAGCCTTCCTTCTCCTTGCGGAAGTGCAGGACGCGGCGGTGCTTGTCCTGCGCCAGCACCTTGCCCACGACCTTCGCGCCCGCCACCGTCGGCTGGCCCACCTTCGGGCTCTCAGAGCCGCCCAGCAGGAGGACCTCGGTGAACGAGACCTCGGCGCCGATGTCCCCGGCGATCTTCTCGATCCGGACAACGTCGCCCTCGGCGACGCGGTACTGCTTTCCGCCCGTGCGAATGACTGCGTACATCGTCGAACCCCTGTCAGCTTCGGGTTGGTTCAACCCATGGAATCCAACGCGCATTTCGGACGGCGGACCGCCCGGCGCGCTAAAAGACGGCGGGACTTACGGGAAACCCGGGGGGGAGTCAAGGCAGTTGGCGGATCAACCCGCCCCCAGGCTCCCTATTTGCTTTTGAATAGAATCCCCGGAATAAAGTCCACTGGACCGCAAACCGGCGCCCGGTAGGATGCGCGCCGTTTGCTTTCCACCTGTACCTCATCCCTGAGGGGGAGAACCATCATGAAGAAGATCCTGTTCGGTCTGGCGGCCATGGCCTCGCTCACGCTCACCGCTTGCGGCGGCGGCAGCATCTGCGACCAGCTCGAGGACGTCGCCAACAACACCAAGGACCAGGCCGAGGAGTGTGGCATCACGATCGATGGCGACGACGGTGAGATCACCGACGCCGAGCGCGAGCAGTGTGAGAAGAGCACCGAGTCCTGCTCCGACGACGACAAGAAGAAGTTCGAGGAGTTCGCGGACTGCGTGAACGACGTCAAGGGCTGCTCCGACAAGACCGAGGCCGAGCAGAGCGCCTACCAGCTGCGCGTCCTGTCCTGCTACGCCAAGCTGACCAGCATCAGCGCGGCGTGCGGCGCGGCCGCCGGTCAGTAATCGCCTCCCAGGCCGTACGGCCGTGAGTGGCGTCAGGGCCCGGTTCCCTCCCCAGGGAATCGGGCCCTTTCATTTCGGGCGCCGGCCAAGCGCGCGCCCAGCGCCCGGATCACCACCCGGCGGCGCTGCTGGTACTCCCACTCCAGGGGGTCCAGCTCCAGGCCCCGCTCGTAGGCCTCCAGGGCCCGCTGGAGCTGGCCGTCGCGCTCCAGCGCGTTGCCGGTGAGGAAATGCACGCGCGCGGTGCCCACCGCCCGGGGCTGCTCGGCCAGGAAGTCGCGACGCAGTGCGTCCGTCTGGGCCGCGGTGAGCCCCGCCTCCAGGCACCGCGCCACGCCCCGGACGTTGCCCAGCCGGGCGTCGTAGCGCGCCCGCCGCAGCGGCATGCCCAGGGTGTCACCGGCGTCCCGCACGCGGATCAGCATGGACTCCAGCCGCGAGCGCTGCCCGCGCGACAGGGGCCGCGGCCGGAGCGCGGACAGGGCGTTCCACAGCTCGCGCGCCCGCTCCCGCGCGGGCTCCAGCTCCACGTCCGGCGAAAGCCCCAGCACCGCGTAGTGGGTGCCCTCCCCGGCCAGCTGCCCCCGCCACATCGCCAGGACGTGCTCGGCCTCCGCGTCGTCCGGCGGCTCCCGGGGCGCGGGGGGCGGAGAGGCCGGAGCGCTGGCCAGGTGCTGCTCCACGCGGGCCTTCAGCGCGGCGGACGGCGCGACGAACTGCACGCCGAAGCCCGGACGCATGCTCCAGGCCTGGGCCTGTTCGGCGGAGACGTGGCGCACCACCTCGCACGTGACGGACAGCGGCCCCGAGGACAGGGGCAGCACCACCTGGACCTGGGCGAACAGCGGGGGCAGCTCCCCCGTCGCGTGCAGGAACACGCCGCCTCGCGACAGGTCGGACCCCGTGAAGGCCCGGGGCTGCGCGCCCGGCTGCAGCACCACCTGCACGGGCAACGGGAGCGTCTTGCCCCCGGACGCGCCCGGCGGGGCCAGCGGCGGCGTGCGCTGGGGGCCCGTGGACGGGGTCCGCGGGAGAGCACCTCCCTGCGCGGGACGGGGAGCCCCCACGGCCGCGCGCGGCGGGGTCCGCAGGGCGAGGGCCTGCTCCAGCGCGGCGCGCAGGGCGAGCGCGTTGGGGAAGCGCTCCTCCGGCGTCTTCGCCAGCGCGCGCAGCACCACCGCCTCCAGCGCGGCCGGCACCGTGGGGCAGATGGAGCGAGGGGCCGGCGGCTGCCGCGTCTGGTGCGCCACGAGCTGGGCGGTAAGCCCCTCGTCGGGAAAGGGCAGCCGCCCGGTGAGCAGCTGGTAGGCGATGACGCCCACCGCGTACAGGTCCGCGCGGCCGTCCAGGCGCCGGCTCAGGGACTGCTCCGGGGCCATGTACTCCGGCGTCCCCACGATGATGCCCGCCACCGTCTCCGGCATGCTCGCGTCCACCAGCTTCGCGATGCCGAAGTCGAGCACCTTCACGAACGGCATCCCCCGCCCGCGCTTCACCAGGAAGATGTTGTCCGGCTTCAGGTCGCGGTGGACGATGCCCCGCGCGTGCGCCGCATGCAGCGCGTCACACACCTGGGTGAGCATGGGCACCACCGCCCCGGCCGACAGCGGCGTCCCCACCCAGGCCGACAGCGGCGCGCCCTCCAGGAACTCCATGATGAGGTACGGGCGGGGCGCGGAGGCGTTGAGGTCGAAGATGCTGACGATGTTCTCGTGCCCGATGAGGTTCACCGCCCGGGCCTCGGCGTGGAAGCGCTGCACCAGCTCCGGGTAGCGCGTCAGGTGTTCGTGCAGCACCTTCACCGCCACGCGGCTGCCAATGGACACATGCTCCGCCAGGTAGACGGACCCCATCCCGCCCCGGCCCACCCGGCGCACCAGCCGGAAGCTGCCCATCTGGGTGCCCACCAGCGGATCCACCTCCTCCGCCGCGTTCAGGGGAACCGGTGCCTCCACGGCCTTGCCCGCGCCGCCTCCCGCCTGCCGGACGAGCGTGTCGCACGACGTCTCCTCGCCATGTCCCCGCCCGCACGCTGTGCACGTGCGCTCGTTCCTCGCGACTTCGGCCATACCGCGCCCCCCTGGCCAATACCCCGCCCAATCTGCACATCCAGGAAGCCCGGCATCCACTGCCGCCAAGGGTGGGTGTCGCAAAGTGAGGGGGGTCCCCAGCCCCTGGGCCGGGGTGACGGTTGGGCGGAGGACTGCGACGTGTCAGGAAGGTGTCACGCGGATAGGATGCGCGCATGTCCCGCTCGGCCCGACGCATCCCCACCGTGAACCTGTCCCACTACCGCTCCGGCACTCCCGAGGAGCGGGCCCGCTTCGTCCAGGTGTTTGGCGACGCGCTCAAGGAGTTCGGCTTCGTGACCGTCGAAGGTCACGGGGTCGACGACGCGCTCATCCGCCGCACGTACACGGACGTGGAGCGCTTCTTCCAGCTGCCGGAGTCCACCAAGACGCGCTACGCGGTGCCGGAGCGCCCGGGCCAGCGCGGCTTCATGGCGTTCGGCCAGGAGCACGCGAAGAACCGCAAGGTGGGGGACATGAAGGAGTTCTGGCACGTGGGCCGTGAGCTGCCCGTGGGCCACCCCTACCGCGACGACTATGGCGCCAACGTGTGGCCGGAAGAGGTGCCGTCCTTCCGCGACAACACGCTGACGCTCTACCGGGAGCTGGACGACGCGGCGACGGTGATGCTCCAGGCGCTGGCGGACTACCTGGGCATCGCGCGAAACACGTTCAGCGACATGACGGTGGATGGCAACTCCGTGCTGCGGCTCATCCACTACCCGCCCCTGAAGGACCGCTTCATCCCGGGCGGGGTGCGCGCCGCGGAGCACGAGGACATCAACTTCATCACGCTCTTGTGCGAGGGCACGTCCGGCGGCCTGGAGCTGCTCACGCGCGACGGCGAGTGGATCCCCGTGGACACGCTGCGCGGCCAGATTGTCGTGGACTCGGGCGACATGCTCAGCCGCGTGATGAACGGCGTCATTCCGTCCACGACGCACCGGGTGGTGAACCCGCCCAGCACGGAGCAGGACACCGTGCGCTACTCGATGCCCTTCTTCGTGCACCCGTTCAGCGACTGCGTGCTCAAGCCGCTGCCGCAGACGGAGACGCCGGACAACCCCGCGCGCCACCCGCCCATCACCGCGGACGCGTTCCTCAAGCAGCGCCTGCGCGAGCTGGGCTTCCTCAAGTAGCCGCCGGGACGGCGGGGGGCCGGAACCCGACGGTCCACCGCCGGGAGGCTCGCGCGACCCGGAGGCCGGTGCCATCCTCGCGGCACCGTGGCCACCTCCCTCGACCTGTTCGCCATCCAGCCGCGCGTCACGCTCGACGACTACGCCTCGCCGCAGACGTTCGCCGCGCACCACCGGGCGCTCGCCGCCCGCGTGGACGCGCTGCGCCCCCGGGATGCTTCGGGCCAGCCGTTGAACCCCGCGCTCGCGGTCTGGCCGGAGATGGTGGGCGCGGCGCTGGGGCTGATGGGGCACCTGTCGCGCGTGCGCCGCCGCAAGACGACGAACGGCGCGATGACGCGCGTGGCGCTCGCGGAGTGGCGGGGCATGCTCCGCACGTGGAGCGCCTTCCATCCGCCGACGCTGGAGGAGTGCCTCTACGCCACGGTGGCGCCCCGCGTGCACCGGGCCATGTACGAGACCTTCTCCGGCATCGCGCGGGACTTCGGCCTGTGGGTGGTGGCCGGCAGCGCGCTGCTGCCCACGAACCGCCTGGGCCCGGACACGCCCGAGTACGAACCCGCGGGCGCGCGCACCTTCAACACCAGCTACACGTTCTCACCGGACGGGCACTGCGTGGGCGTCACGCGCAAGGTGAACCTGGTGCCCACGCAGGAGGACGTGCTGCACCTGAGCCCGGGCCGCCCAGAGGACCTCCCCGTGCTGGACACCCCGTTCGGAAGGCTGGGCACGCTCGTCTGCTACGACGGCTTCCGCGAACCCCACACCTCTGGCGAGCCGTACTTCGTGCCGTGCGCGCAGTACCTGGATGCGCTGGGCGTGGACGTGCTCGCGCAGCCCTCCGCCAACGCCTGGAGCTGGGACGCGCCCTGGGCCTTCAACGCGCCCGGTGAGACGCAGCTGCGCCGCGAGCAGTGGTTCAACGAGGGCCTCTTCACGCAGCTGCGCACCCTCAAGCGCGTGCGCTACGCGGTGAACCCGCAGCTCACCGGGGGCTTCTTCGACAACACCTTCGAAGCGCCCTCGCTCATCCTGGAGCGCCGGGGGCCGGACGACGTGCACGTGCTCGCCCAGTCAGCGGATCCGCGCGGCGAGGACGTGCTCCACGTCACCGTGCCCCGTTAGTCCCCGAGCTTCTTCTTGAGCAGCTCGTTGACGAGACCGGGGTTGCCCTTGCCCTTCATGGCCTTCATCACCTGGCCCACGAAGAAGCCGTACACGCTCTTCTTGCCGGCCTTGTACTTCTCCACCTCGCCCGCGTTCTTCGCGAGGATGTCGTCCACCACCGCTTCGACGGCGCCCACGTCGCTCACCTGCGCGAGGCCCTTCTCCGCGATGATGTCCGCCGGCGCGCGGCCCGTGCGGAACATCTCCCCGAGCACGTCCTTCGCCGCGTTCGCGGACACCGTGCCCTTCTCCACCGTGGCCAGCAGCTCGCCCAGCTGCGCCGGGGTGAAGCGCAGCGCGGAGAGGGGCGTGCCCTCCTCCTTCAGCAGGCGGCTCAGCTCCCCCAGGAACCAGTTGGAGAGCTTCTTCGCGTCCGGGACGTGCTTCGCGCAGGCCTCGAAGAAGTCCGCCAACGGGCGCTCGGCGGTGAGGATGCGCGCGTCGTAGGCCGGCAGGCCGTACTCACCCATGAAGCGCGTGCGCTTCGCTCGCGGCAGCTCTGGCAGTGACTGCCGCTGCGAGTCCCGCAGCGCGTCCGACACGAGGAGCGGCGGAAGGTCCGGCTCCGGGAAGTAGCGGTAGTCGTGCGCGTCCTCCTTGGAGCGCATCGACCGGGTGACGCCCTTGTTCACGTCCCAGAGGCGCGTCTCCTGGTCCACCTTGCCGCCGGACTCGAGGACGTCCACCTGCCGCGCGGCCTCGTACTCGATGGCCTGCTTGAGGAAGCGGAACGAGTTGAGGTTCTTCAGCTCACAGCGCTGACCGTACGTGGTGGAGCCCTTCGGCATCACCGACACGTTGGCGTCGCAGCGGAAGCTGCCCTCCTCCAGGTTGCCGTCGTTGACGCCCAGGTACACCAGCACGTCGCGCAGCGCCTTGAGGTACTCCACCGCCTCGTCCGCGTCGCGCAGGTCCGGCTCGCTGACGATCTCCATCAGCGGCACGCCCGCGCGGTTCAGGTCCACCAGGCTCTGGCCCGCGGACGCGGAGGCGTCGTGCACGCTCTTGCCCGCATCCTCCTCCAGGTGGATGCGGCGCACGCGCACCGTCTTCTCACCCGAGGGCGTGTCGATGACCAGCTCGCCCCACTCGCAGATGGGCTGGTCGTACTGGGTGATTTGATAGCCCTTGGGCAGGTCCGGGTAGAAGTAGTTCTTCCGGCTCCACACGCTCGTGGACTTCACCGTGCACCCGAGCGCCAGGCCCGTGCGCACCGCGTACTCCACCACGCGCTGGTTGAGCACCGGCAGCACGCCGGGCATGCCCAGGCACACCGGACAGGTGTGGTGGTTGGGCTCGGCGCCAAACGCGGTGGAGCAGCCGCAGAAAATCTTGGACTGCGTGAGCAGCTGCGCGTGGACCTCGAGGCCGATGACCGTCTGGAAGTCGCTCAGGGGCATGGCGGTGTCACCCTTGTGTCGCGCCCGCTAGACGGGGGCGGCGCGGCGGAAGAAGTCGTGCTCGCGCTCGAAGGCGCGGGCGATGCGGAGCAGGCGGGCCTCGTCGAAGGGGCGCCCCAAGAGCTGCATGCCGATGGGCAGCCCCGCCTGCGTGAAGCCGCACGGCACGGACAGGCCCGGCAGGCCCGCCAGGTTGCACGGCAGCGTGTAGACGTCCATCAGGTACATGGACAGCGGGTCGTCCACCTTCGCGCCCAGCTTGAACGCCGGCACCGGCGACGTGGGCGACACGATGGCGTCCACCTGCTGGAACACCTTCGTGAAGTCCTCGCGGATGAGCGTGCGGACCTTCTGCGCGCGCAGGTAGTAGGCGTCGTAGTAGCCGGCGGACAGCGCGTAGGTGCCCAGCATGATGCGGCGCTTCACCTCCGCGCCGAAGCCCTGCCCTCGCGTCTGCGTGTACAGCTCCTTGAGCCCGCGCGCGTCCTTCGCCCGCTGCCCGTAGCGGATGCCGTCGTAGCGCGCCAGGTTGCTGGACGCTTCGGAGGAGGCCAGCAGGTAGTACGTCGCCAGCGCGTACTTCGTGTGCGGCAGCGACACGTCCACCAGCGTCGCGCCCAGCTTCTCCAGCTCCTCCAGCGACGCGCGCAGCGTGCCCGCGACCTCCGGGTCCATGCCCTCCGCGAAGTACTCGCGCGGCACGCCCAGCTTGAGGCCGCGCACGCCGTCCTCCAGCCCCGTGAGGCAGTCCGGCGTCTCCACGTCCGCGGAGGTGGAGTCGAGCGGATCATGCCGCGCGATGAGCTGGAACAGCGCCGCGGTGTCCCCCACCGTGCGCGCCATGGGGCCCGGCTGATCCAACGACGAGGCGAAGGCGATGACGCCGTAGCGAGACACCCGGCCATACGTGGGCTTGAGCCCCACGGTGTTGGTGAGCGCCGCGGGCTGGCGGATGGAGCCGCCCGTGTCGGTGCCCAGCGCGCCGAACACCTCGCGCGCCGCCACCGCCGCCGCCGAGCCACCGGACGAGCCGCCCGGCGTGCGCGTCAGGTCCCACGGGTTGTGGGTGGGGAAGTACGCGCTCGATTCGTTGGACGAGCCCATGGCGAACTCGTCCATGTTCAGCTTGCCCACGAGCGGCAGGCCTGCCTCCTTCAGCAGGCGCACCACGGTGGCGTCGTAGGGCGGGACGAAGCCCTCCAGGACGCGCGAGGCGCAGGTGGTCTCCACGCCTTCCGTGAGGAAGATGTCCTTGAGGCCCACGGGCACGCCGTCGAGCGCGCTCAGCGGACTGCCCGCCTCGCGACGCGCGTCGCTGGCCTCGGCGGCCTTGAGCGCCCCGGGCTCGTCCACGCGCAGGAAGGCGCGCACCTTCGGGTCCACCTGGGCGATGCGCTGGAGGCTCGCGCGGGTGGCCTCCACGGAGGACACCTCACGCGAAGCCAGCTTCGCCGCCAGCTCCAGCATCGACAGGTCGGTGAGCGACGACATGGCGGGCTACTCCAAAATCTTCGGGACCGCGAAGGCGGTGCCCACCTTCGCCGGCGCGTTGGCGAGCCCGGCTTCCGGGGACAGCGACGGACGCAGCACGTCCTCGCGCAACAGCGAGGACGCGAGCGTCGCGTGGGAGGTGGGCTCCACCTGGCTCACGTCGAGCGCTTCCAGCTCCGCCACCGCGTCCAGGACCGCGGACAGCTGGGTGGCGTAGCGCTCCTCCTCCTGCGGCGTCAGCGACAGCCGCGCCAGGGTGGCCACGTGCCGGACCTGCTCGAGCGTGAGGGCCATGGGAAGCCTCCTCCTCTGGACTCCGGTGCTACGGGGACGACACGGACGGCGTGCGCTTGAACAGGTTGAGGATGGCGCCCATCACCTTGCCGCTGCCCTCGTGGCCGTGCTGCTTGATGACCTGCTCCAGCTCGCCCGCGTCCAGCCAGACGCCGTGGCAGTTGAAGCAGCTCTCCAGCTCCACGTTGCCGTCCTTGAGCGTCTGCAGGTCCATGCCGCACTTGGGGCACTTCATGTAGTGCAGCTGCTTGAGCGACTCGCGCTGCTGCGCGGCCATCTCCTTGGACTGCTGGATGGCCAGCTTGCGCTTGGCTTCAATCTCCTCGCGCGCGAAGTAGTCGTCTTCGTTGTGGGAGGGCTTGTCGGGGCTCAGGTCGGACATGTTCTCGGGTTCTCCTTGGCGGCAGGCACCATACCCTCTCGCCGCGCGGACGCGCCCGAAATGTAGGCCCTGTCCCGCCCCCTCGGGGCCCCCCTGGACGCCTGCCGGAAAATTGACCCCGCTCCCTCCCTCCCTATTCTCGCCGGGCGGATTGCTACAGCTCGCTACGCGGCTGGAATCGGGCAGAGGGAACAGGGGTCCATGACAGCGGCAAAGAAGGGTGGCCGGGGGGAGAAGGCGGTGCTCTCCCGGCAGGAGATCGCGACGCGCCGCAAGGCGCTCAACAACAAGAAGATGAAGGCTCCGGGCGCGGCGAGCCCCGCCAAGCGGGCGCTCATCGGCGTCTTCATCCTGGCCGCCTCGTTGCTGGCCTTGCTGGCGGTCGCCACGTTCGACGCGCATGACCGGGTGGGGCCTGGCTTCCACAACGCGGTGGGCCCCATGGGCCACCTCATCGCGGAGGCCCTGCGCGGCGCGCTGGGCGTGTGCGCCTACCTCATCCCCGCGGGTGGCATCTACACCGCCGTGGTGCTCTTCGTGGGCAACCGCGAGCGGCGCCGCCTGCCGCAGATCATCTCCCTGGCGCTGCTCACCTGCAGCGTGTCCGTGCTCGCGCAGCTCATGTTCGCCAAGGACAAGGGCTGGGCCCACCCGCCCGGCGGCGCGCTGGGCGCCAGCCTGGGCGGCCTGATGGAGGGGATGTTCTCCACCGTCGGCACCATCATCCTCGTCACCGCCATCAGCGCGGCGGCGCTCATCGTCGGCACCCAGTACACGTTCTTCAAGCTGTGCTCGCTGGTGTGGGCCGGCCTCACCGTGCTGGGCCGCCGCGTCTCCGAGGCCGCGCACGTCTTCTGGGAGCAGCAGAAGGTCAACTACGCGGCCCGCCAGGAGCGGCTCGCGCAGGAGAAGGAAGAGGAGGCCGCGTTCCTCGCGGAGCTGGAGGCCGAGGAGGAGGAGCTCTCCGAGGCCGAGCGCCTGGCCGCCGAGGCCGAGGCCGCCGAGGCCGAGGCCCTGGCCGAGGAGGCCGTGCGCCTGGCCCGGCAGAACGAGAAGGAGCAGCTCGCCAACGCGAAGAAGGCGCTCAAGGAGCAGAAGGACCGCGAGAAGCTGGAGAAGAAGCTCACCCGCGACGAGCCGCCCGAGGAGCAGGACGACGCCTCCGACGAGCAGCCCGCGCTGCCGCCCGAGCGCGCCGAGCGCCGCTCCCCCGGGGCCGACCCCGCCTGGGCCGCGTCCTTCCTCGCCCCCCAGCCGCAGCTGCCCGCCAACGCGGACGCCGCCGAGCCGCCCCGCCGCGCACGCAAGACGCCGCAGATCGTCACCCCGCCCGCCGCCCCGTCCACGCCCCCGGTGCCCGCCGCGGAGCTCGAGCCCGTCGCCAAGCCCGTGGCCGCGGAGAAGCCCGCCGCCGCCGCGCCGGGCAACGCCCTCATCCCCGCGCCGCCCGCCGCGCTGGCGCGCATGCCGCTCATCGTGGAGCCCAAGGCGCCGCCCAAGCCCTCCGCCGTGAAGCGGCCGCAGGACCAGTTCGAGTTCGTGGGTGACCGCAAGAGCTTCTCCCTGCCGCCGCTGGACGTGCTGGAGGCGGACAAGAAGGAGCGCTCCGCGCTGGACAAGGACGCGTTCCTCGTCACGGCGGAGAAGCTGCGCGCGAAGCTGGCGGACTTCGGCATCGTGGGCGAGGTGGTGGAGATCCGCCCCGGCCCCGTCGTCACCATGTACGAGTTCCTGCCCGGGCCCGGCATCAAGGTCAGCAAGATCGCCGCGCTCCAGGACGACCTGGCCATGGCGATGGAGGCCATGCGCGTGCGCATCGTCGCCCCCATCCCCGGCAAGGGCGTGGTGGGCATCGAAGTCCCCAACCGCGACCGCGAGACGGTGTTCCTCAAGGAGATCGCCGAACAGGACACGTTCCAGAAGAGCAGCAGCAAGCTCACCATGTGCGTGGGCAAGGACATCGAAGGCATGCCGTACGTCTTCGACCTGGTGAAGGCTCCCCACCTGCTCATCGCGGGCACCACCGGCTCCGGCAAGTCCGTGGCGGTGAACTCGATGATCATGAGCATCCTCCTCAAGGCCACGCCCGAGGAGGTCCGCTTCATCATGGTGGACCCGAAGATGCTGGAGCTCTCCGTGTACGAGGGCATCCCGCACCTGCTGCTCCCCGTCGTCACCGACCCCAAGAAGGCCGCGCTCGCGCTGCGCTGGGCGGTGGAGGAGATGGAGCGCCGCTACCAGATGCTGTCCGAGGCGGGCGTGCGCAACATCGCCGGCTTCAACAAGCTGGTGGAGACGCAGGCGTCGGAGGAGAAGCCCGCCGCCGCGCCCGCCGCGAAGAAGAAGACGAAGCCCAAGAAGATGTTCGTCGTGGACGTGGAGGGCAGCACCGTGCCCGCCCCCGCTTCCGCCAGCGACGGGCTGGGCGTGGCCGCGCCGCGAGAGGACGACGAAGACCTGCGCGAGGCCATCGTCTCCGAGTCCGCTCCCAACCTGGAGGCCGACGGCGAGGAGGACGCGGAGTTCGAGGAGGACGGCGACGAGTCCACGCCGGTGGAGGCCGCCTCCCCGGAGAAGAAGGAGCTCAAGAAGCTGCCCTACATCGTGGTCATCATCGACGAGCTCGCGGACCTCATGATGGTCGCGAGCCGCGAGGTGGAGACCTACGTCGCACGCCTCGCGCAGATGGCGCGTGCGGCCGGCATCCACCTGATGGTCGCGACGCAGCGTCCGTCCACGGACGTCGTCACCGGCATCATCAAGGCCAACTTCCCCACGCGCATCAGCTTCATGCTGCGCTCGAAGCCGGACTCGATGACGATCCTCGGGACGGTGGGCGCGGAGGCCCTCCTGGGCATGGGCGACATGCTCATCATGCCGCCCACGAGCGCGCACCTGCAGCGCGTGCACGGCGCCTACGTCTCCGAGCAGGAAATCAAGAAGGCGGTGGACCACCTCAAGGCCCAGGGCAAGCCCGTCTTCGACGAGTCCATCCTCAAGCCGCGCGACGACGAGGGCGAGGGCGGCGGTGGCGAGGAGGACGAGCTGTCCGACGAGCTCTACGACCAGGCGCTCGCGGCGGTCAGCGAGATGCGCTCCGTCTCCATCTCCATGCTCCAGCGCAAGATGCGCATCGGCTACAACCGCGCGGCGCGCATGATCGAGCGCATGGAGCGCGACGGCGTGGTGGGCCCCGCGGACGGCGCCAAGCCCCGCGAGGTCCTGCTGCGCGGCCTGGGCGACATGCCCGGCGCCGGGGCGATGTAGCCCGCCGCCACCGCAAGCCCGGGGGAACGGACACCCGTCCCCCGGGGTTTCCCCTCGGTCATGATCGTCGCCATCACCCGCTTCCGCGCGTCCCCCGAAGAGGCCGACGGCTGGGTCCACCGGCTCCAGGAGCGCTCACGGCGCGTGGACGGCCACGCGGGCTTCCTGGGCCTGGAGGTGCTGCGGTCGTTCGAGCGCTCGCCTGAAATCCTGCTCGTCACGCGCTGGAAGGACCGGGACTCCATGCGGGCCTACTTCCAGTCGGAGGACTTCCAGCGGGCGAAGGGGGCCAGCGCGTCCCAGGAGGACGCCACCTTCACGATGTACGAGGTAGTGGCCACCTGAGCAGTTCCCAATCGGCCCGGGGTCGTCTAAGGGCGGTGCACCATGGCTGAACGTCTTGCCCTATTCGCCACCGCCGCGCGTGGCACCGAGGACCTGCTCGCCGAGGAGCTGAAGGAGCTTGGCGCGAAGCGCATCCGCCAGGACCGAGGCGGCGTGCGCTTCATGGCCGCGCTCGACGAGGCCCTCAACGTCTGCCTCTGGTCCCGCATCGCCATGCGCGTGCTCTACCCGCTGGGCGAGTTCGACGCGCACGGCGCCCAGGGGCTCTACGACGCCGTGGCCAGCGTGCCGTGGGAGGAGCACCTCACGACGAACGTGACGTTCGCGGTGGACGCGAACCTGAAGGACACCGAGCACGCGCACTCCGGCTTCGTGGCCCTGAAGGTGAAGGACGCCATCGTGGACCGCCTGCGCGAAAAGCTGGGCTCGCGGCCGGACGTGGACACGCGCAACCCGGACGTGTCCGTGGTGGCGCACCTGGTGAAGGAGAAGCTGTCCCTCTCCCTGGACCTGTGCGGTGACCCGCTGCACCGGCGCGGCTACCGCGTGCGCCCCACCCCCGCGCCCCTGAAGGAGAACCTGGCCGCGGCCCTCCTGCGCGCGGCGGGCTACACCGGCACGGAGGCGCTGGTGGACCCCATGTGCGGCTCGGGCACCATCGTCATCGAGGGCGGCCTCATCGCGCGCAAGCGGGCCCCCGGCATCAACCGGACCTTCGCGGTGGAGCGCTGGCCGCACCTGGGCACGCGCGCGAAGGAGCTGCTCGCGGACCTGCGCGCGGACGCGCGGCGCAACGAGCGCAAGGTGGAGGTCCCCATCCTCGGCTTCGACAAGAGCGATGAGGCCCTGGAGGCCGCGGATCGCAACGTGAAGGCGGCGCGGCTGGGAGAGGAGATCCAGCTCGCGGAGGGCGACGCGACGAAGCTTCCGCCCCTGCCGGAGGGTGGCGGGCTCATCCTCACCAACCCGCCCTATGGCGACCGGCTCGGCTCCGGCGGCCAGAAGGGCATGAAGACCTTCTACTTCAAGCTGGGTGACTCGCTGCGTGCGCTCCAGGGCTGGCGCGTCTGGGTGCTGTCCGGCAACCCCGCCTTCGAGAGCGCCTTCCACGCGCATCCCATGGCCCGGCGCGACGTGTGGAACGGCCCCATCCCCTGCACGCTCCTGGGCTACCGCGCCCCGACGCCGCGCCCCGGCTCAAAGCCGGTTCTCGGAGCGCCGGGCGAGTCGCTGGAGGTTGCTCCGGTGCGTCCAGAGCATCAGGACGAATAGCCCCGCGGTGAGCAGCACGTACTCGCGGGAGCGCGCGGTGAGGAACGCGGTGGCGATGGCGACCACCGCCGCGGACAGCGAGCCCACGGAGCTCACGCGCCACCGGGCCACCACCAGCCCGTAGATGATGGCCCCGGCGAGCGCCGCCTCGGGCACCAGCACCACCAGCACGCCCAGCGCGGTGGCCACACCCTTGCCGCCCTGGAGCTTGAGCCACACCGGGTACACGTGCCCCAGCACCGCGGCCAGGCCCACCAGCGCGTGCGCCCGCGCGTCCCCGGGCATGAAGTACACGGCCAGTCCTACGGGGAGCACGGCCTTGAGCGCGTCCAGCAGCAGCACCACCGCGCCCAGCTTCTTGCCGGCGACGCGCGTGACGTTGGTGGCGCCGATGTTGCCGCTGCCGCTGGCGCGCACGTCCACCCCGCGTAGCCACCGCGTCAGCAGCACGCCGAAGGGGACGGAGCCGCAGAGGTAGCCCAGCAGGAGGAAGGCGGAGAGCACGGAGGAAAACAGGGTCCTGCCCTCAGGACAGCAGGTGCGGGAAACGGGTGTGCACCACGACGTAGGCGTAATTGACCAGCAACACCAGCGGGAACGCGATGCGCACCCACCGCCACTCGCGCTCGTCCAGCTCCACCTCCGGGATGGGCAGCGCGAAGAGGAAGTGCAGGGCCGTCACCACCGCGGCCAGCGCGAACAGCAGCGCGCACACGGTGCCCAGGGGGTTGGCCTCCCAGGCGCCCGGGATGTTGAAGTGCGCGACGCGGTCCGCCACGCGGGTGAGCCCACAGCCCAGGCAGGGCCAGCCTGTGTGCTCGCGCAGCACACAGCCCCAGAACGGGATGATGCGGGCCACGGGGATGTAGCGGCCCACGAGCAGCCCCCCGAGTCCGACGATGCCGAGCCATTCGAATGTGCCCACCCGGCGGTTGGGAGCGGGAATGGTGACCTTCATGCGCACCTCGCGCCGAGTGTGCGGGACAAGTCGCGAGGATGGAAGGGGTGCCTTGCCGGGCCCCGGAAACCTGGGCTAAGCGAACGGGCATGCACATGCTCCGCACCGCCCTCGTGATGCTGGTCGCCGCTCCCCTCGTGGCCCTCGCGGCGGACAAGACGCCCGCGCCCGCCAAGGCCAAGGCCGAAGCCGCGTCGAGCGACTGCCACCACCCCGCCGACGCGAAGACGCCCGAGGCCGCCAAGGCCGCCAGCACCGGCTGGACGCTCACCCGCGGAGAGCCCCTCAAGGGCGAGCCCACGGTGAAGCTCGCGGAGCTGCTCGCGAAGCCCCAGGCCCACGACGGCAAGGTCGTGCGCGTGGAGGGCCAGGTGCGCAAGGCGTGTGAGAAGAAGGGCTGCTGGCTGGAGCTGGCCCAGGACGCCAAGAGCCCCGGCGTGCGCGTGACGTTCAAGGACTACGGCTTCTTCGTCCCGCTGGACTCCGCGGGCTCGCAGGCGCGCGTGGAGGGCGTGGTGAAGGTCGCGGAGCTGAGCGACGCCCACGCGAAGCACTACGAGGCGGAAGGCGCCATCGTCCCGCGCGGCACCGACGGCAAGCCCCGCGAGGTGCAGCTCGTGGCCTCCGGCGTCGAGCTGCGCCGCTAGTCGCGATGGGTGGACGCAGCTTCAGCATGCGGGGTGTGCAGGGCGCGGCCGACCGGGCCGTGCAGCACGCCCGCGCGTGGCTTCTGGAGACGGAGCCCGGCTCGCGCGTGCACGACGTGCAGTTGGATCCGCGCTTCCAGCACCGGGGCGTGGACCTGCTCTGGGAGCTGCCCTCCGGAGAGGTGCGCGGCATCGAGGTGAAGGGCGACCGGCAGGCCACCCGCCGCCGCTACTTCTTCGAGCTCATCTCCAACCTGGAGAAGGACACCCCGGGCTGCTTCCTCTACAGCGGCGCGGACCTGATGCTGTACGTGTTCCTCACGCAGGGCGAACTGCACGCGCTGCCCCTGCCCCGGGTTCGCGAGTGGTTCCTCCCCCGCGCGAAGGAGTACGCCCTCAAGCACGCCTTCACCCAGACGGGCGCCATCCGCTACACCACCGTGGGCGCCGTGGTGCCCGTGCGCGACGTGGCGGAAGGCGTGCCCGGCGTCATCACGGTGAAGCTCAAGCGCGCGGCGCCGGTGATGCCCGGCACGCCAGACGCGGAGGCCGCATCGACGGCCTCCACGGTCAGCGAGCCCCAGGCGCCCGAGGCCCCGGAATCCCAGGGCCCCCGGCGCACGGGGACCTGACGCTCCGGCCGATTAGCGGCGGCGCTGGGGCTGCGCGTGCTGGTGGCGGTGCGCCCGGTGACCCGGGTGCATCTTGTCGTGCAGGGCCTCCAGCCGCTCCTGCGTGCCCATCAGCTCCAGGAGCGCGGACCGGTCGTTCTGCTGCTTGAAGACGTGCTCCAGGCGGGGCACCAGGTCGAGCGCCAGGTGGATGTCGTTGGCCTTCTCCGCCTCCGCCAGCAGGCCGCGGCCTTCGACGTTCGCGTCGATCCACGCCTGCAGGTGGATGAGGCCGTCCACCGCCAGCAGGCGCGAGATGGGCGCGCGGGCCGTGTCGTGGATGAGGTTCTTGAGGTCCTGGATGGCCGGCTCGCGCTCGCCCTTCGCGGCGCGCACCACCGCCTGGGAGATGCCGCGCCGGTCGGGCAGCAGGAACTCCTCCACGTCGGCGAACGCCGTCGCGTCGTCCAGGTGCCCCTGGGCGGCCAGCGACTCCGCCAGGCTGTCGAACAGCTCCGCGTCCTTCTCCGAGAAGGGCGCCAGCGCCTCCTGGAGGAACGGCTGGGGCAGCGCACCCTTGTCATCCACCGTCAGCTTCGAGCGCAGGGACTTCACGTGCTCGAAGGCGGAGGCCACCGGGGCCTCCTTCGCGCCGTTGAGCTTGTGCACGAGCACCTGCATCAGCGTCGCCAGGCTCTGCGTGAAGTCCTGCGGGGACACGCGGTCCGGCATCCACCGGCGCCACAGCTCCACGGCCGCGGCCACGACGTAGTCCTTGAAGGGGCCGGTGCCCTTCCACTTCGCCGCCCACTGCTGGGCGATGCCGAGCGGATAGGCGGACTCCGCCAGCTTGCGGTAGTCCTCTTCGCCCACGGGGACCCCGTAGTGCCCCAGCGTGCCCAGCAGGGCCTCCGTCGAGTAGTCCTTGAGGCCCGTCTTCTGCCACGACTTTTCCACGCGCTGCGTGCTCACCAGATGCTCTCCGAGGCCATGCGAGTGCCGGCCATCGGCCCCGCTGCCCGTCTTCTAGCGAAAGCGGAGCCCGGCGAATACGGCCTTTGCGGGCCCCGTCAGGCGGCGGACGGCTGGGGCGGCGGGCGGCCCGGCACGACGGGCCACACCGTGGGCTGGCGCCGCCCGTCCTCCACGCGGCGGGCCAGGTACGGCTCGCACCCGCGCTCCTGGAAGGCCCGCTTCCACGCGGCGAAGCTGCCCCCCGCGCGCCAGGCGTCCATGGCGGCGAGCCCCGCCTCCGGGCCGCACTGGGCCAGCATGTACTCCACCCAGGCCCAGCGCGCGGACGTGGGCCGCACCTCCGCCCGCCCGCGAAGGCCCTTGCGCAGCCGCTCCAGCTTGTTCTCCACCTCGCGCAGCCCCGCGAAGGGCGCTCCGTCCAGCGGCGTGTTCCGCTTGGCCACGAAGGGAGCCACACCCAGCGCCACCGGCAGGATGCGCGACAGCTCCGTGGTGAAGCGGATCAGCTCGTCGATGTCCGCGTCGTCCTCATGCGGCAGGCCCACCACGTTGTAGACCTTGAGCTGCTTCATGCCCGCGGTGCGAGCGAACCGCGCTGCGCGGACGATCTGCTCCTCGGAGTGCTTGCGGTCCACCAGGTTCCGCATCTTCTGGGAAGCCCCGTCCGCGGCCACCGTGAGGTTCGTCGCCCCGCCCCGCCGGAGCTGATCCACCAGCTCCTGGGTGAGCCGGTCCGCGCGCAGCGAGGACACCCCCACCTCACGCCCCGAGTCCACGATGGTGCGCAGCAGCTCCACGATGCGCGGATGGTCCGTCACCGCCGCGCCCACCAGCCCCACGCGCTTCGCGTAGTCCGGGATGAGCGACAGCACCCGCTCCGGAGGCACCGTGCGCATGCCGCCATTCGTCGTGCGGCGCATGACGCAGTAGTGGCAGCCGCGCGAGCAGCCACGCTCCGGCTCGATGAGGAACATCGAGCGCAGCTCCGTGTGCGGCGTGATGATCTGCGTGCGCGCCGGCAGCCGGGCGTCCGTCGCCTTCGCCACGTGGTAGCGCGCTCCGCCCCGCCCGGGCACCCGGAAGCCGGGGACCTTCGCCAGGTAATCCAGCAGCGCCTCGCGCTCCATGGAGGCCGCGGCCTCCAGCAGCACGTGGATCAGATCCTCCGCCTCCCCCTGGACGAGCACGTCCACGAAGGGCTCCAGCGGATCCGGGTTGGAGAACGTCAGCGGGCCGCCCGCCACCACCAGCGGATGCCTTGCATCCCGCTCCGAGGCAAGAACCGGCAAACCAGACAACTCCAACATCGTGAACAAACCCGTGAGCTCCAATTCGTAAGCCACGGAGAATGCAAGCATTTCAAAGCCAGACACCGATGCCTGGGATTCCCAGGTAAACAATGGCGTCCGTGTTCTCTTGTATGTCTCGACATCATCGGGAAGGAAGACACGCTCCGCGGTCGCGCCCGCGTGCGCATGCACCTCCCGGTAGATGGCCTGGTAGCCCAGCGAGCTCATGCCCACGTGGTAGGGGCTCGGGTAGCAGAGCGCGACCCGGTAGGGCGCCTCCTTGCGGAGCGTCCCCACTTCGTCCGCGAGAAGCGAGCAGACGTGCTCGATGAGTTCGTATCGGCCCTCCATGGTCCTCCCGACAGTGGAATCCAGACACTAACAACAGCGCGGCCCCGGACCGCCACTCCCGCGTGGGGGAGGGGCTGCCGGGGCCGCGTTGGCCTTCAGGGTCGGTCGGTGCCGACTACTTGAACGACGGGATGGCCTTCGAAGGAACGCAGAACCCGAGCTCAGGGTCGCACGTCACCGCGAAGTCCGGGTTGATGCCAGAGCCCAGACCGCACGTGTCGACGAAGTTCTCCTCCACGTTCGGATCCAGCTCCGGGTCACAAGGCGTCACCGGCCACACCGCGCGCATGACGTACTGCGCGACGCAGCCGTTGCTCGTGTAGGTCACCTCGCCGGTCATCTGCGTGCCCGGCGCGCCAGGGTTCGAGTACACCCGGACGTTGTTGAACTGGTACGTCTTCTGGCTGGGCGAGACCGAGTAGTCCCGCTCGTTCGGCTTGCCCTCGTTGGCCTTGCCCGTGTTCGCGTTGACGCCGGCCGTGTTGAAGTCCGACGCCGCGCAGAAGTCCTCCGCGTCCGTCGTCGTGGACAGGTTGCCCGTCGCCTGAAGCCCGTCGAACGTGTTGGTCGCGTCGAACTGGCCCAGGCCCGCGAGCGTCAGGGGGCGGATCACGAGCTTGGCCGTGTTCGCCTTCGGGTCCGCGAACTTCCACACCCCGAGCTGCTCACCGGTGAGCGGCTCGAACCGGCTGCAGTCCGCGCCCGTGGGGGCGCCGACCGCATCGTACTTGGCGTACCAGTTCGCGAAGGACGCGTCCTGGACGATGCACCCGGCACTCGGCTGCTCGAAGTCGCAAGCGGTCAGGCTGCCCGCGGCTCCCAGCATCACCACCGTCGAAAGAATGCTCTTGCGCATGTTGCTGATCTTCCTCACGTGGTCAGGTGATTAGAACGTGTACCGGACACCGAAGCGGATCTGCCGCGGGGCCTGGTAGCGGTCCGGGTTCTTGTAGTTCTTGTTCACGTCCTCGAACGCCAGGTTGCCCGAGCCGTCCGCGAGCGGAACGCTGCCTTCGCTGTCCGCCGTCGGCAGGTCAGCCGCGGTGCCGGAGGTCTTGGTCTTCGGATCGTAGACCGGGAGGACCTGCGAGAACGTGTAGGAGTCGTCCACGCTCTCCACGCCCTGGAAGTTGAAGAGGTTGAACACGTCCAGGGTGAAGGACACCACGCTGTCCTTGCTCACGCGGTAGTTCACGCCCACGTTGGAGTCAACGCTGTTGATCCACGGGGTGCGACCGCCGGTGCCGCGCGGCAGGATGAACGTCTCATCCTGGCCGTAGCCCGGGTAGGCGCCGAGGTAGTTGATCGGCGTACCGGAGTTGCCGCGGTAGGACAGACCGATGCTCGCCGACAGCGCGTTGGAGATGTTGAACTCCTTGGCGCCGAACACCTTGATGGCGTGCGTGCGGTCGAAGGGCAGCAGACCCGTGCGGTTGTTCAGGAGGGCAATCAGGTCGAAGTCCGCGAGGATGTTCGGATCGAGCTGGTTGTTCTCCGGACGGAACAGACCGGGGTAGTTGCCGTACAGGCGGGACCACGTGTAGCTCGCCTGCGCCAGCCAGCCGTCCGTGAACGTGCGGTTCAGGTAGACGGTGACCGCGTCGTAGTCACGCTGCGGGGTCGGGAACTCCTTGGCGAAGCCGCTGCCGGGGTTGCCAAGGAAGTACGTGTTGCCGTCATCGCGGCTCATGTCCTCGATGACCTTGTTCATGTCGCGGTGCGTGTAGCTCGCGCCCAGGCGGGTGTTCGCCAGGAGCTCGTACTCGCCGCCGACCACGAACTCGTCGGAGGACTGGGGCTCGATGTCCGGATCCACCGGCTCGCTCTGCACCAGACCGCCGCTGTAGAGCTGGTTCGCGTTGGCCGTGTTCTCCGCGCGCGGCGCGATGAACGCGTCGGACGCGCAGTTGCCGCGCTGGCCTTCCAGGGTGGAAGGATCGCAGCCACCGGCCTGCCCCGGCTCCGCCAGGTAGCGACGCGCGCTGAAGCGACGCTCACCCGGGAAGGCGCGGTCCATCATGTTGAGCGGAACCTGCTCGTAGTAACGAGCGAAGTTCACGAACAGCTTCGCGCGGCCGTTGGCGAACGGGTCCAGCACGGCGCCGATACGGGGCGACCACTGGTTGCCGAGCTTCAGGGCCAGGTTGCCGTCGCCGCCGTACATGGACTGCACGTCGTAACGCACGCCCAGGTTCAGGGTGACGCGGTTCGCGATGGACCAGCTGTCCTGGAGGAAACCACCGATGGTGGTGCCGCTCGTGGAGGACTGCTGCAGGGTCTCGAACACCGGGGTGTCCGGAGCCGTCTGGTAGCCGTAGCGGCGGTTGTCCACCCAGATGCGGCGGCCGTTCACCGTACCGCTGCTCTCCTGCAGGAACACGCTACCGGAGTAGGCCTTCTTCTGATCGAAGGTCAGGAACTCCGTGTCCACGCCCGCCTTGAAGACGTGCGTACCGGCCGCGTTGAGCAGGTAGGTCGCCTTGGCGTTGATCTGGTAGCGATCCAGCGTGGCCTCGGACATGAAGCCGGGGCCGCCGACGAGGTAGTTCGTCGCCGGGCAGCGCAGGAGCTGCTCCGCCGTGGTCGTGCCGCAGTACTCTTCCGCGTTCGGGACGCTCTCGAACTGCGTCAGGGGACGCGTGCGGGTGTACTGCGCCAGCGCGTAGCCCGCCAGGCCGTTGGTCGCGCCGATGGCGCTGCCGTCCGCCGGAGGCGTGCCCGCGGTCTGGTGGAACCAACCGAGGTTGGCGTCGACCAGGACCTTCTTCTCCATGAACGCGCCCGCGTACTTGAGGGCGAGTGCCGTGGTGTTCGCGCGGTTCTCGGTCTGGCCGATGTCCTCCGGGCGCACGTTCTGCGCCGCGGGCAGACCACCCGAGCGGGGGCTGATCTGCAGCTTGCCCAGACCACCCGACACGGTCGGGGTGCCGTTCAGGGCGAACGACACGTTGTGGTCCTGGTTGATGAGGTACGTCAGCTTGCCCATGAACTGGATCGTGCGGGAGTCCGCGAAGTACGTCCGCTCGGAACCCGGGATCTGCTGGACGACGCTGAAGCCGTTCGCATCCTTCGCCACCGCGCCGTCATCATCCAGCGTGAAGGCGTTGAGGGCGCGGGTGTGCTCGTAGCGCTGGAACGACGGCGCGAAGCCGGCGAAGAACCAGAGCTTGTCCTTGAGGATGGGACCACCGAGGGTCGCGCCGAAGTCGCCCAGGTTGCTCAGGGCGTTCAGGCCGGTGACCGTCGTGCCGTCCTCGATGACCAGCTTCCGGTTGCCTTCCAGGGCGCCCGGCGTCCAGTTGGCGAACACGGAGCCGTGGAACTCGTTGGAGCCCGACCGGGTCACCGCGTTGATCACACCGCCCGTGGAGCGACCGAACTCCGGCATGTAACCGCCGGTGATGATGTTCACGTCCTGCACGAACTCGATGCTCAGCGGGCTGGCGTTCACGCCGAAGGCCGGGTCGTTCGTGGACAGACCGTCCACCACGTAACCGTTCTCGGGCGAGGTCGTGCCGTTGATGGACACGCCGTACTGGTCGGACTGGGCGCCCGGGGCGAGCTCGGCCAGGGACTCAAAGGAGCGCGTCGCGCCACCCTTGCCCACCGGACGGGCCACCGCGATGCGCTTGATGAACTCCTGATCAACGTTGACGCCCTGGTTCGTCGAACCGACGTCGATCGTCGGCGGCGCGCCAACGATGGTCTCCGTCGACGAGAAGCTCTCGGGGAGCAGCTCCACGTTCACGCGGATGGTGCGGTTGAGCAACAGCTGGATTTCAGGGCGGGCGAAAGGCTTGAACGACTCCTTCTCGAACCGCAACGTATACGTGCCCGGCGGGAGCTGGGGAATACGGTAGTTACCCTGAGCGTCGGTAACTACGGTCTGCTCGCCCTGCAGGTTGGGCGAGGTGGCGGTCACAACGACATCTGCAGCCGGCTTCTTGTCCTCAGTGTTGATGACAGTGCCGATGATGACGCTGGACTGCGCGAAAGCCGCGGATCCGTACAACAGACCCGCAGCAAGGACGACTCCGGTTTCCCGAAGTACTTGTTTCACTTGCATACCAAACCCCTCCAAGGTGGGCTGCAACCGAAAATGACTCCGGAAAATATCCGAGGTCAAGCAGTTGTCAATAGACCGTTGCTTTTTGGTGACCAGTGGGGCATTGGCGCGATCACGATTGCGGCGCCAAACACGGTTGCTTGAACCCGGAACCCTTTTCTGTATGGTGGCCGCCCTTCAATCCGGGCATGGCGGGGACGGGTAGTCCACTGGTGAAGAGGAGTTACGTGCATGTTCGATTCAGTCCTTGACCGCGGGCAAGGACCCAAGTCGCGCTTCGGCGTGGGTGCCGGCGTTTCCACGGTGCTCCACATCGGCCTGCTGGGTCTTGTGGCCTATCTCTCCACGCGCCCGCCTCCTGTGGAGGAGAAGGAGGTCGAGGTCACGCTGAAGGCCACCATGGCGCCTCCGCCTCCTCCGCCTCCTCCGCCTCCTCCGGCGTCGAAGCCGAAGACGGAGAAGAAGGTCACGCCCAAGAAGCCCAAGGACATGATCGTCCAGCCGAAGGAGATCCCGCAGCAGAAGCCGCAGGAGACGGAGACCGCGCCCGAGCCCGAGGAAGAGGCGAGCGAGTCCGAGGTCGAGGGTGGCGTCGAAGGCGGTGTCGCGGGCGGCGTGGTGGGTGGCGTGGTCGGCGGTGTGATTGGCGGCGTGGTGGGCGGTCAGTTGGGTGGAACGGGGACGGACGTGCTGGCGTTCGGCCAAGGCATGACGCGTCCCGAGAAGATCGCGGGTCCCGAAGTCAGCTATACGCGTGAGGCCCTCGAGGCGCGCGTGCAGGGTCTGATGATCGTGAAGTGCGTGATCACGACCGAGGGAAAGGTCGAGCGCTGCCGCACGATCAAGCCGCTCCCTCACATGGAACAGGCCGTGATGGACGTGCTTACCGCCTCACGCTACAAGCCGGTCACGTTCCAGGGCAGGCCGGTCGAAGTTCAGTACACGTTCAACTTCAACCTGAAGCTGCCGCGCTGATCCAGCCAGGCAGCCCCGCTTGAGCAGTCCGCCGAAAATAACCCCGCGCTCGTGAGGAGGAGCGCTCCACAGCCATGCAATTTACCCTTGCTGACATCTGGCACCACACGGGCCTCTTCGCCCGCTTGATCATCTTCACCCTCGCCATCATGTCGGTGGCGTCGCTGGTCGTCATGGCGGAGCGGATCATCGTCTTCCGCAAGACCCGCTCTGACAGCCGCAACTTCGCCGCCAAGATGGGCGCGATCCTGGCGAAGGGCGACCTGACCACCGCCGCGAACACCAACTTGGGCAAGGACGTGGGCCATCTGGGCCGCGTGATCAACTCCGGCCTGACGGCGTACCGGATCAGCCCCGGAAACAAGGACCTGGCGGTGGAGTCCGTGGCCCGCGCGCTGGAGCGCCAGGCGCAGCGCGAGGTGCAGAGCCTCAAGCGCGGCCTGGGCCTGCTGGCCACCGTCGGTTCGACGGCCCCGTTCGTCGGCCTGCTGGGCACCACGATGGGTATCGTGAACGCCTTCCAGCTGATGGCGGCCGCGGGTTCCGGCGGTCTGGCGACCATCTCCGCCGGTATCTCCGAGGCGCTCATCACCACGGCGTTCGGCCTGCTCGTGGCGATCCCCGCCGTGATGGCCTACAACTTCCTGCAGGGCTGGGTGGATGCCCGCTCCGTGGACATCTCCGAGTCCTCCAACGAGTTCCTGGACGTGGTGGCGCGGCACGTGGGCGGCGGTTCGCACGCGGCCTGAGTCGTAGCCCACACCCTGGGACCTCCCCACCCATGAGGGTGGCCCGGCTGAGAAGCCGCGCTGCCCCGGGGTGGGAATCCCTTCCCGGACACAGGTGCACGCATGGGAATGTCAGCAGGCCCCAAAGGGGGCATCAAGAGCGAGATCAACGTCACGCCCCTGGTGGACGTGGTGTTGGTGCTCCTCATCATCTTCATGGTCGTGACGCCCATGCTCCAGCGCGGCAAGTCCGTGGAGCTGCCCAAGGCCACGGAGATCGAAAAGGAAGGCAAGGAAGCCGACCCGCTGATCCTCTCCATCACCCCGGACAAGAAGATGTTCGTGGAGAACGATGAGGTCGACGAGAAGGGGCTCCAGGAGAAGATCGCCGCCGAGCTGGTGAAGGATCCAGGCAAGAAGATCCTCCTGAAGGGTGACAACGCCCTGAACGTGGGCGATGTGCGCAAGGTGCTGGACACGGCCCGCAAGGCGAAGGCGAAGCAGATCGCCCTGGGTGTCGAGGAGAAGAAGTAATGGCCCGAGGACACAAGCAGCGTCAGTGGGTCAAGCCCGCGTCCGCGCCGAACTCGGAGATCAACGTCACGCCCCTGGTGGACGTGGTGCTGGTGCTCCTCATCATCTTCATGGTGGTGACGCCGCTCCTGGAGAAGGACATCCTCGTCCGGGTCCCGGAGACGGAGGTGGAGGAGAACCAGCCGCCGCCCGAGCCCGATGATCAGCAGATCGTCGTGCAGGTGGACAAGGCCGGCGCCTACTCCATCAACACGGAGCAGATCCCCGCGTCCGACTACATCCCCCGCCTCAAGCGGATGTTGAACGCCAAGAAGCCGGACGAGAAGGTCGTCTTCTTCATGGCGGATGACGCGGCGAACTACGGCAAGCTCGTGGTGGCGCTCGACGGCGCCCGTGCCGCGGGAGCGAAGATCTTGGGCATGGCCACCGAGCTTCCCCAGAACGCGGTCATCCAGGGCACGGCGACCACGCCGGACGGCGCGGCGCCCGCGCCCGCCCCCACGCCGGCGCCCTGATCCACTTGCTCAGGCAGCACTGACGCGGGAAACCCCGTCACTGATTCCATCCGAAGCCCGCTGGCGTTCCGACGCCAGCGGGCTTCTTCTTTTTCCAGGCACCGCGTCCCCGAGCGGGACCCGACGTCTGGCGCGGTGGATGGCCGCGGCGGGCCATCCCAGGGGGCAGGGCCTCGGTACGTGCATTGCTCTCCCCTGCCCCGGTACGTGGGTGGGAAGGGGATGACGATGCTGGCGAGGGTGCGGTCAGGGGCGTTGATGGGCATCGACGCGGTGGTGGTGGAGTGCGAGGTCGACATGGCGCTCGGCCTGCCCTACTTCAACGTCGTGGGGTTGCCGGAGGGAGCAGCCCGGGAGTCTAAGGTCCGGGTGGTCTCCGCGCTGAAGAACGCCGGGTTCGACCTTCCGCAGAAGCGGATCACCGTCAACCTGGCTCCCGCGGAGATCCGCAAGGAGGGGGCGGCCTTCGAGCTGCCCATCGCCCTGGGCGTCCTTGCCGCGGCGAGGCTCATGGAGGAGGAGCCGCTGGGGCACTACCTCTTTGGCGGGGAGCTGTCGCTGGACGGCTCCATCAAGCCCATCAAGGGCGTGCTGCCCCTGGCCGTGGCGGCCCGGAATGGCGGCTATCGCGGGATCATGGTGCCGGCCGCGAACGCAGCGGAGGGGGCGCTGGTGGAGGGAATCCAGGTGCTGCCGGTGGCCCACCTGCGCGAGGCGGTAGGGCACCTCACGGGCGAGGCCCCCCTGACGCCGCTGACGCGCACGGGGACACCGCCAGAGTCTTGTCGCTCGGAGGTCGCGGACATGGCCGACGTGCGCGGGCAGCCGGAACTGAAGCTGGCGTTGGAGCTGGCGGCGGCCGGCGGTCACAACCTCTTGATGGCCGGGCCTCCGGGCTCAGGCAAGACGATGCTGGCTCGGCGGCTG
Organism: Corallococcus caeni; assembly: GCF_036245865.1. NCBI lineage: Bacteria > Pseudomonadati > Myxococcota > Myxococcia > Myxococcales > Myxococcaceae > Corallococcus > Corallococcus caeni. The sequence goes on along the minus strand of NZ_BTTW01000006.1, from coordinate 84,257 downwards.
CCAGGCATCCTGCCCGAGATGACGTTCGATGAAGCCCTGGAGGTGACGAAGGTCTACTCCATCCAGGGGCTGCTGGGAGACGAGCAGGCGCTGGTGCGGGAGCGGCCGTTCCGCTCGCCCCACCACACGCTGTCCGACGCGGGGCTCGTGGGTGGAGGTCCCATGGCGCGTCCGGGAGAGTTGTCCCTGGCGCACCATGGGGTGCTGTTCCTCGACGAGCTTCCGGAGTTCCGGAAGAACGTCCTGGAGGTGCTGCGACAGCCCCTGGAGGAAGGGGTCATCCACCTGGCGCGGGCAACCCAGCACATCACCTATCCGTGCCGCGTCATGCTGGTCGCGGCGATGAACCCCTGCCCCTGCGGCTACTTCAACGTCCCGGGGCACAAGTGCACCTGCCGCGAGCACCGCGTCTTCGACTATCACACGCGCATCAGCGGGCCGTTGATGGACCGCATCGACATCACCGTGCAGACGCGGCCAGTGGAGTACCACCAGCTCGCGGCGAAGACACCGGAGCTGCCGAGCCGGTACTACCGACAGCGCGTACAGGCCGCGCGTGAACGGCAGCGCGTCCGTTTCCAGGACACGCCAGGCGTGCACTGCAACGCACAGATGCCGTCGCATCTGCTGCGCCGCTTCTGCGCGCTGTCCCCAAAAGCAGAGATGGAATTGAAGAGAGCGGTTCAGCAACATGGTCTGTCCGCTCGAGCGCACGACCGCATCCTCAAGCTGGCGCGGACCCGCGCGGACCTGGAGGACCACGGACGTATCGAGGACGTGGACCTGCTGCTCGCCGTCGATTGCCGGATGCTGGACCGCCGGGGCTGGCTGCACACCAACACCCAGGGCGCAGCGGCATCACCCCTCCCCTCACCTGTCAGGCATCAGTCTTCCGACAACGGCGGGAGCCACGGCTTCCCGCCCTACAACAGCTGACCCTTCCCCGACGGGCAGGGGAGGCACGCCCCGCTCATCCAGGCGGGGAGCGGGGCCGGTGATGATGCGCGCCGACCTGCCGAACGTCAGGTACGAGTAGGCCCAGTTGAGCAGCACGGCCAGCTTGCTTCGGAAGCCGATGAGGAAGGTGATGTGGATGAAGAGCCAGGCCAGCCAGGCGACGAAGCCGGACTGCTTGACGCGGCGGAAGGCCACGCCCACGGCATGGCCTCTGCCAATGACCGCGTAGGTTCCCCGGTCCCAGTAGCGGAAGGGCTGCATGGGCTGGCCCGCGAGCTGACGGCGGAGGTTGAGCACCGCGTGCTTGCCCTCCTGCATCGCCGCGGGCGCCACTCCTGGGACCGCGCTCCCGTCGTCCTGCTTCACGAGCGCCAGGTCGCCCACGACGAAGATGTCGGGATGTCCGGGCACGGTGAGCTCGGGCGTCACCGGGACGCGGCCTGCCCTGTCCAGCGTCACGCCGAGCGAGCGGGCCACGGGCGAGGCCTCCACACCCGCGGCCCAGAGCACCGTACGGGCCGCCAGATGTTCAGGTCCCATGTCGACACCCGCCGTGTCGATGTTCGTCACCCGGGTGCCCGTGCGGACCTCGACGCCGTGCTTCTCCAGCACCCGGCGGGCCTCACCCGAGAGATTCTCGGGGTAGGTGGGAAGCACGCGGTCCATGCCCTCGATGAGGATGACGCGCGCATCCCGGGGGTCGATGTTCTGGAAGTCACCCGACAATGAATTGCGGCTGATCTCCGCCAGGGCTCCCGCCAGCTCCACGCCCGTGGGGCCCGCGCCAATGATGGCGAAGGTGAGCAGCGCGCGGCGGCGCTCGGGGTCCGGTTCGCGCTCGGCCTGCTCGAAGGCGAGCAGCACGCGGCGGCGGATCTCCAGGGCGTCCTCGACGGTCTTCAACCCCATCGAGTGCCGCGACCAGGCCTCGTTGCCGAAGTACGAGTGCGTCGCCCCGGTGGCCACGATGAGGAAGTCGTACGCCAGCTCGCCGTCCGCCAGGAGGACTCGCTTGCGCGCGGTGTCCACGCCGGTCACTTCCGCGAGCAGCACCTGGACGTGATTGCGTCCAAGCATGGCCCGCAGCGGCGCGGCGATGTCACTGGGGCTGAGCGTCGCGGTGGCCACCTGGTACAGCAGGGGCTGGAAGAGGTGGTGGTTGTGACGGTCCACCATCGTGACGCGAACCCCTGCCTTTCGCAGATACCGGGCCGCGTAGAGGCCGCCGAAGCCGCCTCCCAGGATGACCACATGGGGAAGGTTCTCACGGGTCGTATTCACGAGAGGAGATGTCACGCCCACGTGCTCGGGATTCAATGCAAAGCCTTCCATCCCACCAAGCTGGCCTGTCACATCCCCCCGTGTCTGCTTATGCGCGGACGCCCTCCCCTTGCGCCTTCTCAGCACCCGGGAGACAGCCCTGCCGCTCCGCCGCTTCGGACGGACCGGGCGGACCTGGACGCCCTTGCAGGCCCTTCTCCCCGGAAGCCTGCGCGGCATGACCGTTGCTCTGCCTGCCGTCGAGGCATCCAGCCCGCAGGGCGGCGAGGGAGTCAGACGAGATGAGCAGGCTGACGGAGAAGTTGAAGGCAGTGGCGGCGGCGGTGGCGTCCATCGAGAAGCAGTTCGGCCGGGGCGCGGTGATGACGCTCGGCGCGGACGCGCCGGAGCAGAAGGTGGCGGTCATCCCCACGGGCTCGGTGGGATTGGACCGGGCGCTGGGCGTGGGGGGTTATCCGCGAGGACGCGTGGTGGAGCTGTTCGGCAACGAGTCCTCCGGCAAGACGACGCTCACCCTGCATGCCATTGCCCAGGTGCAGGCCGTGGGAGGCGTGGCGGCCTTCATCGACGCGGAGCACGCGCTGGACCTGTCCTACGCGCGCAAGCTGGGGGTGCGCACGGAGGAACTGCTCGTGGCGCAACCGGACACCGGTGAGCAGGCGCTTGAGATCACCGAGCAGCTCGTGCGCTCGGGCGCCGTGGATCTCATCGTGGTGGATTCGGTGGCGGCGCTGGTGCCCCGCGCGGAGATCGAAGGGGAGATGGGGGACGCGCACATGGGCGTCCAGGCGCGGCTGATGAGCCAGGCCCTGCGGAAGCTCACCGGCGCCGTGAGCCGCTCCGGCACCTGCATCATCTTCATCAACCAGATCCGCATGAAGATTGGCGTGATGTTCGGCAACCCGGAGACGACGACGGGTGGCAATGCGCTGAAGTTCTACGCGTCGGTGCGGATGGAGATCCGCCGCACGGGCAACCTCAAGGACGGCGACGCGGTGGTGGGCTCGCGAGCACGCGTCAAGGTGGTGAAGAACAAGCTGGCGCCCCCGTTCCAGGAGGCGGAGTTCGACGTGCTCTACGGCACGGGCATCCACCGCGCCGCCGAGGTGCTGGACCTGGCCGTGAGCGCGGGCGTGGTGGAGAAGTCAGGCAGCCACTTCAGCCTGCGCGGTGAGCGTATCGGCCAGGGCCGCGAGCGGGCGTGCGAGTGGTTGCGAGAGCACCCGGACGTCCTGGAGGCCCTCGCCCGGGACCTGGTGGGAACCGCGGCGCCTTCCGTACCTGCCGCGTCCTCCGAGGCGGCCTAGGGCGCGGCCTGGAGCGCATCCAGCGAGAGGGGGACCTCCCATTGGCGTTGGCCCACGCGCAGCATCAGGTGCCCCTCAGGGCCCTCTTCCAGCAGCTCGCCGAACTGGTACTGCGCATCGCGAGAAAAGCGGGCCTTCGCCCTGCCCTGCTTCACGCGGCAGGTGAGGACTCCCTCCGGCGTGAGCTGGAGCGACCCCAGGTCCAGGGCCTCCGCCGTCCGGTCGCTCAGGCGCAGCGACACACGCTCGTCTGGCGTGACGTCCACGGTGCGCACTTCGTAGGCCGCGTCCTCGACCTGGACGTAGCACCAGTCCGGAGCGATGCGGAGCTGGTAGCGCCCGTCGTCGTCGAGGACCAGCGAGGCGTTGAAGAGCTCGATGATCTTCGGATGCTCGATGGGCTCGTCGTCGTGCCACCAGCGCAACGCCGCATCCAGGCGGATGCCGCTGTCCTCACGGGTGTGCCAACGCTTGCCAGGAGGGGGCTGACCGGTGGGAGGTTGCATGTCGCCCTTGATGTGCGGGTGGGGCCCGGCGGATTCAAGCCGCCGGGCCCTGGAGCCCTACCAGTTCCGCACGAACTCCGTGTAGCCACGAAAGGCCACGGCTCCCCAGAAGTTCACCAGCACGCCAAGCGCCAGCACGGCCACCACCGCGCGGTTGCGCAGCGACCATCCGCCAATGGCGAAGAGCAGCAACAGATAGGGCGTGTAGTCCAGACTGAACCGGAAGCCGAACTGCATGTAACCGGTGTTCTGGTAGAACAGGCCCGGCAGCGCGCACACCGCCACGGTCAGCCACAGGGGCCAGTGCAGTCGGGGACGCGTGCGGGGGACCAGCAGGAACACCAGCAGGGGCAGCGTGAGCAGCAGCGTCAGTCCATGCGGGTCGTACGACAGCCTCGGCGGAGACAGCGACACCTGGGGCAACTTGAGGAACGCGGCCTGGATGTTGCGCGACAGGTACTCGAGGTTGAAGAGCCCGAAGCGGTCGATGTCCGCGTTCACCCGGTTGTTGTAGAAGTACGAGTGGCCGAACTCCCCCGGCTTGCCGAAGCGGTAGACGTTGTAGGCGGCGGCGAGCAGCGCGAGGGGGGCGGCTCCCGCGCCGAAGAGCAAGAGCTTGCGGAAGGCGGGCTTCCACGCGGTCGGAAGGGCCTTGAGCTGGGCCAGCCGGTCCGGTCCGGGGCAGAGCGCCTCCAGGACGAAGAAGAGGCCCGCGAACACCAGCGGCGTGCGGGTGAGCACGGCCATGGAATAGAAGACGCCCGCGAGCACGGGGCGCCGGGCCTTGACGGCGTTGCGCACGTACAGACACGTGAGCGCCACGCCCATCACCTGCGCGCCGAACCAGACCTCGCCACGGATGGCGCAGTAGAAGAACAGCGTGCCGAAGGCGAGCACCAGCGACAGCACCACGTTGTCGTTGCGGTTGCGCTCCGTCTCACCCTCCTGCGCGAGGAAGCGCAGCAGCGAGTAGAAGAGCGCCACCGCGAGCGCGCCCACGAAGACGCCGAACGACGTGTCGTTGAACTGGTAGCCGTGCAGCGCGACGAAGGGGAGCATCACGACCGCGGGGAAGGACGGGAAGCTGACGAACCAGCGGTCATCGCGGAGCAGGCGCCCTTCGCACCGCACCTTGTGCCCATCCACCACCCGCACGCAGGCCCAGTCCTCCAGGTTGGGCAACACCCGCGGATCCACGTCGAGCCGCCCCTCCAGCCAGGACTGCGCCTGGTAGATGAAGTGCGGGGCAGCGCTCTGCCGGAAGAAGCGCTGCGAGCTGAAGCTGGACAGCACCGCGAACGCAATCAGGAACAGCATCACCTCCACCCGGTAGGCCGACAGCCACAGGCGCACCGCGCTGCGCACCGGATGCGCTCCGGCTGGAGGCGTGGGTGGCTGGGTGGATTCCGTCGCAGCCATGGGACTGGAGAGCGGCGCGGCGGACTCGGGCGTGGCCGGGACCGGCTCGCTCGCGGTGGCGGGGGCCGGGGGCACCGTGGACGGCGCTTCCACGGGAGAAGGACGGGGACGCTTTGATTTGGAGCGACTCATGGCGACACGGGGGCGGCGGCGAGCAGGTGCAACCTCAACATCTCCAGCACGTGGGACGCGGCGAACAGGCGGACCCGGTCCCGGTCACCCGCGAGCGAGATCCGCTCGCAGCGCGGCGCCATGCCGGGACCGGCCAGCCCGCAGTACACGGTGCCCACGGGGTCCTCGGGCGTGCCTCCGCCGGGTCCCGCGTAGCCCGTGACGGACAGGCCGAACGTGGCTCCGCAGGCGGCGCGGACTCCCTCCGCCATGGCGAGCGCCGTCTGCGGCGACACGGCGCTGTGCTTCGCGAGGAGGTCCGGGGGAACGCCCACCCAGGCGGACTTCATCTTCTCCGAGTAGGCGACCGCGCCCCCGATGAAGACCTGGCTGGAGCCGGGGACGGCCGTGAGCTCCTGCGCGACGAGCCCTCCCGTGCAGCTCTCCGCCACCGCCAGCGTGTGGCCGGCGCGCGCGAGCAGGTCCAGCAGGACGGGGGCGTACTCGCTGCCATCCGCGCCGTAGACGTGCGTGCCCAGCACCTGCCGGCAGGCGGCCTCCGCGGCGGCGAGCGCGGCGTCGGCCTCCGCCTGCGTGGGGGCTTCGGCCATCAGCTTCAGGTGGTTCTCCGGCGCGTGCGTCCGGAAGCCGAACACCACCCGGGGATGGCTGGGGGCCAGGGGCATCACCCGCTCGTTCAACACGGATTCCGGAAGGCGCACCGTTCGCAGCAGGCGGAAGGCGCGGAACGTGCGGTGGGGTTCGGCGGCGAGCCAGGCGCGCACGCGCGGCAGCACCTCGCCGTCCACCAGGGCGCGGTATTCGCGCGGGACGCCCGGCAGGAAGAACAGGTGGGCGCGGCCGAGCTGCTGGATGACCAGCGGCGCCGAGCCCTGGGGATTGCGCACCGGCTCGGTGCCCGCGGGGATGCGCGCCATGCGCAGGGCGCCCGGGTTGATGGCCATGCCCCGCGCGGCGTAGCGCTCCTTCAGCCAGCCGAGCACCCGTGCGTCCTCTTGCATGGGGACGCCTGCCGCCGCGGCGGCGCACTCCAGCGTGAAGTCGTCCGACGTGGGGCCCAGGCCTCCCGAGACGATGACCACGTCCGCGCGCGCCGAGGCCTCCAGCAGCGCGCCCGTGATGTCCGGCCGCACGTCACCCACCACCGACACCCGTGCGACCTTCACCCCCAGGTCGAAGAGACGGGCTTCCAGGTAGGTGCTGTTGGTGTCCGTGATGAGGCCGGTGACGAGCTCGTCACCGGTGCACAGCAGCTCGACGCGCATGGGCCGGGCATCCTAGCGGCCCCGGGCCGGGAGGGCACGGTCCGCGTCCTGGCTCCCGCGCCTGGCGGCTCAGAGGAACGCGGGACCGTCGTCCGTGGTGGCGTTGGGCTCGGAGTCCTCGTCGTCGTCCTCGTCGAGCCCGGCGGCCACCGCCACCGCGGCGACAGCGCCGACCTTGCGCGACGCCAGCCGGCTGCGCACGGAGACCGCGGACTCCACCAGTCCCATCAGCAGGTACGCGAAGAAGTACGTCACCAGCACCCAGGCCGGGTGGAACTGCCGGGCGATGAACGCGCCTGTGAGCGCCATGACCATGAAGACGAGCGCCGACTTCCGGCTGGGACGCGCGTCCTTGAAGGTGCGGTAGCGCACCGTGGACACCATCAGCAGCGACAGGGCCCCCACCGCGACCGCCACCGGCATGCGCGCGCCGTCACCGAGCGCCTCGCCCTGGCTGGCCACGTGGTGGGAGATGATGAGGGAGACGAGCACGCCGGCCGCCAGCGGGATGGGGAGCCCCACGAAGAAGCCGCCACCCCCGCCGTGCGGGTTGCGCATGGCGAGCACGTTGAAGCGCGCGAGCCGCATGGCGCCGCAGGCCATGAACGCGAAGGAGATGAACAGGCCCCAGAAGCCCATGGGGGCCAGCGCCCACTTGTAGACGAGCAGCGCCGGCGCCGCGCCAAAGGACATGACGTCCGCGAGGCTGTCGAGTTGCATGCCGAAGTCGCTCTGCGTCTTCGTCAGCCGGGCCACCCGTCCGTCGAACCCGTCGAAGAACATGGCGAAGAGGATGGCCAGGGCCGCCTGGTACAGCTGCACCGGTTCTGCATCACCCGAGCACAGGGTGATGGCGTAGAAGCCACAGAAGATGGAGGTGACGGTGAAGAGGTTCGGGAGCACGAACATCAGTTTCCGCAGCTTCATCGTTCCCTCGACTTCCCCAGGTGGTCGGCTGCCCATGTGGCAGAAACGGCGAGGGAACGGACCTTAGCAGGGTTTTATTCGCGCCGGAGTCGGTCCCGGGTCGCATGGGAGGAGAAATGCCGTACGGGCAGTGGGCCCTGTGGGGATTGACCGCGGCGGCTGTCCTGCTGCTGGTGAACGTCGGGTGGGTCCTGCTCGTGCGGCGGTGGTACCGCCTCAAGGGGCCCCTTCCCGAGATACTGCGCGTGCGCTGCGCGGATGGGTGGGAACTGACCGTGCACGCGCGGCGGGCCCCGGTGCGCCGCTTCGCCGAGCCTGTCCTGTTATGCCACGGGCTGGCGGCCAACCGCTTCACCTTCGACTTCGAGCCGCCCTACTCGGTGGCCCACTACCTCACCGAGGCAGGCTTCGACTGCTTCAGCGTGGAGTGGCGCGGCACCGGGCACTCGCAGCGTCCGCCCCGGGGCCGGCGGCCCACGGACTTCACCGTCGACGACCACATCCAGCACGACGGACCGGCCCTGCTGGAGCTGGCGCTGAAGGAGACCGGCGCGAAGCAGGCCTTCTGGCTGGGCCACTCTCTCGGCGGCCTGGTGGGGTATGGCGTGGCGCAGGGCCCCGAGGGCGGGAAGCTGGCGGGCCTGCTCGAGCTGGGGGCGCCGGTGTACCTCAAGTCGGAGCCGTTCCTGCGGACGCTCATCTCGCTGGGGGTGCGGGCCGCGTGGCCCGGGAGCATCCGGCAGTCGTGGGTGAGCGCCAGCGTGGCGCCCTTCCTGGGCTACCTCGCGCTGCCCCTGTCGGACATCGTCGTGAACCCCCGGCACGTCCCGCCGCGCGTGCTGCGACAGCTGTCCGTCAACATGATGGCGGCGATGAGCCGCAAGGTGCTGCTCCAGTTCCAGGACTGGATCTCCCACGACGCGTTCCGCTCCTACGACCGCAAGACGGACTGGCGCGCGGGCATCGCGAAGCTCCAGCTGCCCGTGCTGGTGATGGGCGGCAGCGCGGACCGGCTCGCCACCGCGGCCAACGTGGAGGCGCAGTACGCGCTGCTCACGTCACCAGACCGCACGCTGCACGTCTTCGGCCGGGACCGCGGGGACAAGATGGATTACGGCCACGGCGACCTCATCTTCGGCACCGGCGCCCCGATGGAGGTCTACCCCGTCATCCGCGAGTGGCTCGAACAGCGCGCGACGCCGCTGCCTCCCACGCCCGCTCCTGCTCAGGGCTGAGGGGCGCGGGGGCTGGAGTCGAGCTGGACGCAGGGGGATTGCAGCCCCTGTTTGTTGCTCGCGTCGACGTGGCGGAGGTGGACTCGCGTCGGGCCCTCGCAGTCGGTGGAGACCAGCTCGCCCGTCGCGTTCTTCGCGGTGAGGTCCTCCACGAGCAACTGGCCCTCTTCGATGGCCAGCAGGACGGAGCCGGAGGTGTCGCGCACGTCGACGTTCCTGGACTCCAGGGTGGCCTTCGTATCCACCGCCAACGCGGCAAGCCCGCACCCCGAGAGCCGGGCATTCCGGAGCACCGCATGGGCGCGCTGGGTCGCCAGCACGCAGGAGCCCTTCGCTCGCTCGACGGTCACGGTGTCGACGTCCGCTTCCACCTGGCGCAGGTGGAGCCCGTCTCCCGCGATGCCATCCTCGGTGCTCACGTCCGTGATGACGCCGTCTCGCAGACGCAAGCGCCCCAGCAACGCCACCACGCCGTATTCCCGTGAGCCCTCCAGGCGGAAGCGCCGGACCTCCAGGTCCGAGGCGGTGAGCTGCAGCGCCCCGTAGTTGCCCGCGTCCTTCACGACCACGTCCTCCAGCAGGCCGTTCGTCGCCGTGAGCCCCAGGCCGGCGCGCCCGGCGTGCTCCGAGGTGAAGCCGCGCACCGACAGCCGGGCCCGGTTGGCCGTCACGCCGTACTCATGTCCGTGGACCCGCACGTCCACCAGCGTCAGCGTGCCTTCCACCGTGGAGAACGCCGTGCCCGCGCCCCCGGAGGCCCGCGCCCGTTCGACCACCGCCACGCCGCCCTCCTGGCTCAGCGCCATCCCAGGCCCCTGGAAGGACACCCCCTCCAGGCGGACCGTGGCCCCACCCCGGGCCCGGACCGCGCGCGCGTAGGGGCCCACGAACGTACTGTCCCGGAGGATCAGCGAGGGCGTGGGGGTGTCCCCCGCCGCGGCCTCCACGAGCACGCCGACCGCGACCTGTGCCTGGCTGCCCGCCCCCACCTCGAAGCGCAGGTCCCTGCCTTCGAGCGGCCCTGCCCCCAGGCGGATCGCCCCCTGCGCCTGCCCCCGGAACGTCACGGCCTGGACCCGCACCGGCCCCCGGGCGTCCAGGCCCCAGCCTCCTCCGTCCACCACCAGGGCCTCCAGGGCGGTGTCCCCCCTGGCCTCCACCACGGTGGCGCCAGACCCCGTTACCGCCAGGATCGTGGACGGGCCATTCCCCTGGAGCCGGGTTCCTTCCGGCAGCCGGACGGGGCCTTCGTAACGGCCAGAGGCCAGATGGACGAGCAGCGGGCCGGGACGGTTCAGGGCCTCCGCCAGGGAGCGCAGGGGCCGCGCCCGGGTGCCGTCACCGCCCACCGCCTCCCCGTCCACCCAGAGTTCGCCCGTCGCGTCGGGCCGCAGCGTCGGCCGTGAGCAGGCGCACAGCAGGGCCAGGAGCCAGGGCAGGAGTCGGATGGACATGCGGGCAGGCACTCTAGCCCCTTGATGGCACCCTGCTGGAACTGGATCAGGGGCCATTGCTAAGTGATCGATCTTCCAAAGCCTTTCATGCGAAATCGATCACACGGCGATCACTTCCCCTGATGGAAAAAGTAGGAGTGTGAGGATGTATCAAAAGATGCGATCCTCCCTCTCTCTACAGGGTGTATTTTGAGAGGCCAGTTTTCATCCGGAGGCCGAATTTCCGGCCCGGGAGCGGGTGGCGCATTGACAGTCGAAACCTCGATTTGTTACCTCCGCCATCCGCTCGTTCAACGCCAGACAACGCAGAGGGAGGGGTGTCATGACCAAGGCAGAGCTCGTGGAGGTGGTGGCTGCGCAGTCGAAGCTCACGAAGAAGCAAGCCGCCCAGATCCTCGACAGCGTCTTCACCAACATCGGCAAGGCGGTGAAGAAGGACACCCGCTTCAGCTACCCCGGGTTCGGCACGTGGTCGCTGCGCTCCCGTAAGGCGCGGAAGATCCGCAACCCGCAGACCAACGAGATGATGAAGCTCAAGGCGTCGAAGACGGTCGGTTTCCGCCCCGCCAAGGAGCTGAAGAACTCGCTGTAGTCGCAGGGCCCTGAAGGCCCGTCCCCCTCAGGGGCGCGAACCCGTGGCCGGGTGCCGCCCCTGGGACGAGAGGACGGGGGACTCCGCCGGCATGCGGGCCACGGGACGCTCCTCGGAGGTGTCCGGGGCCGCCTCCGGGGCGACGAGCGCCTCCAGCGGATCCAGTGAGCTGCCGTCGTGCCAGAGCTCGAAGTGGACGTGGACGCCGGTCGCCAGGCCCGTGTCCCCCGCGAGCCCCACGACGTCGCCCCTCGCCAGCACCTCGCCGGTCGTCACCAGGACCTCGGACAGGTGGCTGTAGCGCGTCACCCACTGGCCGTCGTGCTGGACCTCCACCATCTTGCCGTGGTCGCCGTTCCAGCCGGCGCGCAGGACGACGCCCCTCTCCGCGACGCCCACGGGCTGTCCGCGGCGGGCCGCCAGGTCCACGCCCGAATGGCGGCGGAGCTGGCCGGTGATGGGGTGCCAGCGCTCCCCGTAGAGGCTGGTGATGGTGACCGGCTCCACCGGCCAGGCGAGGCGCGGCGGGCCCGAGGGCTCCGGCGGCAGCTCCCAGCGGCGCAGCGTGGACGCGCGCACGATGAGGCGGCCCACGCGCACCACCACGGCCTCCGCGAGCGGGCCCGGCATGTCGCCATAGAGGCGCGCGTCCTGCTCCAGCTCGGCCTCCATCACGCCCCGGGCGCGCGTCAGGTCGCGGGTGTCCGTGTGCTCCACCGGCCGGGCCAGGAAGGCGTCCAGGGCCGCGTTCATCGACTCCCAGTTGCGCACCTGGTCGGCGGGCATGGCGCTGCCCCGCTGGACCTTCTCGCGGTAGGCCTGGGCCTGCTGCGCGAACGCGGTGAGCGCGGCCTCGAGTTCCGCGGAGCGCTCAGGGACCAGCGGGCCCCGGGCGCGCTCCGGTTCGTGCGGGAGGAAGGGCGCCGCGCTGTCGCTGACGAAGCCGCTGTCGCCCGAGGTCGCGTACAGCTCCTCAAAGCTCATCTTGCCCTGGCGCGGAGTCGCGCAGGCGGAGAGGGCCAGCAGGGCGAGGACGGCGGGTCGGCGCACGGCGGGACGAGCCTACCACGCGTCAGCCCGTCCACCTGTTCCAGGCCGTGGATCATTCCCCTGCCGGACAGGTGCGTGCGGTCCGCACCGGGCGTGTCGGACCGCCCCCGGGTCGTGGTGGACCGTTGAGCCACCAACAGGGGGCACCTGGGGGTCCGGAGGCCCTCGTGACGCTGGGGTCAGCTGGCGAGGGCCTGGCGGATCCGTGCCAGGGCGTCGTCGATGTCCGCCTTGGACACGTCCAGGTGGCACACGAGGCGGATGGAGTGCGGGCCGGTGGGGTTGGCCAGCACGCCCTGCTTCAGGAGCAGCGCGGAGGCCTCGGCCGCCGGACGCACGAGGTCCGCGAACACCATGTTCGTCTCCACCCGCGCCAGGTCCACCTTCACGCCCGGAAGCTGGGCCAGGCCCTCCGCCAGCCGGCGCGCGTTGGCGTGGTCCTCGGCCAGGCGCTCCACGTGGTGCTCCAGCGCGTAGAGCGCCGCCGCCGCGAGGATGCCTGCCTGCCGCATGCCGCCGCCCAGCCGCTTGCGCAGCCGCCGCGCCTCGCGGATGACGTCCGCCTTGGCCGCGAGCGCCGAGCCCACCGGCGCCCCCAGCCCCTTGGAGAAGCACACCGACGTGGAGTCCGTCAGCGACGCCCACGCCGACGCCGGCTTCCCCGCCGCCACCTGCGCGTTGAACAACCGCGCGCCGTCCAGGTGCACCGCGAGCCCGGCCTTGCGCCCCGCCTCCACCACCGCGCGGAAGCGGTCCACCGGCCACACCGTGCCGCCGCCCCGGTTGTGCGTGTTCTCCAGCGAGAGGAGCCGCGTGCGCGGGTTGTGGACGTTGTCCTCGCGCACCGCCGCCGCGACGGTCTCCGGCTTCAAGAGGCCGCGCTCGCCCGGCAGGGGCGCGGGCTGCACGCCCCAGAGCGCCGGCACCGCGCCGCCTTCGTAGTGGAGGATGTGGCTGCCCTCCTCTGTCAGCACCTCGTCACCCGAGCGGCAGTGCGCGCCGATGGCGATCTGGTTCGCCTGCGTGCCGGAGGGGACGAAGACGGCGGCCTCCAGCCCGAGCCGCTCCGCCACGCGCTCCTCCAGGCGGCGCACCGTGGGGTCCTCACCGTAGACGTCGTCGCCCACCTCCGCGTCGGCGATGAGCCTGCGCATGGCGGGCGTGGGCTTCGTCACGGTGTCGGAGCGGAAGTCGATGGGCTTCATGGTTCTCCTCGCTGCGGGGAAAATGGGTGCCCCGCCATGGCGCTTGGGCGGGGCCGCCCCGTGACATACAACGCCCGCGTGGCCCGGCGAGAGACAGTGGCGGAGAAGCGGCAGCGAGCAGTGTCGGTCCTGGACGGTCTGGAAGCAGCCATGCCGGACGCCCGCATCGAGCTGGACTACCGCACGCCGCTGGAGCTGCTGGTCGCCGTCATCCTGTCCGCGCAGTGCACCGACAAGCGCGTCAACCTGGTGACCCCCGCCCTGTTCGCCCGCTTCCCGGACGCCCAGGCCTACGCGCGCGTCGAGCCCACCGACGTGGAGCCCTTCATCCGCACCTGCGGGCTGTACCGCGCGAAGGCGAAGAACATCGTCGCCACGGCGCGCGCGCTGGTCGCGGAGCACGGCGGGCAGGTGCCGCTGGTGCGCGACACGCTGGCGGAGCTGCCGGGCGTGGGGCTGAAGACGGCGGGCGTGGTGTGCATCCACCTGGGCGGCGACGCGGCCTTCCCGGTGGACACACACGTGAAGCGGCTGGCGTACCGGCTGGGCTTCACCACCCACGAGGATCCGGACAAGGTGGAGAAGGACCTGCAGGCCCTGCTGCCTCGCGAGCGGTGGACGCTGGGGCATCAGCTGCTGGTGTGGCACGGGCGGCGCACGTGCTTCGCGCGCTCGCCCGCTTGCGGCTCCTGCGCGGTGGCGGACCGCTGCCCGAAGAAGGGCGTGCGCGCCACCGCGAAGGCTTAAGCGGACGCCGGAGCGCCCTGCTCCTTCGAGGCCTTGAGCTTCTTCATGCGCTTGCGGATGAACTCGCGCTTGAGCGTGGAGACGTGGTCCACGAAGACGGTGCCGTCCAGGTGGTCCGTCTCGTGCTGCACGGCGATGGCGAGGAGACCGTCACAGCGCAGCGTCTGCTCCTGGCCGTCCTCGTCCAGGTAGCGCACGGTGGCGACGGCGGCGCGGTCCACGTCCTCGGCCTCACCGGGGATGGAGAGGCAGCCTTCCGTGTAGGTCGTCTCCCCTTCGAGCGCGACGAACTCCGGGTTGATCATCGCCAGGGGCTTGGACTCCGGCTGCTGCGGCCGGGTGTCCAGGACGATGATGCGCTGGAGGATGCCCACCTGCGGGGCGGCGAGCCCCACGCCCTCCGCGGCGTACATCGTCTCGAACATGTCCTTGATGAGCGCGCGGACCTTGTCGTCCACCTTCACCACGGGCTTGGCCTTCTGCTTCAGGATGGGGTCGGGCCAGATGAGAATCTCGCGAACCATGGGGGGAATTCTTAACCCCACCGGACCACGACGGGCAACCGTTCCACCGGGCATCAGTCGAGCAGATTACGGGCGTACTCGCCCCGCAGTCGGTCATCCCCCAGGGCCCGCGCGGCCTCCGTCAGCACCGCGCGGATCTGCTGCGCCCGGTGCTGGAGCGCGGGGTCCGGGTGGCCCGCGAAGCGCAGCGGGTGGAACTCGGCGGCAAGCAGCGCGTAGGCCCGCTTGACCTCCTCGCTGCCGGCCGAGCGTGCGAGCCCCAGCACGGTGAAGTAGTCCGCGTCCTGGATCTCCTCGAACTTGGCTTCCAGGCGGTGCACGTCCAGCTCCGGCGGCAGGTCGCCCTGGGCGTCTTCCGAGGGCGGGTGCAGGGCGATGAGCCCCAGCGCCCGCGCCACCGCGAGCGTCTTGAGCGCGCCGTCCTGCGGCAGCCCCGCACCCAGGAGCAGCGACTCCAGCGTGCGCTCTCCGTCCACGGCCTGCAGGAGCTGGAGCTCTCGGGAGGAGAGGCCGAAGTCCGTGGGGGCCATGTGCGCGTCGCCTCGGGAGACCGTGGCTCGCAGGGAGCCGGCGGCGTCGAGGAGCGATTCGGCGGTGAGCGTGTTGCGCAGCCCTTCCGCGAGCAGGTGCAGCGGCGGGCGCGTGGCGGCGGCGAGCGCGACCTCGTGGGGCGCGGGCTCCGGCACCAGGCGGTAGAGCGTTGACGGTTCAGCGAGCGCGTCCAGGAAGACCTGTTCGGTGTAGCGCTGCACCAGCGGAACGGATTCGGCTTCGCGCACGTAGCCGCGGCCGCGCAGGGCTTCCAGGAGCGTGCCGGTGGTGGCGCTGCGCACGAGCCGCAGCTCGGCTTCCTGGCGCGCATCGATGAGGCCGTCGGCGCGGGCGCGGTCGATGAGGGACTCGCCCTGCGCGGAGGACGCGGCGCCGACCAGGGCTCCGTCGCGCAGCCAGAGGACGCGCAAGGCGTTCATCACCTTGAGCTCCAGGCGCACTTCCATGCGCGCGTCACACAGCCGCAGGACGAGCCGTGCGAGGCCCTCTTGCGTGAGGCTGCCGCTGCGGGCCACCGCCATCTCCGGACGGCCGGGCGATTCGAGCGGGATGAGGGTGGCGCGCGCCTGGGCCACGGCTTCTTCCGCGTCCCGCTGCGCTCGGGCTTCGAGTTGTTCGCGCTCGCGTTCGGCCTGGAGGCGCTGTTCGACGGCTTCGGCTTCGAGCCGGGTACGGGCTTCGCGCTCGCGGGTGAGCTCCTCGCGGAGCTGGTCTAGCTGGGACTGCAGGGTGTCTCGGGCCTGCGTGAGGTCCGTGGCTTCGGCCCGGGCGCGGGCTTCGGCTTCGACGCGGGCGTGGGTCTCCGCGGCGAGGCGGGCTTCGGCGGCGGTGCGGGCCTGGGCCTCGGTTTCGATGCGGGCTTCGAGATCCTGGCGGGCGCGGGCCTCGGAGTCGAGGCGGACTTCCAGCACGGTGCGCAGGCGTCCTTCGGACGTGGCCTTGGCGGTGGATTCGGCGGACTTCTGCTCGGCCTGGAGGGCGCGGGACTCCGCGGCGGTGCGGGCCTGGAGCTGCTGCTCGGCGGTCGCCTCCGCTTCGGCGCGGGCCTGTTCGGCCTGGGCCATGCGGGCCTGGGCCTGCGTCAGCTCCTGCGCGAGCTGTTGGATGCGCGCCTCGGCTTCGGTGCGGGCCTGGGCGAGGGCCTCGGCTTCGGCCTGGGCCTGCTTGAGCTGGCCGGCGGTCTTCGCCGCCTCGGCCTGGACCTGCGTGAATTGATCCGCGCGGTCGCCCGAGTCGGACTGGAGTTGCTGGAGCTGATCCACGCGAGCCTGGGCTTCGGCCCGTGCCTGCTTCAGCTGCTCGGCGGTCTGCTTCGCTTCGGCCTGTACCTGCGCCAGTTGCTCCGCGCGGGCCTCTGCCTCGGCCTGGACCTGCTTGAGTTTTTCCTCGCGGGCCTCTGCCTCGGCCTGGACCTGCTTGAGCTTTTCCTCGCGCGCCTCTGCTTCGGCCTCCAGATGATTGAGCTTTGCCTCGCGGGCCTCTGCCTCGGCCTCAAGCTGGTTGAGCTTTTCCTCGCGGGCTTCTGCTTCGGCCTGCGCCTTCGTCAGCTGCTCGGCGTGCGTCTCCGCTTCCGACTGAGACTGGGTGAGCAGTTCCTCGCGGGCCGCTGCTTCGGCCTGCGCCTTCGTCAGCTGCTCGGCGAGCTTCTTCGCCTCGGCTTGCGCCTGGGTGAGCAGTTCCTCGCGGGCTTCTGCTTCGGCCTGCGCCTGCTTCAACTGCTCGGTGAGCTTCTTTGCCTCGGCCTCGGCGTGCTTCAGCTGCTCGGTGTGCGTCTCCGCATCGGCCTGGACCTGGCTGAATTGATCCGCGCGCGTCTCCGCTTCGGCCCTCGCCTGCTTCAGCTGCTCGGCGTTGGCGTCGCGGGCTTGTTCGGCTTCCGTGGCTCGCGCTTCGGCGCGCTTCACGGCCTCCGACAGCTCCTTCACGCGGGCCTCGGTCCGCGCCAGGGCCTGCGTCAGTTGATCCACCCGGGCTTCCGCCTGGAGCAGGGCTTCGGCGGGCTGCGCGGCCTTGGCTTCGGCTCGCTGGCGGGCCTGCTTGAGCTGCTCCATCCGCGCGTTGGCCTGGCTCAGGGTCTCCGCGAACCGCGTCTCGTTCTGCTTTGTCGCCGCTTCGGCGTCTTCCGCTCGGGCTTGCGCTTCGGCCAGGGCCTCCTCGGCCTTCGCGGCCCGGGCTTCCGCCTCCGCCAGGCGTTCGGCGTTTCGTTCCGCGGTGGCTTCGGCGGCGGCGCGGGCCTCTTCGGCCTGGCTCACCGCCTGGGTGGACTGTTTTGCCTTGGCCTCTCCCTGGAGCAGCACCTGCGCCAGCTGCTGCGCCCGGGCCTCCACCTGCGCCAGGGCCTGGGCGGACTGCTTCGCCTTCGCCTCGGATTGCGCCAGCGCCTGCGTGGCCTGCTGCACCCGCGCCTCCGCCTGGGCCAGCGCCTGCGCGGACTGCTTCGACCTCGCTTCGGACTCGGCCAGCGACTGGGCCAACTGGTGCGCTCGCACCTCCACCAGGGACAGCGCCTGCGCGGAGTGCTTCACCTTCGCTTCGGCGGCGGTCCGGGCCTTCGCCTCCGCTTCGGCGCGAGCCTCCGCTTCGGCACGCCGGGCCTCCAGCGCGGCGGCCTCACCGTCGCGGCTCTCCGTCCGCTCGGATCCGGCTTCCTCTCGCTGACTCGCGTCCTCGCGGGCCCTGGCTTCGGCTTCCGCTCGGGCTTCGGCCGCGAGCCGGGCTTCGATCTCGGCCTCCAGCCGCGCTTCCACGTCCGCGCGCGCGGCCTGCTCCAGCTCGGCGCGGGCCTCGGCCTCTTCGCGCGTCTGGGCTTCCTGGCGGGCCCGGAGCTCGGCCTCCTCGCGCGCCTGGGCCTCCGTGGCGATCCGCTTCTCGAGCTCGGCGAGCTCGAGCCTCACCATCTCCGCGAGGGCTTCGGCTTCGCGGCGGGCGCGTTCCTCGGCATCCGCCCGGGACTCGGCATCCACGCGGCTTCCGGCCTCGGAGGCGAGCCGGGCTTCGACCTCCGCGAGGGCCTGCGTCGCCGACACGGCCCGGACCTCCGAGTCCGCGTGGGCCTCCGACGCCTGCTTCAACAGGGACTCGGCGCGCGCGCGAGCGTGGACCTCCGCTTCGGCCCGCACCTCCACGGCGCTCCGGGCCTCGACCTCCGCGTTCGCTTCGAGGAGGGCGTCTTCCCGTGCTCGCGCTTCGCCCGCCACGCGCTCTTCCAGCTCGACGCGGAGCGACTGCTCCGACTCGGCCAGGGCTTCCGCGTCCGCGGCGCGGGCCTCCGCCTCCTCGATGGCGGCGTAGGCCAGCGCGAGTTCCTCACGCAGGGATTCAAGCTCCGCGGCCAGATCCGATGAGGGCTCGGCCGCGTCCTTGCTCGCCGGAGCGGGGGCCTCCTGCTCCTGGGTGCGCGTCTTGTTCGCCCGTTGCAGGCCTCCTGGCACCAGCATCGGCGACGACGGTGCCTGGACCTCCAGCCGAGCCTTGGACTCCAACGTGGCACCTTCGCCCGGGCGCGCGGAGGGATCGGCACCTGTGTCGCGCGCGTCGTTCAGCCGCGACGAGGAACCGCTGGCGCCTGTCGCATCGCCAGCGCCGGCCGTGTCGCCCGCGTGCGCAGGGATATTCGCACCTGTGTCGCGTGCGTCGCTCAGCCGCGACGAGGAAACGCTGGCGCCTGCTACATCGCCGGCCCCGGTCGGGTTCCCCGGACGCGCAGCGGTGCCGCCGGCTCCGCTGATCACGACACCGGATCCGGACTCCGTGCCAGGGCGCGTGGCGGTGCCGCTCGTTACCGCCGCATTGCCTGCTCCGGACTTGTCACGCAGGCCCGCGGGGCTGCCTGCCGCATCGCTCGGGCCCGCGACAACGCCCACACCGACCTTGCTCGACGAGCGCAGCGGAACTCGGGCCGCGACACGCAGTGGCCTCTCGGTCGGCGCACGGGGCTCCGCACTGTCCGGGGTTCCGCCATCGCGCGAAGCCTTTGTCTCGTCCGGACGTGACGCCTTCGCGGCATCCACCGGACGCGCGCCGTCACCGCTCGCACGTGCCGCTTCACCGCCCGCGGGGTCCGACCACTGGAGGGGCTTGGAACCCTCGTCCTTCGCGTCCTCGACGGTCTCGGAATCGAACCAGTCCGAGCCCACCGGCTTCGCGTCGGTTTCGGAGGACTCCTCGTCCCGCTCGCGCGCCTCCGCGGAGGCCTTGAGCTCCTGCTCCAGCACGTCCCAGTTCGACAGGCCCGCCGCCGCCAGCTCCTCCTCGGTCGGCTCCGAAGAAGACGCGGCGTCTTCCGAATCCGACTCAGCAGCCGCGGCGGCAGCCCGCTCCTCCGCCGCCACGTCGGCCGCGACTGAACCGAAGTCCGTCTCGTCGGAGTCATCCACGCCGCCCCGCGAAGGACTTGCCTCCAGCTCCGGATCCGGCTCCAGCTCCTTCCAGGCCAGCGGCGCCGAGCCCTCGGGCTCCGCTTCCTTCGCGGCCCCACCGTCCTCGTCCGATTCGACGTCGAAGAAGCCCTCGTCCCCCAGCTTCGGCGCGGCCTTCACCGGCTTGAGCCCCGGCGGAGTGAGCCGCTCCTCACGGAAGGCGAGCTGCCCCTCCGGCGGCGTCCCTTCCTCGCCGGCCCCTTCCTCGTTCGGGAACGGGAAGCGCAGCGTGGTGCGCGCTTCCGGCGAACGGCCCTCGGCCGCGTTCGGCGGCTCCGCGTCCCACTCGTCGCCAATGTTCGCGTCCGGATCCTGCTCGCCCCACGCCTCCCCGGTGTCACCCTCCCCCGCCGCCCACTCCGACTTCGTGCCCACCGAGAGCGCCGAGTCGATGGACGCCATCGCCTCCGACTCCACCTCCAGGTGCGCCTCTTCCAGCGCGGCGTTCATCGCCAGGTGGGTGCTGCGCTCGCGCTGCTGGTGCACGGCGTGCGCGCTGCGCTCCTCGCGCGTCATCGCCGCCACTTCCCAGTCCGTCTGGTTCAGCGGCGCCAGGTCCCCGAACAGCGCGTTGGCCAGCGCCGGGTCCCCCCCCACCGCGTGCGGCGCCGTCGCGTGCCACGCCTCGTCCGAGCCCGGGCCGCTCCCCTTCGCCGGCTCCTGGAGCGTCCGGTTCTCCACCACGCGCCAGCCGTCCGCCTCCGCCGGTGCGCGGATCAACGTGTCCACCAGCGTCACGAAGCTGGGGCCGTCCAGGGGCAGCGGCGCCACCGGCGCGCTGAAGCCCTCGATGGCCTCGCTCAGCAACAGCACCCGGGCCTTGTGGCCCTCCGGGTGCTGCACCAGCTCCTCCAGCACCACGCGCCCTCGGCCGCTCTCCACGCCCGGCGCGAGCACGATGAGCTCCGGCAGGTGATGCCCGAAGGCGATGAGCGCGTCCGCGGCGGAGGTGGCGAGGATGACCTCGTGCCCTTCGCGGGACAGCAGTCGCCGGACGGCGGCGATGGTGGCGATGTCGTCGTGTACGAGGAGGACCGAGGCGCCCATGGGGGAGCCGGGGAGTCTACAGCATGGCCCCGGGATCCACGTCGATGACGACCTTCACCCCGTTGGGCACATCCGGCAACGCCGCCTCCAGGCGGGCGAGCAATGGGGCGAGCGCAGAATGCGTCGGCGCCTTCAGGAGCAGCTGCCAGCGCGTCTTGCCCCGGATTCGGGCAATCGGCGCCAGGGCGGGCCCCAAAAGGCGCACCCCCGCCGAGGCCGGCGGCATGTGCCGCCCGACCAGGTTTCCCAGGAAGCGCGCCACGCCCGCCGTCTGCTCGGGGTGCTCGCCCTCCAGCCGGACGGCCGCCATGCGCGCGAAGGGCGGATAGGCCAGCGCCTTGCGCCACTCCAGCTCCTGCTTGGAGAACCCGTCGAAGTCGTGCGCCAGCACCCGCTTCACCGGCTCCGCGTCCGGGTTGTAGGTCTGCACCAGCACCCGGCCCGGGTCCTTGCCGCGCCCCGCGCGCCCCGCCACCTGGGTCAACAGGTGGAAGGTCCGCTCGGCGGCTCGGAAATCGGGAATCGCCAGGGACGTGTCCGCCATCACCACGCACACCAGCGTCACGCCCGGGAAGTCGTGCCCCTTGGCCACCATCTGCGTGCCCACCAGCACGTCCAGCTCCCGCCGCGCGAACGAGGCCAGCAGCTCCGTCAGCTTCTCCGCGCTCGTCGCGGAGTCACGGTCCAACCGCGCCACGCGGGCGTGCGGCATCTTCTCCAGGACCTCCGCCTCCACGCGCTCCGTGCCGATGCCCAGCTTGAGCAACGGGCCCGTGCACTCGCGGCAGGCGTTCGGCACCGGGAACGCCACGCCGCAGTAATGGCACACCACCCGGTTCTGGGAGCGGTGGTGCGTCATGCACACGTCGCAGTCGTGGCACTTGAGCGACAGGCCGCACACCTCGCACAAGAGGATGGTGCTGTGGCCGCGGCGGTTGAGGAACAGGATGACCTGCTGCCCCTTGGCCACCGTCTCCTCCATGGCCTGGAGCATCTGCGGGCTCAGGATGGGCGCCTCTTCCGTCACCTGCCCCTCGCGCGGACGCTCCACGCGCAGGTCCACCAGGTTGATGGTGGGCATGGGCCGGTCATCCACGCGGTTCTTCAGCTCGACGAGCTTGTAGCGGCCGGAGCGCGTGTTCTGGAGCGTCTCCAGGGACGGCGTGGCCGAGCCCAGCACCACCACCGCGCCGGCCTGCTTGCCGCGCACCACCGCCAGGTCGCGCGCCTGGTAGCGCAGCTTCTCGTCCTGCTTGAAGGACGGGTCGTGCTCCTCGTCCACGACGATGAGCCCCAGGTGCTCCACCGGCGCGAACACCGCCGAGCGCACGCCCACGGCGATCTTCACCGTGCCCTTGCGCAGGGCCTGCCAGTGGAACAGCCGCTCGCGGTCCTTCAGCCCCGAGTGCAGCACCGCCACGTCGCCGCCGAAGCGGCTGCGGAAGCGCCCCACCAGCTGCGGCGTCAGCGCGATTTCGGGCACCAGCACCAGGCTGCCCAGGCCGCGCGCGAGCGTGTGCTCCACCGCGCGCAGGTACACCTCCGTCTTGCCGCTGCCGGTGACGCCGTGCAGGAGGTACGGCTGGAAGCCGCCCGCGTCGACGGCGCCCTGGAGCTCCTTCACCGCCAGGGCCTGCTCCGGGGTGAGCCGGTCCGGGCGGTTCTGCACCAGCCCCTCGCGCACGCCGGCCTGGAGCGTCACCTCCACCCACTTCACGAACTTGCGCGTCGCCAGCTTCTTCAGCGTCTCGCGAGCGCCGGGGATGGCGTGCGTCACCTCGTCCAGCGGCGCGCGGCCCCCCACCGCCAGGAGGTACTGGAGCACGGCGGCCTGCGCCGGGGCGCGGGCCAGCTGAGGGGGCACCTCCGTGACGAGCGCCTCCACGAAGAACTGGATGTCCGGCTTCGCTTCCTTCTCATCCACCGCGGTGGAGAGGCCCGGCGGCAGCGCGCCGCGGATGACCTCGCCCAGCGGATAGCGGTAGTGCTCGGCGGTGAAGCGCAGGAGCGCGATGAGGTCCTTGGGCAGGGACGGCGAGTCCTCCAGCACGCGCTGGATGGGCTTGAGCCGCACGCCGCCCTCCACCGGCGCGTTCGCGGGCCCCAGGTAGAAGCCCAGCGCCATGCCCCGGCCGAAGGGCACCAGCACGCGCTGCCCCGGGGCGAGCTTGTCCCCGAGTGCCTCCGGCACCAGGTAGGTGAACTCCCCGCGCACGGGACGGCCCACGGCGACGGACGCAAGTTGGGCAGGGGTGGCGCTCACGACGGGGCGCACTGTAGCGGTGTGCTCCCGCTGCGACAGTTCCCGTCCCACTTCCGTACGCCGCGTCCGCAGGGGAATGGAACCGCGAGAGGAGGTCTCTGCCGGTCCCTGCGGAAAACCACCCAGCGCGAAGTGCTCTTGCTCCATGACCGCCCTCTTGCCGCCAGTGCCCCACCCCGCCCGTCCTGCACCCGGGATCCACTGTGCCCCGAGCGTCTGACATCCCCGGGCCCCGGAAGCACGAAGGGCCCCTCCCGTCCCTGGAAAACCAGGGTGCGGAAGAGGCCCGGGTGACTGTGAACGGCGCGGAAGGAAGGAAGCGTGCGGGCGGCTACTTGCCGAAGGCCTTCTTCACGGACGGGCGGTTGGACACGCGGTCCCACCAGGCCATCACGTTCTTGTGCGGGGCGACGAGGTCCTTCTCGCCCATCATGAAGAGGTACTCCATGTACGGCGCCCAGACGACCTCCGCGAGCGTGAAGTCATTGCCCGCGAGGAACGGCCGGTTCGCCAGCGCCGCGTCGATGACCTCCAGCGGACGCTTCACGCCCTCGCGGCCCAGGGCGATGTTCTGCTCGTTGTTGGTGCCCCGGAAGCGCTCCATGACGATCTTCATGGCCGGGCCGGAGAAGTAGGACTGCTCCACGCCCATGAACTGCTCCATCAGCGCGTAGGCCTTGGGGTCCGCGGGCGTCAGCGACGTGCCCGGCAGGGTGCGGTCCAGGAAGCGGCTGATGGCGCGCGACTCGTACATGATGAAGCCGTCGTCCAGCTCCAGCGCGGGCACCACACCGAAGGGCTGGCGGGCCAGGTGCGCGGGCGTCTTCTGCTCGCCCTTCTGCAGGTCGATGTTGATGAACTCGACCTCGCGGCCCTTCTCCGCCAGGACGGTGAGGACCTTGCGGGTGCACGTGCTCATCGGGTTGCCATAGAGCTTCATGTGAATCGCCTCCGCCACGGGGCCGGGGAAATCCCGGCCCTGGAACGGGCGGGACTTTCACCGTGAGTCCCGCCCATCGCAAGCGATTCGGCTGACGCGCTACGGCGTGAAGAGCTTGTCCGACACGGCCGAGCGGTTGTCCGCCTTGAGGGCGGTGAAGCGCAGCACGCGCTGGCCCGCCTTCCACACCTCCACCGTGCGGGGCATCCAGTCCCCGGTGGAGGGCGAGGCGTAGTCCACGAAGCGCACGTCCCAGGCCGCCCCGGACGCGTCCGAGTAGCGCAGGCGCGCGGGCCGGAAGGCGTCCTTGTAGACCCAGAACTGGGGCTTGCCCTCCGCGGGGTCACCCAGGACGTAGGCCACCTCGCCGCCGAAGCGCGCGAGCGACGTGACCTTCGTGTTGACGCCCAGGCCCTGGAGGTACGCCTCCTGGGCCAGCTTGGTGTCCTGCACGCTGCCCGCGTCCTGCGCGAGGATGGCGCACACCTGGGCCACGAGCACGGAGATGGCGGGCACCTCCTTGCCCTCCACGCGCTTCCTGCCGGAGACCTGCACGGTGGCGGCCTTGAGGCTGCTGTCCGGCGAGCTCGCGTCGAAGCGGCAGCGGCCCGGAATCTTCACCGACAGCACGCCGTCCCCCTGGAGCTCCGGGCGGTCGGTGGGGACGTTGAGGGCGGCCCCCGCTTCCGCCACGCCCGTGGAGGAGAAGATGACGGAGCCTTCCACGCGGAAGGCGGACAGGTGCTTCTCCTCCCGCGCGGTGGCCATGCGCCGGAGGATGGAGCCACCGGGCAGCACGTAGGCGCCGGCGACGAGGGAGACAAGGACTGCGGATACGGCGATGAGACGCTTCACGGCTTCTCCGTCTTGACGACCTCGCGCAGGTACTCCAGGAGTCCTCCGCGCAGGTCGGGGCGCTTGAGCGCATAGGCGATGTTCGCCTTGAGGTAACCCACCTTGTCACCGGCGTCGTAGCGCTGGCCCTGGAACTTGTAGCCCAGCAGACCTTCGGTCTTCTGGAGCGTGGCCAGGCCGTCCGTGAGCTGGATTTCGCCGCCCACGCCCGTGGTCTGCTTCTCCAGGATGGGGAAGATGGACGGGGGCAGCACGTAGCGTCCAATCACGGCCAGGTTCGACGGGGCGGTGCCCTTCTTGGGCTTCTCCACCACGTGGTCGATTTGAATGACGCCGTTGCCCAGGTCCTTGCCGGCGGCGATGCCGTACAGGTGCGTCTCGCTGTCGGGGACCTCCATCAGCGCGATGACGGCCTTCTGGTGCTGCTGGTAGATGCGCGCCAGCTGGCCGATGCCGGGCTCCTCCGGCGAGTCGATCATGTCGTCGCCCAAGAGGACGCCGAAGGGCTCGTTGCCGATGACGCTCCTGGCGCACAGCACCGCGTGGCCCAGGCCCAGCGGCTCCTTCTGGCGCACGCTGATGATGCGGACCAGGTTCGCGATGGCGCGCAGCTTGTCGGCCTCCGCCGTCTTGCCGCGGGCGCGCATCGTCGTCTCCAGCTCGAAGCCGATGTCGAAGTGGTCCTCGATGGCGGACTTGCCGCGGCCGTTGATGACGACCACGTCCTCGATGCCCGCGGCGACGGCCTCCTCCACGATGTACTGGAGGGTGGGCGTGTCGACGATGGGCAGCATCTCCTTGGGCACGGCCTTGGTGGCCGGGAGGAAACGCGTGCCCAGGCCGGCGGCGGGAATGACGCACTTGCGGATGAGCTTCGCTGCCTTCGTGTCAGGAGAGGACATGGGGCGGGGAATCTATTGGTGGCCCAGAACCCCAGCAAGCCGGATAGATTCCCCGGCGCCATGCCGCTCCGTGCCATCGTTGCCGCCCTGTCCTTGACGCTGTCCGTGGTCCCCTTCGCCGCCCGGGCCGCCACCAACGAACCCGCCGAGGAGCTGCGCAACATCGCGAGTGCCCGGACCCTGGGCATGGGCAGCGCCTTCCGGGCCACGGGCCTGGGTGCGGATGCACTCCTGGGCAATCCCGCGGCGATGGCGCTGTACCCGGCCTACCGCATCGAGGGCACGGGCGCGTACGACCCGCGCAACAAGGAGGGCTACCTGGGCGTCAGCCTGGCGGACTCCAGCAGCGGCCGGCTGGCGCTGGGCGTGGACTACCACTGGCTGTCGCTGGGGCGCGGCGGAGGACGGACGTCCGCGAACCTGAGCACGCTGGGCGCGGCGCTGCCGCTGAGCCAGTCGCTGCTCATCGGCCTGTCGGGGCACTACCTGCGGCTGAATGGCCAGTCGCGCTTCGCCAACTCCATCACGCTGGACGCGGGCATCCTGGTGCGGATGAGCGAGCAGCTGACGCTGGGCGTGTCGGGGCACAACCTCATCGACACGGAGAACGTGGAGCAGACGCGCTACTTCTCCGCGCACACGGCCTACGTGGGGCCGGCGCTGGTGGTGGCGTTCGACATGCGCGCGGACTTCGAGACGCGCGACTCGGCGGTGTTCACGTACAACACCGGCGTGGAGTACGTGCTCGACCAGACGGTTCCCCTGCGCGTGGGCTACACGTACGACGGCTTCCAGCGGTTGTCGCGCCTAACGGTGGGCACGGGCTACATGTCGCCCGGCGGCGGCGGCGTGGACCTGTCGTACCAGCACGACCTGGGCGGGCTGAACGGGCGCGTGCTGGCGCTCACGCTGCGCATCCTCGCGAACTGAAGCGTCCGGCGGCTCAGCGCCCCGAGCGGCCCGCTTCGGCGGCGTCCCGCAGGGCGAGGTAGCGCTCGGAGGCGGCGAAGCGGACCAGCTCCTCCAGCTCCGAGTCATGGGGGCGGCGGGCCCGGAGCGCGGTGAGCGCGGGCCCGGGGCCTCCGCAGGCGACGAGCCCCGCGCGGTTGGCGGAGTCGCGCGCGGCGGCGACCAGCAGGCTCGCGTCGAAGTCGCGGGTGCCGGGCTCCATCAGGAGGGCGGCGCGCTCCAGGCCCCTGGGGGACAGGGATTCGCGCACCACGCGGGCGTCGTCGCCGGCGTCCTTCGGGTTCTTGAGGACGGAGGACAAGAGCGCGAGCGCGCGCAGCAGGTGGTCCTTGCGCAGCGCGCGCAGGGCGAGCAGGTCCGGCGACAGCGAGAACAGCGCGCGGCCGGCGTGGAAGCGCAGCTCGGCGTTGGTGGGGGGCTGCTGCACGAGGAGCCGGCCCACGACGAGGCGCGGGGCGGAGGTGTGCAGCGGGGTGATGTTGGCGGTGTCGTCGTCGCCCGCGACGAGCTCTGGCAGGGGCACGCCCAGCAGGCGCGCGGTGGTGTGCAGCGCGTCCAGGATGGCGGTGGCGCCCGGGCCCGCGGACGCGCGCAGGGGCTCCGAGGTGCTGGCGATGCGCGCGGGTGACGGGAACAGCCGGCACAGCGCGATGCCCACGCACGCGAGCAGCTCCCCGGACGGGGTGCGCAGGCCCGGGTGGCGCAGGCCGGCGCGCTCCTGGTTGGAGAGGGGGCCGCGCTGCACGCGGGGCGCGGGGACGTCGCGGCCTTCCAGGGCGTCCGCGAGCTCGCGCATGAGCGCGGCGCGGGTGACGTCGCCGCGCTGGTCGAAGTGGTCCACGAGGCCGCGGTAGGGCTTCGGGTCGAGCGGACGCTCGCGCACGAGCTTGAAGACGATGGGCTCCGCGGAGGTGGCGTCGGCGGGAGGCGCGGCGTCCAGGACGGCGGCGGGTGTTTCGCGGGTCTCGGTGGAGCCGGCGGTGGGGCGGCCCCCGGCCTGGGGGCGCGTGGGGGCCGGGCCGGCGACGGTGCCCTCGGGACGGCCGGCGCGGTGGATGCGGCGCACGGGGTCCATGCGGCCCGGAGGCGCTTCCCACGCGATGACGCTCGTGGCCTCTACGGGCCCGTCGCCGAGTTCCATCGCGTCCTCATCTTCGTCCTCGCTCGGTATCTGGCTGAGGAGGGGGATGTCGGGAGGGGCTTCGGGAGCGCCGCGGCCCCTGGCCGGAGGGGCGACGGGACGCGAGGCTCCGGCCATGGCACGGGGCGCGGGGGCCGGGGGCTCCACGCCGCTGGCGGACAGCGGGGCACGGGGCGGTGCGGGAGGTTCCACGCCGCTGGCGGACAGCGGGAGCCGGGGCGCGTGGCCAGCGCGCGGGGCGCGTTCCACGCGGGAGGGGGCTTCGCGGATCTGCGTGCCCGCGTTCTTGGAGGCGCGGGCGGCCGGGGAGGCGTTGTCCTCGGGGGCGGTGGCGGCCTTGCGCGATACGGCGGCTTCGAGCTCCGCGTCCAGAGGGAGCGGTGCGCCGAAGGCCGTGGTGCTTTCGCGGGGCGGTGCGGCGGGCGCGCGCTGCTTGCGGTCGGGTGCGGAGGCTCCGTCGTCCGAAGTGAGTGCTGGCTCGCTCGCGGCACCGCGAGGGGGCTTCATGGCCCGGGCCATGCCGCTGGGAGCGGGGACGGATTCCGCGAGTGAGGCGGGGCCTTCCGCTGGCGCCTTCGTGGACGCTGAGCGACGGGGTGGCTCTGCTTCCGGCGAGGTGTTCGCGACCGATGCGTGACGGCCGGACGGGGCCTTGGGCTGGCGGGTGGCGTCCGTGTTTGGTGCCGTGGCGCCTGCGGCGGCGTGACGGCCGGACGGGGCCTTCGGTTGGCGTGAAGCTTCCGTGTTCGGTGCCGTGGCGCCCATGGGTGCGTGACGGCCAGACGAGGCCTTCGGCGAGTGAGCAGCCTCCGTGTTTGGTGCCGTGGTGCCCACGGGAGCATGGCGTCCCGAGGGGGCCTTCGGCTTGGACACAGCGGCTGATGCCTTGGCCTTTCGGGCAGTGCCGTCCTTCGCCCGGGGCGAACGCTTCGCCGGTGCATCGTCGGCCGAGACCTCCTCCGCCTTGAGCAACGATGGGACATCCGTGTTGGACGTCACCTCGTCCGACAGGTCCTTGCGCTTCGAGGGCACGAGCACCGACGGCGGCGCCACGAGCACCGACGGCGGCGGCACCCCGACGGTCTGCGGCGGCGCCGTGCGCGCGGGCTCGGGTGGAGGCGGACGGGCGCGCTGCTCGCGAGACTTTCGCAGGCTCTCGGCGCGGCGCGCGTAGAGACGGGCCTTCTCCGTGTTGTGCAGCACCTCGCGGCAGAAGAGCGCGAGCCGCTCCCACGTGTGCTGGCGCTCCTCGTCGTCCTCCGTCGCGGTGGCCGCGTTCTCCAGCGCCCAGGCGGCCTCGCCAAACTGCTCGCGCTCCGTGCAGCGGTCCGCGAGCAGCAGCCAGGCCTCCTTGTGCCCCGGCTCGAAGCGCACGGCCTGGCGCAGCTCCGCCAGGGCCGCGCCCGCGTCGCCCATCGCCTCCAGCGTGGCGACCCGCTCCAGGTGCGCCTTGCGCGCGGCCGGTCCCCGAGGCTCACGGGCCAGCTGCGCGTGCAGCAACTGGCTCAGCGCGGGCAGGTCCCCCAGGCGGCGCGCGAGCGCCAGCAGGTGCTCCCGGGGCTGCTCGTTGTCGGGGCTCTCCGCGAGCACCTCGGCCCAGGCCCACTGCGCGATGCGCAGGTCACCCAGTGACTCCTCCGCGGTCTTCGCGAGCACCCGCAGCGCCTCCAGGCGATCCGGCGCGCGGCGCGGCGCGGCGGCACAGGCGGCGCGCAGCCGCTCCACCTGGGCGAAGCGCTCCTCGTCGGAGACACTGCGCACGAGCCCCGCGAGCACGGGCAGCATTCCGGGCACGAGCGCATCCGCCGCCTCGAAGTCCTCGCGCGCCTTGGCGGGGACGCCCATGTTCAGCTGCCGCTCGCCGCGCGTCAGCAGGGCCACGGCCCGGGCCCGGGAGGTCCTCGCCCGCGCGATCGCGTCATCGAGCGCACGGCGCACGAGCGAGGCGTCCTCGCGCTGGGACAGGAGGCGGACCTGCTCACGCAACGCGGTGCGCTCGCCGGTCAGCTCGACGATCTCCCGGTACATGCGCGCGGCGCCCGCGGAGTCCTGGAGCTCGTTCTCCATCACCTCCGCGAGCCGGGTGAGCGCTTCAGCGCGCTCCGGGGCGTCCTTCGCGCGGTCCGCGCGCTTGAGGTACAGCTGCGCCAGCTCGCGCCACGCACGGCGCGCGATGAGCTGGGCCTCCTGCCGCTGCGACCCGGCCCGTTCCGAGCCCTCGTCCGAGCCGCGCGCGGAGGAAGCCGCGTCCGGAGCGGGGCTCGTGCCGGGCTCGGTGGGCTTCACCGAGGGGAGGCGCGTGGAGTCGCGCTTGGGAGCAGCGGGAGTTGCCTGCGCCGGTGCGCTGGGTGTGGATGAATCCGGCTGCGGGAAGACCACTTCCGACGTCGATTCCTCTTCGTCGAACGCGGGCTTCGCGGTGGCGGGGACCAGCACGGAGGCCCTTCGCGGGGCGGCTGGCTTCTCGGCACGGGACTGCGTTGACGCGGCAGCGCCCTTCTCCGCTTCGACACGCTCGGGCGGGATGAGCTCCGAGGTCGATTCTTCCTCGTCGAACGCCATTGCTGGCGCGCCTGGAACCAGGACCGCGCTGGAAGAACTCCGCTCCGCCGACGCGCGTGCATCCGGGGTCTTCGCGGAAGCGTCGGCCGGACGCGGGAGGATGACTTCCGACGTCGCTTCGTCCGCGTCGAAGCCCTTCGAGGGACCACCCGGCACCAGCACCGCATCCGGCTGGCGTGGAGGCGTCTTCTTCGGCGTCGATGCGTTCTCGCTGGATGGCTTTGCTTGCGTCCCGGCCGGTTCGGGCCGACGCGGGGGGAGGTTCTCCGTCGCCACCGCGTTCTCGTTGGAGGCCTTCGCCGGCGCTTCAGCTGCCGATCCGGCCGGGCGCGGAAGGAGCATCTCCGACGTTGATTCGTCTTCGTCGAAAGCCTTGGAGGGCGCTCCCGGGACCAGCACCGATACGAGCGGACGCGGTGGCATCCGCTCTGGTGCGGACTCGTCGTGCCCCGCGGTCTTCGAGGCTGCCCCCGCCACGACGGCGGGTGCTTCGTCGGATGGCTTCCGCGCCGCCGTCGCGGGCTTTTCTTCGAGGGCCTGTGCGGTCTCGGCTGGAGATGCCTCTTCGAGCCTCTTGCCGAAGACCTGCGTCGACTCGAACACCGGAGAGGCGTTCGGCGCGGCGACAGGCGGCTTTTCGGACGTGGAGGCCGCATCGACGGGCGACGTGTTCGACGCCGCGACGCCACGCACTTCGGCCGTCGGCGTCACGGCCATTTCTTCAGGCGCCCGTGTCGCCGACGACGCACTCGGTGCGGCGATGGATTTCTCGTCGGGCGTTTGCGTTGCATCCGACGACGTCGTTTCGGACGCTACCGCCGTGTTCGCGGGCGGTGACGACACGTTCGACGTCGCAGCCACGTGCTCGGGAGCCTGTGCCGCGTTGGCTGGCGATACGACATGCGCAGGCGCCTGTGCCGCATCCACTGGCGACGACGCGCTCGATGCGGCTTCAACAGGTTCGAACCCCCGTGGCGCATCCGCGGCCGACGCCACGTTCGGCACCGCGACGCTGTGGTCAGGTGCCTGTGGCACCTCGACAGAAGACGATGCGCGCGATGCTGTTTCGGCGCTCGCAGGAGTCCGCGTCTCGTCCGCCAACAGCAATGCGCTCAACGCCGCGAGGACGTGTTCGGGCACGTCCGCGGAAGGCGATACACCCAATGCCGCGATGACTTGCTCAGGCACATCGACAGCATTCGCGGACGCCGAATCGCTCGACACCGCAATGCCACTCGCAGGCACATCGACAGCATTCGCGGACGCCGAACCGCTCGACACCGCAATGCCACTCGCAGGCACATCGGCAGCATTCGCGGACGACGAGGCGCTCGACACCGCGACACCATTCGCAGGCAAGTCCGCACCGCTCGCGGGCGACGAATCGCTCGACACCGCGACGCCACTCGCAGGCATATCTGCGGCATTAGCGGACGACGAATCGCTCGATACCGGGACGCCGCGCTCTGACAAGTCCGCACTGTTCGCGGACGAATCGCTCGAGACCGCGACGCCGCGCTGAGACGCCTGGGGCGCATCTACCGACGATGAATCGCTCGACATCGCGACGCCGCGCTCAGGCAAGTCCGCAACGCTCGTGGACGACGGACCGCTCGACACCGAGACGCCGCGCTCACGCAAGTCCGCACCGCCCGCAGACGAATCGCTCGACACCGCGACGCCGCGCTCACGCAAGTCCGCACCGCCCGCGGACGAATCGCTCGACACCGCGACGCCGCGCTCAGGCAAGTCCGCAACGCTCGTGGACGACGGACCGCTCGACACCGCCGCGCCGCGCGACGGCGCATGGGTCGCCTCTGCGGACGACGCTGTGCTCGATGCGCCCACAACGCGCGCAGGTGCCTGCACCGCATCCGACGCCGCTGCCCCAGTCGACGCCACGACCGCACTCGACGGTGCCTGAGCCGGATCCGACGCCGCAGTGACGCTGTCGGACTCCGGCGCCACGGCCACGGACGACGACGCGTTCAAGGCTGCGGCGTTCTCCGCATCGGTCATCGACGCCGCATCACCGGACGGCGGGACGTTCGACGTACCAACCAACGCCGACACCCCATCCCCCAGCGGCGACTCATCCGATGCCTCTGCGCCCCTGTCACTCAGCGACGGCGCTACCTCGGCAGGACGCGCCGTATCCGGTGCCTTCTCGCCGGCCCCCTGCGCCACGGACTCCGGCTTCTCAGCGGGGCCTTCAACCTCAAGCCCCCGTGCTTCGGAAGCCCCGGCACCCGAGCCGAACCCACTCCGTTCCGTCCCCCTCGCGTACGGCACGGGCTCCGGAACCGACCTCGCCCCCTGCGGCGGCGTCACCACCCGGGCCTTGCCCGGTCCTTCATCCTCCCAGGGGAACTCCGGTCCTCGCGACGCCGTCCGTCCCAGCCCGGCCCACTCGCCCAGGGGGACCTGCACCGTGTCGGCTCGCGGAGCCCTTGCTGGCGGCGCCTGCACCACCGGCATCTCCACCACCGTGTTGCCCAGCTCCGGATCCGACAGCGCCAGCGCGGACACCTCCACGGTCTTCGTCCGGGACTCGTCGTCCTCCGCGGGCGGCCGCCGCGACGGCGCTTCCTTCGCCTTCGCCACCCTCTCGCGCAGCACGTCCAGCACGAAGCGGGCCCTGGCGTCGTCGGGCGCGTCCATCAACAGGCCGTTGAGCACCGCCGCGGCGCGCGCCTCCTGCCCCGTGCGCCGCAACACCCGCGACAGCTGCCGGCGGACCTCACGGCGCACCTCGCCCCGCTCCGTCACCATCGCCGCGTCCAGCAGGGTGATGACGGCGCGCTCCGTGCCCGCACGCAGCGCGCAGCGGACCAGCACCGCCGCGAGCCGGGGCGTCATCGGCAGGGAACGGCTGGCGGACACCAGGCCGGAATACGCCCGCGCCGCCTGCCCCTCCCGGAGCAACCGAGCGGCATCCCGGCAGACCTGGGCCACCGCGCCTCGCACGTCCTCGCCTCGCGACCCCGTCCCCGGTCCGCGAGGAAAGGGCTCCGGCGTCCCTGGGCCCTTGCCGTGTCTCCCGCCACCCATGAAGCCCCCAGTCTACACACGATGCGCGCGACGGGGGCACCCTGTCCGCTCCCACGAAGGGCCCCGGGGTTTCCAGGTGCTCAGGGGGCGGCCGCCGCCCCGATGGCCCCCTCCGGAATGCCCACCCCCGCCGCGTCGAAGAAGGCCCGCAGGTCCTCCGGCACCGGCGCCTCCAGCCGCAGCGGCCGGCCCGTGCGCGGATGGCCCAGCTCCAGCACGTGCGCGTGCAGCAGGCAGCGCGGCGCCATCAGCCTCCCCGCGCTCCCCGCGCCGCCGTAGCGCGCGTCCCCCAGGATGGGGGTGCCCAGCGCCGTCAGGTGCGCCCGGAGCTGGTGCGTGCGGCCCGTCCGCGGCAGCAGCTCCACCAGGCAGAACGCGTCGCCCGCGAACAGCGTCCGGTAGTCCGTCCACGCGGGCACGCCATTGGCCGCGCGGGTCGCCCGCCAGCGCCCCGGCCGAGACGGGTCCTTCGACAGGGGCAGGTCCACCGTGCCGCCCGCCGGAAGCCCCGGCCCCGTCGCCGCGAGGTACCGCTTGCGCGCGGTGCCCTCCCGGAACGCCTCCGCCAGCGCGGACGTGGCCGCGGCCGTCTTGCCGAACACCGTCACCCCGGAGGTCTCCCGGTCCAGCCGGTGCACCAGGCCCGCCTGCCGTCCCAGGTGCTCGCTCACCACGTCCACGAGGCTTCCGCCCACGCGCCCTTCCGTGGGCTGCGCGTTCAGGCCCGCGGGCTTGTCCACCGCGATGACGTCCGCGTCCTCGAACAGCACGCGCAAGGGGGCCGCCGGCTTCGCGGCCTCCAGGGGACTCTGCCCCGCCTCCTCCAGCACCACCGTCACCACCTGCGCGGGCTGCAGCCGCGCCGCCCCGTCCCGCGCGCGGCGCCCCGCCACGTACACGGCGCCCACGTCCACCAGCCGCCGCACGTCCGCCACCGGCAGCCCCAGCTCCGCCGCCACCGCCTCCACCAGCACACGCCCCGCGTGCGCCCCCTCCGCCCGGAACGTCCGGCGCTTCATCGCCCGCCCTCACGGTCCGTCCCCGCGAGGCCCCCGGACCCGGAGCCCCTCCCCGAGCGCCGTATCGCGCCCGGGCCACCTGCCCCCGCGCCCTCCCCTTCCGTGGGGGACTCCAGGGGAGCATGCGGCCGGGCAGCGGAGGTGGAGGACATGGCGCGACACTCTATGCGCGCGGTCCCCACCCTGACGCGGGCTTCCTGTTACCTTCCGCCCCGCCATGGACCGCCCCCTGCTCTCCGTCCGGTCGCGGCTGGATGACTTCCTCGCCGAACTGGCCACCCTCCAGTACCGCTACGGCGCCGGACTCTCCCCGGACCTCCCCGTCGCGCGCCTGTACGCCTCCTTCCCGGAGCTGTCCTCACCGGAGACCTTCGCCGCCGCCAACGAGGCCCTCTCCCGCGCTCGCGGCAAGGACGACCCCGTCGCCGTCCGCCGCATCACGCTCGTGCGCGAGCTCATCGCCACCCAGGTGGAGGAGTCCCTGGCCCTCGCCGCGGCGGACGCCGTCGTCGCGCTGGAGGCCCGCTCCCACATCCCCGCCGACGACACGACGCTGTCGCTGGCCCAGGCCCTGTCGCAGCTGCCGCGCGAATCCAGCCGCTCCCGCCGCGCCCTCCTGGAGCGCGGCGCCGGCAACTTCCTCTGGGACCACCGGGGCCCGTACGGAGACCGGCGCGACGCCGCCCTCCAGGCCGCGGAGGTGCTGGGCTTCCCGGACTACCCCTCGCTGCGCCAGGACGTCACCGGCATCGACGCGGGCAAGCTCGCCGTGGCCGCCGAGGAGACCCTCAAGGCCACCGAGGACGCCTACCGCGACGTGCTGGCCTACGTGCTGCGCAAGCTGGAGCCCACCCTGCGCCCGCTGCCCGGCGGCGAGGCGCGGCGCCACGACGTGCAGCACGCCCTGCGCGCCCCGTGGCTGGACGCCCACTTCCGCCGCGAGGACACCGTCCCCGCCGTGATGCGCTGGCTGTCCGACTGGGGCCAGCACCCGGAGGCCGGCGGCCGCATCCGCCTGGACGACGAGGCCCGCCCCGGCAAGGCCTCACGCCCCTTCGTCGCCGCCGTGCGCGTGCCCCAGGAAATCCGCCTGGTCCTCCAGCCGCGCAGCGGGATGGACGCGCTGGGCGACCTGCTCCACGAACTGGGCCACGCGTGGCACCTGGCCCACGTGGACGAGGACGCCCCCATGGAGCTGCGCCGGCTGGGCGACGCGTCCGTCACGGAGGCCTACGCCGCCACCTTCGAGCGGCTGCTCCTGTCCCCGCCCTGGCTCAAGCGCTACCTGGGCCTGCCGTCCGGCACGACGAAGGACGTCGTGCGCATGGGCGCCTTCCAGGCCCTGGCCGTGCTGCGCCGCCACTGCGCGAAGCTGTCCTACGAGCTGTCGCTCAGCACCAAGGGCGCCTCCGCCGACCGCGCGGACGAGTATGCCGACGGCCAGCGCCGCGCCCTCTTCGCGCAGCCGCACCCGGGCTTCTTCCTGCATGACGTGGATTCGCAGCTCTACGTCACCCGCTACCTGCGGGCCTGGGCCCTGGAGACCCGGCTCACCGCGCACCTGCTGGAGCGGTTCAACGAGGACTTCTGGCGCAACCCCGCCGCCTTCACCTGGCTCAAGGGGCTCTTCGCGCGGGGCGGCGCCGCCGACGCGGAGGGACTGGCCACGGAGGTCTCGGGCACGCCGTTGGCGTTGCCCGAGGCGGGAGCGCGCCTCGTGGCCATCCTCAACCAGTAGGGAAACCGCCCCTACTTCTTCTTGGCGCGCAGCGCGCGGACGATCTTGTCCTTCGCCGCGTTGGCCGGGGCCTCGCGGGTGCGGACCGCGGCGGGCGCCTTGGCGTCGTTGGCCGCCGTGCGCGTCTGGCCGGTGCGCGCGCGCATGGCCTTCATCAGCTGCATCTCGATGACGAGCAGCTCGTCCGCG
The DNA here is from genome assembly GCF_036245865.1 of Corallococcus caeni. Classification (NCBI taxonomy): domain Bacteria; kingdom Pseudomonadati; phylum Myxococcota; class Myxococcia; order Myxococcales; family Myxococcaceae; genus Corallococcus; species Corallococcus caeni. Next base: position 48,010 of record NZ_BTTW01000006.1, on the reverse strand, counting down.
AGCTCCGCGTTGGCACCCGCGGCGCGGGGCAGCGGCGCGCTCTTGCTGGGGGCGCCCGCGCCGTGGCGCATGCGCAGGGCCTTCTCCTCCTCGGCCGTCAGCGTGGTGGACTTCTCCAGCGCCGCCTTGACCTCTTTCGCGGTCAACGTGCTACTTCCGACCTTGCGCTCCATCTCCGCTCCCTTCGTTGTGCACGCCTGAACACCCGAGCATGTCAGATGCGTCTGGGCCGCAACCGACGAGGATTGTAGAGGCTGCAAGAGGGCCGTCAAAATTTCTTCCAACAGGCCGCTGCCTGTCTGTAGCGACCCGCCCCACCCGCTACAGCTACAGGCGCATCCCCAGGCCCAGGAACGTGGAGCGAAGGTGCTGCCGCTGCCCGGAAAAGGGATCCCCCCTGGCGGAGAAGTTCTGGTAGCGCGCCTCGGCGGAGAGGAAGAGGTTCTTCCCCAGCTCCAGGCCCACGCCACCGCAGAACTCGAAGCCCACCTGGAGCACGCGGCTGCCCAGCGCGTCCGGGGCCACGGGCTGGGGCCGTGAGTGGGGCACCAGCAGGCTGGCCCCCACGCCCAGGAAGGGCCGCACCCGGGTGTCCCCCAGGGGCACCACGCGCACGGACATGGGCGTCACCTCCGTCAGGTGCCGGCTGGACGCCAGGTGTCCGCCCACCTCCAGCACCGCCCCCGGCTTGCGGTACGCCCAGCCCAGGCCCGCGCTGTAGCCCACGGTGCGCCCCACCTCCGCGTCGCCCTTGAGCATGTAGGCCCCCAGCGGCGCGACGGTGATGCCCAGGTTGCGGGCCGGTTCGGCGAGGGCCGGGGTCGCCAGGAGCGCGAGCCCGGCGCACGCCAGGGGGAGGGGGGAGCGGAACATGGCGCTCCCCCAGAGCAAGGCCAGGGCCAGGGGGGTTCCCCAGCCGCATCAAGCACTTACGGGGAGGCCCCGGGGGCAACGGCGGCCCGCGCAGGACACGGCCGTCACAGCCTCCAGGGGCCGGCGCACCTCCGAGCTTCCTGGCCGTGAAGCCGTGGGGCTTCCAACGGTCAGGAGGCGTGGGACGGACTTCAGTTGGCCTCGCCCTCGTCTTCCGGGTCGGGGGCGCCGGGCGTGGCGCCCGGGGTGGCGGGCGAGTCCCCCGGCTTGGTGCGCGGGATGCCGAAGTGGTCCAGCGCGTCCGCGATGCCCTGGGGCTTGTCCGCGTCCGGCAGGAAGTCCTGGGGCGGCTGGAGCTGGGGGTCCTTGCCAATCTCCGTCAGGCTGGACTCCAGCGTCATGCGCAGCTCCGCGGCCTCCGGGGTCTTCTCCTGGGGCACGCCGATGCGCCCGTCCAGCCGGGCCTTGAGGACGACGGACGTGGCCGCGTCCACCAGCACCTCGCCCTCCAGCGAGCGGGGCAGCCGGTGCGCGAAGAAGTTGGCGCGGCGCTTCGTCGTCTCGTCCGCGTTCTTGGGGGAGAAGGCGGCGGGCATCTTCTTCGGCGTGCCGCCCTCCTGGGGGGCGCCCAGGGAGACGTTGTACTTCCACGCGGTGCGCCCCTCGTGGGTGACGGTGCCCGCGGGGGTGAGCTTGATGCGGCCCTGGAAGAGGCTGTCGAAGTCGCGGATGGCGCCCGTCAGCTCCGTGCGGGTGCGCTCGGCCATGCCGCGGTCGCGCAGGCGCTGGCGGTACGGGCCGTAGCGGTTGCGAGCGAAGACCTGGCCCTTCACGCGCATCACCTCCAGGCCCTGGTCCCGCGAGTTCTCCAGGATGCCGTGGAAGTCGCCGTTGACGCCGCCGGGGCCCGCGCGGAAGGAGCGCGTCTCCGTGAGCTTCACGGGGTTGTTGCCGCTGGGGCCGGCCCACTCGTAGCTGAGGGTGGACTGGAAGAAGTGCGGGCCCAGTCGCTCGGTCACCTCCGCGGCGTCCATGCCCAGGATGCGGCGGGAGACCTGGGGGTTGTCCGCGACGTCTTCCGGCGGCAGCTTCTCCTTCGCCGAGGCCACCACCTTCGGCGGGTCCTCCGCCGAGAAGATGCGGGCCTTGGCCGCCTTGTCGACGGGGTCGGAGCAGCCGGTGGCTGCCAGGACCAGGGCGAGGGCGGCGGACTTCGTCAGACTTCCCACGGAACCTCCACGACCAGGACGGCGGGGGCGGCAAGTTACGTGGGGGGGACAGGAGCGGCAAGCGGTGGCTTGCGTGCGGCCGTGCAAGGGATAGAACGCCCAACCCATGCAGAACCTGCGAGACAAGTTGTTGAAAGCGGGCCTCGTCTCCGAGGAGCAGGCCAAGAAGTCCGACTCCACGCCCTCGGCGCCACGGCGCCAGGAGGACAACCGGGGGAGCGCTCCACGCGCGCCTGCCCGGCCAGGACGTGATGAGAATCGGACAGCCGGAGGCCCGCCGCGCCGTGACGACCGCGGAGCACCGCCGCGCCGTGAGGGCGGTGGCGGTCCGCCGCGCGGCGCCGGAGGTCCCCCGCGCCACGGTGCCGGAGGTCCCCCGCGTCAGGGCGGAGGCTTCCGGGGTCCCCAGGGCGGGTTCGGCGCGGCCTCGCGTCCGGGCGCGCCCGCGGAGAAGCCCATCCCGAAGCTGCCGCCCATGCCGGGCTCCAAGGCCTACCAGCGCGCCGAGTCCAAGAAGCAGGTGGAGCTGGACCGCGCCCTGCGCGAGCTGGTGCTGGGCGCCCAGGTGCCGCAGGAGCCGGGTGAGACGACCTTCTACTTCATGACGCGCAAGGGAAAGCTGCGCCGCATGGAGCTGAGCCCCGCCCAGGCCAAGCAGTTGGAGGACGGCGAGCTGGGCGTGGTGGAGCGCCCGGAGCCCGCGCAGATCGAGCACTCGCTGGTGCCCGCCGCCGCGGCCGAGCAGATGTACGCGCTGTCCGCCAAGGCCGTGCGCTTCTTCAACCGCAAGGAGAACCCCGTCGGCTTCATGAACGACGAGGAGCTCAAGGCGCAGCAGGCCGCCGAGGCCTCCGGCACCGCGGTCGAGACGCCCGACGAGCCCGAGGCCTCCGAGGAAGCTGGCGAGTCCGGGGAAGCCGAGGCGTCCGCCGAGGCCCCTGCCTCCGAGCCTTCGTCCGAGCCTTCGGGCGAAGGCGGCACCCAGTCCTGACGTTCCTTCCCGTGCCCTCCCCTCCTTCCCGTCCGGGAGCGAGGGGAGGCGCGGCTTCCACCGGCGTCCGCGTCAGCCGAACGCGTCGATGCCGGTGATGGCCTTGCCCAGCACCAGCGTGTGCACCTCGTGGGTGCCCTCGTAGGTGAAGACACTCTCCAGATTCAGCATGTGGCGCACGGGCGGATAGTCGTCCGTGATGCCGTTGGCGCCGTAGATGCTGCGGGCCACGCGGGCGATGTCGAGCGCGCTCTTCACGTTGTTGCGCTTGGCCAGGCTGACCATCACGGGGTTGCTCTTGCCCTCGTCCTTGAGGCGCGCGAGCCGCAGGCTCAAGAGCTGCGCCTTGACGATCTCCTGGAGCATGTCCGCCAGCTTCTCCTGCGTGAGCTGGTAGCCGGCGATGGACTTGCCGTCGAACTGCGTGCGGGACAGCGCGTATTCGCGCGCGCCCTCGAAGCAGGCGATGGCCGCGCCCGTCACCGCGAACGCGATGCCGGCTCGCGCGTTGTTGAGACACGACAGCGGCCCCTTGAGGCCCACGACGCCGGGCAGCACGTTGCGGTCCGGCACGCGCACGTCCTGGAAGGACAGCTCGCTGGTGCGCGACGCGCGCAGGGAGAACTTGCCGGGGATCTCCCGCGCGCTGAAGCCGGGCATCCCCTTCTCCACCAGGAAGCCGCGCACGGACTCCGGGCCGCCGTCCTCCGTCTTCGCCCACACCACCGCGACATCCGCGATGGAGCCGTTGGTGATCCAGGCCTTGGTGCCGTTGAGCACCCAGGTGTCCCCGTCCTTCCGCGCGCGGGCGCGCATGCCGCCGGGGTTGGAGCCGAAGTCGGGCTCGGTGAGGCCGAAGCAGCCGATGAGCTGTCCCTTCGCCATGCCCGGCAGGAAGCGCGTCTTCTGCTCCTCGCTGCCGAAGGCGTGGATGGGGAACATGCACAGCGAGCCCTGCACGGACGCGAAGCTGCGCAGGCCGGAGTCACCGCGCTCCAGCTCCTGCAGCACCAGGCCGTAGCTGACGGTGTTCATGCCCGCGCAGCCGTAGCCCTGGAGGTTCGCGCCCAGCACGCCCAGCTCCGCCAGGCCCGGGATGAGGTGCGCGGGGAAGGTGCCGTCGCGGAAGTGCTTTCCGATGATGGGCAGCACCTCCGCGTCCACGAAGCGGGCCACCGCGTCGCGGGCGGCCTTCTCCTCGGCGGACAGCAGGTCGTCGATGCGGAACAGGTCGGTGATGTCGGCGCGGGGCATGGCGGCGAGCTTGACGTCGCCATGCGGGAGCCGTCAAACCAACGGCGCCTCAGTGCTTCGCGGGGGCGAGCGCTTCCACGTCCGCGTCGCGCAGGAAGTTGACCAGCGGACCGTCGATCTTCCGCTGACCGTCCACCCCCACGGTGGGCTTGAGGAAGAAGAGGTTGTTCCAGTTGAAGTCATACAGCGCCTGCTCGGCAGCGTCGTTCCAGGTCCCGTCCATGCGGCCGTCGTAGTACCCGAGCTTGTGCAGCACGCGCTTCACGACCTTCGTGGTCTCCTTGTCCAGCGGGATGAGGTCCGACGCGTACGGCGCGGCGACGCCCGCCTGGTAGCGGTTCATCTCCACGTCCAGCTCCCGCAGCGCGTTCCGGCTGCTGTGCACGACGGCGTCCGCGAGCACCTTCGTGTAGAAGACCGCGTCGTTCTCCGAGCTCCAGACGCGGATGACGCCGGAGCGCTCGCCGTTGTTGTCGCCGCCCACCTTGGCCCCCGCCTTGAGCGACGCGAGCAGCCGCTGCGGCAGGCTCCCCGTGGCCTGCTGGAAGCCCGTCGCCATGGCGGCGCAGATGGTGGCGGTGGTCTGGTTGTTGGCCTGCACCACGAAGGTGGCGCCCTTCACCGCGCAGCGCTGTGAGGCGCTCTCCGCGCCGGTCTGCTGGCCCACCGTGATGGTGCCATCGGGGTTGAGCTTCACCGCGGCGAGCTGCCGGTAGTCCGCGTACGGATCCACGGTGAACACGTAGTCGATGGCGGCCTGGGCCGTGTCGCCCGCGTCGGTGCGGGCGATGACCGCCTCGGCGTCATCCACCGACGGGTAGAACATGGAGGCTACCGCCACGTCCGGACGGCCGTAGGGCACCAGACCGCTGATGCCCGCGGGGAAGGAGATGCTGGCCACGCCGCAGGACTTCTCCACCGCGTCGCACGCGACGATGGCGCGCGTGCCCAGGATGCGCGGGTTGATGCCGTTGGGCGCCGCGGCGATGGCGGACGTGGACGCGAACATCATGCAGCAGAGGGCCAGCAGGCCACGCTTGAAGGTCTTCATGTGCAGGGGACTCCGATGCCGTCTTTGATGTCTTGAAGAGTCCCCGGCAGCGCAAATGATGCATTTCGTCGCGCACCGTCCGCGCGGATGACGCGCGGGGCTCTATGCTCACCGGCCATGGCAAGCGAGACGACGAAGACCGTGGTGGTGACGGGCGCCAGCCGGGGCATTGGCCGCGCGGTGTCCCTGGCGTTCGCGCGCGAGGGCTATGACGTCTGGGCGCTGGCGCGCTCGGCGGAGTCGCTGGAGGCGCTGCGCAAGGAAGGCGGAGAGCGCATCCGCACGCTCACGGTGGACGTGGCGGATGAGTCCGCGCTGCTCGCCGCGTGCAAGACCGTCCTGGCGGCGGGCACGCCCCGGGTGCTGGTGAACAACGCGGGCATCACCGTGTCCGCGCCGCTGACAAAGACGTCCACGGCGGACCTGGCGAAGGTGATGGCGGTGAACGTGACGGCGCCCTTCCTCCTGTGCCGCGAGCTGATGCCCGCCATGGCCTCCGCGGGCGGCGGGAGGGTCATCAACATCGGCTCCATCACGGCGACGCGCGGGGCGAAGTACACGTCCGCGTACTGCGCGTCGAAGCACGCGCTGCTGGGGCTGACGCGCGCGCTGTCGGTGGAGTACGCGCGCAAGAACGTCACCGTGAATATCGTGAACCCGGGCTGGGTGGAGACGGACATGTTCGCGGGCGCGACGGCCGCCATCACCAAGACGACGGGCCGCAGCGAGGAGCAGGCCCGCGAGGCCCTGGCCGGGATGAGCGCCATGGGCCGCATCATCCAGCCGGAGGAGGTGGCCGCGATGTGCCTCTTCCTCGCGTCGGAGGCGGCGGCGCCCATCACCGGCGCGGCCTACGCCATCGACGGTGGCGAGGCGGCGTAGCGCGCGCCCGGCCTCACCGCGCGAGCCGTCACAGGCGGTACTGCGCCACGATGTTGCTGACCTCGTGGGACGCGGTGGTGAGGCGCGCGGCGGCCACGGCGCTCGTGGCCACGCGCTCCACCGTCTCGTCCGCCAGCCGCGTCAGGTCGCTGAGCGCGGCGAACAGCTCCGCGATGCCCGCGTCCTGCTGGCTCACCATGTCCGCGATGCTCTTCACGGACACGCTGTTGTTCTGGATGACCGCGGCCAGCGCGCGCAGGCTCTCACCCGCCGCGCGCGCCTGGTCCAGGCCGCCCTCCACCTCGCGCGTGCCGCCCTCGCTCGTCTGCACCGCCTCGGAGATGGCGCGGCCGATGTCGCCCAGGATGGACTGCACGCGCGCCGTGGCCGTCGCGGACTGGTCCGCCAACGACCGCATCTGCCGGGCCACCACCGCGAACGCCCGGCCCGCCTCGCCGCTGCGCGCGGCCTCGATGGCCGCGTTCAGCGCCAGCACGTTGGACTGGTCCGCCAGGTCCTTCACCGTGCCGGTGATGTCGCCCACCTGCCGCGTGCGCTGCCGCAGCTCCGACACCGTGTTGGAGATGCGCTCCACCTGCGAACGGATGTGCGTGAGCCCACCCACGCTGCCCGCCACCGCGGACTCGCCCGCCTGCCCCACCGCGCCCGCCTTCTCCGCCTCGCGCAGCACGCCCGTCGCCCGCTGCGCCGCCGCGCGCGAGCTCTCCTGAAGCTGCCGCGCGGCGATCTGCGTCTGGTGCAGCGCCGCCGCCTGCCGCGTCACCGCGAGGTTCTGGTCCGACGCGGAGTTCGCCAGCTCCAGCGCCGTCGCCTCCAGCTCCTGCGCGGAGTTCTTCAGCGCCAGCAGCACCGCGCGCAGCCGCGCCATCATCTCCCGGAAGGACGTGGCCAGTTGGCCAATCTCATCGTGCGAGTGGATGTCCAGCGTGCCGCTGAAGTCGCCCTCGGCCACCACCCGCGCCGCCGCCGCCGTCAGCGCGCCCAGCGGCGCCATCATGCGCCGCACCAGCAGGAAGACACCCCCGCCCGCCAGCAGCGCCACGAGCAGCCCCAGCCCCAGCACCGCCATCAGCGTGCTCCGCATGCGCGCCCACTCCGCCTGGGCGCCGCGCGCCATCACCAGCTCCAGCCCCTCCCCCACCTGCACCCGCGCCACGTGCAGCGACGCGCCGCCCACGTCCACCTCGGCGCCGTCCGCCTCATGGCTCGCCCCCAGCAGCGCGGGCGCCTGGACCGCGTGCAGCCACTGCGCCACCAACCGGGGTCCCACGTGCAGCAGCGACTCCAGGTGCTCGCTCCCCTCGCCCAGCCGCTTCAGCTCCTCCGAGCCCAGCTCCGCCCCCAGCACCAGGGAGCCCACCGGCGCGCCGTTGGCCTGGAGCGGCTGCGCCACCGCGAGCAGCGGCGCGCCCGTGGCCGGCAGCAGCACCTGCCCCTGCTGGCGCACCACCTTCGGAAGGCCCGGCAGGTCCTCCTCGCCCGTGGACGCGATCACCGTCCCGTCCACGCCCACCAGCATCAGCAGGTCCACGCCCAGCACCGCGCGCTGTTCGTTCAGCAGGGCGGCCGCCTCCGCGCGCCCCCGGGAGAAGGCCCGCGCGAACGCGGGGTTGGCCACCGCCACGTGCCCCAGCTCCGCCAGGACCCGCAGCTCCTGCTCCTTCAGCGCCTGCCAGCGGGTCGCATCCCGCGTCAGGGCGGAGGCCATCTCGGACTCCACGCGCGAGCGCAGGGACAGCCCCATCAACGTCACGGTGAGCAGCGTGAGGGCGATAACGACGGCGGTGAGGGCCGCGGTCAGGCGTGCGGCAAGACTGAGCGTCATACGCAACGGGTGCTCGGACGAGGGGAGGGGGACGCGAGGGGGGAGTCCCCAGATTAACCTGGAATAAACGAAGGATTGAAGTCCCTGTGTCGGGTGACTCCCCCTCCGTCCGGCCGGACCCATCGCGTCGGGTCGGCGGTCAGGGCCGACCTGTGGGGTTCAGGGCCCCGCACTCCCAGCGTGTGACGCGCGGGCGGGCGCTCAGACCGCCACGCGCAGCACCACGGCGGTGATGTTGTCGCGGCCCCCGGCCTCGTACGCGGCGGAGACGAGCGCGTCGCACGCGGCCTGGGCGGAGGGCGCGCGCAGCTGCTCCTTGAGCAACTCCGGGCCCAGCGGCTCATACAGCCCGTCCGAGCACAGCAGGAAGATGTCCCCGGGCTGAGTCTCCAGCCGCTGCAGGGTGGGCTCCGCGTTCTCCGTGCCCAAGGCGCGGGTGATGAGATGGCGCAGGTTGGCCGGGTTGCCGGGCGGCTCACGCCCGGCCGCGCGCAGCTCCTCGATGAGCGAGTGGTCGCGCGTGAGCGACTCCAGGCGGCCCTCGCGCAGGCGGTACAGGCGGCTGTCGCCCACGTGGGCCACCGCGGCCCAGCGCTCCCCCACCGCGAGCGCCACCACCGTGGAGGCCATCTCCTTGAGCTTGCCCACGCGGCGCACGCGCAGGGTGCGCTGGGCGAGCGCGGTGCACGCGGCCAGGTAGTTCTCCTCGCGGCTCCGGGCGGGGTCCACCGCGTCCGGCCAGGTGCCGTCGCGGTCCCGGTCCAGCCGGTCGCTGAAGCCCGCGAAGGTGTCCACCACGCACTGGCTGGCGACCTCCCCGCCCTCCTGCCCGCCCAACCCGTCCGCCACCACGAAAAGCCCTCGTTCGGGCAGCACGCAGTACGCGTCCTCGTTGTGCGGCCTGCGCCCGATGTGGGTCTGCCCCGCGCTCTCGAATCTCATCACCACCGCCTCCTGGCCAGGCTCCCAGACAGCAAACGGGAGGCCAGCGCCCCGGTCTCTTCATCCCCGGGACGCCCCCACGGGGTTGTCGCCCTTGAAGAACGTCCGGGTTCGAGTTCCCTCCGCGCACCCTCGCTCCCCTGTCCGCCGAGCGACGTTGCGGCCATCCCCGCTTCGCCCCGCCACGACTTTTCAACGGGCGGTACACCCTGGAGGCCAGGGCCGGCGGCGCGATGCGGACGTGGGGCAAGAAAGGAGGTCATGGGCGCCGGTAGGATATCGGGCCTCGCGTCCAATAGGGATCGCGCGAGTCCCCCTAGCAACTCCCGCCGGGACCGGCGGACAATGCAGGAGCCGCCCGCCTTGCGGGCCATCACCCGAGGAGAACCATGACCTCCATCCGCCGCGTGGGTTCTGGCATCTCGACGTCCCGGGCCTGGGGCATCGCCACCGAGCTGGAGGTGACCGCCCCGGTGAAGCAGCAGCCCATGACGCCGGTGGAGCCGGTGCGGCGGGGCTTCTCCGACGAGAGCGACTTCAAGGCGGACGCCGACGGCGACCTGGCGGGGGCGCTGCTCGAGGACCTGGGGCTGACGCCGGACACGTCCTCGGAGACGCGGGGGCGCGCGGCGGGCCTGGAGGCCCCGGAGCCCCGGGCCGCGCTCCTGGAGAACGCGCAGCTGCGCACCTTCGCGGGCGAGAGCACCTTCGAGGACGCCGCGCCCGCCTACGCGCAGCTGCTGGGCGCGCCGCAGACGTCGATTCCGCTCATGCAGGCGCGCCACTTCCAGCAGGCGGAGCGCCGCGCGGAGGCCCCGCCGGCGGATCCGTCCATGGACCCGTCCGACATCCTGTCGCCCGACGCGGCCGCGTGGGAGCTCCAGAACCTGGACACCATGCCCTCCACCGTCTCCGCGCAGGAGGCGGAAGACCTGCTGTTCCTCCTGGAGTCCGGCGACCTGTCCAGCCTGAGCGACGAGGAGCTGCGCGCGCTGAGCGACGACATGGGCGCGGAGGACGCGGAGGCGTCCGACGATGCGGCCGGCCTGGAGGCGTCCGGGACGCCGGACGACCCGGACGGGTTCCTGGCCACCATGGAGGACGGCGGACCGGACGGGGTCCAGGAAGCGCCGCCGCTGCTCGCGTCGACGGGTGACTTCCTCGCGGACGCGGACGACTTCACGATGGAGGCCGTGCAGGCCGAGGCCGCCTACGCCGCCGCGTACGCGGAGGCCCGCGCGACGGGCGGCGCTCCCGGCGTGGAAGCCCCGGCCGCGCGGCGCGAGGCGCCCGCTTCCGAGCCGGAGCCAAGCGTCTTGGTGGCCCCCCACGTGGAGGCCGCGCCCGCGGACGAGGTCATGGACATCGACGACGTGCAGGACGCCGACCTCGTGGAGGCCGACGCGGCCCACACGCCGCCGCCTCCGCCGCTCGAGTCCTGAGCCCGGGCCCCGGGGTTCGGTGACGCTCAGGGCGCGGGCGTGTCCTTGAGCGCGGCGTCGAGCTGCTTCTGCGCCTCCATGACGTCCTTCTCCAGCTCGTTCGTGTAGCGGTCGCGCTCCGGGCTCCTCCACTCCGCGTCGGAGAACTGCTGGAGCGAGTACTCGCGCGTGGTGTGCACGGGCCCGCGCAGCGTGACCATCAGCTCGCGGTCCGGGTCGCCCATCTCCTTGAGCAGGAAGCCCTCCACGTCGCGCAGGGTCAGCGGGAACGTGGGCGCCTCGTCGCGGATGAGCTTGCCGAAGACGTTGAGCTTCACCTCCTGCGCGCCCTCCGCCAGCTCCTCGTTGAACGACACCGACGCGAACGGCACGCCGCCCTCGTCGTCCAGCCGGCCGGACACCACGTACCGCCCCGCCTTGCGGACCTGGACGGACAGGTACAGGTCCAGCGACCCCGCCTCCACCGCCTCGCGCACCCGGCGGGTGAACGTGGCCGGCGGCGCGGGCGTGTAGACCACGTCGAAGAACGCCGAGTCCTCCAGCGACCCCGAGCGCACGCGCACGTCCACGCGCAGCGTGCCGGAGAACATCGCGAAGCCCTGCTTCGACGGCTGGAAGCGCCCGGTGATCATCCCGTCACCCGCCACCGTGTCACCGCCCTGCCCCGCGTCCGTGAAGACCACCGGCACGCCCGGCACACCGCCAGCGCCCACCAGGTGGTCCGCCTCGTGCGCCAGCGCGGACACCACCTCGCACGGGCGCGGCGTGCGGCGCGAGTCCTCGCACGCCACGCCGAGGAGCACCGCTTCGTCACCGACGACGAACACCTTGTCCTGCTTGAGCCGCAGCTGCACGTCGGAGGTGCCGTCCTCCGCGGCCTTCGGGCTCAGGGGCCGCGTGCGCTCCGGCTCCGCCAGCTCCATCTGATCCGGATGCTCGCGGCTGGGCCGCGACTCCGGCGGATAGCGCGTGGCCGCCACGTAGGACTCCAACGAGCGCTTCGCGCGCTCCAGCCGCTTCTGCCACAGCTCGCGGCGGGCCTCGCGCTCGCGGGCCTCCGGGCTGAGCAGTGACGGCGCGGCGGGCTCGGCCGCCATGGCCGCGCCGCGCTCCGCCGGTGCCCGCGCCACCTCACGGGGGTCGGACACCGGGGAGGAGGCGGGCTCGGGTGCGCCCTCCGGCGCTTCGGCCCCTTCGCTTCCCTGCCACCAGAAGAACGCCACGCCCACGAGCACCAGGGGCACGAGGGCAAGCAACCACCGGCCGTGGCGCAGCCGGGAGGCGGAAGAGACGGGACCGTCGTCGCGTGTCATGAGCGGACTTCGCCGGAGGGGGCGGGGGAAGCCGTCAGTCTAGTACGCGTACGTGGCGACGTCCTCGCGCACCTTGGAGACGATGCCGCCCCAGTTGCCGTTGGCGTAGTGGTTGTACGCCTCGCCGTCATCGCGCAGGGACACGGTGTGGAAGCTCCACTTCGCCCGGCCGTCGCTGCACGCCGACGTGCCCGTGTTGAGCGTGCCGCCGCAGAACCAGTCGCCCGGGTTGCAGTAGGACCCGTTGCCGCTGCCGGACACACCGCCCGTGGAGTGGTAGGCCACCGCCTCGTCGTCCTGGCCCGGGAGGATGCCGGAGTACAGCGTGCCCTTGGAGCCGGCGAACATGTAGAACCACACGTTGCGCGTGGTGTTGTGGTTGTACATGGCGCGCGCCGTGGTGGTGACCAGGTCGCTCACCAGCGGCTCGCTCACCGCCCAGTCGCCGTGGTCCGCCAGCTCGCTGCCGCCGCCCGCGCCGGACGCCACGTCCACCCACTTGATGTTCCAGCCCGTCTGCGAGGAGCCGTCCGTGTTGCCGCACTCGCCGTTGGCGTTGGGCGTGGCGTTCTTCTTCTGCCGCGCGCTCCCGCCGTACAGCGACAGCGCGTAGCCGATCTGCAGGTCACCGGCGCTGTGCGCGGCGATGTAGCACCAGTTCGTGCCCGTGCAGAAGCAGTCCAGCGCGTTGCGGATCCGGTAGTTCTCCGCGCCCACGCGCTGCGTGCCGTTCCAGTTGACCGCCTTCTTGTTCACGCCCGCCGCGGTGGTGGACGGCCCCCAGTAGCTGAAGTCGTTGTAGTTGCCCGCCTGCGTCGTGTTGCCGTTCCTGCCGTGGATCCACAGCGTGTAGTTCGTCGCGGCGGCCTCGGTACCCACCAACAGCGTCGCGGCGGTCACGGCCGCGCCAATCAGCATCTTCATCGGGGTGTGTCTCCTGGCCTCTCGGGGGGATGAGAGGGCTTCCGCACGGCCCCAGGCCGGGCGAGGGGACAACCACTCTAGGGCTTGTTTCAGATGAACGCGATAAGCCGAAAGTCCAGGTGTCAGTGGAAATCCTGACGCAGCGCGCTGGCCGCCGACGTCACGTCAGCGCGTCCAGACCGCCCTCTCGTACGAAGCGTTCCAGGCGCTCCAGTGCTTCCGGCAGGTTGGCGCGTCCCAACCCCAACCGGAAGTGATTGCCCGGAAAGCCATACACGTCACCCGGCAACAGCAAGACACCCTCGCGGGTAATCAGTGACTCAGTGAAACGAGCCACCGGAATGTTTCGCAACAGACGGGGGAAGGCCACGCTGCCGGCGCGCGGGCGCACCCAGTGGAAGGTGTCCGCGTGGCGCGCGAAGAAGGCGTCCAGCAGCGCGAGGTTCGCGGTGAGCAGGCCGCGGCTGCGCTCCAGCACGCGCTCGCGGGCGCGCAGGGCGATGAGGGACAACAGCTCGCTGGGGGCGCTGTTGCAGAGCGAGGTGTAGTCCTTGAAGGCGCGGCAGCGCGCCAGCAGCGCCACGTCCCGGGTCGCGAGCCAGCCCACGCGCAGCCCCGCCAGGCCGAACGCCTTGGACATCACGCCCAGGCTCACGCCCTTGGGGAAGCACGACGCGGCGGGCGGCAGCGTGTCGTTCGCGTCGTACTCCAGCAGGCGGTACACCTCGTCGGAGAAGAGGTGGATGCCGCGCGCCTCGCACAGCGCGCACAGCTTCTGGAAGGTGGCGCGGTCCGGCAGCGAGCCCGTGGGGTTGTGCGGGAAGTTCACGACGACCATGCGCGTGTCGGGGCGCAGCGCCGCGGTGAGCGCGTCCAGGTCCAGCGCCCAGCCGTCCTCCTCGCGCAGCGGAAGCAGCGTCACGTCCGCGCCGGTGGCGCGCCCCACCTCGTACAGCGACTGGTAGCCCGGCCAGGTGACGACGGCGTGCGTGCCGGGGCCCAGCAGGACGTTCATCGTGACGAACAGGGCCTCCTGCGCGCCCGCGAAGGTGAGGACGTCCTCGGAGGACAGGCCCGGGTACATCCCGGCGATGGCCTGGCGCAGCGCGGGCAGGCCGGGCGTCTCCGTGTAGCCCAGCGTCAACCCGTCCCAGCGGGCGCGGTCCTCCGGCGACGCGAGCGCCAGCAGGTCCGCCATGCGCCAGCCCTCCACGTCGGAGGCGCACAGCAGGTAGGGCGCGGCGAACTCCCAGCGCGCGAAGTACCGCTCCAGGTCGAAGTCGGGGATGCGCATCACGTCCTCCATGCCGCCTGCCTGCCCACCGGGGGGTGGAGCGGGCCACCACACCTTGCCGGACAGGCGAGCGGACGGGCGCGCCGCCGGGAGCAGCCGGTGACGCATGCATAGCTTGAGTCACGTCCCGTTGAAGCGCTTTCCACTTCCCTTGAGGGAGCCCGCATGGCCTCGACGAAAATCCCGCTCACGCTCCTGGACCCGGATGGAGGGTGGGTGAACGCCCCCGTCCACGTCTCGGAGCTCGATGGACTGCCCGTCCTCTTGCATTTCTGGACCATGGACTGCGCGGACTGTGCCGCGCAGTTCGAAGCCGTGAACCAGTGGATCGTCGACTACGGGCCCAAGGGCCTGAAGGTCATTGGCGTGGACGTCACCCACTCCGAGACGGAGCTGCGGGACACCAACAAGGTGGAGGGCTTCGCGCGCGAGCACGGCCTGCGCTACCCCATCGCCATGGATGACGGCTCCATGGCCAAGGCCTACGGCGTGGACAAGCACCCCGCCTTCCTCCTCTTCGGCACGGATGGGCGGCTGAAGAACCGCATTGGCGGCAAGGACGCCCTGCGCCGCATGCGCGCGGAGCTCAAGAAGCTGCCCGGCCAGGAGCCGCCCGCGCTCCACGGCGAGGTGTCCCGCGAGCAGGAAGACCAGGTCGCGGCCTCCAATCCCTAGCGCCCGGCCCCACACCCCTTCCCTGGAGAGTCGCACCATGGCTGACCGACGACACACCGAGCGAAAGGGCTTCTCCCTGGGCGCGCTTGCCGCCGGGGTGGGGGCCGCCGTGGGGTTGACGCGCGCGCTCCGGCCGCGCTTCAGCTTCAAGGACAAGACGGTCGTCATCACCGGCGGCTCCCGGGGCCTGGGGCTGGTGATGGCGCGCATGCTGCTGAAGGAGGGCGCGCGCGTGGCCATCTGCGGCCGGGACGTCGAATCGCTCCAGCGCGCCCACGCGGACCTGGAGCGCATCGGCGGGCACGTGCTCTCCCTGCGCTGCGACGTGCGCGACCAGGTGCAGGTGGACGCGATGGTGGGCGCCGTCCACGAGCAGTGGGGCGCGGTGGACGTGCTCATCAACAACGCGGGCGTCATCATGGTGGGCCCGCTGGAGTCCATGACGCTGGAGGACTTCGAGGAGGCGGTGGACGTCCACCTGTGGGGGCCGCTGTACACGACGCTCGCGGTGGTGCCGGCCATGAAGGCGCGCGGCGAGGGCCGCATCCTCAACGTGTCCTCCATGGGCGGCAAGCTGAGCATCCCGCACCTGGTGCCGTACTCCGTGAGCAAGTTCGCGCTGGTGGGCCTGTCGGACGGGCTGCGCACGGAGCTGGCCCAGGACGGCATCCGCGTGACGACGGTGTGCCCGTCGCTCATCCGCACGGGCAGCCCGCGCAACGCGACCTTCAAGGGCGACCACGAGAAGGAGTACGCGTGGTTCCACGTGAGCAATTCGATGATGGGCGTGTCGATGAGCGCCGAGCGCGTGGCGCGAAAAATCATCGAGGCATGCCGCAGGGGTGACGCGGAGGCGCTGGTGGGCATGCCCGCGAAGCTGGGCGCGGTGGGCCGCGCCCTGGCGCCCAACCTCACCGCGGCCGTGCTGGACGCCATCAACCGGCGGCTGCCCCAGGACAGCACCCCGGAGCGCTACAAGGGCAGCCAGAGCGAGACGCCCCTCACCCGCTCCTGGCTCACGGAGATGAGCCGCCGCGCGGCGGAGCGCAACAACGAGAACGAGGTGTCCCTGCACTGACCTGCCAGGGACACCCGGTGGACGGCGGCTTCAGGCCTTGCCGTCCATCTCCGCCAGCTCCATGCGCCAGTGGCCGCGGTGCTCGTACGCCTGCGCCAGCTGGTCGTTGAGCGCGCCGAGCATCTTCACGTTCCCGTCCTGCTCGTAGCCCTTGAGGGCCTCCGCGCAGGCGGGCACGCGCGACAGGAACGTCTTGAGCGCGTCCAGGCCCAATTCCTTCACATACATCCCGTACCCCAGCTTCTCCAGATAGAGGGCGTTGAGCACCTGCTCGAACTGGCCTCCCACGGGGATGCTGAGCAGCGGCTTGTGCAGGTAGACGGCCTCGCTCATCAGCGTGAAGCCGCCGCCCGCCACCACCGCGCGCGCGGTGCGCAGGTCGTCGATGAAGCCCGCCTCGCTGAAGGGCCGGTAGGTGAGGTTGCCGTCCACCAGGTCCTCCTTCAGGTCGCGGCGCAGGCCATACACGCGGCACGGCACGCCGGACTGCTTGAGGATTTCGGGCAGGTGCGTGTTCGTCGTCGCCGTCTGGTACACGAGCAGGTGCTCACCGGCCTCCGGCTTCGCCGCCAGGATTTCCGGCCGCAGGATGGACGGCGCCAGCGTGGTGCGGCGCTTGCGCACCGGCGGGTAGAAGAACGTCGTGGTGAGGTAGTGGAAGGCCCCGGGCAGCTTCGCCTTCACGATGGCGCGCGAGGCCTCGAAGCTCTCCTCGTGGCCCGCGAGCAGCGCCGGGTCGTGCTGACAGCGGTTGATGATCTGCATGTTGTCCACGCTGATGACGGGCAACCGGTGGTTCTTCGCGAACAGGTAGCTGAACGTCTCGAAGTCGCTCACCACCACGTCCGGCTTGAAGCCCTCCACCAGGTCGAAGTACTGGCGCACGTTCTGCGGCCAGCCCGTCACGGCGCCCTTCAGGTTCTGCAGCACCGTCTGCCACTTCTTCACCGAGTTGCCTTCGTAGGCGATGGTGAGCCCCCAGATGCCGTGCACGTTCTGGAAGCGCTGGGCCAGGTAGTGCTGCGCCCGGCCGGACACCACGATGTGGACCTCGTGCTCCTTCGTCAGCGCCTCCAGCAGCACGCGTGAACGCGTGGCGTGGCCCATCCCTTCGCCGACGACCCCATACAGGATTCGCATGGTCCGGAAGCATACGCCCGGGACACCCTCCCCTGTCCCTTCCGGCCCGGGACGGTGCTACGCCTCCCGGTCCATGACCTCCCTGCCCACGCCCCGGGGTGCCTCCGTCCTGCGCGCCGCGGCGCTCGGGGGCGTGGCGGGCCTCATGCTGGGCGGACTGGGGCTGCTGGGCCTGGGCGTGAAGGCCGTGTTCGTCCCCGCGGACTGCACCGGCCTGTCCGCGCAGGAATGCCAGCTCAACCGGGAGACGGACCGCGACCTGGGCCGCCTACAGACGCTCTCCGGCGGTGCGCTCGTCGCCCTGGGCGCGGCCCTCTTCGCCCTCACCCGCCCGCGCCCACCCTCCGAGCCCCCTTCCGAGCCTCATGACCCCAGCGCTTGAGAGCCCAAGGATTTCGCCGCGCCGCGCAAGCAGCCGGGCGCCTTTTTCCTGTAGGTCATTTTCGCGCGCGGGGTAGGTCAACTAATTACCACTGGCCCGGCCATTAGGTTTGAGGGTAGGAGACGGCCCATGCAGCTCGAATCATTGAAGATGTTCTGTGACGTGGTCGAGACGGGCTCGTTCTCGCGCGCGGCGCAGCTCAATCACGTGACCCAGTCCGCGGTGAGCCAGCAGATCCGCGCGCTGGAGAACCGCTATGAGCAGAAGCTGCTCTCGCGCAGCGCGCGGCAGGTGACGCCCACGCCGGCGGGCGAGCGCCTGTTCCGGGGCTGCAAGGAGATCCTGGCGCGCTTCGCGGAGGTGGAGCAGGAGATCCGCGAGCAGGCCACGGAGGTCCAGGGCGCGACCACCGTGTCCACCATCTACTCGGTGGGTCTGCACGAGCTGAACGCGGTGCAGAAGCAGCTGCTCAAGACGCACCCCAAGGTCAACATGCGCCTGAACTACCGGCGCAATGATCAGGTCTACGACGACGTGATCCTGGGCGCGGCGGAGATTGGCATCGTGGCCTATCCGCAGCCGCGCGCGGGCGTGGACATCCTGCCGTTCCGCGACGACAAGCTGGCGGTGGTCTGCGCGCCCAACCACGCGTTCGCCAGCAAGGCGAAGGTGAGCATCACCGCGCTGTCGGGCGTGCCCTTCATCGCCTTCGACCGGGAGGCCCCCACGCGCAAGGCGCTGGACCGCCTGTTCCGCGAGAAGAACATCGACATCAATCCCGTGATGGAGATGGACAACGTGGAGACCATCAAGCGCGCGGTGGAGATGGGCCTGGGCGTGGCCATCCTCCCGCTCGCCACGGCCCACGCGGAGATCAAGAACAGCTCGCTGGTGGCGAAGCCCTTCGCCGAAGGGCCCGTGTCGCGCCCCATCGGCCTGCTCATCCGCAAGGGCAAGTACCTGGACCGCGCGTCCGCCGCGGTGCTGGAGGCCTTCAAGCAGGCCGCCCTGATTCCGCACGAGGACTGACGGCTCAGTAGAGCTTGCGCAGCCGGGCCGCGAAGAAGCCGTCGTAGCCCTCCGGCCCGGGCAGCGTGCGCAGCCAGGCCTGGGCGAGCGGCAGCTTGAGGCCGGGCAGCACGGGCGGCTCGGCCGTCCACTCCGGGTGGCTGCGCAGGAACATGTCCACCTGGTCCTGCCCCTCCTGCGGCTCCGGCGTGCAGACGGCGTAGACGAGCAGGCCCCCGGGCGGCACCGCCTCCTGGCAGTTCTCCAGGATGCGCCGCTGGAGCGTGGCCAGCCGGGCCACGTCCTCCTCCTTGCGGCGATAACGCAGCTCCGGGTGCCGGCGCAGCGTGCCCAGCCCAGAGCACGGCGCATCCACCACCACCGCGTGGAACTCGCCCCAGCTCTCCGGGAACGGCTCGGACGCGTCGTGCGCGTAGGCCTTCAGGCGGCCGGACAGCCCCAGCCGCTGGGCCTCCGCCTCGATCTTCCGCAGCTTGTTGGCGTGCAGGTCCACCGCGACGACGTCGTGCGTCTCCGCCTGGTGGCAGGCCTTGCCGCCCGGCGCCGCGCACGCGTCCAGCACGCGCGCGGACTCCGGGATGGCGCCGTAGACGCCCACGAGCTGCGCGGCCTCGTCCTGCACCTGCCACAGCCCCTCGGAGTAGCCGTACACGTCCTCCACGCGGCCCACGGGCGGCAGGATGATGCCCACGGGCGACGCGTCCGTGGCGCGCGCGTCCACGCCCACGTCCCGGAGCTGCGCGAGCAGCGCGTCGCGCGTCACCTTGGAGCTGTTGGCGCGCACGACGACGGCGGGCGGGAGGTTGTTGGCGACGAGCATTCCTTCCGCGCGCTCGCGGCCGAACTGGCGGATCCACCGCTCCACCAGCCAGCGCGGGTGGCTCTCGCGCACGGACAGGTACTCCACCGGGTCCGTCTGGGCGGGGAGCGGCGGCGAGGGCAGCTCCGACAGCTTGCGCAGGATGGCGTTGGTGAAGCCCGCCGCGCGCCCGAGCCCCACGTCCTTGAGGGCCTGGACGGTTTCGGCCACCGCGGCGCGCGCGGGCACGCGGGTGTGGAAGAGCTGGTAGGCGCCCACGCGCAGGGCGGCCAGGACCTTGTCCTCCAGCGCGTCCAGCTTGCGGTCCGCGAAGCGGGTGATGGCGTAGTCCAGCGCGAGCTGCCGGCGGGTGGTGCCGTAGGTCAGCTCGGTGACGAGCGCCGCGTCGCGGGGGTCCTTCGGCGGCGACTCCGACAGCACCGTGTCCAGCACCACGTTGAGGTAGGCATCCGTGGCGCGCACGCGCGACAGGATGTTGATGGCGAGGATACGGGCGTTCATCCTTCTTCCAGCCGGGTCATCAGGTCCACCAGTTGCGTGTCCGTCAGCCGCGTCGCGGGCAGATGGGACAGGGTGAGGCTCTGGAGGCTGTCCTCCAGCAGCTCGCGGTGGCCGCTCTCCGCCGGCTCACCACGCTGGACCTGCTGATACTTCGCGCGGGCCCAGGTGGCCAGCTCCGCTTCACTGAGCCGTCCGGCCAGCCGGTCCGCGATCTTCTGGCGCACCAGCGCCCGCGTGAGCAGGTCCGACGCGGGCGTGGCCCCGGCCTTCGCCGCGCGGCCCAGCGTCTTGCCCGCCTTGCCCTCCCCCTTCACGACGGTGGGCGTGGACTTGCGGCCCAGCGTCTTCAGCGGGCCTCCGGCCTCCACCGTGCGCCGGAGCGAGCGCGCGGGCGCGGCCAGCGGTGTGGGCTCCGGCGGGTCGGCCTTCTTGAGCGGGTGCACGCGGCCCACCAGCTTGGGCTTGGGGCGGGAGCCCTCGTCGTCTTCCGCGGAGGCGCCCTTCTTGCGGCGGCCCAGCGTCTTCACCGGCCCGGGGATGGCGGGGTGGAAGATGCCGCTCGCGAAGGTCTCCAGGGCCTGGATGTACGGGTCGAAGCCGTGCAGCCCCAGCACCTGCATGGCGCACGCCTCGGCCACCACGGACTCGCGCGCGGGCGGCTTGAGCAGCACCTCGATGGCGGGCAGCCCCACCGCCTCCAGCGCCTCCTTCAGCGCGTAGGACGTGAAGTAGCCCGCCGGGTTGATGAGGATGCCCTCCACGTTCTTGCGCTCGGCGTGGAGCGTGTCGATGAGGACGCCTTCGTGGTTGGACTGGACGATGGTCAGCTCCAGCCCCAGGTCCTTCGCCTTCGCGCGCAGGGCCGCGTCCAGGTCCGGCAGGCGGCCCCCCGCGACGTCCTCCCGCGCCCCCAGGAGGTTGAGGTTCGGCCCGTGCAACACCAGCAGCTTCATGCCCATCCGTGAGACTCCATCGCGCAAGGATTCCACATGGCGCTCGGGGGCGCGCTCACGACGTGAACGGCTGACTGCCCGGCTGCAATCTGTTTCCGGAGAGGAAGTCCGCCGCGCGCATCACCCGCTTGCCCTCCGGCTGGACCTCCAGGAAGACAACCGAGCCCTCGCCGCAGGCGACCTCGATGCCCTCCGGCCCCGCGGACAGCACCGTCCCGGGCTCACCCTTCCCCGCCGCCGGCTGCATCCGGTGCACCTTGAAGACCTTGCCACCCAGCAGCGTGTACGCGCCGGGCCACGGCGTGAAGGCGCGCAGGCGCCGGTCCAGCTCCACCGCCGGCTTCGTGAAGTCCAGCTTCCCGTTCTCCTTGTCGATGATGGGCGCCAGGACCATGCCTTCCGACGGCTGGGGCCGGGGCGTCAGCTCGCCGTTGAGGTAGCGCGGCAGGGACTCGCGCAGGACGTCGCCGCCCAGCGCGGACAGCTTCGCGTGCAGCGTGGCGCTCGTCTCGTCCGGCGCGATGGGCAGCCGCTTCATCGCCAGCACGGGGCCGGTGTCCAGCCCCTCGTCCATCACCATCAGGGACACGCCCGTCTCGCTGTCGCCGTGCGCGATGGCCCACTGGATGGGCGCGGCGCCCCGGAAGCGCGGCAGCAGCGAGGCGTGCACGTTCACGCAGCCCTTCACCGGAAGCGCCAGCAGGTCCTTGGGCAGGATCTTCCCGTACGCCGTCACCACGCAGACGTCGGGGGCGTACTGGCGCAGCTCCTCGGAGAACGGCGGCGTGCGCAGCTTCTGCGGCTGGAGCACGGGGATGCCCTTCTGAAGCGCGCGCTCCTTCACGGGCGGCGCGGTGACGGCGTTGCCCCGGCCCTTGGGCTTGTCCGGCTGGGTGACGACGGCCACGACGTCGCCCACGTCGAAGCAGGCCTCCAGCGAGGCCACGGCGAACTCGGGCGTGCCCATGAAGACGATGCGGGGTCGGCTGCTCATGTGAGGGAAATCTCTTGGGAGAAAGGGATGGGGGTCAGGCCACGGACTTGAACGTGGCGGGCGGCGCGGACGGGTCCACCGCCTGGCGCTTGCGCGTGCGCAGCGCCTCCAGCGTGGCCAGGGCCTCGCGGGACTCGGGCGTGGTGGCCACGTCCTTGAGGACGTCCAGGGCCTTCTCCAGCGCGAGCGCCTCGTCCGCCTCGCGCTGTCGGATGCGGTCCACCGCTTCGCTGAAGCGCGCGAAGAAGGCGCGCAGCTCGTCCTTGCGCCGCAGCGGGCGCAGGCGCGGGTAGCGGCCCGCCGCCAGCGCCGCGACGTAGAGGCTCATCACGTGGACGGGGCCCGCCACACGGTGCGTGAAGAGGAGCCCGAACAACCCGAGCGCGATGCCCAGGCCCACCGTGGCGACGCCGGTGAGCCACCAGAGCGTCTCCTCGCCTGACAGGCCGCCTTCGGCCGCCATGCGCTGCACCTGGTGGGCGAGCACGCCGAACAGCAGCATGCTCCCGGCGCCCATCCCCGTGAGCAGCAGGATGTATTTGAGCTGGAATTCCCGGTCGAGCAGGTACGTCCGGCGCATGATGGTCGGACGCGACGCGTTACGACTGTCTTCAGCAGGGGCCATGTCGTTGACCAGCGTACCCCAGGAGGTGGGGGAGGTTTGCGTCCTTCGTCAGGACAGGTCTACACCCGACGAAAGCCTGTCGTTCGGACGCAAAGGAGCCCCATGTCCCGCTCATTCGTCGCCCTGTCCCTGGCGGTGTCCTGCCTCGCCCTCGGAGGCTGCAAGAAGGAGGACCCCAAGACGCCGGAGTACTGGCAGTCCAGCCTGGAGGGGGCCAAGCGGCCCGACGACCGGGTGCGAGTGATTGAGTCGATGCGCACGTCGGGCAACGTCAACGAGCAGTTCCTGCCCTTCCTGCACGCGCGGCTGTCCTCGGAGCGCCGGCCGGAGGTGAAGGCGGCGGTGGCCCGGGCGCTGGGGGACCTGCACCACCCGACGTCGCTGGAGCCGCTGACGGCGGCGCTGGACCCCGGGGCGTCGGACACGTCCGAGCAGCAGGTGAACAAGGCGGTGGTGGGCGCGCTGGGGCGGATTGGAGACGCGCGCGCGGTGCCGTCGCTGGTGCCCCTCCTGCGCAGCAAGGACAACTACACGCGCATCGAGGCCATCCAGGTGCTGGGCGCGATGAAGGCGAAGCCGGCGGTGGAGCCGCTCATCCAGCTGGCCACGGACGAGGCCACGGAGCCGTTCCTCAACAAGAAGGCCATCGAGGCGCTGGGGCAGATTGGAGACCCTCGCGCGGTGCCGGCGCTGATGCGCACGCTGACGAAGGAGCGCCGGGGCGTGTCGTTCTACGTGGAGAGCAGCTTCGCGCTGTTCCAGCTGGGCGCGCCCGCGGCGGACGCGCTGTTGCCGGTGCTGGAGGGCAAGGACGCGGAGCTGCTCACGTGGGCGAAGGCGCAGGGCGTGAACCCGGCCAGCTATCCGATGAAGGCCGCGCAGGTGCTGGGCGACCTGCGGGAGAAGCGCGCGGTGCCGTCGCTCTTGAAGCAGCTGTCGTTCACGCACTCGGATCCGCAGATCCAAGCGCTGGTGCGGATGCAGGCGGCGGACGCGCTCGGGCGGATGCGGGCGCCGGAGGCGGTGAAGCCGCTCTCGGGGCTCGTGGGTGAGCAGGATCCCACGGTGCGGGATGCGTACGTGCGGGCGCTGACGCTGGTGGGCAGCCGGGACGCGCTCCCCGCGCTGGAGAAGGCGGCGGGCACCGGGGACTGGTACGCGCGGGAGATCGCGGTGAAGGGCATCGCGCTGCTGGGGGATGCGCGCGAGCAGCCGGTGCTGGCGAAGCTGGCGGCGGCGGAGCCGGCGCGCACGGCGGCGGACTGCAAGGAGACGGGCGAGGACGGCTGCAACGACCCGGCGGCGCTGGGCAAGAAGCGCGCGGACCAGGTGCAGGGGTATGGGGCGGTGCTGGAGGCGGCGCAGGCGTGCAACGGCGACGCGGGCTGCTGGTCGCAGCGGCTGCCCAAGGCGGACGCGGTGCTGTTGCAGCGCGCGGCGCTGGAGCTGGGGCGGCTGGGGGCCGCGGACCAGGGCCCGACGCTGGCCACCCGGCTCGCCGAGCGCGACACCGAGGCGCGCGCCACGGTCATCCAGGCGGTGGACTGGCTGGCGGACGCCCCCGGCGCGGCGAAGAAACTGCGCGAGGCGTCCCTGCCCGCGATGAAGAAGCAGTTGGAGGACGAGAAGGGCAACTCCAACTTCGTGCGCGTGAACGAAGACCTGCGCCGGCTGCTGGTCAAGCTGGAGCGGGCGTAGCGAGTCTCCAGGAAGCGTGAGGCGCGGAGGGCACGCGCTGGTGCCCTTCCGCGCAGGCAGCACCGGTCACGGTCGCACGGGCCTACCGTGCGACCGAAGCATCGCGGTGCTGGGACCCGCGCTCGTCGCGGTCGCGCGAGGCCTCGCCTCCGAGGGGGCAGTCACGCGGGAACAGGCGTGGCGCCATCCTCCGAGGCGCGCAGCGCGGGCGGCATGCGCTCCAAGGCGTGGTGGAGCACGCCCAGCTGGCGCACCAGCCGCGTCACCTGCGTGCGCGCCAGCGCGTCCGTGCCCTCCAGTCCCGGCACCTCGCGCTTGAGTGCGGACGGCACGCGCCGCGCCACCAGCGCCGCGGACAGCTCCCCCAGCGCGTCCGACGCGTAGCGCACCACCGGCTCCAGGTCCGACTCCGGATGCCAGGCGCGGCTCGCCGCCAGCGCCGTCACCGCCGCGGTGAAGCGCCTCGCGTAGGTGATCAACGCCATCCCCGGCTCCAGCTCCTTCGCCGGCCCCTTCCACTCGCTCAGCATCCGCTGGAACGACGCCTCCGCGGACAAGAGCGCCACGCCCACCTTGCGCCGGGCCTCCCGCAGCGCGGCCTCCGTGGGCACCGGCGTCCGCGCCACCGCGCGCAGGTAGTCCTGGTCCGCCTTCAGCACGCGGGCCACCTCCTCGGCGAAGCGCGCGTGCTCGGGGCTCGGCCAGAGCAGCCGGATGCCCACCAGCGCCAGCACGCCGCCCATCAGCGTGTTGAGGATGCGCACCCCCGCGAGCCCCCAGTCCCCGGTCTGCAGCTCCGCGAGCAGCACCAGCGCCGGCGCCAGCAGCACCTGGTAGACCGTGAAGTTCAGCGGCCGCACGCTCACCGACACGCAGACCAGCACCCCGATGGCCGCGAGCATCATCCAGTGCGCGGGCAGCACGTGCACCAGCCCCATGGCCAGCACGCTGCCCACGAACGTCCCCGCCACGCGCTGCAGCCCCTTCTCCGTCGTGAGCCCCGCGTACGGCTGCAACACGACAATCACCGTGATGGTCACCCAGTACCAGTGGTTGAGCCCCAGCCCCTCCGCCAGCGCCGTCGCCACCGTCGCGGTGAGCCCCAGCCGCAGCGCGTGCCGGAAGACCACCGACTCCGGCGTCAGGTGGTCGCGCAGCACCTTCCACCACGCGCGCCCCCGGCCCGGCTCCACCCCCAACAGCTTCGTGTCCCGCTCCGGCAGGGGCTCGCCGCCCTCCAGCCGGGACGCCACGTCCAGCGCCACCGCGCTGTACTCCCGCAGCCGTCCCAGCAGCCCCGCGACGTGCGAGTACTGCGAGCGCGCCGGCTCCGGCAGCCCTCCGTCCGCATGGAGCACCCGCATCACCCGCTCCGCGTCCCACGACGTCGGCACCGGCACCGAGCCCCGCGCCAGCGCCCCCACCACGCCCCGCAGGTCCACCGCCAGCGCCCCCAACGCGTGCTGCGCCTCGATGCGGGCCGCGCGGCACGCCCCCTGGCGCGGCGCCTCGTCCAGCGCCTCCGACATCGCCGTGAGCAAGAGCGACAGCGCGTCCGCGTCCTCCAGCAGCACCAGCAGGTGCTCGCCCCGGCCGCTCTCCTCCTGGCGCCCCTGGCGCGTGGCGCCCAGCGTCGCGCGCGCCGTCTCCAGCGCCTGCCGGATGCGCGCGGCCCGCCGCACCGCCTCCCACGTCCCCAGCCGCGAGGGCCCCTCCATGGGCCAGCCCGCCACCGCGTCCGCGACGTCCGCCAGCTCCTCGTAGCAGGCCGCGATGGCCAGCCGCGCCGGGCGGTACGGCCTGAGCGGCCACAGCACCAGCGCCAGGAACATGGACCACAGGCCGCCCGCGACGAAGTACGCCGCCTGCACCAGCGCCGCCTCCGGCCCGCGCTGCGGCAGGGCCAGCGACACCACGAACAGGTTCGCCAGCAGCATGCCCACGATGCCCGGCGTGTCGCCGTAGCTGCGCGCGAAGCCGCACGCCGTCACCCAGAAGAACGTCAGCGCCACGTCCACCCAGAGGGGACTGGGCAGCGCGATGATGAGCCCCACCAGGGCGCCCAGCACCGTCATGGCCCCCATGGCCCGCGCGCGCGTGCGGTACGGCCCGCCCTTGTCCACCAGCGCGACGAAGAGCCCCGCCATGCCCGCCCACGCCGCGGCCGGCCTGCCCAGGAGCGCGGAGACGATGAGCGGCACGCCCAGCGCCAGCGACGTGCGCAGCCCCGCGGCCACCGCGGGTCGGCCCGGCTGGAAGCGGAAGAGGCCCGCGACGTGGCGGGGCAGGTGTCCCCGGGCCGCACGCCCCCGGGGCGCCACCCAGCCCTCCGCCACCGGCTCGCCTCCGTCCCCGCGCATCCCCACGCCTTCCTCCCGTGAACGTCTCCCAGAGGAAGAAGATGGGGCGCGCGAGCGCCGGAATCCGCCCCTGCCGGCCCACAGGCAGGGCGAGCAGGCGGCCAGGGCACCAGCGACCGGCGGTGGGTGGACGGCCGTGCACAGGCAGGGTGAAAATGAACGGAAATACAACCCGGCGCACCTGCCTACCTACCGGTCGGGATGTGCTTCCGGGGCGGATGTAGGACGGAAACTTCATCAGTGAATTCATGAGGATGACCCCACTCATGACCGTGTAAGCAGCCACCCACACGCAACATCCGGACGGCTGACACGAGAATCAATTTGTCCGCTTCACCTTGCCCCGAAAGCCTCCCCCCCATGGCCCTGCGCACCGACCTCTCCAAGCCCGTTGTCGCCACCCAGAACCGCACGGACACGAAGCCCGTGAACACCGTGAAGCCCCAGGGCCCGGTGGGCATGAGCTCGCAGTCCAGCTTCAGCGCGGGCGCGCCCTCCAAGGCGAAGGCCACGGTGGCGCTGAACGGCGTGGGCCAGAAGCTGACGCCGGGCCCGGTGGACCTCTCCAGCCCCCAGGCGCAGCAGGCCGTGCAGCAGACGGTGGCGTACGTGAACCAGAAGAACCCGCAGCTGACGGGCATCACGGGCGGCACGTCGTTCGCGCCGCGCTCGGTGGAGCGCGACCAGCTGGGCATGACGCACGTGCGCATGGACCGCATGCACGAGGGCGTGAAGGTCGCGGGTGAGCAGGTCATCGGCCACCTGGACGCGAAGGGCCAGTTCGACAGCCTGACGGGCGACGTGTCCAACATCCCCGCGGGCCTGGGCAAGGCGCCCACGAAGCTCAACGCGAAGGACGCGCTGGCGGTGGCGCAGAAGGACTTCAACGGCGACACGTCCCGCGCCCCCACGGCGGAGAAGGTCATCGTGAAGGGCAAGGACGGCCAGTACCACGCCGCCTTCCACGTGACGCTCACCGACACGTCCGTGTCCAACGGCAAGGACCCGCGCTCGATGAACTACTTCATCGACGCGAACACCGGCGAGTCCCTCAAGCAGTACAACACCATCAGCCACCTGGACCGCACGACCAACGCCAGGCGCGCCGGCGGCACCTCCGGCACGCCGACGACGCCCACCCCGCCGACGACGCCCACCACGCCGGGCACCGGCCGCGTGGCGGACGACCAGACGATGTACAGCGGCAAGGTCGACATCCAGACGACGAAGAACAAGGACGGCACGTACTCGCTGGAGGACAAGACGCGCGGCAAGGGCATCGTGACGTACGACGCGAAGAACAAGGCGGAGGCGTCCGGCACCACGGGCTTCGTCGACAAGAACGACGTCTGGGGCGAGAAGACCGACCCGTCGCGCGCCGCCACCGCGGTGGACGCGCACTACGGCGCGGAGATGACCTACGACTTCTACAAGGACATCCTCGGCCGCGACTCCATCGACGGCAAGGGTGAGAAGCTCGTCTCCTACGTGCACACCGACGTGAACCTGGTGAACGCGTTCTGGGACGGCGAGAAGATGCAGTACGGCGACGGCGACGGGAAGGACTCCGGCCCGCTCACCACGCTGGACATCGCCGGCCACGAAATCAGCCACGGCCTCACCGAGCGCACCGCGGGCCTGGAGTACGAGGGCGAGTCCGGCGGCCTCAACGAGTCCTTCAGCGACATCATGGGCACCGGCGTGGAGTGGTACGCCAGCCAGAAGAACAGCGCGGTGAAGTTCGACTGGGCGGTGGGCGAGGACGCGTGGACGCCCAAGAACGGCGACAACACGGACGCCCTCCGCTACATGAACGACCCGACGTCGGATGGCTACTCCATCGACAACTACAAGAACTACCCGAAGCAGACGGAGGTCCACGGCTCCAGCGGCATCGCCAACAACGCCTTCTACCTGCTCACCGAGGGCGGCAAGAACAAGACGTCCGGCATCGAGGTGAAGGACGGCATCGGCATGGAGAAGAGCCTGAAGATCTTCGGCCGCGCGCTCACCACGTACATGACGCCGCAGACGAACTTCTCCCAGGCCCGCGCCGCCACCATCAAGGCCGCCACGGACCTGTACGGCAAGGACTCCACCGAGGCGAAGAAGGTCGCCGAGGCCTGGACCGCCGTCGGCGTGACCAAGTAGTCCGCTGAAGCCTTCAGGCCCGGATGGGAGCCTTCGCGCTCCCGTCCGGGCCTTCTTCGTTTCACTGCTTCGCCAGGGCCTCCTTCTGTTCGGCCTGGGTGTCACGCACGTGCTCCCCGGCGACGTCCACGGTCACCTGGTGGAGCATGCCGGTGAACTCGAAGGGCGCGGCGTAGCGCTGGCTCACGGCCGATTGCTCGTCCCGGCCGCACGTGAGCCCCTCCCCCAGGCTGAGGATGACCGGCATGGTGTCGTCAATGGTGCTCTGCGCCACCAGGTCCCCGTTGATGTAGAGCCTGCCGCGCCCCGGGGTGCCCTTCCCCGTGGCCGGCTGTGCCGCGCCGGTGGGCTCGAACTCGAACTTCAGCTCCGAGCGCCCCTCCGGCACGTCCACCGCCGACTCGATGTGGAACTCCCGCTCGCCGACGTAGTTGTAGACGTAGTGCAGCTTGCGGTCCTGGATGAAGAGCGTGTAGCCGCCGGTGAGGCCGCCGTGGCACAGCAGCACGCCCTCCGTGTCGGGCTTCACCTCCGCGTCGGCGGTGATGGTGTGCGGCCGGTTGAGCACGTGCACCGCCGCGGTCTCCGGCGCGGGTGACGTGTGCGGCCGGTACACGTAGCGCGTGCGGTCCCTCGTGAGCTGCGGGCGCTCCATGGCGAACACGGTGAGCGTGGGCGACGCCAGCGGGAACACCTGGTAGCGCCCGGCCTCCGCGTACCAGAGGGCGATCATCTCGATGAGCTTGCCCCGGTGCTCCTCCGCCACGTTCTTCGTCTCGGAGCAGTCTTCCGCCACGTGGTACAGCTCCCAGCCGTGCGCATCCAGCTCGCGCAGCCGGGCCTCGTCGAGCAGCGACTGGCCGAACGCCTCTCCGGCCTCCGTGAAGGACGGGCCGGGGAACGGGCACACCGCGCGCCAGCCGTCGTGGTAGATGGCGCGCGAGCTGAACATCTCGAAGTACTGCGTGCGGTGGCGGCTTTCGACGCTCCCGTCGTTGAACGTGTGCCGGAAGCTGACGCCTTCAATGGGTGACTGGGTGACGCCGCGGATCTCCAGGGGCGGCTCCAGGCCCAGGCAGTCCAGCACCGTGGGCACCATGTCGATGGCGTGCGCGTACTGCGTGCGCACCTCGCCCTTCGCCTGGATGCCCCGGGGCCAGTGGACGAGGAACGGGTCGGTGGTGCCGCCGCGGTACGTCTCCCGCTTCCAGCGGCGGAACGGCGTGTCCCCCGCCCAGGCCCAGCCCCACGGGTAGTGGTTGAAGTACTTCGGCCCGCCCAGGTCGTCCATCGCCGCCAGGTTCTGCTCCAGCGACTCCGGCGCGTTGTTGAAGAACTTCAGCTCGTTCACGGAGCCGTGCGGCCCGCCCTCCGCGCTGGCCCCGTTGTCGGACAGCACCATGATGAGCGTGTTGTCCAGTTCGCCCGTGTCCTCCAGGAACTGGAGCAGCCGCCCGATGTGGTGGTCCGTGTGCTCCAGGAAGCCCGCGAACACCTCCATCATCCGCGCGTAGAGGCGCTTCTCCTCCGGCGGCAGCGAGTCCCAGTCCTGCACGTCCGGGTCGTGCCGGGACAGCTGGGTGCCCTTCGGGAGCACGCCCAGCTCCAGCTGCTTCTGGAACACGCGCTGGCGGTAGGCGTCCCAGCCGTCGTCGAACTGACCCGCGTAGCCGTCCGCCCACTCGCGGGGGACGTGGTGGGGGGCGTGCATGGCGCCCGTGGCGAAGTAGAGGAAGAAGGGCTTGTCGGGCGCGACCTGCTTGGTGTCCGCGATGCAGTCGATGGCCCGGTCCACCAGGTCCGGGGTGAGGTGGTAGCCCTGCTCGGGCGTGCCGGGCGGCCGGATGGTGTGGTTGTCGTGGATGAGGTCCGGGTAGTACTGGTGCGTGTCCCCGCCCAGGAAGCCATAGAAGCGCTCGAAGCCGCGGCCCAGCGGCCAGCGCGAGTACGGCCCGGCGGCGCTCATCTGCTCCGCGGGGGTCAGGTGCCACTTGCCCAGCGCATAGGTGTTGTAGCCCGCACCCAGCAGCATCTCGGAGAGGAAGCCGTTCTCGAAGGGGATGGTGCCGTTGTAGCCGGGGTAGCCCAGCGACGTTTCGGTGATGGTGCCCATCCCGTTGGAGTGGTGGTTGCGGCCGGTGAGGACACACGAGCGCGTGGGCGAGCACAGCGCGGTGGTGTGCATGTTGTTGTAGAGCAGCCCGCCCTTCGCCAGCCGGTCCAGGTTCGGCGTGCGGATGGGCGAGCCGTAGCACCCCAGGTGTCCGAAGCCCGTGTCATCCAGGATGATGAACAGGACGTTGGGCGCGCCCGGCTTCGAGCGCAGGGGGGAAGGCCACGCGGGAGACGACTGCTCCCACGTGCGGCCGATGACGCCAGGGAAGGGACTGCCGGGCTTGTATTCCTTGAGGGACATGAGCGAGCGCGCCTCCACGCGGAGCGAAGTGTTCTCTTGCGTGAGGTGCATCGCCCGGGAGGACAATGAACCTGCCCTCCGGACGGAGCCGGGCGCTCACAGGCCCCGGCCGCCTCCCTCTTCACACCCCGCTCACGTCACCGGGAACGGGTTGCGCTCGTGGAACTGGCGCTGGTGGAAGTACGGGTACGGCCAGGGCACCGTGCTGGCGGCGTCCAGCGTGGCCACCTGCGCGGGCGTGAGGTTCCAGCCGACGGCGCCCAGGTTCTGGCGCAGCTGCTCCTCCGTGCGCGCGCCGATGATGACGTTGGACACCGTGGGCCGCTGGAGCACCCAGTTGAGCGCCACCTGCGGCACCGTCTTCCCGGTCTCCTGCGCCACGGCGTCCAGCGCGTCCACGACCTTGAAGAGGTACTCCTCCGGCACCTGCGGGCCGCCGGCCGCGGTGGCGGGGTTGTTCAGGCGGCTCAACTCCGGCTTCGGCGCGCCCCGGCGCAGCTTGCCCGTCAGCCGTCCCCAGCCCAGCGGGCTCCACACCACCGCGCCCACCTTCTGGTCCTGCGCGAGCGGCATCAGCTCCCACTCGTAGTCGCGGCCCACGAGCGAGTAGTAGGCCTGGTGGGCCACGTAGCGCGCCAGGTTGTAGCGCTCCGACACGGCCAGCGACTTCATCAGGTGCCAGCCGGAGAAGTTGGAGCAGCCGATGTAGCGGATCTTCCCCGCGCGCACGAAGCCGTCCAGCGTGTTGAGCACCTCCTCCACCGGCGTCACCGCGTCGAAGGCGTGGAGCTGGAACAGGTCGATGTAGTCCGTCTTCAGCCGGCGCAGCGCGGCCTCCACGGCGCGCGTGAGGTGGAAGCGCGAGGAGCCCACGTCGTTGGGCCCCGGGCCCGCGCGGAACGTGGCCTTGGTGGAGATGATGGCCTTGTCGCGCCGCCCCTCCAGCGCCTTGCCGAGGATCTCCTCCGCGAGCCCGGCGGAGTACCCGTCCGCGGAGTCGAACATGTTCACGCCCGCGTCCAGCGCGATGTCCACCAGCCGCGTGGCCTCCTTCACGTCGCTGGAGCCGAAGCCCTTGAAGAACTCCCCCGAGCCGCCGAACGTGCCCGTGCCCAGACTGAGGACGGGGACCTTGAAGCCAGAACCACCCAGCTGCCTGTATTCCATGACGTTCACCTCGTGACGAACCGGAGGAAGCAAAGGCGGCCCAGGTAACGGCCCGTGGCGCGGCGCGCAACCGTCGTTTCGCGACGTGCGTCGTGCTTGAAGCGGGACGGACGCGCGCCCATCATGCGCGCGCCTCCCCGGACGGGAAGGCAGGGGTCCAGGTCCCACGTGAGCACGTCCGCGCCACCCGCATCCGGCCGTCCCCCCGTCCTGCGGGCGCTGCGCTATCTGCGCCGCTACCGCCTGGAGGCGTTGGGGGCCCTGCTGTCGCTGCTGCTCGTCTCCGTGGCGAACCTGGGCGCGCCGCAGATGATCCGCATCGCCATCGACCAGGGGCTCGCGCGCGGAGAGGCGCGGCCCGTGTGGCTGGCGGTGGGAGGGCTGGTCGCCATCGCGCTGGGGCGCGGCCTGTTCAACTTCCTGCAGGGCTACCTGGCGGAGCGCGCCTCGCAGGGCGTGGCGTTCGACCTGCGCGACGCGCTCTTCGCGCGCATCCAGCGGCTGTCCTTCAGCTACTACGACCAGGCGCAGACGGGGCAGCTGCTCACGCGGCTGACCAGCGACGTGGAGGCGGTGCGCACCTTCGTGGGCAGCGGCGTCGTGCAGTTCGCCGCCGCGGCGGCGATGCTGGTGGGCTGCGCGGGGCTGCTGCTGTACCTGGATCCGGTGCTGGCGCTGGCGGCGCTGAGCTCCGTGCCGCCCATCCTGTGGGTGCTGCGCCGGTTCATGGGGCGGATGCGGCCGCTGTTCGGCCAGCTGCAGGCGCTGCTGGGCGTGCTCAACACCACGCTGCAGGAGGACCTGCGCGGGCTGCGCGTGGTGCGAGCCTTCTCCGGCGAGGCGCGGGAGCTGGAGCGCTACGGGAAGACCAACGCGGCGCTGAAGGAGAAGAACCTGCGGGTGGTGGACGCGCTGGCGGGCAACTTCCCCTTCGTCACCTTCTGCGCCAACCTGGGCACGCTGATGGTGGTGGGCGTGGGCGGCTGGCGCATCTTCCACCAGAAGCTGACGCTGGGAGAGCTGGTGGCCTTCAACAGCTACCTGGCCTTCCTGCTGATGCCCCTGATGACGCTGGGCTTCTTCGCGGCCAGCATGTCGCGAGCGGGCGCGTCCGCGCAGCGCGTCTTCGAATTGCTGGACACGGCGGTGGAGGTGGCGGACCGCCCGGGCGCATTTCCGCTGCCCCCGTTGCAGGGCCGCATCGAGCTGCGCGACGTGCGCTTCCGCTACGCGGGCAGTGACCGTGAAATCCTGCGCGGCGTGAGCGTGACGCTGGAGCCCGGGCAGCTGGTGGCGGTGCTGGGCACCACCGGCTCCGGCAAGAGCACGCTCATCAACCTGCTGCCGCGCTTCTACGACGTCACCGGGGGCGCGGTGCTGCTGGACGGGCATGACGTGCGGGACGTGACGCTCGCCAGCCTGCGCTCGCAGCTGGGCGTGGTGCTCCAGGACGCGCTGCTGTTCTCCGGCACGGTGCGGGACAACATCGCCTACGGGCGCCCGGAGGCCACGCAGGCCCAGGTGGAGGCCGCGGCCGAGGCGGCCCAGGCGGCGGAGTTCATCCGCGAGCTGCCCCAGGGCTACGACACGGTGGTGGGTGAGCGCGGCGTGGGGCTCTCCGGCGGACAGCGGCAGCGGCTGGCCATCGCGCGGGCGCTGCTCACCGACCCGCGCCTGCTCATCCTGGATGACAGCACGTCCGCGGTGGACGCGCGCACGGAGACCGCCATCCAGGGCGCGCTGGACGCGCTGATGCGGGACAAGCGCAGGACGGCGCTGGTCATCGCCCAGCGCATCAGCACCGTGCGGGACGCGGACCTCATCCTGGTGCTGGACGAGGGGCGCATCGCCGCCAAGGGGCGCCACGAGGAGCTGCGGGCCACCAGCGAGCTTTACAACGACATCCTCGGCTCGCAGCTGCTACCCCCGCGCGAAGGGGAGGTGGCATGAGGCGGCCGGGAAGCATCGAGGCCATGGCGGAGCTGGAGGCCGGCCGTGCGAAGCAGCGCGGCAAGGTGCTGCGCAGGCTCCTGGGAGAGCTGCGCCCGCACGCGCGCATGCTCGCCACGGCGTGGGGCTTCATCCTGGTGGGCGCGGCGTGCCAGGCCCTGGGGCCGTACCTGATGAGCCGCGCCATCGACCGCGACATCGGCGCGGGGGACGGTTGGGGGCTCCTGAAGACGCTGGGGCTGCTGCTCGGCGTCTACGTCGTGGGCACGCTGTCGCAGCAGGCGCAGACGTGGCGGGTGGGCTACGCGGGGCAGTACGTGCTGTCGGACCTGCGCCAGCGCCTCTTCGAGCGGCTCCAGCGGCTGCCGCTGTCGTGGTTCGACCGCCGCCCGCTGGGCGACCTGATGAGCCGCCTGCTCAGCGACGTGGACACGCTCAACCAGCTCTTCGCGCAGGGGCTGACGCAGCTGCTGGGGTCGATGCTGGGGCTGGTGGGCGTGCTCGTCGCGATGTTCGCGCTCAACGCGCGGCTGGCGCTGGCGTGCTTCTCGCTCATCCCCGCCATCGTGCTCACCACCTGGTTCTTCGCGTCGCGGGCGCGCAACGCCTACCGCAAGACGCGGCAGACGGTGGGCGACGTGACGGCGAACCTCCAGGAGGAGATTGGCGGCGTGCGGCAGGCGCAGGCGTTCAACCGCACGGAGAAGAACATCGAGCGCTTCCGCGACCGCAACGCGGCCAACCGCGACGCGAACGTGGCGGCGGTGGGCATCACGTCCGCGTTCTCGCCGGCCATCGACCTGCTCTCCACGCTGTCCACCGCGCTGGTGATTGGCTACGGCGGCGCGCTGGCGCTGGACGGGCACCTCACGGTGGGCGGCGTGGCGGCGTTCCTCATCTACGTGCAGCAGTTCTTCCGGCCGGTGCAACTGGCCGCGTCCGTGGCCGCGCTGATGCAGTCCGCGCTGGCGGGGGCGGAGCGCATCTACACCATCCTCGACGAGGCGACGGAGCCGCCGGACGTGCCCGGGGCGGTGGAGCTGGGACCGCTGAAGGGCGAGGTGGCGTTCGAGGGAGTGTCCTTCGGGTACGACCCCGCGCGGCCCGTGCTGCGCGACGTGTCCTTCCACCTGAAGCCCGGTCAGACATTGGCGCTGGTGGGACGCACGGGCGCGGGCAAGACGACGGTGGCCAGCCTGGTGCCGCGCTTCTACGACGCGACGGGGGGCGCGGTGCTGCTGGACGGACATGACGTGCGCCAGGTGTCGCGCGGCAGCCTGCGCCGGCAGATGGCCATGGTGCTCCAGGAGCCGTTCCTCTTCAGCGGGAAGGTGGCGGACAACATCGCCTACGGGAAGCAGGACGCCACCCGCGAGGAGGTGGAGGCGGCGGCGAAGGCGGTGCACGCGCACGACTTCATCACCCGGCTGCCGCAGGGCTACGACACGGTGCTGGGCGAAGGGGGCGCGACGCTCAGCCAGGGGCAGCGGCAGCTGCTCGCGTTCGCGCGAGCGGTCATCGCCAATCCGCGGGTGCTCATCCTCGACGAGGCGACGGCGAACATCGACACGCGCACGGAGGCGCTCATCCAGCAGGCGCTGGGGCAGCTGCTGTCGGGCCGCACGAGCATCGTCATCGCGCACCGGCTCAACACCATCCGCCACGCGGACCTCATCCTGGTGCTGGAGCACGGCGCCGTCGTCGAACGCGGCAACCACGCGGAGCTGCTCGCGAAGGGCGGGCTCTACGCGGAGCTGTACCACCAGCAGTTCCGGGACACGCCGGAGACGACGGCCAAGGCCCTGGGCTGAAGGAGCGCCGCCGGAGTGGCGCCTGCCTGCATCCCGCTTGCACGGCCGGCGGCCCTTCGTTACCCAGCGGCCGAGGGTGCGGCCCCGGCGGCGTGCGCTTCGCGTTGGCAGTCCCCATCTCCAGCATTCATCGCGACGGGCCCCGGCGCGCACCCTCTTCACTTTTCAAGGAGCAGGCATGGCAGGCAGTCGAGGGACAGCGTTGGTGACGGGCACGTCCGCGGGAATTGGCGCGGTGTATGCGCGGCGGCTGGCGGCGCTCGGGTATGACCTCGTCCTCGTCGCGCGGCGGGAGGAGCGGCTGAAGGCGCTGTCGGCGGAGCTGACGGCGGTGCATGGCGTCCGCGCGGAGGTGCTGCGGGCGGACCTCACGGTGCACGCGGACCTCCAGCGGGTGGCCGGGCGCGCGGCGGGCGACGACCTCACCCTGCTCATCAACAACGCGGGCGTGGGCGGCTACGGCCCGTTCGCGCAGGTGGAGCCCGCGGCCCTGGAGGGGCTGGCGAACCTGCACATGATGGCGCCCATGCTGGCCACGCGCGCGGCGCTGCCCGGCATGCTGGCGCGCGGGAAGGGCGCGGTCATCAACGTCGCCTCCCTGCTCGCCTTCTCCGGCGCGTTGCCGCCGGGCCCCCTGCCCCACCGGGCCACCTACGCGGGCGCGAAGGCATTCCTCGTCCACTTCACCCGCACGCTCGCGGGCGAACTGCGCGGCACGCCCGTGAAGGCCCAGGTCGTCTGCCCGGGCATGACCTTCACCGAATTCAACGGCGGCTATCCCGGCACCATGTCGCCGGAGGACGTGGTCACCGCGTCGCTCGTCGCGCTGGAGCGTGGCGAGACGGTCTGCGTCCCCGGGCTGGAGGCCGCGGAGGCCCTCGCGGCCCTGGAGAAGGCCGAGGTCGGCCTGCTGCGTGGAGCCACCCACACCCTGGCCGGACGCTACCGGGCGTCCTGACCTCGCGGGGGAAACGCATTTCCTGCACATGCATCCATTGGGGCATTCACCTGCACGGAGGAAGCACTCATGAGCGGAACCTCGACGCGACCCGCGGAGAAGAGCGGCACCTTCAAGCTGGGCGGGGACCTGCCCGTCCACCGGCTGGGCTATGGCGCCATGCAGCTCACCGGCCCCGGCATCTGGGGCCCGCCCAAGGACCGGGCGGAGGCGGTGCGCGTGTTGCGCCGCGCGCTGGAGCTGGGCGTGGACTTCATCGACACGGCGGACTCCTACGGCCCCTACGTCAGCGAGGAGATCATCGCGGAGGCCCTGCACCCCTACGCCAAGGGCGTGGTGGTGGCGACCAAGGCGGGCCTGGTGCGCACGGGCCCCAATGAGTGGCACCCGGTGGGCGCGCCCAAGTACCTGCGCCAGGAGCTGGAGATGTCGCTGCGCCGGCTGAAGCTGGAGCGCATCGACCTGTACCAGTTGCACCGCATCGACCCGAAGGTCCCGGTGGAGGAGTCGCTGGGCGAGCTGAAGGCGCTGCAGAAGGAAGGGAAGATCCGCCACATCGGCCTGTCGGAGGTGTCGGTGGAGGAAATCCAGCGGGCGCGCAAGGTGGTGGACATCGTGTCGGTGCAGAACCGCTACAACCTGACCGACCGCGTGCACGAGAAGGTGCTGGACTACTGCGAGAAGGAGAACCTGGGCTTCATCCCGTGGTTCCCGCTGGCGACGGGCGGCCTGGCGAAGCCGGGGAGCACGCTCGACTCCGTGGCGAAGAAGCACGACGCGACGCCCGCGCAGATCGCCCTCTCCTGGCTGCTGGCGCGCTCGCCGGTGATGCTGCCCATCCCCGGCACGTCCTCCGTGAAGCACCTGGAGGAGAACCTCGCGGGCGCGGAGGTCAAGCTCACGAAGGACGAACTGGCCGCCGTGGATGCGCAGGCGACGGGCCGCTGAGGCGACACCCTCGCTTCGCTTGAAGCACCCCACCGGCCCGCGGGCGGACGGGGTGCTCGCGGTCCATCAGGTGGCGAGCGTCCGCCGGCCACGAATCTTCGTGAAGGCGTGCGAGCTCAGATAGGCATAGCTCTGGGGCGCCCGTAGCTCCGGAGAGATGTCTCCCAGCGGGAAGGGCTTCGCGAAGACGTGCACCTTTCCCACCTGGATCGCGACGCCTCCGTCACATCGCGAGAAGTACCGGTCGTAGTCCTCCTTCAGGATGGCCCCCACCCGCGAGTAGCGGCGCCAGAGCTGTTCGGGAGGAGCCTCGTCGATGCCCTGGATGTCGAAGAAGCCGACGACCTGCTTCACCGGGCTGGAGGAGTAGACGACGACGTGCGAGACCTCCCGCCGGAAGGCACGCTTTCGGAACTCGACGCGCTTGAGCCCTTCCAGAATGGGCGTCGCATACCGGGGCTGGATGGGCAGCAGGACTACAGCCCGAGCCGTTGGCGAAGCCATTCACGACCTCCCTGCTGCACGGTGGTGATGGACTGCGGAGGGCCGTTGAGCACTCCATGACGACAGAGGTCACCGAGAGGAATCGGCGTCTTCAGGATGGCCGCTTGTCGGAAGAGGATGGCGAGCACCTCGCCATTCGAGCACAGCGCCTGCATGTCGCGAAGGGAGAAGACCGTCCGTTTCCCCACCGTGGCAGCGAGTTCATCGACATCGGTGGACACCAGCGTCTGCTCGGCGACGCCTACGACCGTCACGGCCTTCTGGGAATGGCTCAGGTAGAAGAGCAGGGACGCACCGGGCTCTATCTGCCGGGTCAACGCCCGGCACAGGTACGCCTTCCGCAGGCCATTGCCGAAGGGATGGAGGCCTGGTTCCAGCGACAATTGCGAGTCCGCGTCCGGGAAGAGCAGGTGATGAAACCGGGGCTCGATGGGGATGATGAAGGACGGCACGTCAAACTTCATCGCGGGCGGCCCATGGCGCACATGGAAGTCGAGCGGCGTCAGGACTTCGGTCGTGTCCACTGTCTTCATCCGTTTCACGAGGACGAGTTCGCCTGATTCGGTACGCCCCTCCACCTGGAAGCCGAAGTCCTCGAACACGGCAATCAGCGCGCCCTGGCGCTCATAAGCCGTCACGTAGACGAACGCGTGACCGTTCTTCGCAACGTGCTCGAAAACACTCTTGAGCAGAAGCTCGCCCAGGCGTCGTCCCTGATGCTCGGGCGCGACCTTGAACGTACAGAGCTTCAGCGTGCGCCCTTTCAGCGTCATGACGCCCTCTTCCTCCTTGATGAGGCACAGCGCCGCCAGATGACGGCCGTGCCCCCGCACCACCCAGCACCGGCGGTGCTCCATCTGGCACTTGCGGAACCACTCCGAGAACGGCGGGTAGTCCGCCCGGAGGCTGTCGAAGAATGGGGCTTCCGCATCCATGTCATGGGCGAACGTGAACTCCACCGCGGGGGGAGGCCGGGCGAACTGGTCCCGCAGGCTCTGCAACATCGCGAGGGCTTCGCTGACCGTGGCGACGCGCTCCTTCAACCCGACGCGCTTCGCCTTCCGGTGGATGCGCAGGTCTTCCGTTACCAGGACGCCCACGGCATTGGAGCGCACGGCCGCGAGCAATTGGTGGTCCACCCAATCGTTGGAGTGGAGTTCCGGGCTGCCCAGGACCTCGTCCCAGCTGCTGGGGACAGGAGGCGGCGCGGGCAGCGGGAGGTACTTGCCGAGCAGCAACTCGCGAAGCTCGCGGCGACCTTCGTCGCGATCCCGCTCGACATCCATTTTCATGGCCGGATGAATGAAGAGCTGATGGCCAGCCTCTTCAATGGCTCTCACCAACCGGGTCGCGGGCTCCATCAACTCCTCGACCTGACCGGGCGAGGTGGGCTCCAGCGGAATCAAGACATTCGTATCGATCAAGAGCTTCGTGACATCCCCCTCACTGCTGTCATGAGGCGTGAAGGCTACTCACAGGTCTGACACCCGTCACTTCCGCTTCACGTAGCGCAGGAGGAGCGTCACCAACTCCTCCTGGAGCCGCCCCTGGGTCAGGGACTCGGGCGCGGGCGGTCCACTCGCTCTCAAATCATACAGTGACACGGCTCACGTGCACGCCAGAGCCCGGGCCCCGGATGCACAGGGCAAACCCTCTCGCCTGTTCAACGCGTTCCGGGGGCATCACCTGCCCCGGCCCTCCTCGGGGGAAATCCCTTTCACGCACCGGGTGTAACCGCCGCCAGCGCCCCTGCGTAGTGCGAGCAACATTGTCGGGCGTCGCGATTCCGCGAGGCCCCTGGAGGCTTTCGCCATGTCCATCCGCTCCTTCCGTGGAAGCGTCGCCTGTGCCGCGCTCGGTCTGCTCACGCTGTCCGCCTGCGGCTCCGACGACGCCGAGCAGTCCTCCCGGCGCTTCCGCGTGCGCATCGAGAACGTGGCCCCCTTCCAGCAGCTCAAGTCCGGCCGGTTCGACACGAAGGTGAGCGGCACGTCACCGGGCCCGCTGGCCCCGGGCGACACCTACGAGTTCAGCTTCACCGCGGGCCTCAACCACCGGCTCTCCTTCGCCACCATGTTCGGCCAGTCCAATGACTGGTTCTTCGGCACCGAGCCCCAGGGCATCCCGCTCTACTCCTCCGACGGACAGCCGCTGACAGGGGACATCACCTCGCACGTGGTCCTCTGGGACGCGGGCACGGAGGTGGACGAGGAGCCCGCCGTGGGCGCGCACACCGGCCCGAAGCAGAGCGCGTCCACGGATGGCCCGGGCAGCAAGGACTCCAACGCCATGGTGCGGCGCGTGGGCACGCGGCCCGTGCTCAGCAGCGGCCAGACGTTCGCCATGCCGGACCTCACGTCGATGATCCGCGTGCAGCTGGCCCACGACGCGGCCACGCACCGCTTCACCGTGCGCATCGAGAACGTCTCCGACGACCGCGTCACCCTCAACACCTCCGAGGGCATCAAGCCCGTGCGCATCTCGCCGGGAGTGTGGACCGTGACGGCGGGCAGCGAGCCCCTCTTCACCGAGGGCCAGCCCGACCGGGGCCAGGGGCTGGAGGCCATCGCGGAGGGCGGCGACGTCATCGCGCTGCACACCTGGCTCACGCCGCTGAACGGCGTGGCCACGCCCCTGTCCCCGGGCGTCTTCGCCGTGCACAACACCACCGCGCCGCTGTTCACGGAAGGCGCCCAGGACCGGGGACAGGGCCTGGAGGCCCTCGCGGAGATGGGCGACACCTCGCGCCTGGCCAGCGCCCTCTCCACGACTCCGCCCATGGGTGTGAGCGCGTCAGGCACCTTCAACACGCCGGTGGACGCGGCCGCGCCCGGGCCCCTGCTGCCGGGCCACGCCTACGAGTTCACCGTGACCGCCCGCCCGTCGGAGCGGCTGTCCTTCGCGACGATGTTCGGCCAGTCCAACGACTGGGTCTTCGGCACCGACGAGCAGGGCATCGCCCTCTTCGACAGCGCCAACACCCCGCTGGCGGGCGACATCACGTCCAGGGTGTACCTGTGGGACGTGGGCACGGAGCTGGACGAGGAGCCCGCCGTGGGCCCGCACCAGGGTCCCCCCGAGTGGAGCCTGGACACGGACAGGACCGTGCGCCGGGTGCCCGCGTCGCGCTACGCCACGCCGCTGTCCCAGCACCTGCGCGTCACCGTCTCCGAGGCGAACTAGACACGCCGGACGCGGGGGGCGGGGCTTCAGACCGCCTCGCGCTCCAGGGTGTCCTCGTCGTCGGAGTCCACCGCGGGCCCGTCCTGGAAGGCGCTGGGCAGCAGGCTGAAGGGCAGCACCTTCGCCAGCGCCGCCAGGAGCAGGATGCCGCCCGGCGCGGCGAAGATGGCCAGCGCGGGGATGGCCTTCGCCACGTCGATGAGCTGGGCGCGCATGCGCTGGCGCTCGTCGGCGGTGAGCTTCTGGCGCCGCGCCGCCTTGGTGAGCAGCACCGCCAGGTCACCCGTCTCGCGCGCCTCCTGCATGAGCCGGTGGAAGTTCTTCTCCAGCGTCTCCTGCATGCCGCCCATGAGCTCCTCGCCCATGGCGCCCGCCGCGTCCGACACGGTGAAGACATCCACCAGCGAGCGGTGCCGCGCGTAGAACTCCGCCATCTCCAATTCCAGACGCCGCAGCTCCGCCTGGGGCACGT
The DNA here is from genome assembly GCF_036245865.1 of Corallococcus caeni. Lineage (NCBI taxonomy): Bacteria > Pseudomonadati > Myxococcota > Myxococcia > Myxococcales > Myxococcaceae > Corallococcus > Corallococcus caeni. The sequence goes on along the minus strand of NZ_BTTW01000006.1, from coordinate 6,154 downwards.
GCAGCGCGCCCGCCAGCGTGTCGATGAAGGCCCGCTCCCGCCGCGTGCGACGGCCGTCCACCAGCGCCGCCAGCAGCGCCTGCTCCAGGAGCAGGTGGCGCATGTCCACGCTGCGCACGCGGCGCACCACGTCCCGCACGTCGCGCTTTCGCTCGAAGGACTGGCGCACCGCGGCCTTCACCTCGCCCTCCAGCGCGTGCGGCAGCTTCAGGCCCTCCACCTGCCGGAGGATGGCGCGGCGCGCGGGCTGGCTGGGCTCCCGGTCCACGCACGCGAGCGCGGTGAGCACGTCCACCAGCAGCGCCTTCTGCCGCGCCGCGAAGTCCCGCCGCCGCTCCGCCCCCGCGCGCGACAGCCGCCCGCTGGCGAACAGGTCGATGGCCTGCCGGCAGAACAGCTGCGCGTCCGCGTACTGCGCGCCGTTGTGCAGCACCAGGCCGTACACGGGGTCGCCCGCCAGCGACGGCGCCCGCTTGTCGAGCGCGTCCTCCACCCGGCCCACCATCCGCCGGGGCACCGGCAGCCCCGCGGCGAGCCGCGCGTCCAGCGCCACCGCCAGGTCCAGCTCGCCCGCCAGCACCGCGAAGAGCACCAGCAGCTGCTCCACCCGGGGGCCCTCCGGCGCGTCCATCACCCGAGCCAGGTCCAGCGCCATGCGCGCCAGCGTGCGCACCACGGCGTGGAACAGCTCGTCCTCCACGGCGCGCGCCGGGAGGTCCGCGGGCTCACCGCCATCCACCGGCGACGGCAGCGGCACGGGGGTGCCGTAGACGAGCCCCGAGGCCCGCAGCGTGCGGCGCAGGAAGGCGCGGCCCCGGGCGCGGCCGGAGGAGGCCTCCTGGAGCGGGGGCGACGGGACGGGCGTGGGGGCCTGGGCATGCGCGGCGACCACGTCCGCCAGGAGCGTGGCCAACCAGGTCCCCCTTCCAAAAACCAGCACCGACACCGGTACACCCCTCGAACGCGCGCGGCCGGTTCCCGCCGACAAGCGCACGAAGCGGGGAATAACCCAGTCGCTTCCGGGATGCCACCCGGCCCCAGGCCAGCGGTGGCGTTGCGCAACGGATGCTGATGGCTCGTGGAAAAACAGCGCGCCCGTCCACCCGGGGCGGACGAGCGCGCGGGGACGACCCACCGGGAAGGCCTTACAGCGCGGTGGCCTTGCCGGGCTCCAGGGAGACCACCTTGGCGGTGGACCGGGTCTTCTTCAGCTCCGTGGTGAGCGCGTCCGGGGTCCCGGCCAGGGCGGGGAAGGTGCCGTAGTGCATGGGCACCACGGACTTCACCTTCAGCAGCTTCACGGCGGCGGCGGCCTGCGCGGGGTCCATGGTGAAGTGGCCGCCGATGGGGAGCATGGCCACGGTGGGCTTGAACTGCTCCGCGATGAGGGCCATGGACTGGAAGGCCCCGGTGTCACCGGCGTGGTAGAGCGTGGGGCCGTTGGCGATTTCGATGACGAAGCCCAGGGGCGCGCCGGCGTACTGCGACGCGGCCTTCGGGTCCGCCTGGTAGCTGCTGGAGTGCACCGCCTCCACCAGGTGGATGGTGGCGTCCTTCACCGTGAACGTCCCGCCCACGTTGGCGCCCATGGCCTGCGCCTCCGGCAGGCCCAGCAGCGACACCAGCTCGAAGCAGCCGTACACCTTGGCGTTGGTCTTCTGGGCCAGGGCCTTCGTCTCGCCCACGTGGTCGAAGTGGCCGTGGGTCACGAGGATGGCGTCCACCGCCTCCGGCCAGGTGGCGCCCTGCGGGGCCTTGGGGTTGGTGAGCCACGGGTCGATGGCGATGGTCGCGCCGCCCGGCGTCTTCACCACGAAGGCGGCGTGGCCCCACCACGTCACCTCCGTCTTGCCCGTCGTGGCCGCCGGCTTGCCGGCCGCGGGGGCCTTGGCCGCCGCCTTCGCGTCGGCCTTGGGGGACGCCGGCGTGGCCTGCGCGAAGGCCGCGCCCGCGACGCCCAGCACCGCGCCCACCACCACTGCCTTCAGATTGTTGCCCATCGTTGTCCGCTCCAGGAGGGAGGAAAAAGACGACATGCCACCGTGCCGCCCAGGGGCGCCGCACGGCCGGGGCGCGACATACCACCCCGCCAGGGAGGCGGAAGGGGGCTGGCGTGTCCGGCTGCCATGGGAAGGACACATGCCTTCATCCACCCACGGCGGGGGATTGTGGCCCCGAGGAGGAAGCAGCGCGCTACGCTCGATGGCCACGTGGACCATCGATTCCAAGTCAGCCTCCGTGGGGTCATCGACCTCCTGTCCCACCACCTGTACAGCTCGCCCGGGGTCTACGTGCGGGAGCTGCTCCAGAACGCCACGGACGCCATCCGCGCCCGCCAGCAGCTGGAGCCCCAGGCGACGGGCGCCGTGGGGCTGGAGCTGCGGGAGAAGCAGGACGGCGGGCCGCCCACCCTGCTCTTCACCGACGAGGGCGTGGGGCTGACGGAGGAGGAGATCCACCGCTTCCTGGCCACGATTGGAGAATCCTCCAAGCGCGAGCAGCTGGAGGCGCGCCGCAACGACTTCATCGGCCAGTTCGGCATCGGCCTCCTGTCGTGCTTCATGGTGTGCGACGAGCTGCTGGTGGTGACGCGCTCGGCGAAGGGGGACGGGCGGACGCTGGAGTGGCGGGGCCGGCACGACGGCACCTACGACGTCCGCGTTTCCGAGCACCCGCTGGACGCCCCCGGCACGCACGTCTACCTGGTGGCCCGGCCGGACATGGTGGAGTGGTTCACCCCGGAGCGCGTGCGGCAGCTGGCGAAGCACTACGGCGGCCTCCTGCCCTTCCCCGTGCGGCTCACGGTGGACGGGAAGACGGAGACGCTCAACCCGGACGGCCCGCCCTGGCGCCGCCTCTACGAGACGCCCGGGGACCGGCGGCGGGCGCTGCTCGCGTACGGGCGCGAGGTGTTCGGCACGGACTTCCTGGATGTGATTCCGCTGCGCTCGGAGGCAGGGGACGTGGACGGCGTGGCGTATGTGTTGCCGGCGTCGCCGCACTTCAATGCCAGACAGAAGCACCGCGTGTACCTGAAGCAGATGCTCCTGTCGGAGAGCGCGGAGAACCTGCTGCCGGAGTGGGCGTTCTTCGTGAAGTGCGTGGTGAACGCGAACGGGCTGAGGCCCACCGCGAGCCGCGAGTCCTTCTACGAGGACGCGGTGCTGGCGAAGGCGCGCGAGGCGCTGGGGCAGTCCCTGCGCCAGTACCTCATGGACCTGGCGCGCGAGGAGCCCAAGGCGCTGCAGCGGCTGATTGCGTTGCATGGGCTGTCGGTGAAGGGGCTGGCGCTGGACGACGATGACTTCTACCGGCTGGTCATCCACTGGCTGCCCTTCGAGACGTCGCTCGGGGTGATGACGCTGGCGGACTACCGGCGGTCGTGGCCGGTAGTGCGCTACACGCCGACGCTGGACGCGTTCCGGCAGGTGGCGCGGGTGGCCGGGGCGCAGGGGCTGTGCGTGCTGAACGCGGCGTACACGCACGACACGGCGCTCCTGGAGAAGCTGCCGCACGTGGTGCCGGAGGCGCAGGTGGCGCCGTTCTCGGCGGCGGACCTGCCCCAGAGCTTCGAGGAGCTGACGCTGGACGAGCGCGAAGCCGTCTACCCGCTGCTGCGTCTGGCGGAAGGCGTGCTGGCGCCGTTCCGCTGCGCCGTGGAGGTGAAGAAGTTCTTCCCGGCGGAGGTGCCCACGCTCTACAGCTCGGATGCGGAAGGGGCGTTCCGGCGGGACGCGGAGCGGGCACGGGAGGAGTCGGACGACCTGTACGCGGGCGTGCTGGACGGGGTGATGGCGGGCACGGGCGGCCAGGAGCGGGCGCTGCTCTGCCTCAACCTGCACAACCCGGTGGTGCGGAGGCTGGCGGCGGTGGAGTCGCGCGAGCTGCTGAAGCTGTCGGTGGAGATGCTCTACGTGCAGGCGCTGCTGTTGGGACAGCACCCGCTGAACGCGCAGGAGATGGCGCTGCTCAACCACGGGCTGCTGGGGCTCATCTCGGCGAGGCTGGATGAGGGCGGCGGGGGTGGTTCGTCGGGCGGTGGCTCGCGGGGGATGCACTGATGGGGGACTGGCGTCAGCAGGTGGAGGCGTTGCGCGCGCAGGCGGGCGAGCTGCCCGAGGGCGACGCGAAGGTGCGCGCGCTGGAGGAGGCGGTGCGGCTGGTGGACGTGCACGGCGACGTGCCGCTGGGGTACGAGCTGCGGGACGCGCTCATCGACGCGGCGACGTTCGGGGGCTATCCGGACAAGGCGCTGGTGGCGTTCGCGTGGTGCCGGGGGCAGCAGAAGAAGGACCCGCAGCGGTTCGACCCGGAGGACATGCTCTGGAAGCAGAAGTGGGTGGTGGGGCGGCTGGACGAGTTCCCGCACATCAGCCGCAAGCAGATTTCCGACGCGCTGGATGACGTGGACCAGAGCTTCTCGAAGCTGGACGCGGGCAGGCGGGCGGCGCTGAAGCTGCGCTACCAGATGGCCCGGGACATGGGGGACACGGCGGAGGCGGAGCGCCTGTGGGAGGCGTGGCTGGTCGCGCCACGCGACCACCTGACGGACTGCCGCGTCTGCGAGCTGGACGACGAGCTGGACCACCACGTGGACAAGGGCGAGTGGGAGCAGGCCATCCAGAAGGCGAAGCCCATCCTGGACGGGCGTCAGTCCTGCGCGGAGATCCCGCACCTGACGCTGGGCACGCTGCTGTATCCGCTCTTCAAGCTGGAGCGGATGAAGGAAGCCAGGGATTGCCACCTGCGCGGCTACGCGATGGTGGCGAAGAACCGCGAGTTCCTCTCCACGGTGGGAGAGCACCTGGAGTTCCTGGCGCTGACCGGCAACCTGTCGCGAGGACTGACCCTGCTGGAGAAGCACCTGGGCTGGGCGCTGGAGCACGCCAGCCACCGGGACCGGTTCACCTTCTACGCGGCGTCGTCCTTCCTGCTGGGCCAGGTGGTGGCGGACAGCCGGGACGAAGTGAGTCTGCGACTGCCCCGAGCGTTCCCGCTGCACGCGGTGGACGGGGGCTACGGGACCGGAGCGCTGAAGGACTGGCTGGATTCCCAGGCGCGCGACATCGCGGCACGGTTCGACGCGAGGAACGGGACGAAGCGGTTCACGGGACTGCTGGCGCGCAATGAGGTGCTGGCGAAGGAAGCGCGGCTGTTCCCGCTGGATTGATCCTGCGGGACAACTTCCAGACGCAACGAATTGCATCCAAGCAAGCTGTCTACTTGACAACGATTGAGAGGATCATGTTTAGGACTTCGGGAATAGGAGAAGTCCGACATGAAGGTGTGCGTTGGGGGAAGTCGTTTCTGGGGGATTCTGGGCCTGCTGGCGATGGCAGGGTGTAGCGAGAGCGGGACGCCGCGTGAAACCGCACCCGCTGCATCGCCTCCTGTCCTGACCGAGCACCGGCCCCAGGGGAATGGGACGGGGCTCATGGCTTTGGGTGAGGATTGCACCCAGGGCTCGCACTCGGATTGCGCCTCTGGGCTGTGCCTGCACGCCGCACCGGGCGGCGCCGCCCGCGCGGAAGCGGGCTACTTCTGCAGCCGCACCTGCCAGAAGCCCACGGACTGCCCCACCGACTGGCGTTGCCAGCAACTGCTGCCCACCACCCCGGAGCGCCTGTGCGTGCCGCCTTCCACCTGGAAGGCCGCCGCCGCTGCTCCTCGGGCTCCCGAAATCAACCGCTGACTTCCACCTGGCTTCTCTCAGGAATTCCTCAATTCATGTCACCCTCCTTCAAGCCTCTGGCCCTGCTGGCCGCGGTGCTGGTGTGTCTGCCCGGCGTCGCTCTTGCCCAGGACTCGTGCGTCAACAACCTCATCACCCATTGCGAGGATGGCAAGCAGGTGCAGTGCACCTGTGACGGCTCCATCCGCTGCAATGACTATACGGATTGCTCGAACGACCCGTTCTGCAACCCCGTCAACCCCGCCCCGGGCGCCCCCAACAATGGCGCTACCTGCTGCCGCAGCACCTGGGCTTGCGCCGCCCCGCCCCAGCCCTGTGAGGACGGCCTCTGCAGGTGCGGCCCCGAAGGCGAGCGCCTGCCGACGGCGGGAGACCCCGTCAACGCCGCCACGGGTGAGAGCATCCTCGTGGAGACCGACGTGCAGCTGGGCAGCGCCACCGGCGCCCTGACGCTGCGCCGCT